>LNJB01000008.1:19346-51722 GCA_001587595.1 Candidatus Methanofastidiosum methylothiophilum
ACTTTGAAGAACAGATAGAAAAAACAAGGAAGTCTTTTGAAGATGAACGTGGGGGGTATATAGTCCTCTTAGTTTTACTCCTTCCTCTTTTTTTAAGCGGAGGGATGTTAATTGATTTGCTTATTTCTGAAAAAGAAAAGAAAACTGGAGAAGTACTTTTGGCACTTCCAATCAAAAGAGAAAAAATTTTCTATTCAAAATTTCTCTCTATAATGATTATTATACTATTCCAGTTACTATTTTGGATTACAGCTCTTTATTATTTTGGACGAGTAACAAATCCCCTTATTATCTTACCCCTTACGATAACAGCAATATTGCTTTTGAGTATAACTGGACTCATTGGAGTCTATTCAAAGAACTACAAAGATTCTGCCCTAATTGTAACTGTAACTTTTATAGTTCTATTTTTCTTTTTATTTGGTACCTCCACCTTATATTTAGTTGGATTAAAAGAAGTTGCCGCTATTTCTCCGTTATCTCTCGTTATAGCAATAGAAAATGGCACCTATTCTACTAAAGAAACGATTTTTTCTATATTGCCTTCACTTAGTTTTTCCTTAATTTTGATGTTTGCATCAACAGCACTATATAGGAAAGACGAATTCTATTTTGGCCCAAGACCTAGCATTACTCAACTTATTTTCAATCTTGCCGGGAAATTACAAATAAAGAGCAGATCTTATGGCCCTTACTTCATTGCGTTAATTTTTGGATTCATTGCAGTTTTAATTTCAATTATTTTAGAGATATTTTTTGGTATCATTACAATCTATTTTACTGAATCAATATTCGTGATATTGGCCTTGTGGGCAATTATAGAAGAGCTTTCTAAAAGTATAGGTATTTTCTCTGCAAGCCATTATTATAAATTAAAATGGCATGAAGGATTAATGGCTGGCATGGCATCTGGCCTTGGATTTGCCATATTTGAGAATATAATGTTTACAGGATTCGCATTAAATATATTCCCGGACTATGCAGTTAGAATATTGATTATGAGAACATTTCTTTCTGGTGGAGTGCATATTGTTTCGACAGGTGTTATAGGAGTTGGTATTGCTGATAAAAAGTATCTAACACTAACTTTTATTATTGGAGTAATTATTCATTTTGGATATAACATTATGATGTTACAGGGTGTGCTATGAGAAAAGAAATAATTTATCTTTCAATAAAAGAATTTAAAGATATAATGAAAGAAAAGGTATACATATTTGCCTTCTTACTTCAACTATTCATAGTAATTGGGATAGTATTGATAGGAAGCTCCTATGCCTACATCCAAACATATGTCGACGATCCAGGATCCCAAGGAACTTATNTATTGTATTCTGAAGTAGAAGGATTATCTAGGTACCTAACTCAAGAATCAATCAAAAGTGTTTCTCTAAGAAATAAAGAATTTAATGGTGCACTNCCAAGAAATATTGACGGAATAATATGGGCTGAAAAAAATAATTCTGTAAAAGTATTATTAAAAAATCAATCAAATTTGGATTATTTATCNGAATCAATTAAAAGGGCCTATGTTAAAGCAAAATTAAATGGGAGTNTTAATGAGGAAATATTAAATCCTATTTCAATCGCTATATACCCAGAGAATTATAGCTACAGNATAACAGATCTCTTCTTTGTTGAAATAATGCAAATTCTTTTCATCCCNCTTATATTACTTTTACCAATATTTCTTTCTATGAATATCCTATCTGATTCTATTGTTGGAGAAAAAGAAAGAAAGACTTTTGAAATTTTACTTGCCTCCCCATTAAAAAGGATAGAAATTATTCTTGGAAAGATAATACCTACTTTCATTATATCAATTGCGCAAATACTAATTTGGATCATAGTTTTGAGGGTTCGAGGAATATCCATCTTTAACATACCTTTATTAATTATATTTCTTTCAATAATAATGCTTCTTTTGTTTTCTATGTCAATAGTATTTTCTAATATCTCCTCTAATATTACAGAATCAAATCTGTTCCTTACCTTATTCATGATGGTAGTAACACTAATTATGTTTGTGCCAATACCTTCTGAAAATTCTCTATTAAAAGAAATGCTAAGTTACTCTCCGATTATCCCTATAATAAAAATATCCTCAAATCCCTCCATTAATTTTCTAGAGATAGGGAAATACATGGCAATATATCTTGGACTTGCATTAGTTTCTCTATCAATAGCTATTAAAGGATTATCCAATGACGAAAATATTAGATTATAAAATATTAAATATAAAATAAGAAGCAAATAACTTAGTTTTATAATATTAATTAAAGAATAATTTTATAAAGATTGAAATTATTATTAATCTGGTGATTATTTGAAACAGGTTAGTGTTGATGATATCCAAAAGGAAATAGAAAGAGATATTGAAATGGGAAAGAAGATGATCGACGAAGGAAAGAGACTTTTAGAGGAAGGTAAGTATAAATTAGATGAGAGCAAATCAAGAATAAAAGATCTTGGGGATGAAGCAGGTATTAAGTTAAAGGAGTTTGAAGAAAAATATAGTGATGAAATTGATTATGTTGTTAAGGAGTCTGAAAAGGCCCTTCAAGAAACAGAAATATTTATCAGAAAATATCCTTTAATGAGCATTTTTGCAGCTTTTGGATTTGGGTACCTCATAGGTAAATTATTGAGGAAGTAAGTGGGAAAATGATAGAAGCAGTGCCTCTAAGTAAACTTATTGAATTATTGTTAAAATATGTTGGAGTGTATGTTAAGCAGGGCGCATCTGATGCGATAGAAGAGGCAATAAAAGAGCCAATAAACAAACTTTCAAAGACTCTTTTCCTAGTTATTGGTGCAGCAATACTTGCTTTTTCTGGCATAGTGGCTCTTTTTATTTCGTTGGTATTCTTTTTAAAGCACATCATTGGCAGCTACATGGTAGCATTTTTGATTGTTGGGATTATGCTTGTCATAGTAGGGGCTATAGTTGGGTATGGAGGATATACATATGGAAGAAAGGATAAAAAGGGAAGACATTGAAAGTATCTTAAAGGAAATTAAAAATAGGATAGGCTCTGAAAATGACATTTTAGAAATTATAGAAAAACATCCTATACCGGTACTTCTTGCCGCTTTTGGAGCCGGGATTATTATATCTCAAGTAGACGACTACTTAATAGATAATATTGAAAAAGGAAAAAGTTGTCCAGTTGCCGAAGGAATTATGAAAGTTGGACTTCCCTTACTGATGAAAAGATTCATCAAATAATCAACGATCAAAATAAATATTCTTGCTTGAAACGGAAAGTGGAATCCCTATAACAACATCACCATTAATAAGGCCCATATCAAGTGCTGTGGCCCCAATTGAATACATTATTCTGTTGTCAAGATTTAGAATTTGGGCAGTCTTTGATGCACTACCTAGTGCAATTCCAAGATCCACCAACGCAAAGCAGCATACAGGTGCAAAATAATCATTTATTTTTTTCTTTCTAGGTATTGAATTACAATCATAACCACACATCCCACAATTTATACCAAGGGGTGGTTTTGCTGTTACACTGATGAGTACTACTGCGTCAGATTCGAATACATTCTTCGAATCCCTCAAAAATAACTTAAGCCCTTTTTTCTGCCCATATTCCTTCATTTTTTCAACTAAATCATTATGTTCTTTACTGCCTTTGAATATAGATCTAGTCCTTATGTCGTCTACCCCTTTTCCCTTAGGCGCAGTTATTGCTGCTATTTCGATGAATCCAGCTGCAGCTTTCAGACTTTCATTTATTTCTACCGGCATGCCTGCACCCTAAATATTTTCCAGTATGCTTACTCCCTTTAACTTCAATACCTCAATTGCCTTTTTCAAATCATTTACTTTTAGAATCAAAATTGCTTTTTTTTCTATTTTAGTTATAAATGCATAGGCATATTCAATATTAATTGAAGCGTCACTTAAGATGGAGGAGATTAATCCCAAGGATCCTGGCTTATCCTCCATAAGAACCCCTAAAACTTCTCCTTTTCTAAAAGACATACCTGCGTCTTTCAATAGAGCCATTGCTTTTTCATTGTTGTCAGTTATCATTCTAACTAAGCCAAATTCTCCTGCCTCAACTAATTGTAATGCTCTTATATCAACGCCGTTCCCCCCAATAATGTTACAAAGTTCAGCAAGTCTTCCCGGCCTATTGTCAATAAAAACACTAATCTGTTCTACCATTTCAACACCTACATATCTTTCCTTAAATCAACTACCCTTTTTGCTTTTCCTTCAGGTCTTGGTATTTGACCAGGTTCAACTAGTTCAACGTCTACATTTAGACTTAGCATTTCGAAAAGTCGTTTTTTAATTTCTTTTTCAAGTGTTATAAGTTCTGAAATGCTATCAGAGAAAATTTCATTAGTAACTTCAACTTTTACCATTAGACAATCTAAAATATCCCTGTCAACTATTATCTGGTAATGATCACCAACACCTTTTAATTCCATTAAAACTTCTTCAATCTGACTTGGGAATACATTAACACCTCTAACAATTAACATATCGTCACTTCTTCCAGTAATCCTTCCAATTCTAGGATGCAATAATCCACAAGCACATTCTTCCCATGTTATAGAAGAAAGATCTTTTGTTCTATATCTTAAAACAGGCATCGCTTCTCTCTGTAAAGTTGTGAATACTAGCTCTCCTTTCCCTTCCCCATCAACATCAGTTTTATTGCCCTCACTATCAATTGTTTCTACGATAAAGTGATCCGACCATGTATGAAGTCCATTGTGTTCAGAGCATTCTATTCCAACTCCAGGACCGCATAACTCAGTTAGTCCATAAATGTCAAATGCTTCAAGACCTAGGCCTTTTTCAATTCTCTTTCTCATGTTCTCTGACCAAGATTCTGCACCAAATACCCCGCGCTTCAATGATAGTGTTTCAATTTTTACATCATTAGCTTTCATTAATTCAGAGAGCATTAACGCATAAGATGGTGTGCATGCAAGAGTAGTTGTTTTCATATCTTTTAGAATTTTAATCTGCCTCATAGTATTTCCACTACTAGCAGGTATAACAGCTGCACCTAACCTCTCTGCACCATAGTGTAGACCCAATCCACCAGTGAATAATCCATAACCATAGCTGACCTGCACAATATCTTTATTCGTTGCGCCTACAGTTTCAAGGCATCTTTTATTTAACTCGGCCCAATTTTCAATATCCTTTTTAGTATAGGGAACAACAGTTGGTATCCCAGTTGTACCTGAAGAAGAGTGAAATCTAACAACTCTATCTAGAGGTGTTGCTATTAATCCATATGGGTAATGATGCCTTAGATCTGCTTTTGATAGAAATGGAATCTTTGAAATATCGTCCAATCCTTTTATGTCTTCAGGTTTCACCCCCGCTTCTTTCATTTTTTGTTTGTAATAGGGTATATTGTCCCATGAATATTTAACATTTTTAACAAGGAGTTTTCCTTGGGATTTTCTAATTTCCTCGACTGTTTTATGCAACTAATCCCTCCAAGAAAATTATAACTACACAAAACCTATAAACATGAGTATATATTTATTTCGATAGTATTTTGGCTCTAGTAAATAAAAATATCAGAAGAAATTTGCAAAAGACTTTTTAATAGAGTGAAAGAAGGAATTAAGAGGATATGTCAGATTCAAAACTTGTTCCCTTTAAAGCGAAAAAAACTTTTAATCTTTTTAATAAAAGATTTGAAGAAGGAAGGGATTACCAACTTCATTTTTTAGAAGTTGAAGTTTTAATAAAAGAGGGATTGGCAGATATAATTCCATTGAGCTCAGTTGATTATAGAAAAATGCTAAATGAAGAGAAAGTTTCAGAAAAAATGTTAGAGTTAAATGAAAATTTTTTTTACTATGCAAAGCTATCCCAAAAATATCTTAAAGAAAAAAGTGGTATATCAGAACTCGATAAAAAAAAATATAATGATAGTGCAAGCGCATTAAGGAATTTTTTAAGATTGAGGGCAGAAAAGATTTTAAAGTTATTATTAATTCAAAGCCAAAAAATTGAAGTCCATGAAGATGAATTGGAGTACGTATCATTAATAAATAAAGAAATTTCAAAATGGATACAGTATGGAGAGGAGATAGTAAAGGGAGAAGGATATGAAGCTTAATTATGAAGAAGTTGTAGATAGATTTAAAGAATTCTATGAAGCTTATCCTGACGTAAGTGAGCCCAAATATAAGAAACTTATTGATAAAATGAAGATGGAAGGTAAAAGCTCCCTTGATATTAATTTTGATGACGTTATTGACTTTGATTTCGATCTCTCCGAACAGCTTCTAAGTGAGCCTGAGCAAATTTTATCTGCACCAAGTGAGGCTTTGAAAGAGACTTATGGTGCTGAAACTGAAAAAAGGCTTACAGCGAGATTTCTTAATCTACCCCCAAAAGATAGGGTAGATATCAGAGATATTAGGGCCGTGCATATTAATAAGATGATTCAAGTAGAAGGCGTAGTAAGGAGGACTTCAGAAGTCAAACCTGAAGTAATTGAAGCAGTATTTAGTTGTGAAAGGTGTGGGGAATACATTACAGTGATGCAAGACTCCCAAGTTTTTAAGACTCCTGTTACTTGCTCTAATCCNGCATGTGGAAGAAATGGNCCTTTCAAATTAGTCAAAGCNTATTCAAAGTTTGTNGATTGGCAGAGTATTAAAATTCAAGAAAAACCTGAAAAATTAAAGGGAGGCAGACTGCCTTGGAATATGGATTGTATAATNAAGGATGATATTGTTGACATCGCCCACCCAGGAAACGTTGTGACTGTAGTTGGNACTTTAAAGACAATACAAGAGAGCTCTCTAAAAGGCGGAGGTAAAAAAACTACTTTTAGTAAATCNATAGAAGTAAACAGTATTGAAGTAAAAGATAAAGACATTCAGGATCTAGANTTAACGGAAGAAGATGAGGAAAGAATATTAGAGTTGGCTTCAGATCCAAAAATATGTGAAAATATCACTAATTCNATCGCNCCNTCAATTTTTGGAAANGAGCAAGTTAANTATGCCGTTGCATTNCAGCTTTTTTCAAGNGAAGCAAAGATTCTAAATGATGAAACAAGNATACGGGGCGACTCCCATATTCTTCTTGTTGGTGATCCTGGAGTTGCCAAATCCCAAATTCTTAAATACATCAATCTTGTTGCACCAAGATCAATCTATACAAGCGGCAANGGAACATCTGCTGCAGGCCTTACTGCTGCAGTAATACGAGATGAAAATTCAGGNTCATTTGCCCTTGAAGCAGGGGCTCTTGTTATTGCCGATAATGGTATTGCTTGCATAGATGAAATAGACAAAATGTCTAATGAAGATCGTTCCTCAATTCATGAAGCTATGGAACAACAAACAATTTCTATTGCTAAAGCTGGGATTATTGCAACTTTAAATGCACGAGCCTCTATTCTTGCTGCTGCGAATCCAAAAAGGGGGAGGTTTGACAGTTACAAACCACTCGGAGAGCAGATAGATCTTTTGCCCACACTACTTTCAAGATTTGATTTGATTTTTATATTAACAGATAAACCAAAAGAAAGTGAAGATAAAAAAATTGCAGAACATATATTAAAAGTTCATTCCAGAGAAAAAGAATCTATAATACCTATATTAAGTACAGATGATATCCGAAAGTATGCTATATACTCAAAAAAAATGATTAAAGGAATAACATTAACAGAAGAAGCAAAGAATAGACTTTTAGAATTTTATGTGAGCATTAGAAAAAAAGGTGAAGAAAAAAACACCCCAATTCCGATTACCGCAAGACAGCTTGAATCATTAATAAGATTGTCCGAAGCAAGGGCAAGAATGAGGCTATCTGATAAAGTAATTGTTGAGGATGTGGAGGATATTATCCAATTATACATGAAATCAATAGAGGATGCAGGAAAAGACCCAGAAACTGGAGAAATCGATATAGATATGATAATGACAGGTAGGCCAAAATCCCAGAGAGATAAGATTACTGTCATAATGGATATTATTTCTAATTTAGATAAGAAAAATAATGGTGATGGTGCACTTATAGGTGATGTCTATGAGGAAGCAAGAGCAGAAAATATTAGTGATTCATTTACCCGTAAGATTATAGACGAGTTAAAACAGAAAGGAGATGTATATGAACCAAGGCCAGATAGACTTAAATTAACTTTACTTTAAAGGAGAGAAGTTCAATTGTATAACAGAGGGAGAAATTCAGAAGTTACTTTGGTAAAAAAATTATGGGAAAATGGATATGCGGCCCTTAGAATGCCAGGTTCTGGGAGGGGGCAATTATATCCTCATCCCGATATCATTGCGGGTAATGGCAAAAAATATCTTGGAATAGAAGTAAAAATAAGGGCAGATGAGAAATGTTACTTTAAAGATGAAGATGTTGAAAAATTAAAAGAGTTTTGCATTACATTTGGTGCCATTCCATATTTTGCAGTTAGATTTGTAAGAAGATGGCGATTTTTTGAAGTTGAAGATTTAGAAAAAACTCCTAGTGGATATAGAGCTTCTTTTGAAAACGGTAAAGAATTCTCTGAAGTAATAGGGGACGAAAATGATCTTTAGACAAGTAGAAGCAGATGACCTATACACAATAATAGATTTAGAGTATCAAAATTTTGATTTTCCATATCCACCTGAAATAATCAACTTTCTGTATGAGTCATACAGGAACACATTTCTTGTAGTAGAAAAAGATAGAGATATTATTGGATTTGTAATAGGTATTACCCAAAAAAAAGAGGGGCATATTTTAGTAATAGCTGTAAGAGATGATTTTAAGAGAAAGGGGATAGGAACAGTTCTTATGAAAAAATTAATTAATGTTTATGAAAAAAATGGTATAACTAGATTAAAACTTGAGGTGCGAGAAAGTAATGTTGCCGCAATATCAATGTACAGAAAACTTGGATTTAAGATTAATAATAAACTCAAACATTACTACGAGGATGGAGAAGATGGATTACTTCTAAGAAGAGGTTAATCTAAGTTCCTTTATCCTTGCCCACAAATTTGATCTTTTTTAATGGCCCTTCGTAGTATATCTCAATCTCTTTTTCAAGATATTCGTATAAATATCTCTCCACTGTGCTTCTAGGTATTCTAGTCTCATTTACTAATTCTTGAATAAAGTAATCCTTACCTGACTTAGTTCTTTCCCTGAGGAGATTTCTTATATACTCAATTCTCTCATTTCTCAATTCGAATTGTTTTCTCCACCCCATATTATCACCATCGATTACATATATTGAGCGATTAATCTTTAGTTATTAGTATTTAGTTACTCTAACTATATAAAGTTTTCGGTAATTAAAATTAATAATTGAAATACATAATAGCATTTTAATGTCCAAAATTATTTATTTAAACGAGTAACTATAATGATAGAAATAATATTTTTATTGATAAACAATTATAAAAATAGAAATTTATATACTAATTATTTTAAATATATGTTAATAGTAGAATCCAAAGATTTATTTAGGGAGGGCATATCTTTTTTTTGATGATATTATGTTTAAAAATATAGTTATTGTAGGAACAGGATATGTTGGAATTCCTGTTGCTGCTATGTTTGCAGATAAAGGATTTAATGTAATTGGAATTAATAGAACAAAAGATAAAGTTGATCTTATAAATAAAGGTCTATGCCCCATAGAGGGAGATGAACCAAATTTACCTGAGCTTATAAAAAAGGTCGTAAAAAATAAGAAACTAGTTGCAACAACTGATTATTCTTACTGTAAAAATGCTGATGCAATATTAATTTGCGTAGAGACCCCTTTCGATTCTGAAAAATGGGAACCTCATTACGACTCATTAAAATCAGCTCTGACAAGTGTAGCTCAAAATATGTCTAAAGGGTGTTTAGTAATAGTAGAATCAACAATAGCCCCTACAACAATGGAGTCTTTAGTTAAGCCAATTTTGGAAAATACATCTAAGATGAAAGCAGGTAAAGATTTCTTACTTGGGAACTGTCCAGAACGTGTAATGCCTGGAAAGCTTCTTTATAACATTGAAAATTTATCAAGGGTATGTGGAGGTATAAACGAAGAAACAAGCAACAAAATGCTTGAACTCTATTCTCACATAGTTAAAGGAGAGCTTTATCCAACAGATTGTATTACTGCTGAAGTCGTAAAAACAGCGGAGAATGCGTACAGGGATGTTGAGATAGCATTTGCAAATGAGGTGGCATTAATATGTGAAAAACTTGGAATCAATGTATACGAAGTTAGAGAATTAGTAAATAAAGCCCCATACAGAAATATGCATTTACCTGGGGCTGGCGTTGGAGGCCATTGCCTTCCAAAAGATTCGCTATTACTCTCATATGGTGTTAAAGGTATTATGAAGCCAGAGTTAATGATACTTGCTAGAAATCTAAACAAGAAAATGCCAATTCATACTGCAGGCCTGTTACTTAATATTTTTAAAGAAAAAGGAATTAATGTTAAAGGCAAAAAAATTACAGTGTGTGGCTTTGCTTATCTAGAGAATTCTGATGATACAAGAAACACTCCTGCACTTGATGTAATTAATACTTTGAAAGAAAAAGGCGCTGTAATTCAGGTCCATGACCCCTTTGTTAAAAGTTACGAGGGTATTGAAATAAAAAAGAATTTTTATGAAAGTATAGATGGATCAGACGCGATAATATTTGTAACAGCACATTCAGAATATAAAAAAGTTGATCTTAGCAAAATCAAAAAACTAATGAATACCCCAATTATTATAGATGGAAGAAATATCTTCGAAAAGGAAGAGATGATTAAGAAAGGATTTATTTACAAAGGAGTCGGAAAAGGATAAATTATATCCTTTTAATTATATTGTTTGTATAAGAATCAATCGCAGATATTGCAACTTCGAGTGCATGTAGTCCCTCTTCTCCAGAAACTGGTGGCGCAATATCTTTTTTTAAATATTTAATAAAACATTCAAGTTCTATCGATAAGGGTTCTCTTTTTTCAATTTTTGCATCTTTTTCCCATTCTTTGTCGTAGAGAACTAGTTTCTGATCTATATAATCAACTTCTGCTATCCCCTTATCTGCAACAATAGTAAGGCTCCTTACTTTATGAGGAGTATGCCAGTTTGTATTAATTAGTCCGGTGCAGCTATTTCCAAAAGTCATCAAAATTGTAGCGTAATCTTCGAAGAGGTGCATTCTTTTACCCCCAGTTGCATATACTGTTTTGACTTTTTCTTCAAGTAAAAAGGACATTATGTCTATATCATGAACACCTAAATCAATTATTATACCTACATCCCTTATTCTTGGATTGTATGGCCCTACCCTTTTTGAGGACATTGTAACAATTTTACCTAAAGTATCGTTTTTAATCAATTCTTTTAGTTTTTGTATGGCTGGATTGAATCTTTCAATGTGCCCTACAGAAAGTTTAACATTGAATTTTTTTGCATTATCGATAATTTCCTTAGCATTTTCAATAGAGTCAGCAATAGGTTTTTCAACTAAAACGTCTACTCCATTTTCAATGAGGTCATCACATACTTCTTTGTGAAGTTTTGTTGGAACTGCTACAACTGCAGCATCTAAACCTTCGTTTATTAACTCTTTATAATCTAAAAATCCTTTAGTATTATACGTATTTGATAATTCAGAAATTCTTTTTTTGTCTATGTCTGATATACCTACTAATTCAACATTCATTGAAGCAAGATTTCTAATATGGTGCCCTCCCATTACCCCTGCACCAATTACTCCAATCTTAATCATTTAAACCCCTCAAAGAAAGAAATAATAAAATCAAGCTCTTCTTTTTTTAGCAGTGGATGAACAGGTATCGACAAAACTTCTTTTGCTGCCTTTTCTGTTTCTCTTAATTTATCTTTATATCCAAGTTCCAGGTATAAAGGCTGCATATGCAATGGCATTGGGTAGTATATGCCATACCCTATTCCTGCTTTTTCAAGCCCTTTGATTATTTGATCTCGTTTTCCATTTTTTATTCTTACAGTATATTGGTGAAATACATGTTCTTTGTTATTTGAAACTTTAGGGCATTCTAAATAATCCAATTTAGACAATTTTTTAGAATAGACTTCTGCATTTTTTCTTCGAGCTTTATTGAAATCATCAAGTTTTTTTAATTGACATATACCAATAGCCGCACAAATATCAGTCATTCTAAAATTAAACCCCAAAGTATCATAGTAATATCTTCTCTCTTGTCCGTGATTTCTTATTTTTTTTGATTTTTCACACACTGATTTACTATTGGTAGTAATCATGCCCCCCTCTGAAGTGGTAATATTTTTTGTTGGGTAAAAGGAAAAACACCCTGTCCCAAATGATCCAGCTTTTTTTCCATCAAATTTGGCTCCATGTGCTTGGGCAGCATCTTCAATCAGTATAAGATTATGATCGTCACATATTTCTTTTATTTTTTTTATTTCTGCTGTCTGGCCGTATAAGTGAACTGGCATTATTGCTTTTGTCTTCTTTGTAATTTTTTCTTCAATTAAAGAAGGGTTTATATTAAACGAATTTGGATCTATATCAACAAAAACAGGTTTCGCACCGGTAAAGAGAACAGAATTTGCAGTGGCTACAAAAGAAAATGAAGAAGTAATAACTTCATGCCCCTTGCCAATGTCATTTGCCAAAAGGGCAACATGTAAAGCTGTTGTTCCATTTGAAGTGGAAATTGCATAATCTGTCCCTATATAATTTGCAAATTTCTTTTCAAATTCTTCAACTTTTTTTGATTGGGCGATATTCCCACTTATCAGTACAGATCTGACTGCTTCAATTTCGTCTTCAGTTATAGATGGTTTTGCTATAGGTATATTCATTTTATTCCCCTAATAAAAGATAATCTTCTTTGTTAATATAAAATTTAGTCTTACAAACTGTGCATTCCATAAAAACTTCGTTTGCTACTTCTTTGATTTTTTTTGCTTTTTGGCCACATTTGCAAACAAATCCCTTGAGTTTAGCAGGATTTCCAAAAACTAGCCCATATGCAGGAACATTTTTTGTCACTACGGCCCCTGAACCTACCATAGCATATTCCCCGATAATTATCCCACATATAATGGTTGCATTGGCACCGATTGACGCCCCTCTTTTGACAAGCGTATTAACACATTTCCAATTACTATTGAAAGCTCTAGGATACAAATCATTAGTAAAAGTCATGTGGGGTCCCAAAAAAACTTCATCTTCGATTATAACCCCATGATACACAGATACGCCATTTTGTATCTTTACGTTGTTTCCAATTTTCACACCAAAATCTATGTATACACACTTACTAATAATACAGTTTTCTCCAATCTCAGCCTCCTCTCTCACTTGAGATTGATGCCAAATCTTAGTATTTTTACCAATTTTAGCACCTTTGGAAATTTCTGCAGTTTCATGGACAAAGTATTCCGGCATATAGCGTAATGTCCTAAAAAGAATTTAAAGTTTTCTAAAGATTATCTAGGTAAAATATACAATATACCAGCTATACCTGACATAATAGAAAATAGATAGCAGAATAAGATTGCTTTTTTTTCAGTCATAGGAAAATAATAAGGTAAAAACCATTTTACAGTAAGATTATTTGGAACATGAAGTATCCCATTTTTATCTACTTTTCCAAATTTAATATGGGGATATCCTCTTAGCTTCCAATAAACAAACATTAAAAAGTTGATTATATGTGGTATTAAAATAATGACCCCAAATATCTCAAGATTTAGAAATATTATAAACCCCCCAAGTGCCGCTCCAATCATAAGCGTTCCTATGTTTCCTAAAAATATTCTTGAAGGGTACTTATTAAAATACATAAAAGCTATCATTGCGCCAAGTATCGGAGCGATATAAATAAGGCCGGTGTAATTAAATTTGATGAAAGCTGCTATGGCAGAAAATACTATAAGAATAGTTGTGACGCCACCTGAAACCCCATTGAATCCAGAATGCATATTTATTAGATTAGAAACGACCATCACATAAAGCGGAGCAATAATATAAGAAAATAAAATTCCTAATTCAATTTCAATAAAAATAAGCGACAGTGAAGTATCAATGTTTAAAAGTGCAATTGGGAATGCTAAAAAGAATGGAGCTATAATCTTAATTTTTCTTCCTATGTTAATAAGATCGTCAACTAAACCAAAAACAGCAGATATAACTATGACAAAGTAAAATATAAGAAGCTCCTCAACTAGGGGAAAAATGATCTGAAGTATAATCAACGAAGAGAGAACGCCCATTAATATAGGAAGGCCACCCATTGTTGGAACTAATGTTTTATTTATTTTATAGTAATCTCGTACGACAAGATTCTCTTCTTTAAATTTCTGAATGAATTTAGGTATTAAAAAAAAAGTAA
Source organism: Candidatus Methanofastidiosum methylothiophilum (assembly GCA_001587595.1). GTDB lineage: Archaea > Methanobacteriota_B > Thermococci > Methanofastidiosales > Methanofastidiosaceae > Methanofastidiosum > Methanofastidiosum methylothiophilum. The sequence goes on from LNJB01000008.1 coordinate 33,704, forward strand.
TTGAGAAACTTATAATTAAAGAAATAAAAAAAGTTAAGTAAGAATGCATATTGTCCGCCCATTACCTTAGTATTCTATAAATTTTAACATAACCGTTGTCATAGACGAGATTGTAATTTTGAAGGCCTCTCTCATAAACTATGAGCTTTGAAAATAGTGTATCCTTTATATTTTCAGGCATCATAATTGCATTTTGCGGGGTAATGTAGATTATCTGAGGAATTGATTGGAAGTTATATTTAACATTCTCATATACATAGTTTTGCCCGTTTGGATTCTCAATGACAAAGTTAGAAACGCCATAACGTTGATTATTTTGCTCAATATAACAGTAGTTATTTTTATCGTCAGTAACTAAGAAAAGTCTAGTTGCCCCACTTTCATATATGTAGGTAATTGCATTGTTTAGTTTTGATGTACCTTTAAAATAGAAATATGCAGTCCTAAATGTATCCTTTCCTATTACACTGTTTAGGACAGTAGTTTTAACTAAAAGACTTTGATCCACTAGAACATAATTCATTCTAAAGTTATTGCCTGTTGCCCTATATGCTTCCTGCTCCATAGCAGTGATTTTTTGAATACCTGTCGAGTCGGTAGATCCTAAAAATTCACCAAACCCGCTAATCCATGGTCCCATACCACTTCTCATACCATCAGATATTGTTCTCCTCCCCCCAACTGTCTGTATCCAATATCCATAATCCCACCAGTTACAGACCACTTCTTCCTGCGGGGTATTATCATTTAGCCACATTAAGGCTGATAACCATCTATCCTCTAGATGTGGAGATTGTGAAGTTCTATATGGAATAGACCCCCCATATCTCTGGTCAAGAGGATTATACAATGAAAAAGAAGTAAATAAAATAAGTAGTACTATTGTAAGGGAAACTGCACTGTTTTTAGAAAATCTATCTGACAGAAAATCATAAGCACCTAAAAATCCGAAAGCTGCCATCATTGCAAAAGTTATGCCGCCAAAAAATGAATTTCTTAACATTTGGTAAGACATGAAGGCATTAAAGGCAAAGGCAGACAAGATAAAGAGCGTAGATTTAGAATTATCATTGTTTATTACTCTATAGATTGCATACGCAGCCCCTATTATCGCCATTATGGGGAATAGGTAAAATTTGTCTAAAAAATCAGAAAATGTGCTTGCTTGTCCTTGTCCTGAAATTCCACTAATATCAACACTTCTAAATATGTATCCTAATACGTTATAGTTTAAGACAAATTCAGAAAATGCTATTAGTATTACAGATAATACTGCCATGAACACAATATAGTATTTCCTATCTTTTGCAAAGTAGCTTGATAGGTATATAACAAGTGCAAATCCCAACCCAAGAAGAGCGAGGTAAATCCTCAAAGATTCAAGTTTATAGGGGGGTATCAAGAAATTTGCATAGAGTAGAGCAATTAAACATGCCGCAACTAATACCCACAAATCAATATCTTTAAAGATTTTTTCTTTTATTGTAATATTTTTAACCTTCTTAGCTTCTTTAATAAAAGGTTTAAAGAGTATGTAAGTTGCTACTATTAAAGGAATAAAGAAGAAATTACCAAAAGTATTGGCATATAGTAATAACACTATTAATGCTAAAATTCCATAGAGAATAGTTTTGTTTCTATCTTTTTCTTTGAATATTAACATTGTTAGTAACATGAAAAGTATAAAGAAGAGTGAGCCAATTGTATCCTTCCATAAGCCTCCTCCCGAAGTTCTATAAATGAATGCAGGCATTATTGCAAGGAAAAATGATGAAATTATGGCAACATATTTATTATCCCATGCCTTTAATGCAACAAAGTATATCAAAATTGCTCCGATTATACCAATGAATATAGGGAGATACATATGGACTTTTAACAAATCGATTCTTGTAATTTTTGAAATAATTGAAGTTAAAATCGGCAATCCCTGTAAGTCTTCAGTTATAAATGACCTAACAACAGTTGGGGCCATTGGATCTATTTTTGGAATCTCACCATAAAGATGATATGCTGCTTCTCTCAAGAAAAAATAAGGGTCATATCCCAAAAGTCTGTTAAATCTTAGGGGCCAAGATCTCAAGAAATAGCCAATCACTGCAGAGAGTAAGAGGCCAGTAACGACAAAATAATTATCATAATTATGTATTCCTTCAAAGGAAGATTTTTCTGTTTTAATTGTTTTTTTATTCTTTTTTCCTTTAGCTTTTGCCATTGTAATCTCCATATGTAAAGGCTAGAAAATAATTTAAATAATTAACTGAATAAAAAAGGAAAAAAATTAAATAATTAATTTTTTCTTCTTCGGAAGTAATAGTAAACTAATGCTGCTGCACCTAAGACACCTGGAACTTCAAATCCTGGAACTCCTTTTATAGGAGAAGCGTCTTCCTTTTCTACTGTAACATAGATTACGTCTCTATCTGTTTCTCCATTATTATCGGTCACTACTAAAACTACCTTGTATACGCCTGGTGTGGCATATGAATGAAGTGGTTCTTTTTCGTCAGAATACCTATCATCCCCGAAGTCCCAAGAATACTTTGTTATTGTTCCATCAGCGTCAGTTGATTTAGATGCATCAAAATGGATTGATTCGCCCACTTTTGCTTTTACATCGTTACCTGCATCTGCTTTTGGAGGCTTGTTAGTTGTTGGAGGTGGCGTTGGAGTAGTTTGATCTTCAGTAATTATTGCAATGGCAGTGTCTGTATTTGTTGCACCACTATTATCTGTAACTGTCAATGAAACGGTGTATGTGCCTGGAGAAGAATAGACATGGCTTACAATTGACCCTAAAGAGCTTCCGCCATCCCCAAAGTCCCAAGAATAGCTAACTATTGTGCCGTCAGAATCGGTAGATCCAGAACCATTAAATGTAACTGGTTGCCCTACTTTAGAAGTTTTGTTAGGGCCTGCATCGGCCGTAGGGGGATTATTTGATGGCGTTGGTGTAGAGGCGACTGTTAAAGTTTGAGTGCGTTCGTTGTTTGTTTCATTTTCTTCTGAAATGACGTTTGAAGGATCTATGGCGACTTTAACAGTAGTGGATCCTTCAGGGAGTATTAGTGTCGGAAAATTGACTGTGGCTGATGATCCAGCAGGCAAAGTCACAGTTCCTAATCCATCAAATTTTGTAACTCCATTAAACCATATCTTTAAGCCAACTTCTCCGTTATAACTACCTGCACCGCTATTAGCAATAGTGACAACTACCATATTTGAAGTTCCTTTCTCAATATTTGTAATTTTGAAATCAGGTTTACTTACTGATGGTGTAGAGTAAAAGTACAATAAAGTTGGATTTTTGAACTCAATCCTATCGACTGAATTCCCATTATCCGTTTTTTTAGTGAATTCGATCCTAAATTGAACATATTTTTTCCCAGAAGAAACTGCATTTTGCAGCGCTGATTTAACGTCCATTACTTCAGAGGGAGGAGAATTGCCAGACCATACTGTAGAAAGTTTTGGACCATCGAAATCAGATAATTCTAAGGTATTCCCATAATTGACGTTGTATACTGATAGTTTTCCTAAAGTTGCAAATGGATTTCCTTTAGCTATATTATTGTCTGTCAAGCCTAGCGTTGCAGATGTAATGGTTGCATCTGCTGGTATACTAGAAATATCAAAAGCTAAAAAGCATTTTACCTGGTGATTGCCACCTTGATCACCTGCCGTGTAGAGTTGTCCGTCGTATTTTGTTCCCATACTTGTTAAACTGCCGCTAATAGACTCAACAGGCTTGTGAATTAAAGAAGCAATTATTCCAGGAATAATAGGATTTATAGGAGTCACGCTAGTTGCAGTTGTTATAAGCCCCAAACACAACAATGTCGCTATAACAAGTGATATCAATCTTGTTTTATTTTTCATAAAAACACCTTATATTCCTATATATCTAAGAAAAAGGAATATTTAAATCTTATTATCCGTTTAGGAAAATAGTAAAGAATTATGATTTTATTTTTTTAGCCGCAGTTTTTAAGGCGATTAATGTACTTTTTTGAGGCATTATTGTCACAACTGGGATTGTAACGACTTTTTCTACAATTGAGCTTACTATGGGGGCACATACCAATGCACTAGCCCCGTCTCTTTCTGCCCTTATTGATTGGATGAACACTTCTTCAATATTTGTGACAGAATACTCTTTAATCAAATATTTATTTTCATTATCCAATATATAGTTCTCGTCAAGCATGTTTAGAACTGATCTTGAAGCTACAAGTGCAATAAATTTATTAGAGTTTTCCTCTCCTTTTCGTAGTACATCATATATTTTTCTAATAGTCTTTATGTTGGGATCCCTATTTCCTGAAATAATTTTATAAATAGTTGGAAGAGGTATCCCTGAAATATCAGAAAAATTCTTGATACTACCAAAAGTATTAACTAAAAGGGATTCCAGTTCAATTTTAAACTCACTATTTGAAAGAAAAATTATCTCTCTTAATCTCTCTGCTTCTTTAAGCCCCAGATAATCACCTTAAAGTATATCTGTTATAACTATATTTATACTTATGGGTAAATTAATTATACTATAATAGAAAAACTTATAAGAAAGATAATGATAATAGCGTTGGTGAAACAAATGAAAAAAACATTTGCCATAGTATCTTCTATATTGATTGTTACGGCACTTTTATTAGGTTGTGTTGGACAAGATAAAGACAGTACTAAAAAGATGACTGAACTTAAGATAGGTTACCAGCCTAGCACCCACCAGATTGCAGAAATGGTCGCAATGGAAAAAGGATGGTGGCTAAACGATCTAAAAAAATTTGGAATTGAAAAGGTAACCGACTATGAATTTCCATCTGGGCCACCAGAAATGCAAGCAATGTTAGGGGGGGATATTGACATAGCTTATGTAGGTGCTACACCCCCCATACCAGCAATCGATCAAGGATTGGATGCCAAGATTGTAGCCGCTGTTCAAACACAAGGATCAGGTATAGTCATACGACCAGAGAGCAATTATACCGGCCCCTCATATCTTGTTGGGAAAAAAATTGGTACATTTCCGCCTGGCTCAATACAAGATATGGTTCTAAAAAAATGGCTAACTGATAATGGGATAGATGTTTCTAAAGTGGATATCAAGCCTATGACTCCAGGGGATGCAACTACAGCATTGGCTGCAAAGCAGTTAGATGCAGTATTTCTGCCTGAACCATCGCCTGCCTTTTTAGAAATAAGCGGTAACGGAAAAAGTGTTGTTGCTTCAGGAGAAATGTGGCCAGGCCATGCATGTTGCGTTCTATTGGTCAACGGAAAATTGATAAGAGAAAATCCAGAACTGGTCAAGGAGATAATAAGAATCCATATCAAAGCCACAGAATTTATTGAAGAAAATCCAGATGAGTCCGCAGAAATAGCTTCAAAAAAGCTTGGATTATCTAAGGAATCTATTTTATATTCAATTAAAAATTCTGATACCACATTCATTCACGATCCCAATAAGATAGTAGAATATATTGAAGCTTATGGAATAGAGCACTATAATCTTAAGTATACAAAAAAACTCCTCACCGCAAAAGATCTGATAGATACTAAGCTTTACAATGAAGTTATTAAAAAATAATGGATAGCTATTTAAATTAATTTTTTATTTTTTATTCAAATGAATAGTTATGATAATTTTCTAGAAAAGTATAGAATATATACTGTTATTTCACTAGGGATAGCAATTGCTTTATGGGAATTTGTTGCAGTTTTTGTTGTAAGAAATTCTTTTTTATTGCCAAGCTTTATTGATACGATGACATCCCTATACAATCTTGTAAAAAGTATGGAGATATTCTCAGATTTAATTATAAGTCTATATCATTTTATATTGGGGATGTTCTTTGCAGTCGTATTGGGCATACCTATTGGGATGGGAATGGGATGGTTTAAAAAAGTGGACAATCTTATGGACCCCATTATCGAACTATTGAGGCCTGTGCCACCTTTAGCATGGATACCTTTTGCAATAGTTTGGTTTGGATTGACCCATCAATCCGCTGGATTTATAATATTTGTTGGTGCATTTTTCCCAATTTTAACTAATACTTACTCTGGATTTAGTAGTATACCTAAAACGTTAGTTGAGGCCGCAAAAGTGTTAGGGTGCACAAGAAGTAGAGACTTGCTTAAATCAGTTGGATTGCCTTCATCGCTACCACACATCGCTGTTGGACTTAGAGTTGCAATGGGCATTGGATGGATGTGTCTCGTTGCTGCGGAGCTTTTCGGTGTAAGTAAAAATGGTCTAGGATACAAAATCTGGTGGTACTACTACCTCCACAGAATGGATAACGTTCTTTCCTATATGATCATTTTAGGCCTAATTGGTCTTGGAATAAATTGGGCTTTTAGGTACATTGTCGAGAAAAAGTTTCTCATGTGGATGGAGGGGACTGTATATTAATTTCTTCCATCAGTTGATCCAATATTTCTTTTCTTAAAGCTACAAATTCAAGGGTAGTCCTATTCCTTTTTCTAGCAAGAGGAATATCAAATTCCTTCTTTATTTTTGCAGGTCTTTTGGATAAAACAAGCACTCTATCCCCAAGATACACTGCTTCATCCACATTGTGTGTGATAAAAATAATTGTTTTTTTTGTTTGTGCCCAAATTCTCAATAGCTCATCTTGAAGAATATTTCTTGTCTGTGCATCTAAAGCACCGAACGGCTCATCCATTAGTAAAACATCTGGGTCGTTAACTAAAGCTCTTGCAATGGCAACTCTTTGCTTCATACCCCCAGACAGCTGATGAGGATAGCTATTTTTGTACCCTTCTAATCCCACCATGGCGATAAATTTATCAGATAGCTCATCCCTTTCTTTAGCAGATAATCCTTTGTATTCAAGACCGAACTCAACATTTTTCTTTACTGTTCTCCATGGAAATAGCGCAAATTCTTGGAATACCATACCTCTTTTTGAAGAGGGGGTCTCAATTTTTTTCCCATCGATTAGAACTTCACCAGAATCGGCATTTAGTAGGCCGGCTATTATCCTCAAAATTGTTGTTTTACCACACCCCGAAGATCCAACTAAACAGAGAAATTCGCCATCATTTACTTTAAAATTGACTTTATCAACAACAGGAAGAGGTTTTCCATCCTCTGGTTTAGAAAAGCTCTTAGAAATATTATTTACCTCAACCTTTATCTTTCCCATACGGTAATGTCTAGTAGAACTACTTTTAAATATTCCCATGATTTAACTTATAAAGCAAATAATGTTTTTATTTTTATGAAAATAATTGGAGTTTATGGTTTTAAGAAGTCTGGGAAAACAACAGTTGTGACTTCAATTATAAGTACATTAGTTAAAAGAGGTTACTCAGTTTCTTCAGCAAAAAGTATTCATATAGAGGATTTCTCTTTAGAATCTGAGGGAACAGATACCCACAAACATCATCTTTCTGGAGCAGATAGAGTAGGAATAGTGTATCCTAAAGGTAAAGTTGTATTGTATTACGATCAAAATAATGAAGAATTTTTTAATAACTTTGATTCAGATTATCTTATTCTCGAAGGATTTAGAGACTACAAATGTCCTAAAATATTATGTGCTAGGGATGAAAATGACATAATCAAAGATTTGAAAAAAGAAGTGATATGTATTTCAGGTTTAATTTCAAATGACATCGAGGAGTACAAAGGTATACCTGTAATTAGCTATAGGGATATAGATAAAATAATAGAAATAATAGAAAAATTATAAATCTCTAATGCATTTTTCTACTGCTTCATTTGCTTTTATGTAGTCAGATAGAACTTTTTCACCGAACGGTGTAAGCTCTGAATGTCCCCCGCCCTTGCCTCCCCGCGTTTTAGAGATGATTTCCTGCCCAGAGCTCTTTTCAATTGATCTAATTTTTCTCCAGGCATGAGCATAAGAAATATTATAAAAGTTTGCAGCTTCCGAAATGGACTTTAATTCTTTAATCTTGAGTAGCAGATCTGCAGTTCCCTTTCCCAAGATGTATTTCTTATCCTTATCTTCAAGCCATAGTTTAAATTTTGGTACATGTTCCATAGAATCAATCACACAAATAAGATATAAGCAATTAACATGAATACTATGATTATTACTGCAAGGATTATGCTGTCCCTATTATTAAACTTTGGTTTCGGAACCCCATCCACATCCCTATCAATTTCTTTTCCCATGATACCCCCATTATATTAAAAATTAAAAGTATATAAATTAAATGGTTAATTTTGGAACATTAGTATTTGCTGTAAATATACTTTATTAGATATAAGAATGGGGTATCTGATAAAGCAATTATCCATTTTACAATATACTGGCCTATAATCAATGAAAATAAAACTTCCAAAGAATTTGTGCCATAAAACGCTATTGTAATAAAAATTAAGGTATCAACAAATTGACTTATCATGGTCCCGGCGTTGTTTCTAAGCCATAGGTATTTGGGGTATTTTCTCTTAAGAAACATAAATATTTTTACATCAAGATTTTGTGAAACTATATATGCAATCATTGATCCAAAGACTATTCGGGGCACTATCCCAAATACTGACTCGAATGCAGATTGTCCTTGCCAAAATGAAGCTCCTTGCCATTGTAACGCAATCCAAGTAAAAACAACTAATACAATGTTTGATATGAATCCTATAGATACGGCTTTTAAAGCCTCTTCTTCAGAATAAAGTTCAGAAAGAAAATCAGTTAATAAAAAAGTTGTTGAATATGCTAAAACAGCTGCAGGTACTGAAAAGGGTCCAAAAACTACAATCTTCGATGCGATAATATTTGCAATAACAGTAAAACATGCAAACATTCCTATAATGTATTCCACGCCATATTTCTTTGCAATAACTGCAGATAGCGACCCTATACCTAAGGTCATGAACATCCAGATAATTACTTCAATCATAACATCACTATTTTTCTTTGTTACATCATCATATTTAATTAGATTCNTGAATATTTACAAATTGTANCGGCACTTAGTTTTTATTGAAAAACTGGAAATTAAATAATCTTATGTAATATTAAACNCACTATTTTCCATTTTAACAATAGTAGACTTTACCNTCTTTTTATCTCAATTTTCCATCGATTGCATAATCGATGTAAACATGAATTTACACATATTTAAAAATGTTTTGATAAGCTAATANCAAAGTAAAGGTATATTAGATAAATAGCGATATAATTGNNACATATTCGAATTAACCTTCAAATTNTAATGGAAATACGTTATAATAAAAAAATGCCGGAACGTCATTTTTAAGATTAAATAGAATATTGGAAATGCTTATAAAAAGTTATACAGTTCAATGATTATGGCTTCAACAATATTGATCAATCTGATTTTTACGAGCATAATTGCAATAATTGCTTATTTTAAATATCTAAGTGGAAAGAAGGATCTTCATAAATACATATCACTTGGTTTCGCACTTTTTTCACTTCCATTTTTCATGGATGTTTTGAGAGTTTCATTTTATGGAAGAAGTGAAATTGTATTAATAAGTACGATCTTAGGGTACATTTCAATCATATATGCATTAACGAATAAATAGCCCTATTCTAAATAAATTTGGTAGCGGGGAGTGGATTTGAACCACTGGCCTGCGGGTTATGAGCCCGCCGGGCACTCCTAGCTGCCCTACCCCGCTAGAATAAGTATATGCGGACCCGGAGGGATTCGAACCCTCGATCTACGGCTTAGAAGGCCGTCGCCTTATCCACTGGGCTACGGGTCCCAAGACCCTAGATTATAACTAAATCTTAGCTGGCTACTTATAAATGTTTCTCTCAAAAAATAAAGGTTAAATGAACGAAGATTAAAGATATTCGATAAATTTTTATCATTAATAGAAATTTTATTAATATTATATTGAATATTACCAAAATATATTATTAAGAAAGGCATATAAATTTCAAGACTAAATAATAAATATGTTTAGGCCTTCATATGTCGCTGGAAGTTTTTATCCTAAAGACAAATCTTCACTTCAAAAGATGATAGAAAGGTTTATTGAAGAAGCTAAAACTAATATCGAGTATATCGATGAAGGAAGGCATATTGGAGTCCTATGCCCCCATGCAGGATATGTTTATTCTGGAAGGACCCAAGCATATTCATTTAGTTATTTATCAAACTCCCCCCCTGAGACATATGTCATCCTTGGGCCAAATCACACTGGAATGGGCCTTCCTATATCCATCATGAATGAGGGATCGTGGGAAACTCCATTTGGCGAAATAAAAATCAATGAAGAGCTTGCATCGAAAATAATCGAAAAATCAGGGTTTATCGGAATTGATTCTTCAGCGCATAAATACGAACACTCTATAGAAGTTCAACTACCCTTCTTACAGTATATCAAAAAAGATGCAACTTTTGTTCCCATATGCATGGGGATACAGGATAAGGAAACTGCTGTTGATGTAGGAAGGGCTATTGCAAAATCAAGTAAAGACCCTCTAGGCGTAATTGCTTCAAGTGATTTAGTGCATTATGGCAGCAGATTCAGTTATAATCCTGTTAGGGGTGGGAAAGAAGAGATACTTTCTTGGATAAAGAAAAATGATATGGAGATACTAAAAAGAGCTGAGGAGCTAGATACTGAAGGATTGTATAAATTCATAAGCAGTAAAGATTACACCACATGTGGTTATGGCCCGCTTTCTGCCATGCTTACTTGTATGAAAGAGTTAGGTGCAAAAAAAGGTAAAATTTTAAATTATTCAAATTCATATGAAACTTCTGGAGATTATAGTGCGGTTGTAGGTTATGGATCGGTGGGTGTCAAATGTTAGTCTCTGCGCCAGGCAAAATAATTCTCTTTGGAGAGCATTCTGTTGTCTATGGTAGAGGTGCTATAGCCTCTGCAATAGATTTACGCACATATACCGAAGGTAAATTGTTAAAAGAAAAAATAATAAAAATTCATGCAAATGACCTCAAGATACCGGGCCTTAGTATATCTTTTTCTGAAGAGGAAATCGTTCTAGGGACTGATTATGGCAAGGCAGGATTTGTAGTGTCTTATGTAAAATCCGCAATTGAGAAAATATTCACTGAGTATGGGTCAAGAAAAGGATTTGAAATTTCTATAAAGTCTGAGATACCTGTTGGGGCCGGACTTGGATCTTCGGCAGCCGTTGTTGTCCCGACTTTAAAACTTCTTTCAGAGCTTCTTGAGATGAATCTCTCAAATGAAGAAATAGCAGTAATGGGAAAAAATGTAGAAATTGAAGTTCAGGGAAGTTCAAGTGGTATAGATCCTGCAGTATCAGCTCTTGGAGGCGGACTTTATTTTAAAAAAGGAAAAATTGAAAGATTTTCCGCACCGAATCTACCTTTAATAGTCGGATATACTGGAGAGAAAGGAAGTACGAAGATCCTTTTAGAAAAAGTTAAAGCTTTGAAAGAAGAATATCCAGAAATCCTTGAAAATATTATGGACGCAATGGAGGATATAGCGTCGAAGAGTAAAAAAATATTGAGTGAAAATGGGGACATAAAAGAGTTAGGCACTTTAATGAATATAAATAACGGCCTTCTTGAAGCCATCGGTGTTTCAACTAAAGAGCTTTCAGAACTTGTTTTCGCATCGAGAATTTCTGGGGCTCTTGGTGCAAAGATAACTGGGGCCGGCGGAGGGGGATGTATGTATGCACTGGCACCTAACAAGCAAAGGGAAGTCGAAACAGCCATAAAAATCGCTGGCGGTATACCAATCAGAACTAAAACAACTGATGAAGGAGTAAGGGTAGAACATAAGTAGGTATAATCTCCTTCTAAAAATAATAAGCAAATTATTATTCTTCTAAGACATCAGCAATAATTGCATCTTTAGAAAAAATTAAAAAATATTATGGAAAGTAACATTAAAGCCCCTATATAGTTAGGATTATTACTACGCCAATTACCATTAGGGCAATCCACCACATTTTCTCATTTTTGAAAATCTTACTTCCATCAAGAGGTCCAAACGGCAAGAGATTAAAAACCCCTATAAATGCACTGACATAAGATACTTGCGCCATTAAAGGAATGAACATCAATCTGTATAGGACAAGAGAAGCTATTGCAACTATCATATTTGCAAGCGGTCCTGATAAAGAAATCTTAGCATCCTTTTTTTCATCTGTCAATCCATATATGTACACTGCCCCAGGTGCTGCAAATACGATTCCAAATGCAAATGACATCCCTAAAGCAAGTAAAAGTCCAGTTTGCCAAAGGTGAAAGTATGCTGGATATCCATACCTTATTGCAGTGAATTTATGAGATAGTTCATGAAGCAAAAATGCCGCTCCGACTATCACAAAATATGTTGGAAGAGATGAAATAAATAATATAATCTGATTAATACCCTTAAATGCAAATATCCCGCCACTAAAAGCAAAACCAAATGCAATAGACAGTGCGGCCCAAGCAATTAGAAGTTCAGTGATTTCCTGTTTAGTAAAATTAGACATATGATTCACCTAGATATCGTTTTATTCCGGGAACATGGCCTGCCCCAACGACAGCTAAGACCTTCTCCCTCTGTATTCTTTTTAAGTTTTCTGCCATAAATCTATCCCTTTCGTCAACAAGAACCTCATAAATAAAGGGGTATCTCTCCCTAATTTCGTCTATTAACTCCATGGAATTTTCATATATGTAATCAATAGTGTACCCTTTTTCAGGAAAAATCGCATCTTTTAAAATCATTAATTTTTCTTTTAACCCTACGTTTTCAAGAAGCTTCTGTATTGTTACACCAAGATCACGATCAATCAATGCAATCGGTATCCCTAGAGATTTTGCCTCTGTTGCAGCCTCTATCATTTCTCTCCCTGCCATAATCCCTGCATCGGAGGATATTTTTTTCTGAAGATATGACATGAACAAGAGCAAAAACGCATTTTTGAATCCAAAGTCTTTCATTTCTTTTATTGTTGGCCTCCTGTCCTCACTGTGCAAAAGCGCCTCAAATCTAGCAGCATCAAGTTCAAGAGCAACAACATCAGGAGTTTCACTTCTTATAGCTTCTCGAACTTCAATAACACTATTTTCATAGACATGTGCCGTGCCAATCAAAATATAGGTAGTATCTCCTACTTTAAGAAACTCTTTCATTTATATCCTCTTAATCATCAGTATCTCAGAAAATCTTAGTATATCTGTGTTAGAAATAAAACCTATAAGCCTCTCATTTTCTATGACTGGCGCCCTACCTTGCTTCATCTCAACTAGTTTCTTGTATAGCTCAAATATCTCCATTTCAGGAGATGCAATGACAATATCTTTTCTCATAACATTCTCAACTTTAGTATCAGCCCATCTATCCCTTGGAACTGAGAGAAGTTCATTTAGGGTCATTATTGCAAGAACTTTCCCGTCAGAAACTACAGGATATCCTTTGTACCTCTTTTCAATTAATAGTTTTTCAAAGTCCTCTAGCGAATCGTTTGGCGAAACTGTAACAATATCCTTTACCATTAAGTCCTTCACTTTTATTCCCTTAAGGGCAAATGACATCTGAATTGATTGGTATTCCTCCATGCCCCCCATGTATATGAAAAAAGCAATTATGATAAGCCATGGATTATAAAAAATACCTATAAACACGAATACTATTGCAAGCCCNTGACCAATCCTAACAGATATCGCTGTAGCTTTTAGGTAGTCCATCTTTGACGAGAGAAATGCCCTTAATACCCTTCCTCCATCCATTGGGAAAGCTGGGATAATATTAAATAATCCTAGCAAAAAATTAAGGGACATCACAATTCTAAATATATCCTTCAAAGAATCTATCTGAACCCAGTTTAGATCAAATGTCATGCTAAGCCCCATAAAAGAGCCAACTAGGAAAAGCACTATCCCTATGGATATGCTAGTAAGTGGCCCAATGATGGCTATAGCAAATTCATGGCCTTTTGGTATGGCCTCCATCTGGGATACCCCTCCTATGGGTAGAAGGGTAATCTTTTTAATCTTAGCACCATAATGCCTTCCAACAAGAGAATGCGCTAACTCATGCAATAAAACAGAAACAAACAGCAGCACTATAGCAAGCAAGGGGATGACACCGAATATCGAGAATATCAAAAGAAGAAGCAAAAATGTGATGTGAAGCTCTATTGGGATTCCAAAGATACTTCCAAACTTTAAACTCCAAGACATAAGTTGTCTTTAGACGTTATGGCTTATAAGTTTTATTTTGGGGGAGCCAAAAATTTATGTACCCTTCGAGAAATTAACTTCATTGGCTCCCAAACTAAAGAAAATATGTACATTTATATAATTTTGGTTGATTTCAATTGAATACTAATTCTAATAAGAGATTTTATGTTATCGCCAACAAAATGTGTTATCTGCCAAATATTTAAATATGTTAACATCTTAATAAATTATTGATACTATGGACTCAAAGATAAAAGATTTAACCATCGAAGAGTTCCGTTTGCTCTTATCGAATACTCTAAAAGAAGTAATGGAAGATTTGAAGGAGGACATGTTGGCTCTATCAAGTCAGGATTATATTGATTCAATTAAAGAGTCAAGGAAAGACTACAAAGAAGGGAAATTTAAAAATCTAGAGGATATACTAAATGTATAATGTCGTTATCCCCGACAGAGCCTCCAAGGATTTAGAGAAAATTGATAAAAAAACTCAGAAGATAATNCTTTTAAAAATAAAAGNATATTCCTCGAATCCTTTTAGATATTCAACTAAATTAAGTGATACCANGATTGGAGATTATAGATTTAGAATTGGTAAATACAGAGTTATTTTTGATATAGATGGAGAAAACTTAGTAGTTTTGAGGATAGGTCTCAGGAAGAATATTTACAAGAAGNTATAATAAAAANCAACGGACCAGGGGGGATTCGAACCCCCGACCTATAGCTTAGGAGGCTATCGCCATATCCACTAGGCCACTGGTCCCAAATCGGATTTTATAGTATTATATATAAGTTTTTACCATCCATAATTCCATCTTCGATCTGCTCGGAAAGCGGATTTTTGTTGGATATTTTAATCTTTCCTGATTTTGGAACACTAAACTCGTCTAAATAATCATCTTCAATAAATATCTTGACATTTTTTCTAGTAAATTTCTTTTCAACATTAATTATAATGTACTTTTCTTTGAAGTCCACCTGCACCGGGATCCTACCTTTTTTTTCAGATTTAGATTTTTCCATTGGCCTTACGTCTATCGAGAATCCTATTGAGTTTTCTAATGCCTTGATATTTTTTCCTTCTTTTCCGATTATTGACGGAATATCATCATTTTTCACATACAGTGCAATTCTAGAATCCGAAACAGCTTCTAATTCAAACGGCATACCAAGCTCTGAGTTCAATTTTTCCTTAAGCTTTGATAGTGCAAGTTTTTTCATAGGTGAAGTTTCCTTTCTTCTAGCTTTAAGGGGCATCACAACTACTTGTTCGCCGTATGTATAAATCTCATAAAGTGGCGTTTTGGTATAGAAATCCTTAATTTCAACTATCGGCCTTGCAAGATCAGCTTCGTTCATGCCATATGGCACTTTAACTAAAAACTCCAAATCAAGAACTTGGTTTACTTCCCCATTTTTTATGAATATAATTGTATCAATCAGCTGAGGGATAATGCCAAGTTCAATCCTCCCAATGAAACGCTGTATTGCATCAATTGGTTTTGTCGCATGGACAACACCAACCATCCCAACACCTGCTAACCTCATATCAGCATAAATTTTGAAGTCATTTGTAACTCTCATCTCATCGAAGACAGTAAAATCTGGCCTTACCAAAAGTAGAATATCCCCTGTCTTTGCCATGTCNCCTTCTAAAGCAGTGTACTGTGTTATCTCCGGTTGTACATTAAGGTCCCTTGGTTTNTCCATAGTTTTTACTATTTTTTCAAGGGATGCGTAGTATTCTGCTATTGCTTGGGCAAATGTTGACTTNCCCATGCCCGGCGCACCTGCTATTAATATCCCCTCTGCAATTTCAAGCCTCTTCATAAGTGNGTCAGATAAATTATAATCNTCAAGGGTCAGTTTCCTAACAGGCCTTACAGCNGTGACTTCAAATCCATCAGAAAAAGGAGGGGACGTTATAACAATTCTGTACTCTTGCAACTGGACGACACTTGCCCCTTTTTCATCAAGCTCTATGAAGCTATCCTTTGTAGTCTTTGCACGCTCAAGTATATCAAGAGAAATCTCCTTAATCTCATCTTCATTGTAAATTTTATCAAATTTGTCAAGGACAATCGATCCGGGTTTTCCTTTTTTTCTTACAGGTATTATCCCATCTTTTAGATGAACAGAGAGGGTTTCAGAATCAAAAAAGTCTTCAATCCTGAGTTTAACTTTTTTGTATGGTTTCAAATAAATAGAATCTATCCCTTTGGCTTCCGCAATGTCCTTTTGAATTATGTCTCCTGTGATAAGTGTAGCCCCTAGATCCATTGCGGCCTCCCTTATTATTGAATCAATATCCCCTTTTTTTGCACCGGCGATTTCATATTTTGTCGGCCTTTTGCCATAGTATTCAAGAGGAACGAATATCTCCTTTGATAGATTGAATATGGCCTTTAACTCGGCTATGCCAGATATCCCTGAGGACTTCCCATCGTTTGCCAAATGCTCTATCTCTGCAACCGTAGCCTCGGCGATAACAATTCGCTCTAAATCTCTAATAAAGTCTTTGTCTAAAAGAAGGGCCTTAAATCTACCATCAACTACAACAGATGTATCTGGCACGGCTATCATAAGGATCACTTAAGATTAATATATCTCTCCCTGGGGGTACACAACTATGCCTTTATCTGTGATTGAAAAAGGATATTGTTTTATTTTATGATTTGTTTCCCTCATCTTCCTAACAAATATGCTCCTCTTGTACTCTGCCATCCTTGGCATTGCTTTTTCCCCTTCCACAAGATGCATTGTAATGACCCCTCTAGTTATGAATTCCTCAAAACCAAATCTTGAGTACCCTTGACCGTCAACAATCTCAGTGATCAAAATTGAAGTTGCCTTTGTCTCTGCTAAAACTCTCCCCATCATATAAACATCATCACGCATTTTTTCTGATTCATGAGAAAAGAAAAATGCAGGTAGAGAATCTATCACAATTCTTTTTGCGTCTATGTCTATAGCTATCTCATATAAATGTGAAAGAAGAGTTTTTATGTCAAAGTCACTTTTTACGTAAAAACTTTCATCTGTAGGAACGCCCACCCTAAGGGANGCAGCATCTAAAATAACTATCTTTTTCTTGGCCTCATATTTTTTAAAGTCCCAGCCAAACTGAGAAGCCTCTCTTCTTANCTCTTCNGGTTTCTCTTCAAAAGTCACATAGATGCCNGCTTCANCAAAATCTTTAGCGCCAGAATATATAAACTGCAGGGAAAATATGGTCTTTCCTGTTCCNGCCTCCCCNGACAGTAATATTGATGAATTTTTTGGTAAGCCTCCCCCTATTAGNTCATCTAGCCCCTTAATTCCTGTTTTTACCCTATCTTCCATATGTTCTCACCTAATTCTCAAAGTAACAAGGAAAAATGTAAGTATCATAATTACAAGCCCTAATATGAATACACTAAGTGATGTGTTAATAAATGCTTCCTTCCTTATGTTTTCCTCTTTTAATTTTGAGGATTTAAATGCAGTAATAAATGACCCCACAAATAGTATGCTAGATATCAATAAAAAAGCTGACAAAGAGCCTTTGTATACATAGTTTGAGGTAAGAGATATTAAAACTAGGATCATTGATACTGCAAACATAATAATAGATGTATGAATCATGCTATTGGATGTTTCGCTCATTACCTCACCCCCGCTATAAGGCCATAAAGGTAGAAGATGTAACCTAAAACACCCATTATCAGGTAAATTATATATTTGGTCTTTTGATCATTTTCTTCCAGGTTGTAAATAAACTGGAGAATAATGTGAATTGAGTAAAAGACAATTGAGACCAATATACTAGATGATCTCGCAATTTCTGGATAAGATGCTGGAGAAAATTTAAATA
>LNJB01000009.1:0-42694 GCA_001587595.1 Candidatus Methanofastidiosum methylothiophilum
CCAAATCCACCAATCCATGCCAAAAATTTGTTCCTCTTCCTCCAAGCAATTGCCCTCTTAGAGAACAATAAGAACAATGACAAGGCTGCAGAAACTAGGTATGATACTGGTAAATCTTTTACGAATGGTTGTGTTGGGTTGAAGATTCTTTCCACAGATGCGATACCGGATCCTAAAAGGATACCAGCAGTTATTGAAGTTGGAACCTTTTCAATGAAAGTTGTACCAAGTCCAGTAAGACCAAACACTAAGAATATTACAGCCAATATTAGCTGAGCTGCAATAAGTGCCTGTGTTCTTTCAATGTAAACTCCTGACGGACCGACTATTTCTTTTGAGAAGGTCT
The DNA here is from genome assembly GCA_001587595.1 of Candidatus Methanofastidiosum methylothiophilum. Classification (GTDB taxonomy): domain Archaea; phylum Methanobacteriota_B; class Thermococci; order Methanofastidiosales; family Methanofastidiosaceae; genus Methanofastidiosum; species Methanofastidiosum methylothiophilum. The sequence continues at coordinate 347 of LNJB01000009.1, forward strand.
CGTAGTATGCGGTATAAATTGGTATACCAGGAGTAATCCAACCGGCGACCGATGGGTCACCAAAGGATGTGTGCCACAAGTAGAATATGTTATTCAACAATACCATTAAAACTGATACTTCTATTGGGAAATTCAAAGAAGCTTCCATTACTGCCGTAATACCTAGTGGTACACATGCCAAAATCATTCCTTGGATAAAGTCCTGATACTCGATTGGATAGTGGTAGAAAGGTAACCTGAGCTTCAAGAAGCTAGGGTTAATTGAAGGCTGCTCTTCGTATCCGGGCTTTCTCTTTGGACCGAAATATCCTATTCCAGACATATTTTTCCTCCATTTATTTGTTTGAAAAAGTCAATTGACTTAATCAACATGTTTGAACATATTCTTTTTAGTAGATACTACTAAGAAATAATATACTCAAACATACATATTTTAAGACAATTATATATAAACTTTTCGGTGTTTACAGATAATACTGTCGTATAGGTAATCCTAATTTATAGGCGTTTAACGTAGTAAAATAAATGGTACTCAGGGGGATTTCTCCCCCATCATCGTAATTGGAGTTTTATATGCAGGAACCATCTCTGAATTCCTACTAATGGATAGGTTTTGTCAATATTGATTGACAAGACTAATTATATTGATACATATATATAAAACTATCGGTTAGCAATAAATAATTCATTATTGTTAATCAATGATAACTAATCTAAAGAATTCTATGCCCTTCTTTAACTTCCCTCTCAGGTTTCAATAAAACAACTTCATTATTACCTAAAACAACACCCAAAACTAGACATTCCGAGATAAAATTTGCTATCTGTTTAGGAGGAAAATTAGTAACTGCAATAATCTGTTTATTGATTAGCTCTTCTTTTTTATAGAATTTTGTTATCTGGGCACTAGATTTTTTTATACCATAATTGCCAAAGTCAATTACTATTTTGTAAGAAGGATTATTGGCCTCGGGAAAATCACTGACTTCAAGTATTCTTCCTACTCTCATCTCTANCTTCTCAAAATCATTCCAAGTTATCATGGAAAAAAAGAAGTAATAGGGTACTTAAATTTTCCCANAAAGATTGCTCTATTGCATAATTTCGGTCAAGAATATCAAATTCAATTATTTTTAGCTTAACATAACTTTATTNCCATATAAGCGATCTTTTGACTCCATTATTGTTCCTCAGAAGAAATTCTNTACTATTAAGTAAGATTTTTAGAGATTAAGAAGCATGTAAAATTTCCATACGCTATCTTACCTTTCATTTGTATCATCATTACAATCTAAATGGATTTATATGATTAATAAATAGTTTATGTTTTATGATTTATCATTCATTAAATCCATTCTGGCATGCCATTTCAATGCGAAGTACATGTTGTGCTTGAAGGATGAGGAGTAGCGCTCGTTTAAGAGCACGTCGAAGTAGTATTCCTCCTCTGTTTTGCCGCTCTTAAGATACATGGCGATGCACCTTCGGTATATTTCAGCTGTAGTGGGGCTGACACCCCTCTCAGAGATGAGATAGGAAACATAGGCGTTCCATGTAGATATTAATCTACAGGTATTTTCCAAAATCAGCACCTCCGGAGAATACGCCCAAATATCGCCCCGTTTCAAAAATAACCGCCGGAAAAGTTATTGGCGGGCAGTAAGGGATTCGAACCCCTGGCCCGTAGATTAAGAGTCCGAAACTTAAATAGGCCTTATTTTTTAATTTAACTTTCATTATGACTTTATTTCACTATTTAGATTTAAAATTAATGTTCAATCTGAAAAATAAGTGTTTATTGCCGGACAAATATAAATACACGAATACTTGTTAAAATGATTTGACCTTATTTATAAATGAGTTGTTAAAAATATTTTAGGTTATTTATAAATGTCTTGTTAAAATGAGTTAAACTACTATAGGTTTAACTGAGCCGATTTCGATCAGCTTTGTCTTTTTGTATTTGTTCTCTACAATGTCAAACATTTTTCGGATATTTACAGGCATGTTTACCTCAGAGATATTCTTCTTTGAGGACTTCTTTCTAAGGGAATACTGATGAGCAAATGATCTGGTGATTGAGGTAACTTCTGAGAAATCTATAACTACTTCGCTTTCTTTTAGGGATTCAATATAGTCAAACAGCACATCTACTATGCCCCTCAATGCCAGGTCTTTTGATACCCTTTCACTTATCATAATAATTTTATCTGATGTACTCATACATATTCACCTTTGATGGGTAAGGCATCCTAATGTTTATCAACGTTCCATCTAATATATTTTTCTGTTTTAAAATATAAGGGGTGTGACCATGCCTCCCATATAATACTCCGCCCCTGCCAGAGATTATTAGTATTTCCCCGTTTAGGCCTTCTGTGAAGATCCTAAAGTTTGTATTGAGGCCAGTTCCGCGATCCTTATCCTTGGTAGATAAACCATTTATCGCTTCTTCTATCGCAATATAATCTTCTTCAAAAAGTATGCCCTTCTTTTTGAAACTACCGTTAATAGAAATGCCGTCGTCAATGAAACATATGTCTGCATATTTTTTCTTTGGATATTTCTGGGCCATTACCATTGCATTGTTAAACTCTGAATGCTGATAGATATTATCTACCATTTCGCCCACAAGATACTTGAAAGTATTCTCACCACCATAATTCTTACCTTCATCTGTAAATTCATACATTCTGTCAAGAATATCCAAAGATTTTTCCTTTTCTTTAGGTAGTGAAATTATGGGCAAGTATGATTTTCCATCAGAATAGAAATAGCTAGAAGAATCTGTAACAATTTTTATGTATGCAGAGACTACACTGTCTGAAGGCAGTTTTAATTCAATTTTTGATTTTTGTTTTTTTAAAAACATTATCAGCGGTAGGAGTGTAGTAGATTGGATAAACTTCTCTTTTGTAAGATCTAAGAATCCTGATTCAAGAGAAGATTTCTTATAGTTGCAATAGCTTAGATAGTTTTCAAACAGGGCGGCCATTTGAACCTCCAAATTCAATTATTACTCTTAATTAAAATACTTTTCTAATTAATTGCCCTAATCGAACAATTTCGCATAACATTTTTTATACGCAATTTTTGATTATAAATATACTATAAATAATTAAATCTTAGTATTAATCAGATTAGTGATAAATATATCTCAATAAGAAAGGAAATAAAGGTAAAATTTATTTTAATTTTTTTATTGGAGAACAATATTGGATATATTTAAATAGTATTATTCTTGAAGTTAGTGGGGATTAGTTTTTATTTGTATCCATCTGCATCTGCAATAAAAAAATAGGCGGCCCGCGGCACTCTTTTGACAAACTAATACCTTACATACTTTTTGCTTCGATTTTTGATGTTTCAAATATGCAACAAAAAATGTTTGAAAGAAACATTAATAAATTGCGAAATCAATTTAGTATGGAGATTATTGAATGAAAAGCATATACTCAATTGGAACATCAGAAAAGAGTGCAGAAGAATTTTTTAATTTGTTAAAAGAATCAAATATAACTAAGATAATAGATATTAGAAGACACAACACATCACAACTTGCTGGATTTTCCAAAAAAGACGATTTAAGGTATTTCTTAAAAGAGATATGTAACGCTGAGTATGAGCATGAGACCTCAATAGCAACACCAGAAACTTTACTCAATAAATATAAAAAAGACCGCGACTGGGCGTATTATGAAAAAGAATTCAATAAACTATTAAGAGACCCTAGTTTAAAAACAACTTACAATAAAATGTTAGAAGATAAGCATACCATATGTTTACTATGTTCTGAGAACAAGCCAGATAAATGCCATAGAAGATTAATATTGGAATACATTAAAAATAACATACAGGATATCAAAATAATTCATCTAATGAAAAAATAAAATATCAATGAGGTATTCCATACTGTAATACAGAAAATGGAAAAATTTTTTTAAAAACCAAATATGGAAAATAATATTTTTTCACTATTTTTCCTATTATTTCCCAAATCTTTATAAATATAAAAGGGAAATAGATTAGTGAATAAGATTTATAGTGATTTAATTGAGATTAATGATTGAATTAATATCAAAAGAAAATTTTAGTTATAATGAAATTAATAAGCACTCTATACAAGGATTTCTTTACTCACCTTTTAAATTAGAATATCCAGATTTTCATGATACCAAAGGATTCAAATTTTTCTGTTTTTCTGATGTATTCCCAACAAACGACTATAAAGAAGGAGAAAAAAAGAATCTAATAGTATCATCTCCTGATAAAAGCTTTATTCAATTTTTAAATTCAAAATTATGTGGGGAAAAAATGATTGCTGGACATCCCTTTAAAATCGAAGCAAGAATAATCAAAGTCCCTTTTAAACGAATTTGGATTACTGGTAGCCCAATTGTATTATATAAAGATAATAAAAATAATATTTACTATTCATTTGAAAGAGATAAAGACTTACTTTTCTTTTTGGACAGAATAAAGGATAACGCATTAAAAAAATATAATGCTTTCTACAATGAAAACTTAACTTTAGAGGGCAGCATTTTTGATAAATTAGTATTTAACAAAGAAGTTGTTATTAATACTATAAAAAGGGGAAATGAATTCATAATTATAGGGTCCATGTGGAAAAATTTAGAGAAAGAATATGTAAGTCAAAACTATAAAAAATTTTATTCTTTTTTGATGGAAACAGGACTTGGTGAAAAAAATTCAATGGGATTTGGATTTATTAATCCTATAAAATCATGTAAAAATAAAATACCAGGTGCATAAATGATTAACTCAGTTGCTACTATTGGAGAATATTTAATTAAAAAGGAGAATAGACCTCCCTTATCTATATTGACACAAGATTCAAAAGCTAAGTATGTAGTAGGTATAGTACTAAATAAATCTGGCAATAACTATGACTATGAAACTATAAGGATTGAAGAGTATGATTCTATTAATTTTGAAAAATATCTTTATAGAAGAGGTGAATCTCAAGGTGCTGATGTAACTCCCACTTGTAAAATAACAGATATAGACAAAACATTCAAGAAAAAATTTTTACATTGGTTTTCTGAAAGCAATTCATACAATCTAAGTGAGGAAGCAATTAAAGAAATTGAAGGAATTAAAAAAGTTCTTGAAAAAAATCAGGAAATCATCCTAAAAGATATCAAAAATACAATAAACGCTTTCAGTGACAACGAAATTAAGGGAGGAACATTACTAACCTTATTATTTAAAGAAAATGATGAAATTCAATATTTATTTGATTTAAAAATATTTAGAAGTATATTAGTTGATCGTTCAAATTTCCGGTATTATAATAAATATGGGCTCCAATCTATCGGAAAAAATAAAATTTGTAGTATTTGTCTTAATAACGAAGATGAAGTGTATGGATTTACTTCAGATATATTCCCATTTTATACTCTTGATAAAAGTAGTTTTGCACCTTCACTTAATCAAAAAAATGGGTGGAAACTTTATCCTGTTTGTGCTAAATGTGCACTAAATCTAGAAGAGGGAAAAAAATATATTGAAAAATTTATGAATCTTAATTTTTATGGGAGGTATAGGTATTATCTTATTCCTAAATTTATGAATTTAGTAGAAGAAAATTATTATGATTCAATATTTGACTTATTTGAAGTATACGCTAAAGATCCATCTTTTTCTAAAGAAAAGAGAGGGTGGATAGGAGATCTTACCTACACAGAGGATAGAATTCTTGAACTTATAAGCGAACAAAAAAATCTTCTAACTTTAAATTTAGTTTTTTATGACAAACCTAATCCAAAAGAATTAAAAATTTTATTAAATATTGGGGATGTACTGCCATCCTATTTAAATAAACTATTTGAAACTAAAAAAAGAGTGGATAATATTGAAATATTTTACAATAATCAAATTAGTTTTAATTTTGAAATTTTGTACAATATTTTTGTTAGATCAATGGAGAAGGATAAGTCAAAAAAATTTTACATAGATACAATAGGGAGAATATTTACTGGAAAAAAAATTAATTATAATCTAATTTTATTTTTCTTGATCAAAAGAATCAGAAAAAATTTTAGTAATAATATTAATACAAAAGACATGACACTAAAGGGTTTTATGTTATTATTATACTTAGATGCGTTATTAATTTTAGATAAATCCAATGCGGGTGAAAGTATGGAAAAGTCGTTAAATCAGGATGTGTTTGAAGAAAAAAATGAAATTGTACATATTGCAAATAAAGTATTTAATCAATATGGCAGTTTTTTCAATTCTGACATAAAAAAAGCTATTTTTCTTGAAGGTGTACTTACACAAAAATTGCTAAATATACAATATAGAGATAAAAAATCAACTCCATTTAGAAATAAATTGAATGGTTTAAAGTTAGATGAAAAGAGAATTAAAACTTTATTACCTCAAATACAAGCAAAGCTAGAGGATTATGGGAAGAATTACTATAAAGAAATAGAAAAACTAATTTCAAAATACTTTTTAAAAGCAGGTGAAAAATGGAATATTGATAATAATGAAATTAGTTTTTATTTCGTTTTAGGAATGAATATGGCGGATATATTTGTGATTAAAAAGGATATGGCGGTGGAAGAAGAATGAGTAATATAGTGAAAGAAAGATCTGAAATAATATTCTTGTATGATGTAAAAGATATTAATCCAAATGGAGATCCAGCTGATGAGAATAAACCAAGAATGGATGAAGATACAAGAACCAATATTGTAACAGATGTAAGGCTCAAACGAACAGTAAGGGATTATATATATAACTTTAAAAATAAAGAAATCTTTGTTAGAAAAATATCTGACAAAGATGGTAACATACAAGATGCCAAAGCTAGAGGAAAAGACTTTCAAAATAATCCTGATACTATACTCAATGAATGTATAGACGTAAGACTATTTGGCGGAACTATACCAATCGCTACTGGAAAAAGTAAAGATAGTTCTATTATTTACACTGGACCCGTTCAATTTAAAATGGGCAGATCTTTGAATAAAATTGAATTAAAATATTTAAAAGGATCTGGTGCATTTGCTTCTGGAGAAGGAAAAGAGGCAAAAACTTTTAGGGAAGAGTGGGTAGTTCCTTATTCCATTATATCTTTCTATGGAATAATAAATGAAAATGCTGCTAAGGATACTAAACTAACCCAAGAAGATGTGAATCTACTTATAGAAGGTATATGGAACGGTACTAAAAACTTAATCTCTAGATCTAAAGTTGGGCAAATGCCAAGATTATTAATAAAAATAGATTATTTAGAGAACAATTATCATATAGGCGATCTGGATAAATTGTTCGTAATATCTTCAGATTTATCAGAAGAGCAATTGAGAGATATTTCAGATTTCAAGATTGATATATCAAAATTAGTTAATGTTTTAGTCAAAAATAGAGATAAAATAGCAATGGTGACATATATAGTCGACGATAGAACTAAATTTATTTTAAATAACATAGAACTAAAATTTGAAGAAATATTAAGAAATAACAATATACAATCCAAAGAGTTTAAAGTATAGTAGCGTGGAAATATGCAGTTATTAGCTTTTGATGTATGGGGAGATTATGCACATTTTAAGAAAAGATATGCAACATCTTCACCTTTGACACATTCAATACCATCAAAACCGACTATATTGGGCCTCATTGCAGCTATTTTAGGATTTAGAAGAAATGAGTATCAGTCTAAATTTAAAGAGTATGATTCAAAAATTGCACTTCAGATTTTAAATCCAATTAAAAAAACAAGAATATCAATTAATCAAATTAATACAAAAAGTGAATATTTGATTTCTTATCCTATGATGAACTACTTTACACAACATACACTGCTTAATTTTGAATTTATTAAAGATCCAAAGTATAGGATTTATTTTTTTACCGAAGATAATAACTTGTATGAGCAATTAAAAGAACTGTTAATCTGTCACAAAACTGTATATACACCCTATTTGGGACTAAGTGAATTAATATGTAATTTTAGCTATGTAAATGATTATTCTTTCAACGAAATAAAATCACAAGAATATCACTATATTGATTCAATTGTTCCAATAAAAAAATCTAAAATTGGCTCTTTAATTAAAAAAATAGAGCCCGAAGAAGATAAAAAATATTTCATAGAATCTATTCCCTCATTTATCAATTCTGATAGAGAAACAGAAGAGTATGTTGAAGTAATTGCAGAAGAATCCGGTAAATTAATTAAAGTAATCCCAGAAACATATTGGGAGTTAAACGATGGAACAAAGATTATCCCAATTTAAACTATACTCTCATCCTCATAAACTTTTAATTTCACATCTAAAAGAAGTTGGCACTCTCTCTAGAAATACCTTCCTTGAAAAAAGGTTAAATATTGAAGAATATATTGATATAGACGTTTTATCTAAAATCGTGTATTTAATTGGAGCAACGCATGATATTGGAAAAGCATCTACATATTTTCAAGAATACTTGACAGAAAAAGACCCTATCAAAAAAAGACAACTAAAATCTCGCAATGAAACTAGGCATGGATTGCTTTCCTCTATTTATACATACCATATAACAAAAACATACTTAGAGCAAATATCCAAAGATAAAGAAGATTACTACTCATTATTACCCATAATTTCATTTTTTGTCGTAAAAAGACACCATGGAAATCTAGCAAATTCTTTAAAAGAAATAAATGAAATTCATGAAATTCTACATGATCAAAAATTGACTTCAATAATAACTTCGCAAATTAATTCAATGGATGAAAGTGAAATACAAAATACTCTAGATGAGATGTTTGGCTGTAATGTGGCCTCGTTTTCAGATTTCAAGAAGAATTATCTAAAGATAATCAAAGATATTGATAGAGAATTCATGAAACTATTAAAAATTCAAAAGAGAAAATTAATATTTTATTACTTTATAACTCTATTATTATATTCTATTTTAATTGATTCAGATAAGAGCGACGCAATAGGCGCATCGACCTTAATTAGAGAAGATATTTCTCCAGAAATAGTAGATAATTATAAAAAAAATAGATTTGATAAAAATCCTAATTTAGTTGACAGTATTAGAACAGAAATTTATGCTAAAGTGAATAAAAATATAGAAAATCTAGATCTTGAAAATAAAATATATTTATTAAATGTTCCAACTGGCACTGGTAAAACTATAACTTCATTTTCCTTTGCTATTAAGTTAAAGAATAAAATACAATCAGAAAAAGGGTGGAATCCCAGAATTATTTATTCTCTCCCTTATTTGAGCATTATAGATCAAAATTATTCAGTTATTGAAGATATAATTTCTACTGAGTATGATATTATCACCTCAAACATTCTGTTAAAACATCACCACCTTTCTGAATTAGTTTACAAAACTATTGAAGAGGAATATGAATCGGATTTAAGTTTATTTTTAATAGAAGGGTGGAATTCAGAAATTATAATTACTTCTTTTATCCAACTGTTTCATGGAATTATTTCCAATAGAAATAGATCCTTGAGAAAATTCCATAATATAATAAATTCAATTGTTATACTTGACGAAATTCAAACTATACCGCATAAGTATTGGAAATTAATAAATGAATCACTTAATTTTATTTCAAAATATTACAATACATATTTTATTATTGTAACAGCAACAGCACCATTGATTTTTGATACAGATAGAAACGAAATTAAAAATCTACTAGATAACCATATGAAATATTATGATCAATTAAACAGAACTAGACTAAACTTAAATTTAGAAAAAGAAGTTAATTTTGAAGAATTTAAAAATATTGTATTAAATGATATATTAACTAGAAAAGAAAAAAGTTTTCTAATAGTATTAAACACCATTAGTTCATCGAAAGAAATGTTCAATTTTTTAAAAGAGAGTACAAATAATGATTTAAATGAGTATTATTATTTATCTTCTAATATAATCCCTATTGATAGATTAAATAGAATAAGAAAAATAAAGTCTAGTAATAAAAGAAAAATTATTGTTTCTACTCAAGTTATTGAAGCGGGTGTTGATATTGACATCGACATTATATACAGAGATCTTGCCCCTCTCGATTCGATTAATCAAATTGCAGGAAGATGTAATCGTAATTTTTTATTGAGTGTTCAAGGTGAAGTTAATATATATTTATTGAAAGACGATAATAATAATAGAAAATATTATAGTTATATATATGAAGGATTTTTGATTAATAAAACACTAGAAGTTTTGAAGGGAAAGGAATTTGTAGAAGAAAAAGATTTTTTAAAATTAATTAATAAATATTTTTTATTAGTAAAAGAATTATCAAGCGATCAAATATCAAGAGACATATTAGAAAGTTTGTATAAACTAGAGTTTCATGAAACAGGTAACTTCAAGTTAATTGAAGAAGATTATGAAAAAATCGACATATTTATAGAAATAAACGAAAATGCAAAAATAATATGGGAAAAGTTTTTAGAAGTGTTGGATATTAAAGACCCAATTATAAAAAAGAAAATGTTTCTCGATATTAAAAAATCTTTTTATGATTACATCATTTCAATTCCAAAAAATAAAGCAAACGATGTTCTTTTTAGTGAGAGAATAGGATATGTTCCTCTTAATATGATAAATAATAAATACAACATAGAAACAGGATATATACCAAAAGACTCACCTCTAATAATTTAGGTTTAATGTTATGAAAATAACTGGAGTAATGATCCAATATTATAAAGCATGTGACAGAGAATTATGGTATTTTGGAAACCAAATAAACATGAACTACGATAACGATTTTATATCAATGGGTAAATTAATCAATGAAGAGTCATATAAAAGAGAAAAGAAAAATTTATTGATTGACGACACCATTGCCATTGATTTTATCAAAAAAAGAGGAGAGATTACGATATATGAAATTAAAAAATCTTCCAAACTAGAAGAACCCGCAAAATATCAACTTTATTATTATTTATGGTATTTAAAGAATAAATTAGGAAAAATAGTAAGGGGAGAAGTGGTATACCCAAAGGAAAAAACATCTGATACTTTATACCTCACACCTGAAATTGAAAAGGAAATTCAACTAATAATAGAGGATATACCCAAGATTATTAGTAGAAATTCCCCGCCCCCAATTTCAAGAAAACCTTACTGTAAGAACTGTTCATATTATAATTTATGCTATGTATAGAGGTATTAATATGAAGGAGCCTTTGTATATTGTATCTGAAGGAATATTGAAGCGAGAAGGAAATACCTTATTTTTTGTGAATAAGGATGAAAAAAAAGCATTGCCGATTGAACATCTAAGTGATATTTACTGTTATGGAAAAGTAAGTCTTAAATCAGGAGCATCTTCTCTTTTAATGAAAATGGGATTGCCAACTCACTTTTTTAATCATTATGGATATTACGAAGGATCATTATATCCAAAAGATCAGCTTAATTCGGGATTAGTTGTAGTTGAACAATCAAGACATTATATTGACAAAGAAAAAAGAATAATAATAGCTACGGAGTTTGTTAAAGGTATAAAGCATAATATTTTGCAGACACTAAAATATTACGAAAAAAAGGAAAAGAATTTAGAAGAAATAATAAAAAATATTGATTCATTGAATATATATGGAGATATCCCTACATTAAGAGGCATAGAAGGAGAAATATGGGAAAACTACTACAAATCTTTTCCTAAAATTATAAAATTTTTTGAATTTAACAAAAGAGAAAGACAGCCACCTTCAAATGAGATTAATGCACTTATCTCATTTGGGAATTCTCTATTATATTCTACAGTCTTGTCAGAAATTTATAATACCTATCTCCATCCTTCAATTAGTTACTTACATGAACCATTGGAGAGAAGATTTTCTCTTGCACTAGATATAGCAGATATATTCAAACCTATAATAATCGAAAGACTCATCTTTAATCTTGTCAATAATAAATATATCAATGAAGATGAGTTTGACAAAGAAATAGGGGTATTCTTAAATGAAAAAGGAAAAAGAATTTTTCTTAAAGAATATAAAGAAAAACTTGATACAACTATTCAACACCCCTCTTTAAAAAGAAAAGTATCATATAGGTATTTAATAAGATTAGAATGTTATAAGTTACTAAAACATATAGTTGGGGATAAAGAATATATTAGTTTTAGAATGTGGTGGTGATGTATCTAATTGTTGTATATGATATTGAAATTGATAGAGTGAATAAAGTGCACAAATTTCTAAGAAAATATTTATTCTGGAGACAAAATTCAGTTTTTGAGGGAGAGGTAAGTAAAGCCCAGATAGAACAAATAAAAGTAGGGTTAAATGAAATAATAAAAAAAGAAAAAGATTCAGTTCTATTATATATTCTCGATAATAAGTCAAATTTTCAATTTAAAGTATTGGGTATAGAAAAAAATCTTATGAGTACAATATTATAGTCTAGTATTATATATACAGTGCATTATCCTACGTTGATTTTCAAAACATTTTTAAACACGGGAAAATATCGTTTATTATCAAAAAATGAGGCTTTTTGAGGCCAGTTTTAGAAGAACTTTATAGTATGGAAATTGTCTATGACTATCAAAAGATAGTAAGGGATAATGAGTTTTAGAAGAACTTTATAGTATGGAAATTTATATAAAAATTCAATCCAAGAAATAATAAATTTTTGGTTTTAGAAGAACTTTATAGTATGGAAATTTGTCCCAAAAAATCCTTTCGTGCATTGTAGATTTAGTTTTAGAAGAACTTTATAGTATGGAAATTGGGCATACCATCCACCTATAACATTTTTTGAATATCCCTGTTTTAGAAGAACTTTATAGTATGGAAATGAGCTCCTTTTGCCTGATTTTGCCATACCTCAAGAGTTTTAGAAGAACTTTATAGTATGGAAATAAAAATGATCCATCCTTGAATATCACTTCTTGCTGTGTGTTTTAGAAGAACTTTATAGTATGGAAATTCCGCATGAAGAAGATTACCCAGCTGCAGAAATTATGTTTTAGAAGAACTTTATAGTATGGAAATCAAATTCGAGGTTTTTCCGCATGAAAACACAGTTACGGGTTTTAGAAGAACTTTATAGTATGGAAATTCCTGTATTCCTTTTGAGTTTCATTAAAACCCCTAAGTTTTAGAAGAACTTTATAGTATGGAAATTTGGTCAATGAGGGCGCGACAATCATACAAGGCGAGGTTTTAGAAGAACTTTATAGTATGGAAATCTATTTGGTATTTTTTACCCGTAATATAAAAAAGGAGGGTTTTAGAAGAACTTTATAGTATGGAAATATCATTGGAACTTCAGGATTCACAGGAACATACACAGTTTTAGAAGAACTTTATAGTATGGAAATAAGTACTACTACCGAGCACTACATCCGTATCAGAAGGGTTTTAGAAGAACTTTATAGTATGGAAATGAAGATCTTGGGCCCAATCTTCGCGAAAATCTTGAGAGTTTTAGAAGAACTTTATAGTATGGAAATATTTGTTTGATTGCCTCTTTATTATCATTGCAATTATCGTTTTAGAAGAACTTTATAGTATGGAAATCCTGTTGTAACCCCACCGTTGCAGGGTGGTAACCATGTTTTAGAAGAACTTTATAGTATGGAAATTTTCTATTGAAATAATTGGAAAGGTGGCATTTGCTAAGTTTTAGAAGAACTTTATAGTATGGAAATACATAATATGTTTCCCATAATTCTGCTCCGCAATTTTCGGTTTTAGAAGAACTTTATAGTATGGAAATACTAAGTTTAGTTGCAAACAGAACCAAACGAATATCTGGTTTTAGAAGAACTTTATAGTATGGAAATTCAAAATAATAAGTATATATCAATTTATTAAATAATCTGTTTTAGAAGAACTTTATAGTATGGAAATAATTAAAGGCCTATTTTTTGGTAAAAAAGTTACGCTGGTTTTAGAAGAACTTTATAGTATGGAAATTGTGGGCGTCACTTGTTTTAACAATTGATAAATCCACGTTTTAGAAGAACTTTATAGTATGGAAATACTTTACCAAGTGTGTCTATGTGTGTGTGTTATATAAGTTTTAGAAGAACTTTATAGTATGGAAATTATCGTGGATTATTTAGCACTTCGGCATAAGTTGGCGTTTTAGAAGAACTTTATAGTATGGAAATTATTCTTCTTCATTTATCCAGTTTCTATATATATGTTCGGTTTTAGAAGAACTTTATAGTATGGAAATATACAACACTTTGCCAGTTATGCCCGTCCCAGTAATTGTTTTAGAAGAACTTTATAGTATGGAAATACAATTATAACCGATAAACCGCTAATCTTAAAGCCACGTTTTAGAAGAACTTTATAGTATGGAAATTCCTGTATGGATAATGAAGTTTATATTCTTCTTCATGTTTTAGAAGAACTTTATAGTATGGAAATTATCGAGGGTGATTAAAATAAACGAAATAAACGAACATGTTTTAGAAGAACTTTATAGTATGGAAATATGAAACAATTGCATATATAGTGTGCAATGAATGTGGTTTTAGAAGAACTTTATAGTATGGAAATGGCATATGGCTAAATATTGTCAAGAGCAATATAAAGGTTTTAGAAGAACTTTATAGTATGGAAATTTCGCCATTTCTCGTCGTATGCTCTTAAATATCCCTTTGTTTTAGAAGAACTTTATAGTATGGAAATTTTTTGTTCTTTCAGATAATTGCTGCCGCTGTAATTGTTTTAGAAGAACTTTATAGTATGGAAATTTTTGAACCGTGGTTTTATATGAATTACGACATCGAGTTTTAGAAGAACTTTATAGTATGGAAATTCAGATATAGAAAACGAACTACACCACTATTGGCCGGTTTTAGAAGAACTTTATAGTATGGAAATTTGGTTCTATTTTGGGGGATGGTTTCCGATTTGATTGTTTTAGAAGAACTTTATAGTATGGAAATTAAGGAGAAAAAGTTGGAATGAGGGAGGGATTAAAATGGGTTTTAGAAGAACTTTATAGTATGGAAATCATTTTTTTCCGCAGGAAAACAAATATAACCGCTTTCCCGTTTTAGAAGAACTTTATAGTATGGAAATTCAGGATTGCGACCTATGGAAATTTTACAGTTCATTAGTTTTAGAAGAACTTTATAGTATGGAAATTTATAAATCCATGCGGCCTTAGTAGTAGTAAAAAACGTTTTAGAAGAACTTTATAGTATGGAAATCATATGTTGGGTGGAATTTGAAGTGGGTGAGGAAATGTTTTAGAAGAACTTTATAGTATGGAAATGATTTCTATTTTTTTTAGTTTTGGCGATTCTTGCATTGTTTTAGAAGAACTTTATAGTATGGAAATGGAAAACTAAGTTAAAAAATGTATACAATGAATATGGTTTTAGAAGAACTTTATAGTATGGAAATAGGGTAGGACTTAAAGGCGTAGAGAGAATACCACTGAGTTTTAGAAGAACTTTATAGTATGGAAATAAGATGAAAACTATTTTAGTTTTTTAATAATAGTTGTTTTAGAAGAACTTTATAGTATGGAAATTGATCCAAGAAGATGGATCCAAAAATGACGATTGGGGTTTTAGAAGAACTTTATAGTATGGAAATCATTGTCGGCCACAGCAGCCGTCGCCGCGGGAACAAGTTTTAGAAGAACTTTATAGTATGGAAATGCGGACATCCCTATATGCCCGTTTGCATTTGATGCGGGTTTTAGAAGAACTTTATAGTATGGAAATTATTGAGGGTGATTGAAAATGAACGAAATAAACGAACGTTTTAGAAGAACTTTATAGTATGGAAATACTTTTATCGCTTCCATAATATTTGCTGCATTATCTCGTTTTAGAAGAACTTTATAGTATGGAAATTTCCTATTGGGATATTCCATATAAAGAAGATAAAAAAGGTTTTAGAAGAACTTTATAGTATGGAAATAAATGTTTCGTATAGTTTCGCTTTGCTTTTTAGAACTAGTTTTAGAAGAACTTTATAGTATGGAAATAAATCTTCCACAATTCCAAAGCGATTTTTCAAAGTCTTGTTTTAGAAGAACTTTATAGTATGGAAATGCATTGCAGTTTTTGTCACTTTTTTTTCACGCAAGAGTTTTAGAAGAACTTTATAGTATGGAAATTTGGTTATGGTTATTTTATAGTGGTAACCATCCATTTGTTTTAGAAGAACTTTATAGTATGGAAATGACCTTGTGGGGGCGAAACAGAGATGCACTACTGCACGTTTTAGAAGAACTTTATAGTATGGAAATTGTGATTGTGTGATATATAAGAAAAATGGGGGATCTGTTTTAGAAGAACTTTATAGTATGGAAATGCTTTTTTGGTTCTGAAATATTGGCTAGTCAAATATCGTTTTAGAAGAACTTTATAGTATGGAAATTGGTTTGGAAAAACTCCAATAATACCCAGCTAAATTAGTTTTAGAAGAACTTTATAGTATGGAAATGGGGGCCTTTGACGTATGATGTGTTTTCATTTGTTTTGTTTTAGAAGAACTTTATAGTATGGAAATTTCGACAACATAGACTAATACCTCCCACAAAAAATTGTTTTAGAAGAACTTTATAGTATGGAAATGTTAAAAAAATGCAGAGGCTAAATAACGTAATAGGGGTTTTAGAAGAACTTTATAGTATGGAAATTTTTAATATCCTCTAATAAATCTTGTTCAAAGCATAAGTTTTAGAAGAACTTTATAGTATGGAAATCAATACAGGGAGGACATGGATTATATTGAGATGTTTAGTTTTAGAAGAACTTTATAGTATGGAAATATGCTTGAGAAGTCCCTGCATGGTAAAAGGCCTATGGTTTTAGAAGAACTTTATAGTATGGAAATTACCTTGCTAGAATAATAGTTGTGATTGTACGGCCTATTAAGTTAGAATAAGACTATTATAGGATTGAAATGATTTGATATGATCCCTGAAACAATAGTGCTTTACTTTGCTTTATTATGTCATGCAATAAGGGAACTTCTTTATGAATTTAACTCCCTTTGCATTTTGATCTTTTGCTGCTTCAATTGGAAGGTATATTACGAATATATTGGCCTAGAGAGATGCCTTCTATGTATTATTTATCTTTGCTTTAATTGACGTTTTCTTAATATTTTTAAAAAGGAGAAGCAATTAAACAAATTTAATCTGCCTTGGGAATTCACCTAAGTATTTCTTAAATTCTTTAGGCCATTTGTCTGAGTCAAGTCCCTTTTGAGCAAGAAATGATACAGTCCATCTTTGAAGCCCTATGCCTGAACATCCAGACCAGAGCTCTTTATTCTTGGAAGATTTAATGGAAAAAGCCTTTGTATACTTGTCTCCAACGATTGAAAGATTCTGAAATTCTAACCATTCACTTTTGTCTCTGCTGCCTCTTGAAGGGATCCACGATTCATAGTCTATTGTTCCTTTAATTCTCTCTGTTTCTTTTTCTACCCCTGTCTGTCCGGATTGGGCCATATAGAATGGGGTTACCCAAGCCGTTCTCCATTCAATCTCAAATATTTTATCAAAGACATAGGCATATCGTTCCATCATCTTTTCCTTAAGTTCAATTAACTGATCTGGATACCCTATAAACACAGGTTCTATTCTCCAGAATTCATTCACCCTCTCAATACCCTGTCTTCCTCCAGCTTCCCATCTATAAGAAGGCCCACTTTTATCATAAATTAAAATTGGAAATTCTGAATCATCAATAGTCTTTCCATCAAAAGCCCAGTACATTGGGGGGCATTGGGCATAGGTCATCCCGCCTATCGGATCCCTCATCCTTTCTCTTATTTTATCAACATGCGCCTTTTTTGTTATTTTATATAAGTCAATTACTTCTTCCCATACTGAAATATCTCTTGAAACAGGGGGGGATACGTAATAAATCTCAGGTTCGCTGCCAGAAAGATGCCCGGTCTTTTCCCAAATTTCAAAAGGCACTAGCTTAGGGGCTATAACTTCAATGAATCCTAGTGGTTTTAATATTTCTTCAACTGCTATTCGCTCCATTGTCCTAAGTAAAGTTGCAATGGGGGCATGGTAAAACCACTGACCTTGGCTTGGCCCCTGTTTTAACCAACCCAGTGCCAATAGCTCTGTTGTTGGATCTTTTGTTGTTAACGGAGTTATCTCTTTACTCTTTGAAATAAGCTCCCAGTGCTCCCCTTTTCCTCCCCAGAATTGGGCTTCCACTTTATCATAAAACAGGCTAATAATACGATCAACATGATTTTTTGTAAGAAATTCTTCATCTAAATCTCTCAAAATTAATATTGCGTTATTGCCTTCAATGGAGATACTATCTACAAATGGTATTTTAATTGGATCTTTTGGAATCTTCTCAAGATCAAGTGTTAGGGTATATTTTTGTCCAACTATCTTCTTAATTCCAATTTTAAACTCCTTTCCAAGTAACATGGACAGGGAATTTTTCAGTCTAATGGCAACTGCATGGGATCTTGCATAAGTTCCACTTTCAATTGCAACTGAAATAGCATCGTCTGATATCTTTAAATCAAGTATTTTTGGTGATTCTGAAATCTTGTCCTTTGGTACACCTTTTATCAATATTTCCTTTGTTTCTTCAGCGATAAATTTCTTTACTCTTTGAACTCCGTCTCCTGTCAGTGATCTGCTTAGGAGATATTCGACGTTTAAATGGAGTTTCATTATACCACAACACCAACTTGATTATTTACATATAAAAGTATTACTTTCTTCAAAATACCGTTTAAATTTTTATGAAAAATCCCCTCCGTTTACAAACGGCTCACCTGCAGCATCGGTAAGTTTCGGTTTTTTTCTATTCTTCTTAAATGAAAAGAAGGCCATTAAAAACAAAAACCAAGCTATCGATGTATAAATTATCATGCCTACAAAGTCGCCTTCAAAGTATACTCTTATACCTTGGATATAAATCAAAGCACCAGCAATTACATAAGGGATCATAAAATTTTTCATTTATTTCACTCTCTTTTCTAATTCCTTTTTCTTTCTAAAATAAGTATATGATGCCATTAAGAATAATAACCCCGCCATACTATTTAAAATAGCGCCCGGCGCATCATTGCTAAATAAAGCCTTCGCACCTATCAATAAGAATAATACCCCAGCTAAAAAAGTAAATAATCTGATATGTTTATACTGGTCTTTTGGCGCAATGTTAGTGCTTTTTTTCTTATCTTTTGTAAGTACCATTAGAGAAAAGAGCCTGATTTATTATATAAATGTTATTCGTATTACATTGATGACAATAGAAAGATTTAAAAGTAGTTTCTGGTAATCACTATTAGGTACGATGGAAACATCATTAAACGATATAAAATTGGTAGACAAAGAGAAAATAACGTTTCCCGTCTGGACATTCGTTAGCATGAATCTTTTAGACACTTTAAGTTCCCTTTTGACTAAATTATCCATTGTATCATGTAATATTTTTCTATTGGATTGTAAAATGACAAAAAACTTTGCTTTTGAGATATTTGCTTTAGCATATCTAAGCATGTCTTCCATGGTAGAGTTTTTCCTAAGAGAAAATAGCTGCCTTGGAAATGCCGTAGGTGAGTTCTACGCAAGATGAGTATAATACAAGGATGTGTAGGGAGAAATCCCAGCTGGCGTTTATATGGAATTAGAAGATGATGATGCATCAAATAGTTGTGATGTAAAAACGATTGATAATTTTGTTTTGCCTTTTGTTAATTTTTTGGAGGCAAGTATGGATGAAAGCCCTAAATCCCAAAAGAGGAGCGCTGCAGTCGTACATAAAAAAACAGGTCTCTTTGATAAAGACTTAACTGAAATGTACTCAGGCAATGCCCTATTTGTTTTAAGTAACGAATATCACTATAAAACAGAATCCTACTATAGGATAGTATTAAGAGAAAACCAAAATGGGTTTAAGGTAACACCAAGTAGTGATGAGGTCCTCGACGCATATGTTGTTCCAATATGTCTAACTAAAGCAGACATGGTTGGGATACCTGTTTGTGAATGGGGTATATCGGACTCATACTGTCCTCTACCTGCAATAATATATGGAATAAACTATTATTCAGATTCCTCAAAATATGAGGTGGTATACGATCTAGAAACTGCAAAGGAAGCCATTAAGAAAGTAACACATGGTGGAAAATACCCTTTTTGCTTCCAGAAATTACCGCAAAATGCCGAAATAAAGACTTTCTCAACATTATTTGGAAAAAATACTACAACAGATCCTGAAATCTGTGCCCTTCTGGAAAAAATATACGAAGTATTTGAAATACCTGTTGCTAAGATAATTCTAATATCTGCTGAAGGTAAGTACTACCTTTCTTCAATATCGCCTATAAGAAACTCAGAAATATCTACTCATGAGAAAGAAGAATTCAAGGCCAGGGTTGAAACTGGGATAGAAAATGGGGAAATTAGGAATTTTTGTTGATAGGCAAACTCTAAGCAGTTCCGCCCAACTTATATCCCTAATTAAATTTAGGGAGGAAGCTGAGAGATTAGGGCATGAGGCCTATTTTATCTTCCCAACAGAAATAAAGAAAATATCAGGACTAGACGCCCTGTTTATTAGGGCAAGAACAGACTCGATGAATATAAGCTACGTTGCTGCAAGGATTGCTGAATTAAAAGGTATTCCAGTCATAGATGACCCAAATTCGATAAGAATATGTTCTGACAAGATAAATATGTATCTCCATTTAATGAAAAAAGAAGTGCCTATGCCAAAAACTATCTTCATGAAGAAAGGAGAGGTCACTTTAGAAAATCTTGAAGAAG
Source organism: Candidatus Methanofastidiosum methylothiophilum (assembly GCA_001587595.1). Taxonomy (GTDB): domain Archaea; phylum Methanobacteriota_B; class Thermococci; order Methanofastidiosales; family Methanofastidiosaceae; genus Methanofastidiosum; species Methanofastidiosum methylothiophilum. Next base: position 21,110 of record LNJB01000009.1, read on the forward strand.
TCTTTAAAATGTTTAATCCTCCTATGATACTAAAGGAACCATCGACTTCTTTTTCTGCAAGGGTTGAGAGGGTTTATACAAAAGAAGAATTTCTTAAAGTATCACGAAGATTTATTAAACTCTCGGATTGGATTGTAGTCCAGGAATATGTTGATAGTAAATTTGATTGGAGGATAGGTGTTCTTAATGGAGAATTACTATACGCATGTAAGTACATCATCCCCAATGAAACTTTTAAAATACAAGCCTCTGTAAATGGCCATTTAGTGTACTGTGATGTTGAAAGTGTTCCTAAAGATTTAGTGCCGAAGAACATTGTTGATCTTGGCATACGAGCCGGGAATGCTATCGGAAATGGCCTTTATGGAGTTGACATAAAGGAAAGTCAAGGGGCGTTGTATGTTATTGAGGTAAATGATAATCCTTCTTTGGATGGTGGGGAGGATAAAAGCTANCCNGATATNTATGAAAGAATAATAAATCATCTAATGCAAGCAAAGAATAAATAAAATATCTACAACTTTTAGAAGTAACTGTCCAGATAATCGAGATCTAAGAAAAATTGCAAATTATCAAAGTATGNATNTTCAAGACGATAACATAGTTTTATAGTGAAATTATTGTCTATGTGTTGTTAAAAATATTANATGAAAGAAAAAATAGATAAAAAAAGTCTATCTTATATATCCTGTTTCCTCGTTTCCTGGGGGCAATGTCTGGAATTCAGGCATGTTCTTTTGCATTTCTTGTATCTTTGTGAGTGCCTTCTCAGTTTCTTCAGCCCTCTTGTCAAGCTCTTCCATATTTATATCAAGCTCCAATATATCAATCAATACCTGTAAGACTGCTTTTGAAGCTTTAGCATCAATTATGTATCCAGGAGACTCACCTAAAAGGCATAAACCTTTCATATTCCTAAGTTTCCCCATAGCTATGAGGAGTCCTGATGTGCCAACTATCGCTGAGCCAGGATCTTCCCTAAAGACAATATTTTTTTCTTTATACTTTTCAATTGTTTCAACATCTGATGCGGCGCCCAATACTTTTGGCTCCTTTACAGGGTATCCCCCTGTGGAGTATCCTCCCAAAGTAAACATTTCCTTAACATCAAACTTCTCGATATAATCAAGAATGGTAGTGGCTATTTCATAATGCCCATACGCATCTGTGGGTGGAGGTTGTGTGTCTCCAGATAAAAGTAATAAGTCCCTTTTTCCACTAGTATAGTAATAGAATTCATTTTTCATTAATCTCATCGTTGAATCCTTTTCTACTAATGCTTGGTGGGGAAATCTTGGAGAGTATAGATCGGCAAATTTAACTGCCTTTAATTCCTGGATAAGATGATCAGCAGCAAGTTTTCCTACAAGGCCTATACCAGGCAAACCTTCAACAAATATTGGATTCTTAAGTTTAATATCTTTTTTTTCCTCAATAATATAAGTTTCTTTCATAGTAATTCTCTCTCCTTTTTAATTAATCTCCTATATTTACCGTATTTATCCTCTAGTGAAAACTTTGGAGGGTGAGGATTTACTGTACGGGCATTACATAATGGACATAAATCCTTAAGAGTATATTTTTTACATTCTGGGCAGATTTTCATCTTCATATCATGATCTCTTAAAGGATCCTTTACCCTCATTATTCTGAACATGAGCTATTGCCATTTCTGCAATATCTCTTAAAACAGATTCTGCTGTTTTGTAGTCTTCAGCAACAATATGGATGGAATATTTTGGAGACCCTTCATTTCTTATTTCAACATCTTCAACTTTGTCTTTGAATTTATCTCTTGCAGTAATTAAAGCTTCCTTTATTACGTTAACACCATTTCCAGAGTAACTTTCAAGTGTTATATGGCCGGTGATTGAAATTAACGGATTCTCAACATTAGTAGCTATAATATCGAAAAGCCCATCAATATATTTTTCATCTATAAGCCCTTTCAAAATGCCTTTTCCTTTTGTTGAAACGTCTTCAAATGCAGCATATAAGTCGCCATATTTATTAACAAGGGGCACCCCAATGTCATGAATGATACCCTTAAAGTCTTCCCCAATGTTTGAGGCATAAAGTTCAAGTAATTTTTCACCTTTCTTTTCTCGTTTAAATTCCTGAACTTTTGTTTTCTTCTGCTGGCTTGTGACTCTTCTTAAAGATAGGTCTATATGATTTTTAGAAGCATCAACCTTCAATACTTTACACACTATCTTTTGGCCTTCTCGGACATGATTTCTAATATTTTTGACCCAGCTGGAGGAAATTTCTTTTATATGTATCATTCCCTCCTTGTTATATTCGTCTAAGATAACAAAAGCACCGTAAGGAAATACTTCCTTAACGGAACACATAACAAGGTCCCCCTCTTCAGGGTACTCCTTTTCAAGCATTAAATATTCACTCCAAAACTTCTAGTATTTCAGCATTAATTTTGCCTACTCCACCTTTTGACTCAACAAGTGATTTCCCACAAGTTAGGCATTTTACAGTAATGGCTGGTCTGTTAAACACTACTTGTTCGCTTGAACAGTCTGTGCATTTCACCCTTAAAAACTTTGAAATAAGTTTTTTCATTCTATGCCTCCACAAATTCTAACTTTTTAACTCTGAAGCCTTTTCTTGTAGTGGCTTTTTTGCATAATTCGCATCTGTATCTCAAATCAAGTTTACTAACAGTTTTCCCACCACTAACTGAAGATCTGGGAAAACCCCGGTAACCTTTAATTTTTCTTCTATACCTTCTCTGACCTGCACTAAGCTCTCCCCTTTTTCTTTTCTTTACAGTCTCAACTTTATGTGATGTATGTTTTTTGCAAGTCGGGCAGTAGGTATTCATTTTTTTTGGCATTTTCATAAGAATCACTCACGATTAGTTCTCAGCAAGTTTCTCTCTTATAAGTATCTCGGCGTTTCTCAAAGGGATTGAAATTACTTCCCCCTTTTTAAATGGACCATAGGACCTCATATCTTCTCCTATGAACTCCGGTACATCTTGTGAGAGCCTTACCTCCTTAAAAACCTTTTCCCTTATTTCTTTGATAGAAACATCAGTATTAAGGATATTTTTCTTATATTCATTAAAAAGATCATTAATATTTTTAGAAATGTTATTTTCTAACTTATTTTCTGATTGCAACTTCAGAACAGAGTTATCAAACATCAACCTAAATCTCTTCCTGCAGAAAATCTCAAATTTTTTTTTAGTATATTCACATTTAGCTTTTTTTATCTTATCTTCAAGTGAACTTTCGTCATAATCTGCGATTAACAAATCGATAATATCTTTAGAATCCCCTCCAATTGAGTCGAAGCTACCTGACTTAATATATTCTTTTTTAAAAATATTTAGGAGATTTTCATTATCGTTTCCCATGTTGTTCTCATCTTTCGACCCTTGGAGCTAAAATAAATACAAATGAAGCACCTTCAATTTCAAACTCAATTTTAACAGGCATATCATTCCCTATTTCAATTGACATTTCGCCCGGTATAGACTTTGACATATCAGTCAAATAACTCAAATTAAATGTTGAAGCGGCTCCTGATGAAACAATAATTTCGTAAAGGTCTGGATCTCCTTTTTCAAGTTTTACTTCGATATCCCCTGTGTCACCATCAGCACTCATATAAAATGCATCTTCAGCTCTGAGGGTGACATGGTCTGAAACTATATTTGCATCTTTTAGGCCTTCTCTAAAGACTTGGGAGCTTAGCCTTATCTTTGATGTTGTATTTAATGTAGGCATTTTAAGATTTGATTGTTCGGTAACATCAATAAGCTGACAGCCAAATCTCCTAGTTGATGTTCCTTTAAGGACCATAAGTATTTTGTTTTTTTCTTCATCAAGCTTTAGAACTAGAATATCGTCACTTCTGCTTCGATTTATGAATTTTGACATATCTTCAATATCAATGCCTATAGTAACTTCCTTGTCTGTTTTAAATTCTGCAAATACTTCTTTGTTCATTTTAAAGTCGATCATGCTCACATGAGATGGATCCATGGCTCTTAATTCAATACCCTCAGCAGTAATCCTTAGTGGAACTTCTTCTACAAGACTACCAATAGCAGTTACACATTTTCTCCATATTTCTGCACTCAAAACAGCTTCAAACATTCGCTCACCTTACTATACATATATATGATAGTTCTTAATATATTTATATAAATTTATTGGAGATTATTTATAATAAAGGCTTCTAATCTTGTCAAAACTTTCTCTATAAAGTTTAATATCAAGTTCTGACATATCTTGGATTAACTCGCCTTTTAGAGATCCTGAGATAGTAATGCCAAATACCCTAACGATGTCACCTTCTTTAAAGCTGATATCATCACCAAAAACTACTTCAATTTGACCTGTTCCATCGTCTAAAAGTATGTCATTCCCATTTTTTTTGATTATGGCCCCTACGACACTAACATATTTTTCGTTTGGTATTTCTTTTATTTTTACCTTTTTAAAAGGTGGCTTTGTGAATCTATCTGCCAAATTATCCCTCAGTTTATATTTTGGGTAATATATTTAAAACTTACCTTAGAGGATATATTATGATTATAGTAATCACTGGGCTCCCAGGAACTGGCAAAACTACGATTGCCAAAGCACTTGCAAAAGAGATAGATGCCATAGTTTTTTCAACAGATAAGATAAGAAAAATGATTTTTGAAACCCCTGTATACAATGAAGAGGATAAACGGAGGGTATACAATGAACTCTTCTTTCAAGCTGAGAAATATCTAAAAATGGGCAAAAATGTAATACTTGATGGAACATTTTATACAAAAGCATTGAGAAATAGAGCAAAAGAAGTTGGGGCGCTTTTTTCACAAAAAGTATACTTTGTCTACTGTAAAACTCCTGAAGATATTCTTAAAAAAAGAATTGATAGCAGGAAAGATAAATTTAGTGATGCAGATTACAATGTTTATCTTGGGATGAAAAAAATATTTGAAGATTTTGAAGAAGAAATAATTGAAATTGATACATCTAATCCTGTAAAAACTAACATTGATACTATAAAACTAAAGATTTATTCAATATAACCTTCAAGTGCAAGTCTTGTACCCTTTTTTAGAAAAATTACTGGAGTTTGGAGTTTTCTTAAATCTGATTTTAATTTCATGTCGTTTGTCGCTACTATGCATTTGTTATTTTTTGCATATTCAAGGATACTTCTATCAACTGGACCTTCTAAATTGATCTTTTCATATCGTTCAGATAATTTTAATGCAATTTCTTTAGAAATTTTATCGGAACCTGTAAGATGTATTTTATTTAATTCCGAAATAACATTTGTTGGGATAAGTATCTGGCATTTTCTTTCTACGACATCTTCAATTGATTCAATTCTAAGATTGAATCTGCCGGGGAGAAGAAGAAAATTAGTATCTAAAATTACAATTATTTTATTATCCCGTAGCCTATCAGTCTCCATCTGGCCCCGACCCTTCTGCTTATAGCTACTCTTTCCTCAATTAAAGAACAAACTGGTATTTTCAAAATCAATTCTGTAACTTTCCCCACCTTAGTAGCAGTACCTATTGTTTTGGCGGTTCCTATATTCAACAGAAGCATTTCTTTGGGTCGTATGGGCTCAACTTCAATTTCATCCTCTGTGCCAACTACCCTTTCAAGAAGATGTATTTCAAGTGTTAAATTTTCCCAAACTTTTGGTAGCTCGCCAGGGTGGCCTAATATGCTGCCTGCCAGAGTGTCTGATTTTGTGACTGCTGGATCAAGGAATGTTCCAACTCCTAAAAGTCCACCGGGAAATGCTTCTTCCACTGATTCATTACTAGCGTTTAAGCTTGAAACTTCCGTTAGTATTGACTTGAAAACTTTTTTATTCTGCTCAATTTTTTCAAATCCAGGTCTTATCTCGATCTTATCCCCAACTTTTAATTTTCCCTGAATCAAAGAGCCACCCAATATCCCACCTTTAAGCTCCTCAGGATGTATCCCTGGCCTGCTTGTATCAAATGACCTTGCTACAAACATGATGGGGGGCTTGCTTGAATCTCTTTTTGGGGTTTTAATTACATCTTCTACAGATTTAATTAAATAATCAATGTTTACCCTATGTTGGGCAGATACGGGAATGATTGGAGCATTTTCAGCTACAGTACCTTTAATAAAATTTTTAATCTGATTATAATTTTCAATAGCTTTTTCCTTAGAAACTAGCTCAATTTTATTCTGAGCAATAACTATATTTTTAATCCCAACAATGTTTAAGGCCATCAGATGTTCTTTGGTCTGTGGTTGTGGACATTTTTCATTGGCTGCAATTACCAATATGGCTCCGTCCATGATTGCTGCACCTGAAAGCATTGTCGCCATCAAAGTTTCATGCCCAGGCGCATCGACAAAGGAGACTTTTCTCAAAATTTTCGATTGACCCCCACATTTAGGACAATTTTTTTCAGTAGTATATGCTTCGACTCCCTTGCATGATTCACATTTTCTAAACTCGATGTCAGCATACCCAAGCCTAATTGTAATGCCTCTTCTAAGCTCTTCGCTGTGTTTGTCTGTCCAAACACCAGATAGAGCTCTAGTCAAAGTTGTTTTACCATGATCGACATGCCCTACAAGACCTATATTTACTTCTGCTTGTGCCAACTTATATCTCCTTTATCTTAAATTAAACATACCTTAAGACTTCGTTTTTGGTGTTTCTTCGTCTTTCTTTTCTTCAGGATTTTCATATTTTTCAGGCTTTATTACTTTGGTATTAATTTGCACAGTGTCTTCATTTATGGTGTTGCCTCTAACTCTCTTTTTTCTTCTCTCACCATGTTCTGATGGATTAAAACCTACGCCCTTAGACAGTAAAAGTTTTATTCTTCTGTTACCATCGAGATCCTTTCTCATTGGGAATCCATCTTTATCGGATCCACCTGTAATCTTCAACACATGGCCAGAGAGTCCTATAGATTCTCCGTTAAACTCTTCACCAATTTTTAAACCAAAGAGGGATTCTGCCTGTTTGTCTTTTACTTCCTTTTGTACAGTTTTACCATCCTTGTAAGAAACAATAACTTTGTATTCCATTGTGACCCTCCTATCTTTAGATATATAAGAATCGATTTAACTGCTGTTTAAAAACTTTATTGTCTAATTCTATAAATAAGAAATAATTTCCTCTATAGAGGATACAATAAGGTCTGCTCCACCAAGACATTCTTTTGAAGATACCCCTGATAGTATCCCTATTGTGAAGCATCCTGCTCTTTTGCCAGACAAAATATCATATGTATGATCCCCAACTACAACAGTATCCTCTGCTTTCTTTTTTAGATGATTGATTGCAATCTCTACATGTTCTGGATCAGGTTTTACTTTTTGAACATCATCTCTTGTAATAATTATATCAATATAATCTAATAAACCTGAGAGTTCCAAAGTTTTCATAGAAGCAGCTTTACTATTTCTCGTAACTATCCCGATACTTTTCCCCTTTGATTTTAAAATTTTTAACAACTCTATTGATTGAGGAAATGCTTCAGCTTTTTCAGATGCCTCAAGTTCATGGTCTATTATAACTTTTTCTATGTTTTTAGTTAATTCAATGTACTCTAATTCTTCTTGAAATATAGGCTTTAATTCTTTTAAAGTTTCAATTAAAGACCCTTTAATCTCGAAATAAATTCCATTATCCTCAAGTATTTTTCTTGCGACTTTTTTTAGATGTTCAAAGTCAAGTTTAAATCTAACTAAAGTTCCATCCATATCAAAGAGGAAAAGGGTATATTTGGATAGTGATGTTTCCATAATAAAAATATTTAAGAAGACCTATATAATACTTATTTCATGAATGTTATTTTACTACCAATTATATCCCTAATTGCCACAATTATTTTAACTCCCCTCATTGGCAAATTCAATAAGGAGCATGGATTATTTGGAATTGACTTACATAAAATAGAAAGATTTGAAATTCCGGAGGCAGGTGGAATTGCAATACTTCTCGGTACAATTCCAATTTTCATTTTGTATTTTCTCATAACTTATGATTTAACGATCTTAATGTTCATACTCCCAGTCACGATAATTGGAGTTGTTGGGTTTATTGACGATGTCTATAACATCCCTCAATCTATTAAAACATTGGCATGTCTCTTAGGAGGCATCCCTCTCTTATTTTTTGTTAAGAACTCATCCCTAAATTTTATTTTATTTAAAGTTGATATCAAAAATCTATTTTATCTAGCAATTCCTATAGGAATTACTGCAGCTTCAAACCTTACAAATATTCTTGCAGGATTTAATGGGGAAGAGGTTGGTTTAGGATTTATATCGTCACTTTCTCTTTCAATTTGTATATTTCTTATGGGGGATATAAAAACTTCAATTTACCTATTAACATTCACAATGGCTTTTCTAGCCTTTTTGATGTATAACAAATATCCGGCAAAAATCTTTCCTGGCGACACTGGTACATTGATAGTTGGAGCAGTGATAGCGTCCTTTTCTATAATAAAAAAAATAGAAATAATTGGCGTAATCCTCCTGTTACCTCAGATTCTAGAGTTCTTGTTTAAATCAATTAGAAGATTTGGCAACAAGAAATATGGTCCCACAAGAGTAGATAAAGAAGGGATCTTACATCCTCAAAACTTTATTTCTGTTGCAAACTTACTTACTTCCCATCTTAAACTCACTGAAAAAAAGCTAGTCTTATTAATTTGGTTTATTGGAGCCTTTTTTGGTGCTATGGCTATAATTTTAACCTATTTTTCCATATTAACTTAAACATTCCAAAGATAAAGGTTTTAAAGTAATTTAATATTCATGCGATATATAGAAGAGGTGATTCGATGCCTGAAGAAAATATTAAAGGTATTGTCGACTACTTAAACGAATTTGTTAATGAGGATAACAGTGTTCCAAGAAATATTAGAAGGGCTGCCAAAGAAGCTGCTGACAGACTACTCGATGTTTCTGAGCCTATTCAATCAAGAGCCCATGCCGCAGTTGAACTTTTGGATGAAATTTCAAATGATCCAAATATGCCAATGCACACGAGAACAATTCTCTGGGAAGTATTGAGCGAATTAGAAAAGATTTAATTTCTTTTCCTATATCTTCCTCTCTTTTCTATTTGTTCAATTCTTTGAAGGATTTCTTCCTTTTTCTTATCCCCAAGTATCATGGAATATCCTTCAAGTATTATTTCAAACAATTCATTGGATATGTCAAAATGAGTGCTTTCTAAAGCCTGCCTTAGTAAATGAATATCTATGCCTTGTTTTTCGATTTCTTCAGATTCTTCAGATAATCCAAAATCAATAAAGTATACTTTACCCTCTTTCAATATCATGTTTGATGTTGTTAGATCCCCATGGACTATACCGCCTTTATGCAAAGAACCAATTGACGTTCCAATCTGGAGACCAATGCCCCTATCCAGTCCTTTTGAGGTGAAATGTTCCTTTAGCCTGATGCCATCAAGATATTCCATTATAATGCTTTTTTCTTTTAAGTTCACATGATACAAAGTTGGGGAATAGACTCCGTAAAGTTTTGCTTTATTAATTATCTTTGCCTCCTTGACGGTCCTAAATCCTCTAATCATATCATCAATTTCATTGATTCTGTAATTTTTCTTTATTCTTTTTTTAATTATGACTTTTTCATTGTAGAAATCAAAGCCAAAAGTGTCCTTGAATTCTTCAAGGTAGAGGTCTGCTTCTGCACCTTTTTTTATAATCAAAGTTTACCCCCTAGTAAATCCAATATTTGTTTTTCTGTTACTTTGCCTACTCTACTAACTTCACCAGTAATTAAATCAACTATAGTTGAAGGTGGATTCTTATCAAGAACTCCATAATCAATAAAGAGATCAATATGATCTAAATAATTTTTGAGACTTGATTTCACCTCTTTGATAGAATATGGTGAGGGATCACCTGATTTATTTGCACTTGTTGAAATGATGGGTTTATTTGAAAATTCACACAATTTCCTTGAAATTTCATTCGATGGTATCCGAAAGGCAATTTTATCACTGTTTACAATATCAGGGATAGCTTTTCCTTTTTTTCTGAGAGCAACTGATATCCCTGGGAAAGTATTGAATAGTTTTAATGCTCTTTCATCCAAATAAACATAGCTTTTTATCATTTCAATTGATGAGGCTATTAATGGAAGTGGTTTATCCTTACTTCTCTCTTTTATTAAGAATATTTTCTCTATCGCCACTGGATTTGTCGCATCACACCCTATGCCGTAACAAGTATCAGTTGGGTATACTACTATCCCACCATTTATTATAATCATTGCAGCCTTTTTGATTTCATTTATATCCAATTTACTTCCACCTCATCAGTTCGCCACTTTTGTTTTATGATAGTATCCTCAATATTCATTTTTTTGCCATTGGTGTATTCTAACAGGCCTTGATATGCGATCATAGCACCATTGTCTCTGCATAAGGCAGGTGGTGGGACAAAAATTTTTGCATCCCTTTCTTCGCACATTATACTGCACATTTCTTTTAGTCTTTTTGAGGAGGCAACTCCTCCAGTTAATAATAACTCATTTTTTTCGGTATGTGACATTGCTCTTTCTGAGGCTTCCACCACCAAAGAATATGCAGTTTCCATTAGTGAAAAAGTTACATCTTCCTTGGTGTTAGTTTTTAATTTCCTAATTGATTCAGTNAAAAGACCTGAAAAAGAAAAATCCATACCCTTTATAGTATATGGCAGCTGCAGATACTTCTTCCCTTTTCTTGAAAGATCNTCAATTTGTTTTCCACAAGGAAAACCTATACCAAGTTCTCTACCAAAAGTATCTTGCATATTTCCGATTCCCACATCAAGAGTTTCCCCAAANACCCTATATTTCCCTTCAGCATAGGCCAATATTTGAGTATTGCCTCCTGAAACATATAGAGTAACTGGGTCTCTTGCACCAGTAATGAATCTTCCAATTTCAACATGGGCTACGCAGTGATTAACGCCAATTACGGGTATATTAAGATTAATAGAAAGAGACCTTGCGGCACTTGCAACAATTCTAAGGCATGGGCCAAGACCAGGCCCCATTGAAAATGAAATCAAATCAATATCACTTTTTTTTATTTCCGCTTCAGAAAGGGATTTTTGCATAACACTACCTATAACACTAGCGTGGTGATCTGCAGCTTCTCTAGGATGAATGCCCCCATCTGAGCAATAAGAATCAATAACATTTGATAGTACAGCTTTTTCAGAAACTACCCCAACTCCAAGGGTATGAGCAGTACCTTCTATCCCAAGAGATATCATGAATTAGATACTTCTTTTCTTCTTAAATGGTTTATTTCTTACACGAAGACTATTTCATGTTTTGAGATGCTAAATCGTAATAGTAATCTTCATCAGAAGATTTAACGGATTTAAATTTGCCACTTGTAGAATATTCTTTGAATTTTTTCTCCCATATTTCAAAGAATCCTTCATGTGATAAAAACTCCATAAATTTTATAAGCTGTTCATTTGTGACTTTACTTAGATTGTGCTCCATATCACAAGCATCTCTTTTAGCATCTTCCTCTGGCACAAGTATCATCCTGAAAAAATCGAAGAGAATCTTATTTTTTTTCAGTGTAACTGTTGCAATATTTACCCCTTTTTCAGTTAAAACTGTTGGCCCGTAATGTTCCCTTTTTATTAGGCCCTTCTCTTCAAGTTTCTTTAACATTTCAACAGTTGTTGCAGGTCTTACGCCCAATGCTTTAGCAACATCTTTTGTTCTAGCAAAACCTTTGTTTTCTGTGATATTTAAAATTGCTTTCAAATAATCTTCTTCAGTTTCGGTAGTATTGTCCATACTAACATTATTCAGTATTCCTAAATATAAATCTTATTGTTATAGAGCATTAATAAATATCCTCTAATTAACTTTAATCAATATTTATTAGTAATAGGGCGTCTTTTAATAATATTCCCGCAATCACCGCATATTTTTTTATCTTTAGAATATTTTTTTTTGCATCCCATACAGTAATACTCCCACCAAATTATTTTTTTAATTCCCAATTCCCTTATTGATTTGAATCTAATGTTTAACATAGAAGAAACGTTTTGTATTCCATAATCTTCAGAGATAATTGAAGAATCCAGTTCAAGTGAAAGCGCTATTATTTTGATATCTGTTAACGATAAATTGTCTCCTGATTCCATAGTTTTTTTTACAACTTTATCGATGTTTTCTTGTTTTGGATCTTTTATTTTAATCTTTTCGGAATTTAAAAAATAGGAGAGCCTTTCTTTAGAGATATCGTCTCCAACTTCATCTATTACTTCATGAACTGTGAAGTATTCATCTTCTTCTGGTAAAAATCCTCCTATGAATGCTGAAGAATCTAAGACATACTTCACTAACTTCACTTCTTTACAAATCTAGCTTTTAGAGCGCTCTTTTTGATTTCTATTTTATCCCCTGGATTCATTGTGCCTTCAGGGAAGCCGTCAGCCACTATAGCGCATGACTTATCCAATGCTGTAACTACAACATCTTCGTGATCTGGAAATACGATAGGACTTGCTTTTCTGTAAAGAGGGCAAATTGGGGTTATGCCAAATTCTTGTGAGTTTGGCCTTATGATTGGCCCACCTGCAGAATAAGAGTAAGCTGTCGACCCCGTTGGNGTAGTAATAATGACCCCATCTCCAGATATAATGTATTTCTGACCAGAAATCTCAACGTTAACTTGGGATACTCTAGTAGCAACTTCAGTTCTTATCACTATGTCATTTAATGCNTCTATAGTTCTATTACCTATTGTACAGGATATCATAGAGCGCTCTTCAATGGTATGATTTTCAATTATATGGAGCAAAGAGCTAATTTCTTTAGGAGATATTTCACTNAGGTAACCAATTGTTCCAACATTAACTCCTAGTATCGGGGTATCTTTATATTTTCTTACTGANTTTAAGATAGTCCCATCACCGCCGATAGAAATCAATAATTCTACATCCCCTTTTTTACTGGAGTATTTACTATTCATAAAGAAAGAAGTTAAAGAGTCATCAAAATAGACTTCGTACTTCTCTTTCAAAATGTCGAATATATTTCTAGCAGTTTCTAATGCCTTTTCTCTGTCTCTTCTAGAGATTATACCTACTCTCAAAATAATCTACCTTTTAATTTTAAGTAATAATAGTAGTAATAATATAGAAGCTACACCACCAATAACAGTGTAAACTAATGGCATCATGGGATTTTTTTCTGGCATTGATTCAGAAGCCACTAATATGGTATCCTCAGAATGATTCATTTGTCTTACTTCGCCACTACCTCCATAGCCTTCAGCCATTGTTTTGGGGGTATCTGGATGTACGCTCTCAAAAATTCCTGGAGCACTAAAACCTATGCCCAATATAACAACTAAGAACATGACCAGTAAAGCTGTGGGAGGTGGGATATAAGATGTTTTAAGGCTTGTAGATAAACTTCTAACAATTTCTTCTTTTTGGGAGGGAACTATTAGAATAGCAGTTTTTTTAGGGCCGTAATATTTTATATCCTTAAATTTTCTTGATAATTTTGTATCGACAACGCCTATAATTCCAATCTCCATCAATCTTTCTATATGAAACATCACAGTGGGCATTGGAAGATCTAACTTCTTTGCTAGATCGCTAGCTGACTGTGGTTCAATAAAAAAAGCATCAATTATCCGCCTTCCGTTATCATTTGCAAGCTCCATGGCAACGATTTTTGCATTCTCATCGTCAGTCGATATAACGTGTAACACATCATCCAAAGTTGCCATAAATATTATATTTTATTATTTCTTTAAAAGGATATCTTAAAAGTAAAGGCAAAAGACTTTTATAGTGAACTAATTCCTTAAGACCCCGGGGGGTGTAGGTTACGCATAATAAATCTATATTTTTATTATTATGTTTGGTATTAGGATCTCTTGTTATTAACTTACCTAAAATGGATGCTGAAGGATTTGTTTATTCGTTTGATTTTAAGCCCAAATCCACAGATATGGCTTCTTTTGGTAAAATAGAAATGACCTCCGATGTAAACATATCAGATCAGTACACAATTATCAATAATCAAATATATTTTTCAGAAGTCCCCCAAATAATCGTGTTTAATACATCTATTCAAAAATCAATTATAACTGAAACAAAGTTAATGTACCAAGATGCAAATTCCAGCTGGAAAGAAGTTAACATTAACTTTGATACTGAAGTTGCAAATGCAAGATTTAATCTTGAAACTGAAGGAAAAAAAAGTTCTGACGGATATCACTTCGTGTTAAACTATAAAATTAATACTTCTTCAATTTACACCCTTAAACCAAATACTTTATTATCATTTGAATATTTTTTTATGGGCAAACTTGACAAAAATGATAGTGCGAACATAAATTTAACTCTACCTAAAGGATTTAAACCTATTAACAATACAGGCTGGAGAGTACAGGACGAAAGATTTGTTTATTCAGGATTAATTTCAGAAACATCCGGAAGCTTTTATACGATATTCAACACAGAAAACAATTATTCTGATTCATTTGAATCATTAAAACAAGAAATTTCAAATCTAAGGAAGGATAATGCGAAATTGTCTGAAATAATTTCTGAACTAGAAAAAGGCATTGAAAGCTATAAAACAGAAAATCATAATCAATCTCTTGAAATAAAAGCCCTTAACGATAGACTTTTAAAAGCTGAAGAGGAAAGAAAAATTTCTGATAGAATATCCAATAACTTTTGGCAGTTCTCATGGGGACTCACTATACTACTTCCAATACTACTTCTCGTATTTGCAGAGCTTAGGACAAAATCAGTTATTACTTCAACACAGCTTTTGATAAGTTCAATTGTTGGAACATTTGTTATCTTCTTGATATTGTATATATTATTTATTACTTAAGAGAAATTATAGATGAAAAAAATCAAAAGTAATTTAAAGCATGTAAGTACTTTCAAATCGAGGAGGATAAATATGTCAAGAAATATAAAAATTTATGCTTTATCATTATTCATCCTAGTGGCCTTAGTCCTAAATTTTCCAAGTGTTAGTGCAGAGAGTTTTTTATATTCTTTTAACATAGAATCAGATATTACAGATATAGGCCATTCACAAGTAAATATTTTAACAGATGTAAATATAGATAAGGATTTTACATATCTAACGCACCAAATTATCATTTCAGATGTTCAAGGTAACCTTACTTTTGAGAACAGTATCCCACGTAATCTCATATATAACATAGACTTAAGCTATAAAGATTCAAATTCTTCCTGGAATAGATTAGATGTCATACTTGAAAATTCTGAAAACACTAAATTTACAATAGATACCCAAGATAAAAGAGGTGTATTTGATTATCAATTTAACGTAATATATGTTATCAGCACCCGAACCATATTTAATCTAGCACCAAATGTTCTAAACTCATTTGACTATGTTATTTCTTCAGAGTTGGAGATGGGTCCGGAGGATATTGCTACAGTAAAGATTACCCTCCCATCAGGATATAAACCATTTGATTCAACTGGATGGAGGCTACAGGGAGGGAGATTCTTTTATTCTACCTCACTCACTGGATTAGAAAAAAACTTTTACTCAGTATTTTACGAAGAAGAAGACTACGGCGGATCAATTAATTCACTAAAACATGAAATAACAAAATTGACTCAAGAAAATGTAAAACTTACGGAAAATATTATTGAAATGCAAAGAGCTGTTGAAAGTTACAAGACCAAAAATCAAGAATTAACTGTAGATATTAAAGATTTAAAAGATGAACTTATTAAGTCAAAAGAAGAGCAACAAAATGCTAGCAAGAACACTGCTAATTTTAGATACCTGTCATGGGGACTAACTTTGACACTTCCAGGTATGCAGTTTGTTCTAAATTTATTAAGAGAACGGAGCAGAATATCACCAATACAACTGCACTTGGGTACAGCAATAGGAACTTTTATAGTTTTTTTAGTACTGTATTCACTTTTATTTGTTTAAATTTATCAATTAAAAAATAGAGTGGATTTATTTAGTTAATATGCCAATCATTTTATTGATTGACATATTAATTTTTGACTTTCTTATAAAGAATCTTCGATTTGTCATTTCAAATATAGCTTATTCATCTACTCCGATCATTACTTCTGTTGATTTAACTATGACCTTAACTTTTTGCCCTACCTTTAATCCCAAAGAATCCACTGCATCTCTTGTAATCATTGAAGTAATTACCGATGGTTTCGTTACTTCTACTTTAACTGTAGCTGCAACTTCACCTTTTTTTATTTCTTTAATAACTCCTTCCATACTATTTCTTGCACTAATAGCCATTTTATCACCGAATAAATATTGACTTAGAAGTATTTAAGATTAATTTAGCCCACAATATAAAATATTTTATAGTAATTAAAGAATCAGACGATTGGTATACAAATTTTTCTGTTTATCCCTTCTTTAATTGCTTTAATCTTTACATCTATTCCATATACCTTTCTAAGATTTTCTTCGTTTACTGTTTCATCGGGCGAGCCCAATCCAGTTAATTTCCCTTCTTTCATTAAGGCGACTTTTTGAGATGAGATAAAAGCATGATCTGGAAAATGTGAGGACATTATGATACTTAGGCCTGTTTTTGCAAGATTGTTAATTAATCTGAGTAATCGTATCTGATTTCCCAAGTCTAAATGGGAAGTAGGTTCATCAAGTAAAAGGATCTTAGGCTGCTGCGTTAATACCCTNGCTATAAGGACTAATCTCTGCTCCCCTCCACTAAGTTCTGTGCAGGGCCTATCTGCAAGGTGGGATATACCAACTGTTTCCATCGATTCATTAACTAAATCAAAGTCTTTATGNGAGGGAACGGANAACAAACCTAAATGCGGTGCTCTTCCCATGACAATTAAGTCTCTTACCGAATAGGGAAAAGCAGAAAAATGTGCTTGAGGAACATAACCAATTCCTCTTGCAATNTCCTCAGTTGAAAGATTTGACATTTCTACGCCATCATAAATAATAGTTCCTTCATCCAATGGCAATATTTTAGTAAGGCATTTTATCAATGTTGATTTTCCAGTGCCGTTAGGCCCCAAAAGACACATTACTTCGCCTTCTTTTAAAGAGAAATTTATATTTCGAAATATAAAATTGTTCTCCATATAGCCAAAGCCGCCCTTTTTCATTTGGAGTATTGATTTCAATAATTCCACCCCGATTTAGATTTCCTAATTAAGTAGGCAAAAAATGGCGCCCCTATAATTGCTGTAAGTATTCCAATTGGAATTTCAGTTGAAATGGCAGATCTTGCGATGTCATCTACAATGAGTAAGTAGGAAGCTCCCAAAATTAATGAAACTGGAATAAGTTTTTTATGGTCAGGCCCAACTAATATCCTCCCTACGTGAGGTATTACAAGACCAACCCATCCTATAATACCACTCATACATACACTAGCAGCTGTTATTATTGTAGCACTAGAGATAATAATGAATTTTAATTGTTCGGTATTTATTCCCATTGAACGAGCTTCTTCTTCACCTAAGGATAGTACATTTATTCTCCACCTTATTAAAACTAATACAGCGCATCCAACTATTATAAATGGGCCAAGAAATATTAAATCTCCCCTTGACACAGCATTAAAGGATCCCATTAACCAAAAAACAACAGCAGGTAGTTTATTCAAAGGGTCAGCAACGTACTTAATTAAAGAGGTTAGTGCAGAAAATAATGCTGCTGTGACCATTCCCGATAGAACTAACATAAGTAAAGGAGTTGTTTTGTAAATTTTACTAATTTTGTAAGTAAATGCAACTGCAACTACTCCTCCTATAAAAGCACTTATTTGCACTAGAATTAATTTCTCTAAAAGAAGTAAAGCCAAAGCTGCACCGAATCCGGCTCCTGCTGAAACACCTAATATTTGTGGGGAAACTAAAGGATTTTTGAAAAGACCTTGAAAAGAAGCTCCTGAAACAGAAAGTCCAGCTCCAACAAGCATCGCTGCAATGGCCCTTGGAAGTCTAACATCCCATATGACACTTTCCATAGTTGGATGCCAAGTTGGATCAATGTAAATAATCTTTGAAAGAAGTATTTTGATAACTAAAATTGGAGAAATAACGTATCTTCCTATAAACATTGAAAATATAAAAATAACAATGGGCAATACAAGAAGAAAAAGATTAACGGAATTTGATCTTAGCTTTTTTCTAGAGATTTTGTTTTCTTTTATTTTATGTTGCATTCATATCAACCTTGGGCTTACACAATGTGGAGTTTGATTTTCCTTTAAAGCTGTTTCCAAAGAATTATCATTTATGGAATCATATTCAAATCTTTTGACGTTTGTTATTTCATAAAATCTGTGATGATTTAATCCTGCTTCAAAGAGCATATCTGAAATTACTGCCCCACTAGGGCCGTACAATCCTCTTATCCTTGCATTTTTAGAATATCCTATTAATTTATCAAAAGTTCCATTAACTAATGCGGATGCAGTTATCATAACTATATCAGATTTCAGTAAAACTTTTTTATTTTCCTTTTCAGTATGGATATGTATCTCTTTAGGTCCGAAATCAACGTCTTCCCCGATAATAATTGATTCAAATCTTTCTTTCGGTCGCATTTCAGTTACATGAATCTCTTTGCATTTACCTAAAAATTTTCTTACAAATCCCCCATAACCAACAATTGTAACAGTATCAGTTGGCTTTAGCATATCCATTACATCTTTACACGTATTGAATCCTCTTTTTTTTATCTGAGCATGTGATAAGAAAGGATGGGATAGACAACTAATTGAGCCAACAGCCAAAGATCTTTCTTGGATATCTTTCGAATGTATATACTCTGAAGCTGTATCGAATAAATTTTTACCTACTATTTTTTTTATTGAATCTGTTCTATCTCTGAGTTTTTGCTCATCATGCACTGCGTGTATTCCTGTAAAATTAATTACCATTCCACAAAAATTATTTGTTCCAAAAATTACGTTCCATTCTTGTTTTAAAATTACTTTTTTTATCCTGGGCTTTTCGATTTTATTTTCTTGATATAAATCATCTAAAATATCTAAGGTATTACTCAAAATTTTATTAGTTGAATTCATACCCAAATTAACACCTCAAAAAAAATAAAAAAATAAATTTATTTATTTTTGACCGCTTTGCTGTCCACCTGAATATCCACCGCTTAATCCGCCAACAGCACTAGCATATTCGCCAGCTAAAATTTTATCAACTTGTTCTTCACTAAGCGTATATTCAAATATTTCACGGTAGAATCTTTTAATTTCAGCTCTTATGTCAACATCTTTGAATCTATCGGGATGTGCAATTTTAGCCATCCATAAGGGGTGCAACACAGCTGATTCTGCGGATGGTCTGTTCCATATAAAGACAGCACTTGGAAGTCTGTAGACTTTTTTGTTTTTAATTGCAGATATTTTTGCCCATTTTGGATCATTATACAGATCTTCAGGCTTTCCATAATCAATCACGATAATATCAGGATTCCAAGAAATTAACTGCTCCATTGATATCTGATCTAATCCAGCGTGTATTCCCTCTTTCTTCCCTGCTGTGGATACCTTACTTGCCGCATTTATACATCCTGCTGTATTAATTCTCTCTTCCATGTATGATCCGGTACCGTATGTAACTAAGTGATTACTGTCAAATCCATTAAATAAAACTACTCGTTCATTCTCAGGAAGATCTGCTAATCTACTGTTAATAAATTTTAAAGTGTTGTCAAGGTAATCACAGAATTTTTTTGCTTCTTTTGGCCTTTCAAAAATTTCTCCTAAAAAGAGTACTTCAGCTTTTGTTTGGGCGAAGTTACCGTCAGATTTTGCAAAAAATTGAACAACGGGTATTTTTGTATTTTTAGCTACTATTTCACCATCTACATCTCCAGCAATGACAAATTGAGGATTAGAAGCCAATAGTTCTTCAATATTAATGACTCCATTTACTGTCCTTGGTGCAGGGAGTGTCATTATTCTTGGATCCATTGCTGCAAGCAAAGCTGATGTTTTATGTCCTTTAGATACTGCACATAGTTTATTTTCAACGCCTAATATATATGGAACTTGTCCAATCGGTCCGCCAAAAATAGCAACTCTTTCAATATTTTTTGGGATAGTTACCCTATTTCCGGCCATATCGACTATTGTTCTCGTAGCCTCTGTTGCTGTTTTATTATCGGCACCTTGTCCGATACACCCAGCGAACATTGATACTACTAATAGAGAACATACTAAAAATGGTATTATTTTTTTCAATGTATCACCGATATGAGGTATAAATCATATCCTTATAAACATTAGTATTATGCCTTATAGAGATATAATATAATTGAAATATAGTTGATAATTATATTAAATAAAAGATTAAATAATTATTAATGCAATTTTTTCATGAGATTAAATGCGATAATCCCTAACACAAAACCTATTGCCATATTTAAAGTTACTGAAACAATTGCTGTAAGAATCATTACAAATATTTCTGAATTTGATTTAATATCTCGCACTAGTTTCGCAAGTTCATAAGATACGTAAAACAGCATTGCCCCAACTATACTCATTGGAAATATTGTAAATAAATTCAAAATTGATTTTGATAAAAATAAACCTAAGCAAATTTCAATCGTTCCCTCCATAATGTTTGCACCGCCCGTTCTTGCACCGAAGGTATATTGACCAGCCAATCCCCCTGCACCATGACACATTGGAAATCCGCCAAAAAATGGAACGATTACATTGACTATTCCCATATTAAACAATAATTTTTTTTCAGATACAGGTTTCTCTGGGAAATAGTCTTTTAGTAGTGCAGTGACAGCTATAACAGCATTTGTCAAAGTAAGTGGTATTTGGGCTATTCCAACTAAAATCATTCCTTTATAGATATCATTTAGAGAAATAGAAGTAATAGGCGGAAGTGTAAATCCTATATCAATTACATCTTTAATTTCACCTTTAAAAATAATTAAAGCAAATCCAAACAAAAATAAAAGAATTGCTGCAGGAAGTTTAGTATTTTTTCTAAAAACAAATATTATCATTAGGGCAATAAACCCAATATAAATATCAGATTTAAAGAATTCAAATCCAGTTCTAAATAAGGTAATCCCCAAAGCTAGAGTAATTCCTCTTGTAACTGATTTAGGAGTATACTTTACTATTTTCTGAATTAAATTTGTGAAATAAAGAAATAACCATACGATACCTAAGCCAAATCCAGTAGAGTAAATTAAGGATGGTGCCCATCCCTGGGCTATTGCAACAGTTGCGACAGTTTTTTTTGGTTGTAATGGCATTGGGAGCTTATATGTTAATCCTAAAAATACATTGACAATGCCCATCATGATAAGAAATCCTGCAGGATTAAGGCCATTTACAACAATGTACCCTATAGCCAAAGGCAAGAGAGTACCAAAGTCACCCATTGATCCTGCAAGTTCCCTTAAATTAAACTCAAACTCTTTTATCATCATATGATCTAATCCAAGAATCTATTATCCGATAAATATTCCTTTCTATCAATTTTGTTAGAAAACCAGCCATTTTTTGCATTCTGTCTAT
>LNJB01000009.1:43147-47749 GCA_001587595.1 Candidatus Methanofastidiosum methylothiophilum
ATTGGAACGTTAATTTTTTCTTTAAATTCAGAGTGAACAACCCCAATAGGAGAATAGCATATTCTTTTCATAAAATTAATTTTAAAATAATTTTTATAAATATATTTGAAAGAATACGTTAGAGATAGTCAGAGTGTTTTTTTAAGAAGTTGTAAAGTTGTTTGTCTTCGTCCCTCTTATTTAATATCGAATAGATTTTGTGAAGATTAATGTAAATATCCCCTACTTGAGGGTGGTCTGGGCCATATTCATGTATCAAAATTTGGAGGCCTCTTGTATATAGCTCTTCCGATTCATCGTACTTCTTCATTTGTTTTAATAGATCTGCAAGTGAGCATAATATTGGGATAATCTGAGAATTTTCTTTTCCATAGTCTTCTTCTTTAATTTTTAATACCCTTTTGTAGAGTTGCTCAGCTTCTGGATATTTTCCTTGGGACTGATAAACAAATGCAAGATTTTGTAATACATTCAAAACAACGGTATCATTTTTAGAAAATACTCTCTCAAATATAGATAATGCCTTTTCATAAAATGATTCAGCCTCTATAAATTCTGTTTGATATTGGGATATCAATCCTAGTAAAAATAAACTCATTCCTGAAGTTGAATGGGATGGGCCATAAATATCAATAGCTTCGTCTAATGATTTTTTTGCTAGTCTTTTTGCCTCTGAATACTTTTCCATCTTCAATTGTAAAATAGACGCATTATAAAATTCTTCCCACAGTGTGAAACTTCCGCCTTCTATATACATTGCTATCCTGCTCATCAACGCTATATTTTACTACAGTAAGTGTATATATAAATTTTATGGGGTGGTGAAAAAATTTCTTAAGCGATATGATTAATAAACCATATACAGGATTTAATGAAGTATCTATTGCTAAAGGATTCACAAATATAAAGTTTACTTCAAAAAATGTCCTGAAGTTAATATTTCAGACCCAAACGGGGGTGGCAATCATTGCAGATGAATTCCAATTAGATAATGAATTTGAAGGCGAAATCGGCCAAAATATGTTTCAATATGCAAATCTACAGAAAATGCCTGTCGTGTTAACATAATTTCTATCAAAAATTAATGTCCTTTTTGTCAAAATCGAATACTTATTCGTAATATTTATAAAACGTTATCTCTATTTAATCATAACGAGGTGATATTATCAATAAAAGAAAAACATATCTTAAAATATCTGCATTGTTCCTTATCGGAATAATGGTAGTTTTAGTGGCCGGATGTGCAAATCAGACTGGCACATCCTCGCAAAGTGGTGGACAAAAAAAGGTTTTGAAAGTACTTATGGCAGGGAGTCTAGTTTCGCCTATGGAAAAAATAGAGAAAAAATTTGAAGCAGACCACCCAAACGTTGATGTGCAGTTTGAACCTGCAGGAAGCATAGAATGTGTTCAAAAAATAACTCAGCTCGGTGTTAAAGCTGATGTTTTTGCATCCGCTGACTACACATTAATACCGTCAATGATGGTTCCAGAGTATGCAGATTGGTACGTACTATTTGCAAAAAATGAAATGGTTTTGACATATTCAGACAAAAGTAAATATGCAAACATTATAAATAAAAACAATTGGTACAAGATACTTGATAAACCTGATGTAATATGGGCGTTTTCAAATCCAAATTTAGATCCATGTGGATATAGAACACCAATGACAATACAATTAGCGGAGTTAGAATATAAAGACGATAAAATATTTGAAAATTTAATAACCTCCAAATCAAAAATTACTGTAGACGAAGTTAACGGAATTTATGTAATAACTACGCCAGAAAATTTAGCTCCTGCTACTAATAAGTTAACTATAAGAAACAAATCTGTAGAACTAGTTTCAATGGTACAAGATGGCGGGCTTGATTATGCATGGGAATATATTTCTGTTGCTGTTCAGAATGATATGAAGTATATCAGACTGCCCGGATCTATCAATCTAAGCGATGTAGCTTACACAGATACTTATAAGAGAGTGCAAGTTAAAACTGCGGATGGAAAGACACAAACAGGAAAGCCTATAGTCTATGGCGTTACAGTTCCAAAAAATGCACCAAATGTAGAATTAGCAAATGAATTCGTTAAATATATGATAGATGAATTTGGGCAAAAAGTCTTCGAGGAAGATGGTCAGCCTCCAGTGATCCCAGCAATAGCAGGGCCCGATAAAACAAAAGTTCCACAAATATTACTAAAATATGTGGCTGATAATTAATGAAAAAGAGAATAAAACTTGAATTTAGAAGGAATCCTTTTTCCTTCATTTTTTTCTTTATTGGGATTACCATAATAGTTTTTGTAGTTGGTACTCTATTTAATATGTTATATAAACAGTTAATATTGAGTCCTGCAAATTTTATTGCAATATTAAAAGATCAATACGTACTAAAATCAATTATGTTCACTTTATATTCATCTTTTCTAGCAACAATTTTGGCGATATTGCTTGGGATCCCTCTTGCTTATGTAATTGCAAGAAATGAATTTTACGGCAAAAATTTAATTGAATCAATAATAGATATCCCTGTTATAATCCCTCATACGGTAGCGGGAATTGCATTATTTTCTCTCCTATCCAGACGAAGTACGCTAGGTACCGTCTTTGGAAATCTCGGGATAGTATTCCAGGATTCACTTTGGGGGGTAGTTATTGCAATGTTTTTTGTGAGCTATCCACTGTTTGTTAACTCAGCAAAAGAGGGATTCAAAAGTGTCAATCCAAACTATGAACGAGTTGCTAGAACTCTAGGAGCATCCCAACTGAAATCATTCTACCAAATAGCACTTCCTCTTTCATACCATCATTTAGTTTCGGGAGCAATTATGAGCTGGGCGAGAGGGATTAGTGAATTTGGCGCTGTTGTTGTAATTGCATATTACCCTATGATTGCCGCTACAATGATATTCTATAGATTTAATACTGGTGGGCTTAAGGAGTCACAACCCATTGCCGTATTATTAATATTATTATGTTTTGTTATATTTCTGTTTTTAAGACTAATATCGAGAAAAAAGTGAGAATATGATAAGGGTCAAAGATATAAGCAATAATTGGGGAGAGTTTGAACTAAAAAATGTTTCATTAGAAGTCAAACAAGGCGAATACTTCGTTATCTTAGGCCCTACTGGATCAGGAAAAACATTGCTACTTGAACTTATCGTAGGCTTATACATCCCAAATAAAGGGAAAATTTTCATAGAAGGAAAAGACATTACTTATGAAGTCCCGGAAAAAAGAAATCTTGGATTCTTATACCAAGATTATTCACTTTTCCCTCATTTCTCAGTTAGAAAAAATATTGAATATGGGATGAAACTCAGAAATATGTCTAAAACAGAGATTGATAATAAGCTAAAAGAATTATCGAAAATGTTTAAGATTCAAAATTTGATGCATAGAGACGTAACTACACTAAGCGGAGGAGAGCAACAAAGAGTGGCTCTTGCCAGGGCTCTTGCAACAAATCCTAAGGTTTTACTTTTAGATGAGCCATTTTCTGCATTAGACGAAAATACAAAGGCAAATCTAATATCTGAGATGAAAGAGCTCCACCGAAAGGAAGGCATCACCTTCATCCACGTCACGCATAGTCAGGAAGAAGCGATGATACTTGCAGATAGGATAGGCATAATAATGAATGGAACAATTGTCCAAGTGGGAACACCAGAGGAAATTTTCTATAAACCAAAAACTAAAGAAATCGCTCGCTTTGTCAAAATTGAAAACATTTGGGAGGGCAAAGTCATAGAAAAAAGAAATGAAGAAATTGTCATTGAAATAAAAGGAAAAAAAATTGTTGCCATCTCAAATCACTTTAAAGTTGGCGATGAAGTCAGATTGATTATAAGGCCTGAAGATGTTGTAATTGGCAAAGGCAACACTAGTGCAAGAAATGTGTTTAAAGGNNTAGTTTCTGATNTAATAAANCATGGATTTTACAACATAGTAAGGATAGATTGCGGATTTCAAGTTGAAGCTGCAGTTACAAANCAGTCCATTGAAAACTTAAATATCAAAGAGGGCAAAAACATCAATATATTTTTTAAAGCAACTTCAATTCAAGTTATTAAGAAATGAATTNGNAACAGAGGGATTATTTGAAGTTCTTAAAGCTTGATACTTATGAAGAAGCTATAAAAAAAATTCAAGATAGCATATCTTTTGAGTTGAAGTCAGANGAGATCCCCGTTATATCTTCATTAAATAGAATTCTATCAGATGATTTAATTTCTCCTATTGATGTTCCACATTACCCCAAATCCCAAATGGATGGGTATGCCGTTAGGTCAGAGGATACTTTCAAAGCTAGCGAAACTTCTCCTATAAAAATTAAATTAATTGAAAGTATCAATGCAGGAAGTGCCCCTAAATTTTTTGTAGAAAAAAATACTTGTTCATATGTAGCTACAGGTGCCCCTGTGCCCGAAGGTGCAGATTCTGTTGTCATGATAGAAAATGTACAACTTCAAGAGGATTATATCACAATCACAAAGGGGATTACACCTGGAGAAAATGTAATGAAAGTAGGGTATGACATAAAAATGGGAAACTGTATCCTACCTAAAAAAACCTTTATTACACCCAAGGTAGTT
>LNJB01000010.1 GCA_001587595.1 Candidatus Methanofastidiosum methylothiophilum
CGTCTTTGGGCTTCCGGAACTATACAAAGATAAGATAAAAAAGGCAAAGTTAATTGCCAATCCAGGATGCTATCCAACAAGCGCTATTTTAGGAACAGCTCCACTCTTAAAAAATAAACTCGTAAAACATGACATAATTGTGGATTCAAAGTCCGGTGTTTCAGGTGCCGGAAAAAAGTTGACCAATAACACACACTTTCCTGAAGCCAATGAAAACTTTTCAGCATATGGCATAGCTAATCATAGACATTCGCCTGAGATACAACAAGAGATGGAAAAACTATATGGGAACAAGGTAAATCTATCTTTTACCCCCCATCTTGTGCCAATTAACAGGGGAATCCTCACGACAATCTATATGACTTATAACAAATTTGTTGAAACAAATGAAGTAATTTCACTCTACCGTGAATTCTTCAAAGACTGCCCCTTTGTTAGAGTATTGGATGAAGGCAAATTCCCTCAAACTAAAGCTGTTTTAGGTTCCAATTACTGTGATATTGGTATTAAATCTGACAAAAGGACCGGCAGGGTAATAGTAATTTCAGCAATTGATAATCTTGTAAAAGGGGCTTCAGGCCAGGCTATACAGAATATGAATCTTATGATGGGTTTTGATGAGAAAGAAGGGCTTAAAGTCGTTCCATTATATCCGTGAGGTGTGCATGATGTTTGATGATCTTTACAATAATTTAAGCGATATAAAAGAACTGAAGAATAAACTTGTCGTAATCAAATACGGCGGTCATGCAATGAAGAATGAAGAGCTAAAAAAGGCATTTGCCAAAGACATATCGTTAATCAAATCACTTGGCGCAACACCAGTAATCGTCCATGGAGGAGGCCCTGAAATAACTTCAATGCTTGATAAACTTGGGATTAAATCTGAATTCTATAAAGGGCTTAGAATAACCGAAAAGGATACAATGAAAGTTGTTGAAATGATTCTTCATGGTGTAGTCAATAGAGAGCTTGTCACACTAATAAACAATGAAGGAGAATATGCAGTTGGCATTTCAGGAAGGGATGGCAGTTTGGTAAAGGCATCTAAAAAGATTATTGATGATGTTGATCTTGGTTTTGTTGGGGATATTAATTGTGTCAATACCTGGCTACTATGGACTTTAATTGATGAAGGGTACATACCGATTGTTTCCCCGATAGGTGAAGGAGAAAATGGAGCATATAACGTAAATGCGGATGAATTTGCTTATTCTATTGCGGCGGCAATGGGCGCTGAAAAATTACTACTAATTACTGACGTTGATGGCATTTACCTTGATCCAAATGACCCCTCAACTAGAATACCACTTTTAAATGAAATAAATGCCAATGAGATGTTACAAACCGGGAAAATATCTGGCGGAATGATTCCAAAAGTACTTTCATCCATTTTGGCGTTAAAAGAGGGTGTCGGGGAAGTACATGTAATCAACGGTAAATCAAAACACGTCATCCTTCAAGCTTTAATTAATCCACAGAGCTGTGGCACAAGAATCGTCTTATGATTTGTTTTCAAAAACAATTGAGTCTATCAAGAGGACTCCATTTAAATTTTCTATTATTTTCTTGGACTTTTCTATTATCAACTTCTTTTTGAATGTTGGTGCATCAATAACAAAAGTTTCATACTCGCCACCTTCACCCGCTATATGGACCCCATATTTTTTATTTTGAATCACTAATTTTTCTAAGATATCAGTGTCAATAACTTTTCCGAGGTAAGACTCATCAAGCCCGAGCGCGGAAGTAGAAACTATAACTACCTTAAATCCTTCATCAATAAGTGACTCCATGTATTTTTTAGAATCTGTTTTCCAAAGCGGCGTGAGATGTAATAATCCATTGTGGTCTGCAATTTTTTGTATTCGCTCTCTTTGATAATTTGATTCAATTACGCCTGTTACTATCCCTTCAATTTCCGTATTTTTCACCAACTCACTAATAATACCCTCTAACTCTGANACTTCNTTTTCCTTTTCACCCTTNACNTTTTTTCTTATNAGTGGGATCCCCATNGCNTCAGCTTGANAAGNAGTAAANGATATATTNGGAACATGNAACATNTANGAATCTTCTCTTTCTGNCTCTAANGANAGTAATAAAACAACTTCATGNCCTTCNTTTATTGCAAGATANGCNGCATAAAGNGAATCCTTCCCNCCAGAAAATAAGGATAATAATCTCATAAATCCNAATAACTTCAAAAAACTTAAATACTTTCTGCCNAATTAAAATTCATGAAGAAGATTATAAGTTTTTCAATATTTAGTATTCTTGTTTTTTCTTTATTCTCCCCTTTTATTCTGGCAGAAGNTCAAAATATTTTGATTTATGGAGAAAGCCTTGGAAAAATTGAAAATTCGATTAAAACTAACTACAATATCTCTAAAATGCAAAAGATACCACAGGATCTTTCAAANTACGGAGCTNTTGTAATAATTGTTCCAAAAACCGGGATATCAACTGAAGNAATACCGAAGTTAGTTAGTTTCGTAGATTCAGGAGGGTCTCTAATTATAGTTGCTGAAGATTTTACTGAGGCAAGTTCAATCTCCCAAATTAATAGACTTTTATCTTCATTTAAAATTGAGGTTAATATAGATAGGGTATATGACGATACAAGCTTTTCAAGTTTCAATACACGTGTTCTAATCAAGGGCGATGATAATTACCCCCCATCAAAAGGCGTTTCTAATATCCTCTATGTCAGCGGCTCTAGCCTCAAAGGAAAATTCGATGGTGAATTAAAAAGCAATACTACCTCCTATTCAAAAAATTATGATGAATTTGAAACTTATAAAAAAGGTAGTAGACCCCCTGTTTCAGGCTATATCAAACATGGAAATGGAATGATAATACTCATAGGAGACAAATCCCTTTTTGAGGACGCATATGTAGTTCATGAAGACAATGCCCTTTTTGTAATGAATCTATTTGATTTTGCAATGGGGCGATATAATCTTATTGAGAATAGGCTCCGATACAAAGAGAACTATGATGAAGAAATTAAATCATTTTTACCCTATTTTGAGTCTATGAAGAGTAACGGATTTTCTGTAATCAAGCCTACTGAAACTAACAGAATTAATTCCTTAATAGAGCAATCACAGAACAGCTATTCTTTTGGACTTTACAGGGAAGCCTTTACCACTCTTTCCCAAGCCACAACTCTTTTCAAATCTCAACTTGAAGTCGTTAACAAGGGATTCAATGACAAACTAGTAAAAGGGAAAAATTTAGAAGATCAGGCAAGGAGTAAGGGTGTCACTGTTTCTGATGAGGCTATATTCAGTGAGGGTGTATACTATCTAACACAAGCTGAAAAAGAACCCAATCTTATCAAAAGAGTTGAATTAATCGATAAAGCAATCGATATACTCGAAAACTTTGGCCAAGGGGACATGCAAAGAGCTAAGATTGAAATCGATACAGCAGACAGCAAATTAAAAGAAGCAAAGAAGACCATATTTTACGAAAAAGATGTTCAGAAAGCAGATGAGCTTTTAACAACTGCTAGAAAACTTTACAATAGAGAGGAGTATCCCGATGCATTTTCAAAAGCCCAAGAATCCCAAAAATATTCTAGCAGAGCTATTGAAAAATACAATATATTTAAAATCATAGTTGGTCTTGGACTTTTATTAGGTGCACTACTACTTATGATTATTTCAAAGAGGATTTTATCATGGAAAGCAAAAAAGAAAGAATAATTTTATATTATAAAAATGAAGTTTTTTCAATAATTAAAGAAAATAAAAACTTGATGTTATTTTCTATAGTGCTATTTCTTTTGTCATCTATCTCTGGATTCTACATGTTTAAAGTTTTTTTTAACAACAATCCAGAAATATTTGATTCACTTATACAAGGATTTGTAGATATGTTTGGACCTTTGAAGGAAATGACTTCATTTGAACTGTTTCTTACAATTTTTTATGTAAACAGTAGAACTTCATTTTTGATAATGATATTCGGTGTCTTTGTTGGATTGTTTCCTTTCATGTCATTATGGCTCAACGGTACTGTATTAGGGCTTCTTTATGGTAAATTTATGGCAGAAGGAGAGTCTCCACTAGTTTTTTTAATTGGGATACTTCCACATGGGATAATTGAAATCCCAACTATAGCAATTGCGGCTTCACAGGGATTTAGAATTGGGAAAGAAATAATATCTCCGCCCCAAGGTAAATCTAGATCTGAATCTTTGAGAATTAATCTTAAAAAAGGAATAAGGCTTTTTGCGATAATACTTCCACTATTATTAATAGCGGCCTTTATAGAAGTATATGTATCGGCACAACTTTTCAATGTTAGTAAAACTTAATATTTCTTTTATAAAATCATAAAGGAAATTCTTTTAAAGGACATAATTTAATTCTTTTTATGGACAACAAAGATGAATTCTATGAAGAAGACGAGAAATACGAGAGTGCAGGGGCTGAAAAACCTTTTGACATAATCCACAATAACATCGGTGAGCCTGTCAGTATAGTCCTAAAAGATGGCAGAAAAATTGAGGGTATCCTAGCAGGTTACGATTTAGAGCTAAATTTAGTTATTGAAAATGTCAAGATCCTCAGAGGGGAAGAAATGAAGGGAATGCCTCTAATAATAGTCAGGAGAAATAATATTCTTGCAATCGGGGATCATGTTTTGACCTGATTATATATTTTCTTTTAGAAATATCCCTTTATATAAAGAGTCGTCTGTCGCTGTTCGTATAAAAACTAATTGAAGCACCCTAGCATCTTTGAAAATCTTTATGCCTTTTTCATTATCTACTAAAAGTAATGATTCACTTCTTCCGCTATAACCTCTATCCCACACAGCGGTTCCTACATTTGCACCACACCTTAAAAGAGTTGAACGAGGCCTACCAAGAGCAACTATGTTTGGCGGGATATTAACGATCTCATTGTATACTATCTTATATGAACCTTTTTTTAGAGAAATGCAATCATTGACATAATCTATTTTTTTTGTTTCAGAAAGAATTCTTTTTTGATTACTAAAGTCAACAGCACCTTCAGAAGTAATGAAATGAATTTCTTTTACAGTCATATCAAAACCATTAGGGGTAATTTGGGTGTCTAGGTCAATATAGTTTTGAATAAGATTATTCTTTGATATAAGTTCTCTAATCTCATTTCCAGTAAGAACACAACTTTCCATAACTATCCTTAATTGAAAACCTTTTATGTATTTTGGCAGTAAGTATTTTGTGGAAGACAAAAGGATAAAAAAACTTCGAGAACAACTAAAAACTAAGATATCTAGCGAAGACGTACAAAAGATAATGAAAAGCTATGAGCAACTTGGGGGCATTATAATTGTTTCTATACCTAATGAATATGAAAAATTTAAGGAGTTCATTGGCAATTGCTTCTTTGAAAGTTTTGAATGTCAGACTGTTTTAGAAAAAGGATTTGTATCCGGAGAATTTAGAATCCCTTATTATAAGAGATTAGTGGGGGATGGATTTATTACTATTCATAAGGAAAACGGAATTTATTACAAAATAGATCTATCCAAGGTAATGTTTTCTTCGGGAAACATTGCCGAAAGAATAAGAATGGCTCATGTTTCTTCTCCCAATGAAGTCATAATTGACATGTTTTCAGGGATCGGATACTTTACATTGCCTCTTGCAAAATATGGGAAGGCAATTGTTTGGTCTTTAGAGAAAAACCCTAATAGTTATAATTTACTTCTAGAAAATATTAATCTTAATTCTTTAAGTGGCAGAGTTTTGCCAATTAACATCGATTGTCTTGACTTTAATCCCAACTTCAAGGCTGATAGGATTATTATGGGATATTTTTCTGATGATGAGAAATTTCTTTTAAAGGCCTTAGATATGATAAAAGATGGGGGGGTAATTCATTACCATAATACTATAGCAGAAAAATTGGAGCCCCATCTCAAAGAGACTATAGAAAGAGTCATAGCAAAAAAAGGAAAAAAGTTGGAATCCATCTATTATAGAAAAGTTAAAAAATATTCTCCCGGGGTTTGGCACATTGTTTTTGACTTTAAAGTAATCTAATTGATTTTTCTTCTCATTAAATCATCAGATACCCCTGGGTAAGCTTGTCTTTCCTGTGCAGCCCTAGACCTTTTGATCATTTCAAGAATTATTTTCTTTTCTTTTTTTAATTTCCGTTCTTTCCTATCTAATAATAGTATAAATAATCCAAAGATAAAAAGAATAGTAGTGATACCTGAAAGCATTAGAAGCATCATTTGATCATCAACTAGACTAAAATATATAGAAAAATAGCCACCTAGTACAAGGCTTAAACCTATAATCGATAATCCAATTATTCTTTTGATCATTAGACTTCTCCGATTATATTTATATTAACTTCAAAGTTTTTATAATTTATGGTAAAAATGAACATATTCTTTTAAAATAAAAAGTATAGCCTTTGAGTTATCTATTATTCCGAAAACTATTTTAAAGATAAAGTTTTCATAAAAAATGTGTGTAAGCATACTGACTT
Source organism: Candidatus Methanofastidiosum methylothiophilum (assembly GCA_001587595.1). Lineage (GTDB taxonomy): Archaea > Methanobacteriota_B > Thermococci > Methanofastidiosales > Methanofastidiosaceae > Methanofastidiosum > Methanofastidiosum methylothiophilum. The sequence goes on from LNJB01000010.1 coordinate 6,507, forward strand.
TGAAGTCCTAAAAAAAAGAGGAAGACAAGAATTAAGAAAATGTAATACATGTGGAGAAGTTTTTCATAATGTCATTGATAAAGAGATACCGATTAAGATAACTGCTGTTATTTCTTATTTTGAAAATTCTAAAAAAATACAACTTGATACAGTAGAAAATAAAATATTTCAAATTGGCGAATTGTTAGAGGTCAATAAGAAAAAATATTTTGTGAATCACATCGACGCTAAAAGAAAAGGGGAGTTGGCAGCTGCTAAAGATATTCATACCCTATATCTAATACCTGAGGATATTCCAACTGTACTCAAAATTACGTTAAAAATGGAAAATGGCCATCTTTCGTTTAGAGCATTCTCTGACAGAGAAGAAATTTTTTCTAAAGGAGACAATATATCCTTAGAAGGCTATGATATGATAATTGAAAAAATATTGGCTTCAAATGGATATAAACCATCTGCACAGGCATCAGAAATAAGAAGAATTTACTGCTCACTATCTACTAAACGTGGAAGGAGTCTTCATGTCGATAAAAGATGAATCTAGACTTAGAATGGTTTCTTATCTTGAAAAAATTGGTTACATTAAAAACGAATCCGTTAAAAATGCGTTCTTGAAAGTTGATAGAAGTATGTTTGTTCCTGAAGCTTCTAAAGATGAGGCTTACAAAGATACCCCGTTATCGATCGGTTGGGGTCAAACTATATCTGCACCTTCAATGATAGCATTGATGCTAGAAGTTTCTGACCTCAAATTAGGTACTAAAACATTAGAAATAGGGGCGGGATCTTGTTACAATGCAGCTCTAATTGCCGAGATATGTGGAGAAGAAAATGTTGTCACAATAGAAAGAATTCCAGAAGTTTATCAATTTGGTATTAATAATCTAAAAAGTGCAGGATACAATATAACAGTTGTTCTTGGTGATGGCACAAAGGGATATCAAGAAGGTGCACCTTATGATAGGATAATCGCTACTGCAGCTGCCCCCAAAATACCCCAGAGCTGGAAGGATCAATTGAAGGAAGAAGGGATGATAGTTGCGCCAGTCGGCAAAGAAAAATACTACCAGGAGCTATTGGTATCAAAAAAGAGAAAAGATGGAACATTTGAAACAAAAAAACATGGTGGCTGCGTATTTGTGCCATTAGTCGGAGAAGATGGGTGGAAGGAATAATGAGATTCATCGAATATGGTACTATAAAAAAAAGAGCCGCCAACAGATTTGCTTTGATATACCCAGACGTATATCGTGCAGGGAATTCTAATCTTGGTATTCATTATGTCTATAACATTGTAAATGAGGCTAGGGACTTTTCAATAGAACGATTTTTTTTAGATTTTGAGAGGTCTATTGAAACAAAAGACATGTTGAAAAATTTCAAAGCATTGCTGTTTTCCCTAAACTATGAGTATGGCATCATAAATCTACTAAAAATTTTAAAAAATAACAATATTCCTATACTGAGAGAGGAAAGAAAAGATCATCTGGTAATTACTGGCGGGCCCCTTAATGTAAATCCTTTCGTTTTAAAGGATGTTTTTGACATCGCTTTTGTTGGTGACGCTGAAAAATCGCTTGTTGAATTTATAGAGATTTATACCACTCTAGATGATCCAAAAAGACAGATAGAAGAGTTTGCAAAGATAGAAGGTATCTATATTCCTGAAATCCACAGAGAAAATAAGATCAAAAGAAGGATTGAAAAGCTTACATACCATCCCCTTTATGAGCCAATTCAATGGGGGGATTTTGAAGAGTCTTTCAATAAAACCTTCCTTTTAGAGGTATCAAGGGGATGCAGAAGCAGATGTGAATTTTGTCTAACTGGAAATGCCTTAGGGCCATATAGGGAGAGGAGCATAGAAGAATTGATTCATATAGTAAAGGAAGGGCAAAAAAGAACTAAGTTTGAGAAGATTGCATTGATAGGTTCAGATATGCCTTCATCCATCGATGAAATTATTAATAGCATAGGTGAACTAGGATTTCAAATTTCTTTGCCTTCGTTAAAACTAAAAGACATAAATTTGGGCACGATACCTTTTCTTGGCCAAGATACTATAACTTTAGCCCCCGAATCTTCCGAATCACTGAGGTATGATATAGGAAAATATTACAGCGATGAAGAGTTTTTTGAAAAGATCAATCTCATAAAAAAATATTCTAAATCTGTAAAGCTTTACTTTATTTTTGGGCTTCCTGGAGAAGAGATAAAAGATCTTGATGAGGTTATAGAATTTATAAAAAAATCAAGAAAGATGATTAGGACTAAATCCTCTTTTAACCCATTTGTTCCAAAGCCCCACACCCCGTTTGAAGATTACATTTTTGATTTTTCTAAACTTAAAGAAAAGATGAAATACATTACTTCAAACATTAAAGATGTTAGAATTGAAGATTTGAAGGGCGCATTTATACAGTATGTTATCTCTGTTGGGGGAAGCGATGTTGGTAAGTTTCTTATTGAAGGTGTAGAGAATAATTCAAATCTAACTTATTCATCTTTTAGTAAAGCTATTGATGGGGGAGAAATAACAGTTCCATCAGAAGAAAAGGAGTGGAAAAAAATTGAAGTATCAATTTGATTTGGATGTTTTATTTGGTAAACTAAAGGAATTGAAGATTAAAAGAGTTGGGTTGGTGTTGCCTGAGGGATTAAAAATCTATGCTGATTACATTTCCAGTGAACTTAAAAAACAAGGGTATGATGTAATTGTTTCCGGAAACTTTAATTATGGCGCTTGTGATGTTCCTAGCTTTGATTTTGATAAGGAATGTGATTGTCTAGTTAATTTTGGCCATGCGTCATTGCCAATTGAAAGCAACATTCCATTAATATTTATTGAAGTTGACTTTATTTTTCCTTATATGGAGGTATTAAAAAATAATATCAATTTTTTAAAGAAGGAAGGGAAGATAGTCGGACTAGTAGCAACTGTAAATTACGTGAGAGAACTCCCAAAAGTAAAAGAATATCTAGAAAGTGAAGGATTTGAAGCATTAATTGGTATAGGGGATGTGAGAGTTAAATATCCTGGACAGGTGTTAGGGTGTAATTTTTCTTCTGCTTTGAGTGTTTCAGATAATGTTGACTTTTTTATCTTTGCTGGGGAGGGCAGATTTCATCCTTTAGGAGTTGCAATATCTACAGAAAAGAAAGTATTTGCTTTTGATTGTGATGGCATATATTCATTGAATGACTATAAGGATAAGATCCTAAAAGAACGTTTTGGGGCTATTTTTAGGGCCAAGGATTCGAAGAAATATGGGATCATTGTTTCATCTAAAAAAGGACAAAAGAGAATGAAACTAGCAAAGATACTAAAGAAAAAAATTGAGGATTCTGGATTAGCAGCAGATATCATTTTGATAGACGAAGTTTCACCTGATAAGCTCTATGGGTTTGATTATGATAGCTTTGTAATCTGTGCATGTCCAAGGATTGGAATAGATGATGCAAAGAGATACAAAAAACCACTTTTGACCCCAAAAGAACTTGAAATCCTGCTTGATGGGAAGGAAGAATACATTATGGATCAAATCGAACAAAGTGATTTTTAGAAATTTCTGACTGTGTCTGAAATCTAATAGATAGAAAAGTTTTTATATTGTTTTCTTCATAAAAGTGCGGTGCATACCTATGAATAAGAGATATATTTCTTTAAGTATCATATTGTTATTAGCTATTAGCACTTTACCGATTCTTTTTGCAAATGGGGAAAACGGGGAAGAAAATGCTTTGGGATGTTACAAACTACTTCAAGTGACAACTGAGACACTACAACCTGGTGAGTCTGCTACCTATTATCCTCCAGGTGGAGCAAGAGAAGATTGTACATATATTTTAGATATAAATGGAAGAGATCTTAATTGTGGTGAAGCTTGTGCATACTTTAAGGTAGTTATAAAACCTAAATATGGACAAGAAGATACTAGGAATTTTCAATCTTGTCGTGGAGACTCAATTTCTGCTGAAATACCTATACCTGGAGAGGTATGGAATAAAGTAGAGTATATTAAAATTATTAATGATGGACAGACATCCAATTGTGGTATTACTTATAGTTGGAAACTATACTCCCTATGCCCATGCACTGGGAAACAAGCGCTGTATCCAAAAGTTGACATTGAACACTTTGCAGTTACTGGCGGGGATACCATAGTAAGGGATGGAAAGATTTTGACAAATTTCAATGTCATCCCTGGAGTCCAGCAGACATTCATCCAAGTTGAGAACAGAGGATTCTTCACCCAAAATAACGTTAAGGTGAAAGTTTTGGGCCTACCACAAGGCGTAAATATATCAATAACACCAGATACGCAGAAGATAAAAGCACATAACTTAGGAACTTATCAAGCCACTTTTGAAGTTGGACCAAATGTTCCTTCCGGCACCTATAAGGTAACTATGATGGCATATTCTGACAACGGCGTATTTGATAAGATCCAGATTGATCTTGTAGTACCTTAAATTATTATTTTTTTAAATTCTTAGTTTTTCTTTTAGAAACACTTATAAATGAACCTTTAATTCTTAAGTTTAGTAGCATTACTAGTTTTGAGAGGGCACTTGCTCAACTTTGAACATTTCGCTTTTTCTATGGGCAATGCTGAATTTAATAAGAGGTAATATAATGAGTTTTGAAAACTTAGGCTTAAGTAGAGAGCTACTTATCGCCATAAAAAAATTAGGATTTAACACTCCAACAGAAATACAAAAAATATCTATTCCAGAAATCATGGAAGGTAAAGATATAATTGGGGAATCATCAACAGGCTCAGGCAAAACATTGGCTTTTGGTTGCGGAATAGTTGGGCAAGTAATCCCAAAAGGAGGACTACAAGCATTAGTTCTCACACCAACTAGAGAACTTGCAGAGCAAGTGAAAGAGTCACTTAGACAAATTTCAAGCCAAAAAAGTTTGAAAATAATCCCAGTTTATGGAGGGGTTTCTATTAATCAACAGATTAAAGACATACCAAAAGCCCAGGTAGTTATAGCTACACCAGGCAGATTAATGGATCATCTCCAAAGAGGAACAATTGATCTTTCTAATATCAAAATCTTGGTCTTAGATGAAGCTGATAGAATGCTTGATATGGGATTCTTAGAGGACGTTGAAAGAATAATAATGAAGTGCCCAACAAACAGACAAACGCTTTTCTTCTCCGCAACAATTTCTCGAGACATCAAAAGACTAGCAAATAAATATATGATTAAACCAACAAGCGTAACTGCAGAGAAGATGGTAGATCCAGATAAATTAAAACAAGTCTATTATGACATACCAAGGAACATGAAATTGTCACTTCTTGTGCACCTATTACAAACTGAAAATTCAGATCTTGCAATGATTTTCTGTAACACAAGAAACACTACTGACTATGTTGTCAAAAATCTCAGAGCAAACAATATACGGGCAATCGCAATCCATGGTGGGCTCACGCAAAATAAACGTTTAAAAAATATTAAACAATTTAATGATGCTAAAGCAGGGATATTGGTATGCACAGACGTCGCTGCGAGAGGACTTCACATAGATAATGTATCCCATATATACAACTATGACATTTCAAATGATTCCAATGACTATGTGCACAGGATAGGCAGGACTGCAAGAGCAGGGGAATCTGGCAAAGTAATTAATCTATTGACGGAAAGGGATTACAACAACTTTACAAAAATCCTTGATACATACCCCTCATTTACAATTGAAAATGTCAAAAAGCCATACCTGAAAAAAATAACAGCCATTATAACTGACAATGAAAAAAATTCACAAGACAGAAAAAAATATCCCCCAAAGAGTAAAAATCATTCTCAGAGAAGAAACAGTTCACGCAACTACTACAAAAATAACTAATATTTAATTTCTTTATTTTATAATTAAATTTAATTATTCTTAAAGTATAATTTCAATTCATAAGAGACTATTTTATAATATTGAGATCAAATGAAATACATAATAATATGTATATCTATAAATGTAAAAAATTTATGGTGGGTAGTCTACCAGATGAAAAATTGAAAATACATGAACGTCAGTCACTACAATAATCATGAAGTACATGTAGATTAATTTCTATGGGTAGAAGATATCAGATTTAGAAAAATTGGTACTATGTGGAAATATTGTAATTTTATTGTCTTTGGGGACAAAATCTAAATAAATAGATTTTGCGGTAATAAGATAAGGAGTCCTTCTACATCTTTTTTAAATAGAATTTCTCCATTTTTGTTAAAGATTAGTTTGATTCTATGGAAGGGTATGGTGGTAATCTCAAAGTGAATACCTGTACTATCGAAGCTTATAATATCGCTACATTTAATATACCTTAGAGTCGGTCTTTTTTCTACCCAATGGAGATATCCGATTCCAAAATTATTTGGATCCTCACCACCATAGAATATTTTAGATAAGATGTTTTTTGACTGATTCACGATAAATAGATGATTATCTTATTTTTATTTTTAATTGAAATTCTTCAAAATAACATCAGAATAATACTAGTGGACTGGGTGGGATTTGAACCCACGGCCTCTCCCATGCCAAGGGAGTGCGCTTCCACTGCGCTACCAGCCCTAGAGTTAATCATTATTGCTTAATTTATAAAATTAATGGACTATAAATACTAAAATTGTTTGAAAAATCAATAGTTCTTATTGAGCTCTCTGCCCATTTTTATTAATCTTAATATCTTATATACAATTTCTTCAGAGGGGGACACAATGAATTCATCAGAAGCTTCGACTCTGTCAAGATTTAATATCTCTATGGCCTTTTTTACCTCAGAAGCTGTGGGGGGATGGTCATTAGAGATTTTTGACCAATAGTTTCTAAGATCGAATATATTCAAAATCTTAGCTTCAAGGTCTTTATATCTTGCTTCTAATTCAAGAATTTTATCTTCTTTAGCCATAAGTTCTTTTTTAATTTCAGAATTATCAAGTTCTATTTCATTCTTTTCAACATTTAATCTATCTATATCTTCTTCAAGTTTGTTGATTAATCCCTTTTCACTTTCAATAGCTTCAAAAGATTCTTCATAAGTTTTTATCTTATCCTTTAAATCCTCGTTTTCAATCTTAAATGAGTACATATCCTTTTCAAGGGAGCGTATAAATTTCTCTTTTTCGATCAATATATCAATTGATTTTAGCGATTTCAATCCAATTCTAACAAGGCTATTCTTAATTTCTTTTGATATTAAAAAAAGGTCAGTACTTTCAAGATCCCTACCTTTTGGAAATTTTACTCGTTCAATAATAACTACTTTTCCTTTAAGCTCTTCAAAAAGTCTTTCGGCAAGTTCCCTACCTGATCTATCTGCATCTGTTGCAATTAAAACAATATCTGCACCAACTATTGACTTTTTAGCTATATCAACGTTGGTAGTAGGAATTATAGAAGAAATAGTAACTCCAAACTCAGAACCCAAAGCTAAATCTTGAATAGCCTTTGATAAGGTCTCAACATCTGAAACTCCTTCAACTATAATTCTTGTGTCAATCATTTCCTTTTACACCAATTGTAGCTTCTCATCTTTGAAGATTTACCAAAGCCACATGATGCGCAGACGCCGTGAGAAGCATGATATGAATGATTTCCACACCTTCTGCATCTCACATGTGTTTTATTGTTCCTCTTACCATAGGAAGGTGTTCCTTTACTCATGTATTAATCCTCCAAATTTGGTGAAATCAAAACAACGTTGTCTCCTCTTACAACTACATGTCCTAACTTTCTTACAGATTCTCCATTCTGAAGCTCTTCTGCAGCTTCCATAACAAGATTCATATGAATATCATAACCTTTAAGAGTTCCTCTGAACTCTCTACCGCCTTTAAGCTCTACTAGGACATTGGAATCCAAAGCTCTGTGTATGATGTCGAGTGGTCTCTGAGCCAATATATCACCTATTATGAAATCAACATTGAATAGTATTTAAAGTTAACGGCGGAATGCTCTAAAAAATTTTCCTATAAACTTAAATATAAACTAAAGTTATATAATATTTATATGAAGAAAAAACCGATTCACGATCTAAAAAAGGGGGAAATAAAAGTTGTTTTAAATTCCATTCAAAATATCTTTGGGAATAATATTCTACAGGCCATTGATAATAAGTCGTCTTTTAAGATATCTAATTTGGATGAAAATATAGATATTATATATGTAAACAATACGCCCTCATTTCTGAAACTTAAAAATAATTTTATTCCATCCTTAAAACTCTTAGTTTCCCTTAAAAAAGAAGAAATTCCTAGAAAAATTGTTATTGATATGGGGGCGGTTCCTTTCATATCAAAAGGTGCTGATGTTATGAGACCTGGGATAAAGGAAATAGATAGCAATATAGAAAAGCATGGGCCGGTAATAATTATAGATGAAAAACACGGGAAGCCGATTGCAGTAGGTATTGCAATGTATTCTTTTGATGAGATCTCTTCAATGAAAGAGGGTAAGGTTATTAAGACCCTCCACTATATAGGAGATAAGATTTGGCAAGGTCTTTGACTACTTTACTGTTACAGATTTTGCAAGATTTCTTGGTTTGTCAATTGGCAATCCTTTTTTTCTTGCAATGTAGTATGTTAAAAGCTGCCCAATAACAACAGATAGAATTGCAAATTTACCATCGTTTATAGTTACATCAATTTTAAAATCAGATTCCATCATATTGGCTATCTTGATGACACGTGCTCCCCGTGCCTCAACTTCCTTTGCATTTGAGTGCATATCGAAATCTTTTCCCGGGATTAAAGCGATGACAGGTGTGCCTGGTTCTATCAGTGCAATAGTGCCATGCTTCAGTTCTCCACCCATCATACCTTCTGCATGTATGTAGGATATCTCCTTTAATTTCAATGCCATCTCTCTTGAAGGGGGATACGAAAGACCTCTTCCGATTATATATATGTCTTTTTTATCGTAGAGCTCATTTGCCAAATGTTTAATACTCTCTTCATTTTCATTTATTACATAATCAATTTTCTCAGGTATAGTTTTCATATTGATAGAAAATCCTAAGATGTAGGAGAGATATAAAAGCGCCACTACTTGATTTGTGAAAGTTTTCGTGGCAGCTACAGATATTTCGGGCCCAGCATGGATTTCAAGAGATATGTCTGATATTCGTTGTAGCGTTGAGTGTGGAACATTTACTAGCGATACTATTTTAGCACCCCTCTCCCTTGCCCATTTTGTGGCCGTCACAACATCCATTGTCTCTCCACTTTGGGATATCGCTATCAAAAGAGTATCTTTATCAACCAACATAAAATTCTGGAACTCACTTGCAATTAGTGTGTGGGCATTAATACCAATTCGATTAAGGAAGTATACGCCTAAAAGTGATGCGTAGTATGAACTCCCAGCAGCAGTAAAAACTACTCTCTTTGAATTTTTTATTAGATTTGCAATCTTAGCTACTTTTTCATGTTGCTCACCATCAAGGGAATTTAATAATCTCTGGGAAGATATAGGTTGCTCGTGTATTTCTTTTATCATATAATGCGGATAATCTTTGACAGATTCTTCTTGTGTTATTGCCCAAGTGAATTCATAAATGCTCTTTTTCAACTCATTGCCATTTAAATCATAAAATGAGTATCTATCTGGGTCAACTATTGCAAACTCCTCATCTTCAAAGAATATCGCCTTATTTGTGTTATCAGAGAATGCATAGATATCTGAAGCAAGATAGAATCTATCCTTTGCGAGACCTAAAACAAGGGGGGAATCTTTCTTTATGGCATAGATCCTATTTTTTCCTTTTTCAATGATAAGTATGGCGTAAGTACCTTTGATTCTTCTGATGAAAGACTTAATCGCTTCAATCATAGTTTTTGATTTGAGTTCTTCATCAAAAAAATGAGAAATGATTTCTGAATCTGTTTCAGTGATAAATTCATGGCCTTTAGAAATAAGCTCTTTTTTTAATTCTTCATAATTTTCAATAATGCCATTATGAACAGTAAATATATTTTTTTTAGAGTTCCAGTGGGGATGGGAATTTGTCTTTGTAACGCCACCATGGGTCGCCCACCTTGTGTGGGAAATCGCGCATGATGTTTTATAGTCTTTTATAGAATCCATGAATTTAGATATTTCCCCTATATCTTTTTCTACATTTCCTTGGACATCTGCGAAGCCAACTGAATCATAACCCCTATATTCTAGTCTTTTCAACGACTTTAAGAGGTCATTTTTTACTGAAATATTACCTTCATTGATAATACCAACGATTCCACACATTAAATCACATAAATAGTGATTTTACTATCTATTTTAAAGTTTCGGGTGAAACACTTTTTTTACGATATAAATATAATGAGATTATTCCCAATAAATCAAAATAGGCGCCATTACAAGCTTCTTTCAATTTCTAACACTATAATAATCCATAAAACCTTTTAAATACAGATAATATTTAATTTTAATGAACGAGTATCTAAAATCAATGATTTCTGACAAAACATTTAATGAAAAGATTCAGGAAATAAAAGAAACACACATATCTTATGTTTTTTTAACTAAAAAACATGCCTACAAAATCAAAAAAGACGTTAAATTTACTTTTCTTGACTATTCAACTTTAGAAAAAAGAGAATTCTACTGTAAGGAAGAGTTTAGGATAAATAAACTACTGAGTCATGATCTATATATCAAAGTTTCCCCATTGGTAAAAGAAGGCGATACATTGATACTTTCCAATTCCGGATTCCCTCTTGATTATGCCATAGTCATGAATAGAATGCCTGAAAAATACATTATGAGAAATCTAATTGAAAAAAATAAAATTACAATTGAAACTATCGAAGATATTGCCTTAAAAGTTCTCTTATTTCATAAGATGGCAAAGGTCGATTCTAAAGGGAAATATGGATCATTGGCCAATATTAAAAGGAATGTTTTTGATAATTTTAAGGACCTTGAATGCTTTATCGGTGACCTTTATTCAAATGATGAGTTCAATACACTGATCAGGAAAAATCTTGAATTTATGGATAATAACGCCACACTATTTGAGAAAAGAGTCAAAAAAAGTAAGATAATTGAAACTCATGGGGATCTCCATTCTGGCAATATTTTTGTTACCCCAAAAGATACTTTTATATTTGATGCCATTGAATTTAATCCTGGAATTAATACCACTGACGTTGCAGCTGAAATTGCATTTTTATGCATGGATTTAGAATTTTTAGGAAGATATGACCTCTCAAAGGCATTTTCAGATAAATACATACTTGAGAGCAACGATAAAGAAATTCTAAAACTGCTTCCCTTTTACAAAGGATATAGGGCATGTGTCAGGGCGAAAGTTAATGGATATAATGCAGCTGTTGATAATGCCGCTAAAGAATTAACAATAAAATATTTTTATCTGGCTTTGAAATATATGGAGGAATTATAGTGGAGATAAGTGAAGTAGCATCAAAAATTAGCTCAAATATTGATAAAGAGGAAATGATTGATTTTTTATTTAAACTAATTGAGACTGAAACCGTAAATCCTCCGGGGAATGAGTACCTGTTGCATGATACCATAATGAAATGTATGGAAGAAATTGGCGCCGAAGTAGAGATAATTTCAAAAGACGAAAAGAGACCAAATTATATTGGTAGAATAGGGAAAGGAAAACCGTCCGTTGCTATAATATCCCACACAGATGTGGTGCCTGCTGGCGAGGGATGGACTCATCATCCTTTCCAACCATATGAAAAAGATGGCAAAATTTATGGTAGAGGGGCTCTTGATAACAAAGGGTGTCTTGCAGCTTCATGGGCAGGTATTAAAGCTTTAATAAAAAGTGGATTAAAGTTTAACGGCACAATTTACCTATGTGCAGTTTCTGATGAAGAGATGGGTTCACACTTTGGTGTTGAATATATGGTTGAGAAAGGCTTTAAGCCAGATTATGCGATCGTTCCTGACAATGGCTTAATAGACACAGCTGTAATTGGAGAAAAAGGTGCAGTATGGTTTGACCTTGAAAGTTACGGAAAACAGTCGCATGGATCAACACCGGAACTTGGGATTAATGCCATCATCAAACTATCTAAACTAATCTCAGATTTTGAAAAATTTAATTTTAATCTTAAATATGACTCTAGATTTACTCCACCAACAATTAATGTTGGTATGATATCGGGAGGCAATGCACCAAACATCGTTGCCTCAAGGTGCAAAGTTACTTTGGACGTGAGATATCCAGTTGGGATATCTGAAGATATGATTATGGAAAGGATGTCTAGTCATATAGAACTATTAAAAAATAAAGATAAAGATGTAGATATAAGACTAGGAGAAATAACAACAAGACATTATCCACATATAATTGAACAGAATAACAGACTAATTGATGCATTTAAAAAAACTGCTCATGAAATTGGCATGCCCCTAAAGTTTGAAACTTCAGCAGGGATAACAGTTGCAAAAATATTGAATTTAAATGGAATACCAACAATTACGCATTCACCAGATGCTGATAAGACATGGCATATCGCCGATGAATTTGTTAAAATAGAAAATTTAGAAAAATGTGCAGTTTTATGGACATCAGTAATATATGAGCTCGTTAAGTAGCTATCTTTCGGCATAATATTTATCTAAATAAAATCCATAATTTTGTTCAATTTCTCTTTGAATTTCATTTTTGAATTCTTCAGCTTTTAATATTCCTTTTTCTTCAAGTTTTTTTAATAGGAGATCAAGAAATACTTCTTGATATGATAGTTCAAAAATAGCTCTTGACATAATTTCGCCAGGAGGGGCCATTGGTATGTTGAAATCTTCACCCATCTCTTCCATTAAATCACCAATTGACTCAAGCAATAAACTTTTAAAAGGCTTTTTATATTCCCTATACAACACAGTATTTGTTTTTGGTCGTGAAATATTGGATTATAAGAAGGAAGGAAAAGAAATACTAGAAGGTATTGTAATAGCCGTTGTACTTTACTTAGTGATAAGTATGACCCTTTCGTTTGCTTTGAAAGTTGAGNATCCTGTTGCAGTTGTTATATCCGGTAGNATGGAACCAGTTTATTACAGGGGAGACATTATTGTAATTAAAGGAACNGATCCAAAAAATATTGAAATTGGAGACATAGTTGTATACAAGAGGCCTTANCAAGATATACCNATAGTCCATAGAGCTATTAATATAGTTGAAGAAGGNGGAACACTCTATTTTGTCACTAAAGGNGACAATAATCCCTTTGAAGATTCCTATTTTGAAAATGGCAAAAAACTTCCAGGTGTACCTGATTATGCCATCCTTGGAAGGAGTATATTGAAAATCCCAAAACTAGGGTATGTGACGATTTTCTTTAAACGTCTTATTGGAGTTAGGATATGAGAATGTCCCCTTCACTGGCGGTTGATATACTTATTTTATTTAACAATAAATTAGTTTTGATTAAAAGAGGAAATGAACCGTTTAAAGATAGTTTTGCTATCCCTGGTGGTTTTGTTGAGTATGGAGAGACTGTTGAGAATGCAGCAATCAGAGAAGCTAAGGAAGAAACAGATCTTGAAGTTGCTGAATTATCTCTATTTGGGGTATATTCCGACCCCAATAGAGATCCAAGAGGNCACACNATAAGNATAGTTTTTCATGGTAAGGGANTAGGAATCNCAAAAGCTGGCAGNGATGCCAAAGAATTATTTTTATTTGAATTAGATAAGGTGCCAGACAATTTGGCTTNTGATCATANTAAAATAATTCAAGANTTCATGAAACTTTTTAGGAGGGGTAACTATAATNGACAATTCTAACATATCANCNATTTTAATAACTCTAAAGGAAGAGATCAAGAAGTTTTCCCTCCCNATTGTTTCAGAAGTTGCAGCAGACAGGGACCCNTACAAAGTCTTAATATCNTGTATCTTAAGNCTTAGGACTAAAGATGAGGTGACAAAAAAAGCTTCGATTAAACTTTTTGAACATGCAAGNACNCCAAATGAGATGATNAATCTNACTGAGGACGATATTNAGANCTTGATTTATCCTGTTGGATTCTATAAAACTAAAGCAAAAAGAATCATTGAGATGTCCCACAAGATTTTGNAGGATTATAACGGAATAGTCCCAGATACAATTGATGAGCTTTTAAAATTGAAGGGCGTAGGGAGAAAAACTGCAAATATCGTTATTACTCTCGGATATGCAAAGCTAGGAATTTGTGTTGACACCCATGTCCATAGAATTTCAAATAGATGGGGATATGTTAAAACTAAAAATCCAACTCAAACTGAGTTTGCGTTGAGAGAAAAACTTCCTAAAGAGTACTGGATTGAGTATAATGACATTCTTGTGACATATGGTCAAAATGTTTGTGTGCCTATAAGTCCAAAATGCAGTATATGTCCCATAGAAAAATATTGCCCAAAAATAGATGTGATAAAACACAGATAAACAATAGTGGGCCCGCTGAGATTTGAACTCAGGACCTCCCGGTTATCAGCCGGACGCTATAACCAATCTAAGCCACGGGCCCATGTATATCACGAAAATATTAACAACATATTTAAGATTTTCGTTCATATGTATAGTTATGAAGCTTTTGGTCACTGGGGTGCCTGGAACAGGTAAGACCACTATATCGAAAAAACTAGCAGAATTATTAAATTTGACCTATATAAACGTCGGAGACTATGCGAAAAATCACTTTGATTTTCCAATCGAAGAAGATGAAATAGTGATAGATGAAATTTTAATGGAAGAGAAATTGGGAAAACTACAGGATATTATAATAGATTCTCATATCCCATTTAAGGCAGACAAAGCCATTATATTAAGATGCAACCCTACCATTCTTTTTGATAGATTACATGAGCGAAATTATCCTAAGGAAAAGATAAAAGATAACCTACTGTCAGAGATCCTAGATTATGTGGTATGTGCAGTTAAGGATATATTTGCTGAAGAGGATATCTATGAGGTCTTGAGTGAAAACGGTGATGATGCTATAAAAGAAATAATGGAAATAGTTAAGGGGAAAGGTATATCTCTTAAAAATGGAAATCATTTTAACTTTCTTACTGAAGATAATATTATTTTGATAGAAAAATAAAATATTTTTTTATATTTTAGAAGTAACAAGTTTTATAAGTTGAAAAAAGTTGAAGTACAAAGGAGTTATTTTATGGACCTCATTATTAAAAACGGAATGATAGTTACTCCAACAGATATGTATGAAGCAGATGTTGGTATTAAAGGTGAAAAAATTGTTGCTATTGGAAAAGAACTTTCTGGCTCTAAAGTAATTGATGCAAAAGATATGATGATTTTTCCAGGATTCATAGATGTACATACACATATTGAAACGCCATTTATGGGAACATATTCATCCGATACATGGGAAACAGGAACAAAGGCTGCAGCCTTTGGTGGAACAACTTGCATTGTTGACTTTGCCATTCAATCAAAAGGGGGCACTCTAAGAGCAGCACTTGACGAATGGAACAAACGGGCTACTGGAAATGCTTACATTGATTATGGGTTTCACATGGCTATGATCGATATAAATGATAGCTCATTAAATGAAATGGAAACAATGATAATGGAAGAAGGAATTTCGAGCTTCAAATTATTCTTTGCATACAAAGGGGAACTTATGGTAGATGACGATGCATTTTATAAGGCTCTTGAAAAAGCAGAAGAGCTTGGTGGATTAATCATGATTCATGCTGAAAACGGCCATATTATAGACCTTTACACAAAAAACCTGTTAGTTGAAAATAAGACTGAACCAATGTATCATGCTGTTTCAAGACCCTCTATAATGGAAGGGGAAGCTTGTCAAAGAGCTATCGCTTTAGCAGAACTTGCCGAGGCACCGCTTTACATAGTCCATAACTCATGTCTTGAGGCAGTTGAAGCAATTCATGAAGGAAGGGAGCGCGGACTTCCAATTTATGGTGAAACATGTCCACAATATCTCACCCTTGATGAAGAAAGATATACTGACCCTGGGTTTGAGGGTGCGAAGTATGTCATATCCCCGCCACTGAGGTCAGAGTTTGACCAAGATGCACTTTGGTTTGCAATTGAGAGAGGGGACCTTCAAGTAATTTCAACAAATCACTGTCCTTTCTTTTTTAGAAAACAGAAAGAAAGAGGAAAGGATAACTTTGCAAAAATACCAAACGGGATACCGGGGATTGAAACTAGAATGGCAGTAATGTACACTGCAGGGGTACTTGAAGATTGGATCACAATAAATAGATTTGTGGAACTTAACTCAACAAATCCAGCAAAACTATTTGGAATGTTTCCACAAAAAGGAACAATAGCTATCGGCTCAGATGCAGATATAGTTATTTTTGATCCAGAAAAAGAAGTCACGATTAATTCTAAAAATCTTCACCAAAATACAGATTATACCCCATGGGAAGGCATGATAGTAAAAGGCTACCCTATAACAGTAATCTCAAGAGGAAAAGTTATTGTAGATAAAGGTAATCTCAAAGGCGAAAAAGGATGGGGTAAATTTATAAAAAGGGATAGGTTCTATCCTTTATAATATAATTAATTTTTATTATATCTTTAAAATACCAAATTTTCATCGGATCTTGGACAATTAATTAATTAATTTTAAAATATTTTTAGGATATTCCATGATATAGTCGAAAATTATATATATTCAAACATATTAAGTGACTATGCCTTTAAAATGTTGGAGGCTTTTAATGGAAGATTATGCGCAGATGGAAAAAGAGTACGTCATGAGACCTTGGATGTGTCAAGCTGATGTCAGAGTTAACATTATAGATAGGGCTGAAGGTATATATTTCTGGGATAAAGCAGGTAAAAAATATACTGATTTTTCTTCCCAACTTATGAGTTCAAGTTGCGGGCATAACGTAAAAGAAATAAATGATGGGATAATCGAACAGCTTAATAAATATGCCTATGTTACTTCTGGGCTTGGAAGTGAAGCAAGAGCAAAACTTGGAAAAATGATCGCTGACATTACAGGGCCAAACTATAAGAGAACATTCTTTTCTTCAAGTGGCACTGAAGCAAATGAAGCTGCAGTCAAAGCCGCTAAATGGTACACAGGAAAATACAAACTTATTTCTCGCTATCAATCATTTCACGGTGCCACCGGCATAGCAATGATGTTGACGGGGGATCCAAGGAGGTATCCAAATGAGCCTGGTTATCCAGGTGTATTACACGGACCCGATTGTTACTGTTATAGATGCCCATTCAAACTTGAATATCCAAAATGCGATATCTTATGTGCTAGATATATTGGCGATATGATTAGATATGAGTCAAAAGAGTCAGTTGCCGCTATAATAACTGAGTCAATAGTGGGTTCAAATGGCATCATCCCTCCAGTAAAAGAATATTTCCCTATGTTAAGGGAAATTTGTGATAAATACAATGTAGTGTTAATTGCAGATGAAGTTATGACAGGATTTGGAAGAACAGGAAAATGGTTTGCATTTGAGCATTATAACTATAATCCCGATATAATAACTTCAGCAAAGAACATATCTGCAACTTACGTTCCTCTTGCTGGAACTACTTATTCTAAGAAGATATCTGATTACTTTGAAGATCATTGGTTTGTTGAAGGCCATACATTTGCAGGTCACCCACTTGGATGCGCAGCCGGAGTTGCAACAATAAATTACATGAAGAAGAATAAGCTAGTAGAAAATGCCGCAAAGATGGAAAAGGTAATGGAAAAAAGATTAAATGAGATCAAGGCTTGCCACAAATCAGTAGGTGATGTCAGAGGAAAAGGATTGTTCTGGGGAATTGAATTAATAAAAAACACTATTACAAAGGAACAAATGGGAACAAGAGAAGATAGATTCATTAGAGGGCATGTGTCAATACCCGCTAAAGTAGCAGGAGAATGTATGAGGAATGGGGTCTTCTTCTTACAGATGATCTCTACACTTCTATTTGCGCCCCCTCTGTCAATAAATGAAAAGCAGATAAACGAGGCTCTTGATGTTGTTGATATAGCTCTTGAGATCTCTGACAAAGAAGTTGTAGCATAAACTATTATTTTTTATCATGTAATTTTTTCTTAAGACAAATTTTATATAGGCTCCATATAGATTAACTTACATGGGTAAATATATTCTTCTCAATCATTTGCATAACTTATCGTTGTTTTCTCTACCTTTAAAGGAGGAAATTAAATGGATGTAGGGGTTATTGGAAAGCCTAATGTAGGAAAATCAACTTTTTTTAATGCTGTCACTCTTGGAGGGGCAGAAATTGCAAATTATCCTTTCACTACAATTGACTCAAACATTGGGGCAACTTATGTCACATATAATTGCCCTTGCAAGGAGCTTCATGTAACATGTTCCCCTCAAAATTCAAGATGTATAGAAGGGATAAGACTTGTTCCTTTAAAGATAATAGATGTTGCAGGTCTTGTAAAAGGTGCACACACTGGGAGAGGTCTTGGAAACAAGTTCTTAAATGACCTCTCAAGGGCCGAAACATTGATACATATAGTTGATGCGTCAGGCTCAACGGATATCGAAGGAAATCCAGTTCCCATAGGAACTCATAATCCAATTGAAGATATAGAATTTTTAGAAGAAGAAATTAATCTTTGGTTTTTCGGTATACTAAATGATAACTGGTTTAGATTTGCAAGAAAAGTGTGCTCAGGGCATCATGACTTCTGTAAAATTGTCGCTGAACAATTCACTGGGATAGGCATAACTGAAGGAACCGTAATTGCTTCAATTAGAGAAACAGGACTAAATCCAGAGCAATGTATACACTGGAAGGACGAGGAGTTATTGATATTTGCCAGATCACTTAGAAAAATTTCTAAACCAATTACAATAGTTCTAAACAAAGTGGACATAGCCCCACCAGAGAATATTAAAGCTCTGAAAGAAAAAATTGGTGAAGTGTTCACAATTAGTGCTGAAGCTGAACTTGTTTTAAGAAAAGCAGCAAATGCAGGCCTTATAAAATATATTCCTTCACAAAAAACATTTGAAATATCTGGGAATTTAAATGACATGCAAAAAAATGCTTTAAACAAAATCAAGAACTTTATGGAAAAAAATGAGGGCACAGGTGTCCAGAATGTTATTAATCAAGTAGTATTCAATATTTTGGGGAAAATAGTGGTATATCCTGTAGAGGATGAGTCGCACATGAAGGATGGGAAAGGCAACGTACTGCCTGATGCATACCTAATGGAAAAAGGTTCAACCCCAAGAGATTTGGCATTTAGAATACACACAGATATTGGAAAGAGTTTTCTTTATGCGGTCAATGCAAGGACTAAGATGAGGATAAAGGATGATTACGAGCTTCAAAATGGAGATATTATTAAGATAGTTTCTGCTGCGAGGTAGTCACATGAGTTCTTCAAGAGGTATATCGACAAACTTGTTCAATTTAGGGAGTATATGTCTTGTAGTTTTTGGTGGGAAAAGTTTTCCTCTCCTTGCAGTCTTAACAACTTCGTCCTTTGTCACCTTTTTAGGAACTAATATTGCATCAGCCTTTTCAGAATAAAGTAGCCAATAGGCTTTCTTCAAAGTCTTTTCGTATCTTACAGTCATACCATTTTTTTCCAATATTTCTACTATCTTACCTAAATCCCCATAAATAACTGGGAACCATTGGCCTAATTTTATCTCAGGATCATTATAATTAACAAGCAGACAAGGGACCTTTTTACAACCAAGTCTTTTTGCAGCTTCAAATCTATGATGACCATCGAGAATTGTCATTGTATCTCCATCAACAATTATGGCAACTGAGAACTTCTTTTCCCTCTCCATCTTAATCATTAATCGATTAAGAACACTTGGAACTATACGCTCGTGAGTATTTAGCTTTTCAATCTCGATGTACTCTATATCCATAAACAGATACTTGAGTTAAAATCTTATATGTTTTTGTATGCAAAAAGGGATTGTCCAAATGAAACACCACCATCCCCACATGGGATAAGTTTGTGCTCAACATACCTTAAGCCGCTTGATTCTACTTTTTTCCTAATAGCATTTGTGAATATCCTATTATAGGCTACACCACCTGAAAAACCAATCGGGAGGTGATCCACTCTAGCATTTTCAATAGCAATGTCAGAAAATGCATTGGCAAGAGAAATATGGACAGTTTTTGCCAGATCCTCCCTTATATGTTTATGTCTTAGATTAAATATTTCCTTTGCAAAATCTTCTATTTGAAGTATATTGTTTTCAACTTCAATTGGTATTTTAAGATCATTCCCATTCCATGCTAATGACTCTAATTTCATTGCGGGCTCACCTTCATACGTTCTTTCAGAACAAGAAAATAGCATAGTAGAGAACATATCAAGTATCCTGCCACAAGAAGTTGAAAAAATCTTCTCTTCAGCCACTAATTTCTTTAATACTTCAATGCCCTGGCCACCATATTTATAGGAGGTCGAGTATTCACTTAGATCTTCATCTTTTAAAATAGAAACTAATACTCGTATAGGTTCCTTTGCGGCTTTATCACCACCAACAAGAGCATATTTTTTTAAGTGGCCTATACGCTCTTCACCATTGCCTGTAACATGGAATACCTCCCCTCCCCACGAAGTCCCATCAAGACCATATCCAGTTCCGTCACAGACAATTGCAATACCTTCTTCTATTTTATTTTCAGCAAATACCGCTCTAGCGTGGGAGATGTGGTGCTGCACCTTCAAAAGGGGTATCCCCGATTCTTTAGAGTATCTTTCAGCTAGTTTTGTAGTTTCATACTGTGGGTGGAGATCAGATACTAATAACTCGATTTCTTCCATCCTCATATTTAAAAGAGTCAGCATTTTTTTAATTGCATCTTCAAAAAATAGTAAAGTATCATATCGGCTAGTGTTTCCTATATGCTGGGAGATAAATGCTTTCTTTTCCTTGGTAAGTGTAAATACGTTATTAAGTTCAGCACCAAAAGCCAAAACTTTTTTTGAATGAGGAATATTTATCCCATGGGGCACAAAGCCTCTTGATCTTCTAATAAACTTACCATCACGGACAACTGAGTCGTCACATCTATTGTATATTTCTAGATTATTGCACATGAAGTAGTCCACATTAAGAGACTCAAATGCAGAATTGTTGTCAATTATCATTGGATTACCTGGCATATTAGCGGAGGTCATAACAAAAAAATCCAAAGTAGTGTAATTAAATAACAAAAAATGAAGTGGAGAGTATGGCAACATTATACCTACATTATGAAGTCCAGGAGATACAATTTCAAATTCTTTAGGGTTCTTTTTTTCTAATACCACAATAGGTCGTTCGCGAGATGTTAGAGCGTTCTTTTCTTCATAATTCACATTGCAACACTTTTCTATAGCTTCAATGTTTCTGCCAAGAATCGCAAATGGCTGGTAAGGTCTCCCGAGTCTTATCCTAAGCTCGTCTACAACTTCTTTATTTAACGCATCACACCCAATGTGATATCCACCGAGTCCTTTAATAGCAATGATCTTTCCATCTTCTAATAACTTTGCTGCCGATTCAATTGGATTTTCTATTTTTTCTCTAGACCTATTAAAAAGTGAATAATGTGGGCCACATACAGGGCACGCAACAGGCTCTGCATGATATCTTCTATTAAGAACATCCCTGTATTCCTTAAGACACTCAGGGCAAAGTTTAAACTTTTCCATAGTTGTCATTTCTCTATCATAAGGGGTCTTTTTGATTATTGTAAATCTTGGACCACAGTTTGTACAATTGATAAAGGGATAGAAGGCCCTTCTATCTGTTTTAAGGAAAAGCTCCCTCTGGCAATCCTCGCACACACATACATCAGGCGGGATCATTGAGGCTGAACCACCGTTTCCACTTTTACTCTCTTTTATATAGAAAAGATTACCTTTAAAATTTTCATCAAAAGATTTATCATTTATCAAAAGCCTATCGATTTTGGCTAATGGAGGCTTTTTTTGATTCAAATCATCGATAAATTTAGTTATTTGGTCCTGAGGGCCATCAACAACGATTTCTACGTTATCTCCTCTGTTTCTAACATAGCCGCTTAAACCATTTTCAATGGCTGTTTTATATACAAATGGTCTAAATCCCACAGCCTGAACTGTTCCATAGACCACAATACTCTTCATGGACTCTGCAATAATGCCGTTTATATAAAATTTATCATCGATATGGAACTTTTTAGAAATAAAATGTATAGCAAACGTTTATAAACGTCCGATTTCAAATATCTTCAAGGTGAAACTAATTTACTTATTAATAACTTCTAATAAAGGTGAATTTCATGATCAATGTATTCATAAATGGGTATGGAACTGTTGGGAAGAGGGTAGCAGATGCAGTCGCCCTCCAGAAGGATATGAAGATAATTGGTGTTTCAAAGAGAACACCTGATTTTGATGCAGAACAGGCAATAAAGAAGGGCTATGATCTTTATTGCGTTGATGGGGTCGATATAGACACCTTCAAAAAGAGAGGATTGAAAACACAAGGTTACTTAAAAGATATTAAAGACTCTGTAGATGTAGTTGTGGACTGTGCACCTGGAAAACAGGGTGCTAAGAACATGGATCTCTACAAATCACTTGGGCTTAATGCCATTTTTCAAGGAGGAGAGGATGCTTCTATTGGAACCTCCTTTAACGCTCACTCTAATTTTGATAAGAATATAGGTCAAAAATACATAAGGGTCGTTTCTTGCAATACAACTGGACTTGCAAGNACTCTAAACTGCCTAAACGAAGCTAANGCCTTAAAGAAGGTGAAGGCGGTAATGATTAGAAGGGCAGCTGATCCTGGGGACAACAAAAGAGGACCTATAAATGCTATAGTACCTGAAGTNAAGGTNCCATCTCATCATGGCCCGGATTTAAAGACTGTTCTCCCAGTAGATATTGAAACCATAGCTGTAAAGGTGCCTACAACATTGATGCATCTTCACACAATAATGGTGGATTTAAAGAGNGATATGAAGAGGGAGGAAGTAATAGACTTATTTAATAACGTATCAAGAGTTATTTTAGTCAGTAAAGAAGATGGGATAGATTCTACTGCAGATATAATGGAGTTTGCAAAGAATCTTAACAGAAACAGAGGGGACATGTTTGAAACTATAGTCTGGAAGGATTCAATTAATATTAAGGACGGAACGCTTTACTATATCCAGGCTATTCATCAAGAATCCGATATTGTTCCTGAAAATGTAGATGCCATTAGAGCTATGTTTGATCTTAAAAAGAGAGATGAGTCAATTAATATGACAAACAAAGCCTTAGGTATTCTATAATTTTTTTGAGAGGAGGGAATTTATTATGAGTGATAAAGATTTTATTGAGGATATTGTATCGAAGAAAGGAGACGATTATCTTAAGGACATAAAAGAGGAAGTTGGTACAACTAAATACATCATCAAAGCTCAGATTAATGCAAGCGGCATTGTAGAACGGCCTGATGTCGTTGGGGCTATATTTGGGCAGACTGAAGGATTGTTAAGTGATGACCTTGACTTACGGGAACTACAAAAGACTGGGAGAATTGGAAGGATTAGAGTAAACATCAATTCAAAGAATGGAAAAAGTACAGGGGAGATAATTGTCCCTTCGAGTCTTGACAAAGTTGAAACTGCCATTCTTGCAGCTTCACTTGAAACAATCGATAGAGTTGGACCTTGCAATGCTAGGATAGATGTAACAACAATAGAAGATGTTAGAAAATCAAAGAGGAACTATGTAGTTGATAGGGCTAAAATTATTCTGACAACAATGGTGGATGAGATAACGCCTGAAAGCTCTGAACTTACAGATGAAGTTAAGGAATCTGTTAGAATGGGGGAAATTCAATCCTTTGGAGAAGATCAGCTTCCCGCAGGACCTAATGTTGACGAAAGTGATGCGATAATTGTTGTTGAGGGAAGAGCAGATGTTTTAAATTTGTTAAAATACGGAATCAAAAACACCCTTGCTGTAGAAGGGACAAGCGTTTCAAAAACAATTGCAGCAATATCCCATGAAAAGACAGTTACTGCATTTGTGGACGGGGATAGAGGCGGAGAGCTGATACTAAAAGAGCTTTTTCAGGTTGCAGAGGTCGACTATATTGCAAGAGCGCCCATGGGAAAAGAGGTAGAGGATCTAACAAAAAAAGAAATAATTAAGGCTCTAAGGAACAAGATCCCAGCTGAACAGTGGATTGTTGAAAACATTGACAAGCCAAGATATGAACAATCAAAACCACAAGTAAAACATGACGAAAAGGAACCACAGCAGAAGCACCACCGCCCTGAATCATATCATAAACCTCCAGAACCCATCCCATTGAAAAAGCCTTACTCAGATCTTGATCGATTTGGCGAAATAATCGAAAAATTACCTGGAACACTCGATGCATACCTTTTGGATGCAGAAGGTAAAATAAAGCACAAAGTTTCTGTGAGGGATTTAGTTGATGCAATGAGATATACAGAAGACTACGAAGCAGTCGTATTTGATGGTGTTGTTACACAGAGACTCGTTGATATTGCGGGTGAAAAAGGTGTCAAATTCCTTGTTGGTGTTAAAACAGGAAACATAACTAAGAAGCCTGTTAATCTAAAAGTACTTTCCTTTAAGGAACAGAGCGGGGAAATGGAAGCTGCAGGTGTCTAGAATTAAAGTAAAACTTTCTTTATTTTTAGACAGCGAAAAAACTGCTGACGTTTATTACAATGGGATTTACATTGATAACAAACCTTTTAAAGGAACTTCCATCTCTACTAGAATATATAAAGAGACCTTAGAAGTTGAATCTGAGTCTGATTCTATAGGGACTCTTAAGAATACTGTAGATGATATTATCGCATGTGTTGAGGCAATAAGGAAAACATTAATATTATAGGAGGAATTTTATTGGCTAGAAAAAGAGTAGCGGGAAAAGATCCATGGAAGGCAAAGACATGGTATACCATTTATGCTCCTGATATGTTTGATAAGAAGGAGATTGGTGAGACGATATCTGACAAGCCTGAAAAAGTTTTAGGTAGGAAGATTGAGACAAACATGAAGGAGATTACAGGTGACTTAAAGAAGAGTCACATTAAACTAATCTTTAGGGTTAAAGAAGTCACAGGAGAAAATGCATATACCGAATTCTTTAGACAGGAGCTTTCAAGGTCCTATCTTAGAAGTCAAATAAGAAGAAGGAACTCAAAAGTTGACTCAATTTTTAACATAACGACAAAGGACGGCTATAATTTAAGGGCATCAACTTCTGCAATCCTTACAACTAGGATACTCACATCCCAGAAGAAGGCCATACGAGAGGTAATAAATCAAGAGCTAAAATCAATCAGTACAAACAATGACTTTGCTCAATTTTTAGATGAAGTGACAAGCGGAAAGATGTCAAGTGAGATATATAAAAAAGCAAGAAAAATCTACCCTCTTAAAAGAGTTGAAGTCACAAAGATAAAACTAGTTGACAAGCCACAAGTAAAAGAGGCTGCATAAACTGTGGAAGACCAATCTTTCCATAGTATTTTTTATTCTTTAAAAAATCTTAAAATCCCATTTATTTTGACATTATAGTTGGAATTACAAGAGGCGGAATAATCCTCCTAACTTTGTCATTTATTTCCGGGAAAGAGCTACTGTTCTTATATTTAACCTATACGGAGAAGATTTGTCTCATGAAAGGGCCAAAAAAATCTAATTATTATAAGAATTATACTGTGACATTTCAGGTAAATCATTTGTTTTAGTTTGTAAGGATAATTGCTTCTTACGTGGATTTAAAGGGTGTATAAACTATCTTGAAATTTTAATCTTAGAAGGGATATCAATAAATTTCTTTATGCTAGATATTATAACAGAATCGTTAGTTGCAACTATACCATTACAATTTTTTAATGCATGATCCACACTTGTCAATGTTTCAGAATCACCGTTGATATTTTTTTCATCCATTTTATTTCTTATCAACTCTGACAGCTTTCCACTCTTGCTCATCATCTTATCAAGGTAAAATTGAGTATAACAAGGGGGATATCTATTCAAAAGNGCNAATATAATATCAATTGACTCAAGAGTTTCACTTGTTATCTTATGTTTGTTTGAAACATTTCTAGTATCCCTTANCAATCCATCCATGGAAACAAAAGTCTTGCCCAATAGGAGCGATTCAGTTGTTATTATTACATTATAGCCATCAACAAATAAATAATTACCCTTAATGCCCTTTAGATTCATTTTCTTTTTCTTTGTAGCTTCAATATATGATTTGTCAAAAACACTTCTAGAAAGGACATACCTTTGCTCATTTTTAAGTCCATAGTGATCACCTACAAATCGTAATGCATACTGTTTTGGATAGCCTTTATTTAGGAGAAGATATAGGTCTTCTTTGGCGCTATCGATGCCATTTTTTTTCATATTAAAATATTCTTTTTTTAGTTAAAATAATTTTTGGGAAGATTCTCTTTAGTTTAATCTAATTAGAGTATGCTTTAAGTGGATGAACTTATTTTAGAGGACAGAATTAAATGAATCAAGCTAGGTATTTCTATCGAAATATAAAATATAGGTAATATATTACCCAATAGAAATATTTATAAATAGTTCATATTACATGAAACTAAAGGTAACATATTACCTATTTAGGGGGTTTTTATGGAAAGAATATATTTAGAGGCAATCGGAATATGGATATTATTTGTATTTGTGGCGATATTAAACGGTTCAATAAGACAGTTTTTGATATTGCCAAAGACAACTGAACTCACGGCTCATCAGATAAGTTGCTTTACCGGCATATCATTGTTTTTTATAATCATGTATCTATGGTTGAAATATACAGATGCATCTTATACAGGCTATAATTTAATAGTTGTTGGCTTATCCTTCCTCTTTGCAACAATTCTTTTCGAATTCATATTTGGTCACTTTGTAATGGGCCACAATTGGGCAAAGTTATTGCACGACTATAACTTTTTTCAAGGAAGACTTTGGTCTTTAGTTCTTATCTGGACAACAATTGGGCCATTTGTCGTCTCAAAATATATTATTGGTAAAATTTAAGCTATGAGGTGGGAAAATGGAAAAGATAATTAGGCCTGAATTATTTGAAATTTTTGGTAAAATATTTTTCTTGAACAATCGATTAGGCTATCTGGGAGACAATGAACTCAGAAAGGATGACCTTACAACAAAGCAGTGGCAGTTAATTGCAGCCATTGGGAAATATTTTACTTACCCACCTTCAATAAGTGAAATTGCAGAAGTTCTAAGCACAACACGTCAAAATATCAAGCAGATAGCCCTGAAACTCCAAGAGAAAGAATTTATTGCAATCGAGAAGGATCAAAAGGACAAAAGAGTTTTGAGATTAAGACTAACTGAAAAGAATAGAAGATATTGGGAGTCAAATAAGGATGAAGACGAGGCCTTCATAAGATCTCTTTTTAATTCACTTACAGATAATGAAATAAAAGAGCTATATTACCTTCTAAACAAACTAGAGGAAAACATCAATCAAATGTATGACAATGCTAAGAAGGGATTAATATGAAAAATATAAATGCCCTATATTGCAAATTTTGTTGAATTAACTAGGGATTTGAAATTACTCTTCTTTGCATTAGTTTCAAATTTATGCTTTTGTATAAGCATATATTTTAAATCTCGGGCAACTTGGTGATTCTCATCAATTTTTAAGGCCATATCATAGCACTGATTTGCCCAGAGATACTTACCAAGCTTCTCTAAAGTTTCTCCTTTATGTACCCACTCCTCAGGAGTTTTGGGCTCATTTTCAACAATTCTTGCAGAATAGTCCTTTTCTATCTTGCTCCTACACTCCTCAGCTTCATCAAATCTTTGTATATCTTCTAAAAGATTAGCCATACCTTCCCAGGCAAGGGTGTTTTCTGGCTCAATCTTAGTTGCAAGTGAGTAGTAGTCCAAAGCATCTTCAACTTTCCCAAGTCTTTCTAGCAGAACAGCCCTGCTATAAATAGCCGAATAATCAAGAGGGTCTAACTCCATAGATTTATCATAACACTTAATGGCCTCTTCATATCTACCTAGGGATCTCAAAGCTATGGCTTTAAACTCCCATGCAAATGCATTGTCAGGGTCAATCTTTATGGCCTCGTCAAAAGAGTCAATAGCTTCTTCCAAATCATTTGTTCCCTCATATAGGAGAATATAACCTTTTAGCCAGAATAAGAATGGGTCATTTTTGCTTTTCTTTAAGAGTTTTTCAATCTTCTCTTTTGCTGCTTGAATCTTTAGTTCATCAAGAAGAGAGAATATCTTCTCATATTTCTTCTTTATCTTACCTACATCTTTTATATCTTCCATTCAATCCCTCTCAGAAGCTATTAGGTGTTATTGAATATATGTCCTTAATATTTAAAATTATTGAATATTCTTTTAAGTGTAGTGCAAAATAAGAATAATTAATATCATCATCGTCTGAATAACAAGACATGTTAAAATGAGCGGATCAGTGAATACTTTTTCCTTAGTCTTTCTCTCAATAAGCTTTAGCTCCCTTGGAATTAGCTTTTCTTTCCTATAAAATAACTCTCTTTCGTCCATCTTGCCCACTCAAGTTAAGGTTATCTTACCTTGCTGAATTTAACATCGTTTTTCTTAATCCTCATCTTGATGCCCCTATAAATAAATCCTATCATGAGGACAAAAGCTATGATATCATCACTCCACCCTATAATCGGGAGAAAGTCAGGGATAATATCAAGAGGTGACGCAATGTATAATCCTAATATTGTTACAATAATCCAGTTAAATATCATCTTTCTAAAAATATAGATAACAATTGCGGCTATTATTGAAATTACTAGGATGGCAATAAGAACTGTTTGATACCACTCCATTGTATCTAGATATCCGCTATCTTTAATAAATATATGTAAATTTTATTGGAAAATTTATTGATCTTCTACATCTTCTGAGGTGTATTCATCTTCTTCGTCATCATCATAAAAGTCTATGAATCCAACATCTTCAATAGTTTCGTTAATCATTTCAAGATTCTTGTTCATAGCCTTCATTTCCTTTAATATTTCTGTCATGAGTTTTAATAGCATATACTCTGTTTCTTCTTTCATTTTTGCGCCTCCTAATTTAAACTTAGTCATATATAATGTAAGCTATCTATATAAAAATTTAATTAAAAAATATGTCTCATAGCCGAAAAATAACAGTTATTTCAAGCAAAAAAATATATATGATGCTTTCAAATAGTAGTACGTGGGTGCTTTTTCCATTAAAAGTAGTGATGAAATTGGAGAGAGTAAAACTCTTACTAGCTACAAACTGGGTAGGGAGCCCCTGATGGTCTATACAATTGGCCATAGTAACAGAGAAATTTCCGACTTTATGCACATATTGAGAAAGTTTAACATTGAACTTTTAGTAGACATCAGGACTTACCCTTACAGTAAATTTGCTTCTGATTACAACAAAGAAATTTTGTTTAGATCCCTAAAAGGAAATAATATAGAATATCTCTATAGAGGGGATACGCTTGGCGGCTTACATCCTGAAGGATTTGAAAGATACCGTGAAACTCAAAAATATTTTGAAGCGTTATTTGAACTTCTAAGACATATCTTAGTTTCAAATAAAACAACAGTAATAATGTGTGCCGAGAAGGACTATAACAATTGTCACAGGCGATTTATTTCCGAAGATTTAGAGAAAATAATTCTAGAAAACAACTATGATATCCTTATTGAACATATAGTTGATGAGAAAGGAATTGATAAAACTCTTGATCAGTATATGATCTAATTGTCTAATCTCAGAAATAGAAAAAGAGGATCCATATTCTAATTGTTTTAGTCCATTATGAAAACATCTTCTATTTTATCTTTGTTTAGCGCTTTAGTTATCTTATAAGCAAGCTCTAATGAAGGATTGTATTTTCCCTGTTCAAGTGAATTAATAGTCTGCCTTGTAACATCTACAATTGCTGCAAGCTCTTCTTGAGTTATCTTTTGTTCTTTTCTAAACTCCCTAATCTTTGTTTTCATAATTCTGTTCTCTTTATCCTTAGTTATGCCCTAATATTTACTAATATCTCCTCTCTAGCACCTTGTAAGCTATTCCATAAAATAATAACATTGTGCAGACTGCATAACTTATGAATATAGAATATCTCATCGTAATTGGCCATATTCCATCCCAAATAATGAGGGCAAAGGCGGCAAAGATAAAAACTGTAAATGTTAGTGTCATAGTTTTATTTCTCAGCATCTCCATCCTCTCATCGATAATCTTTTCTCTCTTTGTGAAATATGTTATTGTAGTTACAAGGACCATGACAAATCCTATGAAGATGAGATAGTTACCTACTGTGGAATAGCCAAATAATTCATTTGTTCCTATATTGAATTGATTTAGGAGAGCACCTGAAACAATCAAAACTGTTATGAATACAATTCTAAAGATCATACTTTTTTTAGTTACTACTTTTTTGCTTGTCATTAGTTTTCCCTTTCTAACTTATAATTTGTAATCGACTTAATTACCACGCCAACAACTAAAGCCCCTACTACAAATGGATTGACATAAATTTTGTTGTTTAAAGTACTGTATAACAGTTCAACAAAAACTCCAAAACATAGAACTATCATCATTCCCCAAGCGGCATTCCTTTCAGCTATAGCTTCGTGTATTACCTCTCGTTCATCTTTTTTCAACTTCCACATGATATCAAAGACGTCAACTAAAAGAAACGCTAACCATATTCCAGTTACTATGAGCTTCATATGCGTTGATTCGCCAGCTATCGTTATTAGGACTACAAGGGCAATAATCATCACTGCAAAGTACACTGCACCTTGCCATGTTTTGATGCCTAAGCCCCATCCTCCATATTTTCTTCTCTTAAACCATTCAGGTTTCGCTATAATCATCTTTAGACACCTCCAATATGTAAAAAATATATTACATTTAGTATATAAAGGTTTCGATTTTGTCAAAAATATATTACATTTTATTTGTAGCTGATTTATACGTAAACGGCCTGGCGTACTTTATAAGAAAACTCATAGCTTCACTTTAATTTGAAATTTATTCTACATAGGGCGTTTATATTTACATAAATCGAAGGAGATACAAGGCCATCTCATTTATCATGCCAATTTCATGCATACATGCTTTTGAGATTACAAGAAATTAGTTTTTTGCTATTAACTTTCCAAAAAAAGAAAATACTCATTAAACTTATAAATCGATGTCTTACCATTTAAAATAAAGGAATGAATTATAATGCTTAAAACAATCTGTGCTGTTTTTATAGTATTTCTTTGCTTTTCTATATTTCCTGCATACTGTGCAGATGGCGACTTGCTATGGGAGAAAATCTATGATGGAGGGCGAACAGATCAATCATGGAATGTGGCGATAGATTCTAAGAACAATGTTATAGTTACAGGCTATTCTCAAAATGTACTTAATCCCGATTATTGTACTATAAAATATAGCCCTAATGGTAATTCTATTTGGATAAAAAAATTTGACAGTGGCCATGATGATTTTTCATACGGGGTTGCAACAGACTCTTTAGATAACATTGTAGTAACTGGGCGGGTTAATAACGGGAGAGATAATGATTACTATACAATTAAATATGGCCCAAGCGGCAATGTTCTCTGGGAAAAAATATATGACAGCGGTAGAGCAGACACAGCTGTCGGAGTTGCTATAGACTCTTTCAATAACATCATCATCACAGGTTACTCAAATAATGGAAATAATGATGATTATTATACGATTAAATATGATCCTAATGGTAACGTTCTATGGAAAATTGCATATGATAGTGGCAGAAGTGATATCCCAAGTAGGGTAACAACAGATTCTAAGAACAACATTATAATTACTGGTTACCTTCACAATGGAAAAAATCAGGATTATCTAACAGTAAAATATGATTCCAATGGAAATATGCTGTGGGCTCAAATATATGATAGTGGGAGGAGTGAGGTAGGATATGATGTTGCCACTGACAATGAAAATAATGTCGTAGTAACAGGTTACTCTCACAATGGATTAACCCAAGATTATTTCGTTATTAAGTATGATTCTAATGGTAATGTGTTATGGACGAAAAGATATGATACTGGAAAAAATGAAGTATCCCAAGGCATAGGTATAGATTCATTTGGTAATATCTTTATCACTGGATATGTTATTAATGCTTCTAATTACAGCGATATTGATTGCTTGACTCTAAAATACTCACCAAATGGTGATAAGATATGGGAAAAAATACACGATAAAGGCCCCACTAATTTCGGGTGGGGTGTTGCTGTTGATTCTTTGAATAATATTATAGTTACTGGATATTTCAGAGGTGCCTCAAATTCGGATTACTTCACAATAAAATATGAAGGGATTCCACCAGTTGACACCTTTTCCAAACGTAAACTTCCTTTAAGAGAAATTATGTCAATAGTAAACTATCCTGGAAGACCTGTAGGTGAATTTTTAAGAGACAAGGACTAGACATGACTGATTACCAAAAGTAAATGTCAAGTGGGGTTAAATATCAATAAAGAAAAAATTAGAGATTAATAACATTATTAATCATTTTTTTAGTCTTAAATTAATATTATTTATATACCCCTTGTTTTCTATTGGAGTTTCCAAATCGATTACCAAATGGATTCTTCTAAAATCTATATAAAAATTATTTTATCCTTATGTAAAACGAGGATATAATCTCTTTCATTAATCTTCTTTTAGCCTCTTCACTTGATAATCATTTACTTTTGAAACTCTCATCCTTTTTGCAGGTCGTGTCTTTGCGTAGCTCTTATAACTATTACTAGAATCTTCCACAAATGTCTTTATATATATCGACATTAATTTAAATTTATTATTATTTTTTACACTCTTAATATAATAATTTTTTCGAATTTTATATTTTATTCTATAAATAGATAAATTTATATATCCAAATATTAATTATCACATGGTGACAAAAATGGCAGAATTGATAAAAAGAATTTTAGTCCCAGTAGACGGCTCCAAAACTTCTGAGAAAGCGATTGAGTATGCCGCATGGGTCGCAGGTAAAACTGGTGCATGCATTATGCTGCTCCATGTAATAGATGTTGATAAATTACAGATGAATTATGAGGCAATGGATAGATTTTTGCCTGACTGGGAAGACAAGATAAAAGGAACTGATGATATAAAGAGATATTCTCCATTTTTCGAAGAGCAACTTACATGTATGATAGAGGATCCAATATGTAAGAGGGGTCAAACAGTTCTCAATGAGATGGCAAAATATGCTGAAAAACAGGGAGTTAAAGTAAAAAAAATGATGAAACTTGGGAAGGTAGTTGACACCATAATACAAACAGCTGACGATGAGAAGTGTTGTGACCATATTGTTATGGGTAAAACAGGATTAACCGGTATAAAGAAACTTATAATGGGTCATGTCGCTGCAGATGTAGCAAAATATGCAAACTGTAGAGTTACATTAGTTCCTTAAATATATTTATTGTGACCATATTGTTATGGGTAAAACAGGATTAACCGGTATAAAGAAACTTATAATGGGTCATGTCGCTGCAGATGTAGCAAAATATGCAAACTGTAGAGTTACATTAGTTCCTTAAATATATTTATNTTTATATTTTTTATTTTTCTTGATAATTGACTCAAACTTAAATGAAAACCCTCAAATTCATATATGGGCCACTTCTGCTGTTCCAACCAANTGATAAAATATCATTGTTTCNNAAGATATGTNTTTGCACTCTGACATANCNNCCCATATCAAATACCCAGAGACCATTGACACTNTTATTGTCATATATNATATANGTTTCATTTTCCTTTTTTATAAAAGCGTGCACCTCATCAATGTANGCATTNATATCATCAATTNTGANTTCACATANNTTGCCTCTACCNATCNTTAANNCTTCNTCNTTTAATGGATANAATTTGTTNACAATACCNTCCTGATAAANGTACAANAAAGGTTTTTTCGGCAATATGGATAATATTTCATCGACATAATTACTTCTTTTTGTATAATCTTCTTCCATTAGATAAGAGAGNCTATGATAAAGAGTGATTTTTTCAGTTGGGCTCTTATTAGACAACATGAATATAGCTACCTTTGAAAGACTGTATGTATCAGTGAAGTAATCTGAATGGCCATTTAAAAGTTCAGGAGGGGAATAATCCCCACTATAGATTTTGATGTTATCGATGTCATTTATATTCCTAGATGTCTCAAAATCAACTAATACCGCTCTTTTTGAGTGCTTTTCAATAAGTATGTTTGAGGGTTTGATGTCCCTGTGTATGATTCTTTGCCGGTGTAGATATTTTATTGCTCCATGAAGCTGGAGTAGATAAGCGTAGCTTTCATCCAAAGGCACAGAGTGATTTTTATATGCCGTCAAAGCATTTTCACCATCAATGTACTCTAATACTAAATAGGGAAATCTATTTGAAAAATCAATAACTTTTATTATATTTGGGTGATTGAGACCTACCAATATGCCATATTCTTTTTCATACCTAACTAATGCTAACTGTTCTTGGCCAGGTGCAGGAATTTTAATGATTACGTATCGCCCCGTAGGCATATACTCACCCAAAAAGACAGACGAGACTTCATTTTCTGATAACAAAGTCAAGAGCCTGTACTTATTGTCAATAACACTCATTAAAAAATATTTCAAAAAATCTCTATTAAAGTGTTTTGGGCTCACCAAAGAGTTTCCATATATTTATATATTTTGAAATTATGGCTTTATTAGGTCACATGGAACGTTTATTATGCCCTTATTGTAAAAAAGAGATTGACGAATATATGTCAACTTGCCCTAATTGCAATTCCAAGTTAAAAACTATATGTAAAACCTGCAGTAAAGTAATTAAAACTAACTGGAAGGAATGCCCCAACTGTGGGCAGGCTATTTTTAATGACTCCTTGAATCCTCCAAAATATAGTGATGTTCCTGTTGAAACAAAAACCCAGATATACTCAGATAATGTCCCAGTAGAAACAAAAACTCAAATTTATGAAGACAGCACTATTATGACAAATCAAAAGATAACGGAATACAACAATGAGGGAATCGGCCATCTAACAAATGAAATATTTCGTTCTTCTGATAAACTCCATTCCAAAAAATTTTTAGCATCTATATTTGCCCTTTTACTACTATCCTCCATCGCCGTGATTGTCTTAGGTTTAAGGCACAACGTCAATAAATACTACGAGGAGGGTGTGTCTTACTACAATCAAAAGAATTATGATGCTGCCATATCAAGTTTTGAAAAGGTAATAATGATCACCCCGACTAACACTAAAGCCAAGGAATATATTGCATATTCTTGGTATGGTAAAGGTGTAGATTTCAATAAACAAGGCAAATATTCTGAAGCCATAATCTGCTACGACAAGGCGATTGAAACAGATCCAAACTATGCAAGTGCATGGAATGATAAAGGAGTTGCACTAAAAAATCAGGGTAAATACTCCGAAGCTATAATCTGCTACGACAAGGCGATTGAGATTAATCCTAAATACAAACAAGCGTGGAACAACAAGGGGATTGTCTTCTTTAATCTAGGAAATTACTCCGAAGCTATAATCTGCTACGACAAGGCGATTGCAATAGATCCAAACTACACAGAGGCAATTAGAAACAGGGACAATGCACTTTTGAGACTTTAGTTTGATGAAATATCAACTATTTATGCAATAGGTGTCATAAAATGTGCCCTTTCCATACATTTATATAAGCTTTAAACAGATATTTTTTATAAAGCATATATACACCTTGAAGGAGGTATAAATTAATGGATAATTACCTCTTGAAAGGATAGAAATATTAATATAATCGATAAATGAGGCATTATACGTAATAAATGGAGAGGTGGTAAGAATGAATCAAACAAGAGGGGGATTTTATAGGGTGCCAATCGTTGTCACTTTAGTTTCCTCACTATCAATATTATTAGGTTTCGTACTGGTGCTAGCATCAATATATTCAACCATTATTTTTTCACAGCCTGCTATGCTCCTTCCAGTAATATTTGGAATTTTTTTCATAGTGATAGGATATTTCTTATATAAAGGAAGAAATTGGTCAAGATTTGGAGAGATCATACTCCTTGCAGGGCTTTCAATCATTTCAATACTTGCGACTACAGTTCCCCAACTAGGGGACATTCTTGGTAAAATAAAGTATATAGGCGGGATACTTTTACTGCCTTTGCCCATCTTGGGCCTATCTCTAGTAGTTATCCTTCTACTAGTCTTACATAAGCAAACTGCCCAATATTTTAAGTATATAGGGGAAGTGGGCACTATTACATACAAATTAACTAAAAA
>LNJB01000011.1 GCA_001587595.1 Candidatus Methanofastidiosum methylothiophilum
TACGATTGAATATAATCATGTTGACTTTAAGCTAAATTAGAATTTATTGCTTAATTTCAAAATAATCAAGATATAAAAATCGGGTAGGGTATTAGTTTTACAAAATAGCGTACCTTATGAATCTGACACTCAATGACTAAGGTGGGAAGATAAAAGTAAGGGCGTGAGGAAAGACAGAGAGAGACTTGTATTATTTGTAATCTCAGAATCTTACTTGAAAGTATTATTATAGATGCATCCGAATCCAAAGGATAATGAATCTTTGTTTGTAGAGTTGGCCTTAGGCATTATGTAAACTTGGAATCTTGAAGCTTGTTAATATAGAATGAATAACTGTAATATTTGTCAAGGAGAATGCTTTCTACCTTTATATCAAGAGAATCTAGCATTTCAATCGCCTTTTCAAATGCTTTTTTTCACTTTTCAAGCTTACCCCGTATGCAATGTACAGTACATAGGCTATCGCCCCTATGTGATCATTGTCAACGACTATCGCTCAAATCTTACTTAAGTGGGAACAAAAGAAATTATAACCCACAGCCTATTATCCAAAATCTTATATATATGGAAAAAAGAAATATAATAGTTGAATATATTCTGGGAGAAAAAATGAGAAAGATAGTTTTTATTGCACAAGTTGTAATATTAGTTGTTTTATGTTCGGCATCCTTTGCGTCTGCAAAGACACTTGTACTAGATACTCCAAATGACAATGTTAAAAGCTTGATAAAGGGAGAAGACTATGTCATAGTGCCAATACCTGAAAGCGGTCAGATAAAACTTGAAGACATAAAATTCTTTGATCAATTTGACAAGATATATATGAGTGAAGGGATCTTCGTTGAATTGGGAAATCCAAATTACCTTATAGACAAGGTAAGAGACTCAAGCGGCAAGGGAATCAAGACCACCATAAAGGCAAGACCTGACAATGGAATGATATCGCAAAAGACAAAAGTAGCCATTCAAAGGAGAGCTTCAAAACCTGTAACTATGCTTGGGTATTCACCGACAGGCGTTGTTGCATTAATAGTTCCAGAAACAAAGGTGTCAAAAGATTCAAAATTT
The DNA here is from genome assembly GCA_001587595.1 of Candidatus Methanofastidiosum methylothiophilum. Classification (GTDB taxonomy): domain Archaea; phylum Methanobacteriota_B; class Thermococci; order Methanofastidiosales; family Methanofastidiosaceae; genus Methanofastidiosum; species Methanofastidiosum methylothiophilum. The sequence continues at coordinate 1,069 of LNJB01000011.1, forward strand.
GACGTAGGAACGGACCATCCAAGAACACCAGTTCATTACAAGATATTTGACCCAACATGTGCAGACTTGCCAGTTTGGAAGATATGTTGGGACTATACAGAGAAAAGGTGAGTGAAGTTAAAATATTTTTTTATAAAATCTTTTATTCTTTCATTTTAGAAAAATCTATTTTATTAATTAAAATATTGTAAAAATGTCTTAATATGCCATTTGTAATAAAAATTGGTGCGGTCAGCGGGATTCGAACCCGCGTCATGAGCTTGGAAGGCTCAGGTGCTAGGCCACTACACTATGACCGCTTCTTTTTTATCGACTTAGTTGTATATTTAAAACTTTCTCTAAGTTACACCACAATGCTTAAAAGATGATGCCTTAAAGGTATATGTGGTGTATATGGACATAATTGGCAATAACATTAAGTTTGTTTCTTCTATTATTTTGTCATATATTGCTCACCATCATTAATTATGCCATTTTTGGCGGAGGTATTTTGTGCTAAAAATAGCTATTCCTAAAAAGGCGAGATTATCAAATTCCAGTCTTGACATCCTGAAAAGATCAGACTATGNGTCTGTGGNTANTGATAGAAAGTTATTTCCAAGAATTAAAGAAAATAAATTAAGGTGATATTTATTATAANTCAAGGTATGTCGAAATACTGCCATGATCAATTTGGGAATNTGNTTTTGNCTGGATTAGACATTATTGCTGAAAGAGGGGCAGAAGNTAGNATATTACAAAAAATGGGATTTGGTAAATGTATCCTTACNATTGCTCTACCTAAAAACTCTTCCACCATATCTTTTGAAGATATTGAAATATCAGATAAGNTTAGCATGGAAAAGACTNNAGTTATGAATTTTTTAAAACTAATCTCTAAGANCATTGACTTNGAGACNNCCTTTATTGCAAATGGNAGTAGTGTTNATAAAAGGAGAGGGGAAATAGAAATTCTTTTGTCATCAATCAAAAACGCATTATATGTTCAAGATAAGAAGTATATTATGATAAACATTCCAACAANATCCTTAGCTGAANTTGAAAAGAATTTTTATGGACNTGAAGATTNAACAATAATGTNTGTTATANCTAAAAANTCACNTGTTATTGNGCATTATGCAATTGATGAAAAACAAGNTNCAGAAANAATTCAGANATTAAAGTGGATGGGTGGAGAGGAAACTTTTATANCCTCCATAGAAAGGTTGGTGAATTGATTGATTGAAATTTATGAAGGTTCAAAAGTTTTATTTGAAAAAAATGAACAGAGAAAGGTGTTGTTAGAAGANGANGGCTATGTTAAATCAATNCTTTTAGATGTTGAAAAAAGAGGTGATGAAGCACTTAGGGAATACACATTAAATTTCGATGGCGTTAAAATAAATAACTTTTTAGTAAACCAAGAGGAGATAGCGGAAGCCTATGAAAACGTTGACACTGAATTAATAGAAGCACTTGAAATTTCAGCAGAAAATATTGAAGATTTTCACAGAAGAGAAATTCCACAATCATTTTTATTTGAAAAAAAGGGAATTACTGCCGGACAAATGATAACGCCTTTGGATAGTACAGGAATATATGTGCCAGGTGGAAGAGCCGCATATCCCTCAACAGTACTAATGGCGGCAATACCTCCAAAAATATGCGGTGTTCCACGAATTGTCGTTGTTACTCCTCCAAATAAGAATGGCAAATGTAACGATGCGGTGCTAGTNGCATCAGATATCGCAGGCGTGGATGAAGTTTACAAAGTTGGAGGCGCTCAGGCAATAGCAGCTTTGGCATACGGTACCGAATCAATTAAAAAAGTTTCAAAAATAGTTGGACCAGGAAATAAATATGTTGCAATAGCAAAAAAACTTGTAGAAACGCCAACAGAATTTCCTGCAGGGCCAAGTGAAGTTATGATAATTGCAGAAGAAAGTTCAAATCCAAGATTTATAGCNCTTGACATGCTTGCACAATCAGAGCACGATCCTCTAGCTTCAGCATACCTATTGACAAATTCAAGAAAGCTTGCNGAAAAAGTTAAAGGAGAAATAGAAAAGGAACTTATGGTGCTCCCAAGAAAAANTATNCTTGAAGAGTCTTTAAAGAGAGGNGGGATATTCATTATANCTTCTATTGANGAGGCCATANATCTTTCAAATGAATTTGCNCCNGAACATCTTGAGATAATGATTAATGAGCCNTTTTCAATNCTTACAAAAATTAAAAATGCNGGATCNGTATTTTTAGGNGATTATTCCCCCGAAGCAATGGGAGACTACGTATCGGGAACAAATCATGTGCTTCCAACATCAGGATATGCTAGATNTTACTCTAGTCTTTCAGTTGATGATTTCTTAAAGAAATATACCTTNCAATATATTACAAAGGATGGANTAAAAACTTACAGAAACACAGTTTCCATACTTGCTAGATCAGAAGGATTATTTGCACATGAAAAAGCTGTGAATGTGAGGTTTGAGGATGAAAAGCAAATTTGATAGGGATATTTTAAGTAATCTTGAATCTTACTCTTCAGAAGTTTCGGTATCAGGAGAAGATCTAATTAGATTGCATGCCAATGAGCTACCATGGAAAAATGAAGCTGTAATTTTGGCATTAAAGGAGAGCCTCCCATCAATGCATATTAATCGATATCCAGAAGTAACTAATTCAGAGATAAGACAAAAAATTGCAAACTATATTGGATTTGAAACAAAAAATGTGCAATCATGCTTCCCCTCAATAAAGATTATGCCCCTCCAATTAAAAAAATCATTTCTGAGGCAAAAAATGCGAAGATTGCTATTATTTGTAGCCCAAATAATCCTACTGGAATTGCATACACAGATGAGGAATTAAAGTCAATATTGGATACAGGGATATTAGTGATTCTTGATGAAGCATATGCAGAATTCAATGGCCACTCAGGATTGGAGTTATTGAATGATTATAATAATTTGATTGTGATGAAGACATTTTCTAAAGCATTTGGGCTTGCAGGATTCAGAACGGGTTACTGTGTGTCATCAGAAATCTTGATAGATTCTATGAGCAAAGTCATGCTCCCTTATAATTTAAATTTGGCATCTATGAAAATAGCCGAGTATGCTATCCAACATAAAGATTTCATGATTAATTCAGTCAAAAAGATTAAAGAAAATAGAAAGTACTTATTTGGTGCATTGAAAGAACTTGATGGAGTAAATCCAATTCAATCAAGCGCTAATTTTATACTATTTGAAACAGAAAATTCAAAAATAATATATGAAGAATTATTAAATAGAAAGATATTGATAAGATATTTTGAAGGTAAAAATTATCTTAGGGTAACTGTGGGAACCTATGAAGAATGTGTTAAGTTTATTTCTAGTTTGAAGGAGATACTAAATGCCTGTTAGGATCGGAATCATAGATTATGGAATGGGAAATCTAAAAAGTGTTTATAAAGCATTTAGATTTCTGAAAACAAATCCCATCTTCATAAATAAAGAAGAAGACTTTGATTGCGATGGCTTTGTATTACCGGGAGTTGGGGCATTTGAAGATGGAATGAGGAATNTAACTCCTTTTATTAAAGTCTTAAAAAAAGAGGTAGAAACAAAACCTATTTTAGGNATATGTTTGGGTATGCAGATGCTTTTCTCTGATAGCGAGGAAAATGGATTTTTTAAAGGANTAAACCTAATTCCGGGGTCAGTGAGNAAACTTCCAGACGGCCTAAAAGTTCCNCATATNGGATGGAATAGCATTGAGTTTTTGAGTGATGATCCCATTCTAACAGAAATAAAAAACGNTTCATACTTTTACTTTGTTCACTCTTACATACCCTTTTGNAATCTCAATTATTCNCTTGGAGAAACAGAATACGGGATAAAGTTTCCTTCAATAGTTGCAAAAGAATCTATTTACGGTACACAATTTCATCCTGAAAAGAGTGGAGAATCAGGATTAAAACTACTTAGAAATTATATGCACATTGTGGAGGATACTTTATGAAAGTTTTACCTGCTATTGACATACTTAATAGGAACTGTGTCCAACTTGTAGGAGGGGATCCTAATACTAAAATATTTGAACATGCAGATCCGTTGACAATTGCAAAAAAATGGGCAGAATATTCAGATTATTTGCATTTGATAGATCTTGATGCTGCTATTTATAATAGGGATACAAACAGGGATATAATAAAGAAAATTCTTTCCGAAGTAAAAATCCCTACTGAAGTTGGAGGAGGCATAAGAAGTATAGAAATATTTAGGGATCTAATAGACGCAGGTGCGGATAAACTCATAATGGGGACATCTGCAATAAAAAATATTGAACTCCTAAATAATATAAAAAACGAATTTGGGAAGAAGAGAATAGTCATCGCTTTAGATGTTAAAGGGGAAGATGTATCAATTTCAGGTTGGACTCAAGATTCAGGATTAAAAATATTTGAGGCCATAAAAAATTTGGAAGAATACGCTTCTTCTTTTCTCATTACAAGTATCGGTGTAGAAGGAAAAATGAAAGGGCCAGACATATCATTATACAAAAAGATTTTATCAATAACGGACGTTGAAATAATTGCATCAGGCGGTATATCTTCAATTGATAATTTGATAGAGCTTGATAGAATTGGAATTAACAAAGCAGTTGTTGGAGCTGCAATTTATAACAATAAGATTGATTTAGAAAATGTAAGAAAAGTTTTTGGGTGATTAGATTTGAGACAAGCAAAGATTGAACGAAAAACAAAAGAAACTAATATAGAAATTAAACTAAATATTGATGGCCAAGGTAAATATAGAATCTCAACATCAAAGAAATTTTTTGATCATATGCTTGAAACTTTTTCTAGATACAGCCTTTTCGACTTGGAGATAAAAGCAGAGGGTGATTTAACACATCACTTAGTAGAGGACATAGGAATCGCCTTGGGAATTGCTTTTTCAGAAGCCATAGGGGATAAAAAAGGAATAAATAGGATAGGATTTGCTACAGTTCCTATGGACGATAGCCTTGTCATGACCTCTCTTGATATTGGTGGTAGACACTATACAAAATTTGATTTAAAGTTTAAGTTTGATAAAATAGAAGAGGTTTCTCCCGATCTATTATTGCATTTTTTAGATTCATTTGCTCAAAAAGTTCCTTTGAATCTATTCATTAAAGAATTTTATGGGGAAGATGATCACCACAAAATAGAGGCAGCGTTTAAATCATTTGGCAAAGCGCTCTTGATGGCAACTTCCTTTAATGAGAGAATTGATTTACTCTCAACTAAAGGAGTGATTTGATGCACACAAAAAGAATTATTCCATGTCTTGATGTTAAACAGGGTAGAGTTGTAAAAGGCGTAAAATTTGTGAACATTAAGGATGCAGGTGATCCAGTTGAAATGGCACAACTATACAGCGAGAAAGGTGCTGATGAATTAGTATTTCTCGACATCACAGCCTCTTCTGATAAAAGAAATATAATGATAGATGTAGTTGAGAGGGCCGGGGATGTTGTCTTCATTCCATTTACTGTAGGGGGGGGATTAAGGAACATAGAAGATATAAAGGCTATACTACGCGCAGGTGCAGATAAAGTCAGCCTTAATACTTCCGCAGTTCAAAAACCCGATCTATTAAAAGAATCATCAAAAGTATTTGGAAGCCAATGCATAGTCCTTGCAATTGATGCTAAAAGAAAAGGTGAAAGTTGGGAAGTATATACTCACGGCGGCAGAGTTTCAACAGGGATGGATGCAGTTGAATGGGCAAAGAAAGCCGAAAATCTCGGTTGTGGGGAGATATTACTCACAAGCATGGATGCAGATGGAACAAAAAATGGATATGACATACCATTGACAAAGGCGATATCAGAAGCTGTGAATATACCTGTTATAGCATCAGGCGGCGCGGGAAATGCAGAACATATATATGAAGTCTTAACTAAAGGCAAAGCTGATGCTGCACTTGCAGCTTCAATATTTCACTATGAAGAACATTCAATAAGAAAGGTAAAAGAATATCTTAGATCAAAAAATGTTTCGGTAAGATTATGAGCAAGTTTAATCTTAAATGGGATGAAAAAGGCCTCATTCCTGCAATAGTCCAGGAGTATAATACGAAAGAAGTGCTTATGACTGCATACATGAACGAGGCATCACTAACGAAAACAATAGAAACAGGGAGAACTTGTTTTTGGTCAAGAAGCAGACAAAAATTCTGGTTTAAAGGGGAATCCTCAGGAAATATCCAAAACGTAAAGGAGATTAGATACGACTGCGATGCTGATTCTTTATTGATTTTGGTTGAACAAGTTGGTGCAGCATGTCATGAAGGGTATTCAACATGTTACTTTAGGAAAATTGATAAAGAAATAATTGGCCAAAAGACATTTGAAGCTGGCCTTTATGTCCTAGATGAACTTTACAAATTAATTGAAAAAAGAAAGAAAGAACTTCCAGGCGATTCTTATACTACTAAATTGCTTACTGACAAGAATCTGCTCCTTAAAAAAATTGGAGAAGAGGCAAGTGAAGTAATTATTTCNTATTCTGAAGACAAAAGNAGAACTGTTGAAGAAGCTGCTGATTTACTTTATCACTTGTTCGTTTTATTAGTTGAAAGAGATATCGAACTGGGATTATTATTAAAGGAATTGAAGGANAGGAGANGTGAATAAATGAATTTGGGAAAAAGATATGATTTTCATTCACATACGATTTTTTCTGATGGNGAATTAATTCCNTCAGAACTTGTTAGACGTGCAAAAACTTTGGATCACAAAGCAATTGCTTTGACAGATCATGTAGATGNTTCAAACATTGAATTCATTGTTCCAAATATTGCNAAAGTTTCTGAAGAACTAAATCAATATTGGGATATAATGGTAATTCCTGGCGTTGAAATTACCCATGTACCTCCTGAGACAATTAAAAAACTTGCNATCAAAGCAAAAAAACTTGGCGCAAAGATTGTAGTTGTACATGGTGAAACACCAGTAGAGCCAGTAATGCTTGGAACAAACAGAAGTGCAATTGAAAGTGGTGAAGTTGATATTCTTGCACATCCAGGAATAATTGATGAAAAAGATGCAAAACTTGCAAACAAATCAGACATATTCCTTGAAATTACTGCAAGAAGTGGACACAACATTGGAAACGGTAGGGTAGCTGCTTTAGGAGAGAATTTTCTTTTGAATACAGATACGCATTCACCAAACAATCTTATTACCCAAGAATTCGCCTATAAGGTCGCCTTAGGGGCAGGACTTAATGAAGAATCTTCAATAAATGTAATTAAAGAAAATCCTAAAGTGTTACTTGAAAAAATATTATAAAAAGCAATATTCAATATTCGCCTTTATTTTTTTAGTCTGGCATTAGTTCCGAGTAAATAAGCACCAAATCCTATTGACCATATCATAAGAGGATATACTATCCATCTTTCTGTTCCCCCACTACCTAATATTGGAATAAAAAATCTTGCAGAGACAAGAAATAAAAGTGAAATTCCACCAATACATAATGATATATGGCCGTAGGGAGGTTCTATAATCTTTGAAGAAGCAATGGCAGCAATACCTCCTGAGATAAAAGTAATTAAAGCAAAAATTGGATGCAATATCTTAACATTTCCTGGGAATATTCCAACTCCTAGCACTCCAAGTCCAAATAAACTAAAAGAAATGTTAAAAATTAGTTTTTTGTATAATAAAAACATACAGTATGCGCTAATTAGGGCCATTATACCTGCTATAATCATTGTTAAATTGAAAATTATGGCTGATGGATGAATTGTTATATCATTTGAGGAGTGAGTTGATCCAAGATCGCTTATCATACTATCCGAAGTAGTATATTCATATGGGTAGAAAATTTCAGCAGTGATTATGCCCATTATTACGATAAATCCTGCAAGAAATAAGAGAGTGCCAGCTACCAACTGAGGATCCCTTTTAAATAAATTAATATCTGAAATTAATGTCATCCCCTTATAATAATTACATATTAAGGAATTTATATGATTTACTTTTAGAAAGATAGACACTAATTTTGATAGAGATTCTTTTATAATACTGCAAAACTCTTATAAACAATTTTTTTAATTTTTAAAATATGGACATTGGGCAGTTTATTAAAAATGTTGTTGATGCCATACTATCATTTAGTGACTTTATAGCAGAAGAGATTTCTGCTCTAACAAATGGATTCCTCCCAGAAGCCGCAGTCAATGAAGTAGGAATTTTAATTCTTTTAGTTATTTTGAGATTGGGATTTGATTATGCAAAAAAGATATTGGAAATCTTGATTGTAATATTTGTCATTTACATAGTAATACAACTTCTGCCTTCAATCATTAATTCGATAGGGTAGCGTTAAGAAAGATGCAGCATAAGATTTTTATTGAGACTTATGGCTGTACCCTGAATAAGGGTGACAGTGAGATAATTAAGTATCTTTTGAATGACTACCTTGTTGAATCAATTGACGAAGCAAATACAGTAATATTAAATACTTGTGGAGTCAAGGGGCAAACTGAAAAAAAGATTGCCTTAAGGATATCTTCTTTAGTTAACAACAAAAGAGTAATCGTATCAGGATGTCTTCCCAAAATAAATCCTGATGTTATTGACGAGAGGGTATCAGGGATTATTGGAACTAATGATATAGATCGCATTCTTGAAATTGTCCTTTCAAAAGAAAAAAAAATTTTTATTTCAGAGGATAATAAAAGACTAGGGCCTAAAACTTCTTTTAAAAAGATTAGAGATAACTCTTCTTCTGCAATTGTCCAGATTTCAGAAGGATGTGCTGGACAATGTAGTTTTTGTTGTACAAGATTTGCTAGAGGAAGCGTCCATAGTTTTCCTATTGAAGGAATAGTAAAAGAAGTTAGTGAAGCTCTTAAAGAAGGGTATAGAGAAATTCTCCTTACTTCTCAAGATACAGCTGCATACGGATTAGATAGCGGGGATACACTCCCATCCCTTCTTAAAAAAATCTTTAGCATAAATGAGAAATTCATGTTGAGACTTGGCATGGCAAATCCAAATCATATAAAAAAATTTAAGCATGAATTAGTAGAGATATACAAAGATCCCCATATGTATAAATTTTTGCATCTGCCTGTTCAATCGGGAGATAATAGTGTTCTTGTAGATATGAATAGAGGATACACTGTTAAAGATTTTTTAGAGACAGTTAATCTTTTTAGAGAAAACATAAGGGATATTTACCTAGCTACAGATATTATCGTAGGATTTCCTACTGAAGATGATGCTGCATTTGAAAACACTTTCAAACTTATAGAAACTATAAGGCCAGATAAGATTAATCTCACTCGTTTTTCTCCAAGACCTGGAACGCCTTCATCAAAAATGAGGCAAATACCAACATGGATTGTTAAAGAAAGATCTAGAAGATTAAATCTTCTCAGGAAAAAAATTTCTCATGAGATAAATAAATCTTATATTGGAAGATACTTTGAAGCACTTGTGACTGAAAAAAATAAAGACGGAACATTTACTGGTAGAATATATAACAATAAACCCGTCATTTTAGAGAATACTGAGGTCGGTCAATTCATTGATATTGATATAGAAGATGCGACTCCCACATACCTTATTGGGAGAAGGTGATTTATTGGATTTGAAAGAATTACAAAAAAAAGATAAAATATTTTGCGAGGAGCGTGGATGGGATAAATTCCCTCCTTCACTTGTCTTAATTCATCTTTATGAAGAATTATCTGAAGTTGGAGAATATATACTCTACAAAGATGGTTACAAAAAGAGTGGGATGGGAAATGATAGAAATGCAGATTATGAGAATCTTAAGCGTGAGTTTGGGCAGATATTATCTTTATTGATGCAACTTGCTAACTCTTTTGGTATTGATCTGGAATCGGCATTTTTATCAGAATTTGAAATAATGCAAAAGAGATTTGGAAAGAGAGAATGGAAAGAATATATGGGTAATATTGTTTAGGGGGGCTTAAAAGCCCCCCTGGAGGGAAAATGGAGGAAAAAGATGAGCAACACCATTAATCAATCTTTAATAATGGTGCTCATAACTGTATACTATTATTGTTACAACACTATATAAAGCTTTCGGTATCATTGTTTAACAATAATGTAATGATGATTATCATGACTGTTTTATTTTCTTTGGGATCGGCTGTAAAACTCGGCCTTAAAAAAGGAATCCCTTTGGTAGACCAAAGAACATGTTATCTTATGATTGAAGGCGAATGTAATGCCGGATGCCTCTTTTGTATAAGGCCAAAAGATCAATCAAAACTTTCGAGACTGCCTTGGTACTCATTTGATTTAGAAAAATCTATCACTCAAATTGAAGCTATTTTTGAGCGTGTTTGCATTCAAAGTATTAGCTATAATAAATTTATTTTTGACATAAAAGATATAATAACTAAATTCTCTATAAAAATTCCAATCTCAGTGTCTCTTTCCTTAAAAAATTATAACGAGATTGATAGTCTATATGGTAATGTGGATAAGATTGGCATAGGATTAGACTGTGCGAGGAAAGATATCTTCAAACAAATGAAACCTTACTATAGTTGGAACAAAACATGGAAGGGCATAGAGAATGCTTCAGAAATATTTGGAAAATATAACGTAATTTGCCACCTCATAGCTGGACTAGGTGAAACTGAAAAAGACATGATTTTAACATTTCAAAAGCTTTTTGATATGGGAACATACCCTTCTTTATTTGCATTTACTCCAATTAAAGGAACAATATTTGAAAAACTATCACCACCTAATATTTTAAGTTATAGGAGACTTCAAATTGCCCAATATTTAATTACTTCAAATATAAAAAAAGCTGAAGAATTTCATTTTGAAAAAGGAGATATATTTTTTGATAATGAGGATTTCAATAATCTAAAACCTGATATTTTTGTTACTCGGGGATGTCCTTCATGCGATCGACCGTTTTATAATGAATCCCCTAAAGGGAATATATACAATTTTCCCAACATGAGTCTAGTTCCCCAGGATATCTTAAAAGGAATTTTGGACCATAAAGTTTATTAAATATTTATGACAAAATAATTTGTGATGTTATGGAGGATACATTTAATATAGAGGTTAAGATACCTGACTTTGTAAAACTTTTAGGTGAAGAAGGCAAGAATCAAATTTTAGAAGAAGTTAAGAAAAAAGTTGACAAGGATGTATCTAACATTGTTGTTAAAGCCGCAAGGGAAATAATGGCTGAAAAGTTGGGGCTTGATACAAGAGAAAGTCCATTTGGACCAATACCTGCAAAAAAACATTCTGCACCTATTGAGGAAGATGAATCTAAATCTAATATGCTTTGCCCAAATTGTCAAAAACCACTTGAATCTGGAGTTAAATTTTGTAGATTCTGTGGTCAAAAGTTGGGCTAATCCTCGGGGATTATCAAAGCTTTTTTTATCTTTTCATAATCTACTTTTGTTTCTATACATCCATCTATTTCAAGATTAATACCCCTTCCGGGGATTTTGAGATAGTCCAAGACTAAACTGGCCTCTCGAAGTTCAACATGACATCCCACACCAATAATTGCCTTGGGTCTAGCAAGTTTTATTACCTTTTTTACAAAAGATCCCCCAGGCACAATAAATACTTTGATATTCCTCTCTTCACAGAAACTAATTAGATCTCCTATTCCACATTTTCCACATTTTGTGCACTGAAAACCTTTGGCCGAATCAAGAATTGATGGACAATTGATTTTTCTAAGACATTGGGGAAGTAGTAGAATTCTATCTTCAAAGGGAATTTTAGTGAGTTTTTTATAATGAATAAAATTTCTCATATCATTTGAAATAATATCGATATAGCCTTTTTTTAACCCAATTTTTTCAGTCAATATCTTTAGCGGGTGGTATAGCAAATCTAAAACAAAAATTATAAATCTTGGAAAAAATACTTTTTTTGTCTTAGCAGAATAAGAAATTAAGATTATGGTTATAATTAACAATAATACTATTAATAAGAAAATAGTTGCTATTATTATTCCTAGAATCCCAAATATATCTATCATTAGTTTACTCCTAACAGTATTTCTTTCACTATTTCCATGTCCACATCAGTCTCTATACATCCTGTTTTTTTCAAAAGTACGCCGTATTGTGGCATTCCTTTAGTAGATAGTATCCTCATCATTTCATTTAATTCAGCATGACATGCTATTAACAAAACAGAAGAATGTGGGTGTCGTTTTAACACCCTTTTTACAAAAGATCCTCCAGGGGCTATAAAAACTTTAATAGAATTCTCATCACACATTTCCTTAAAGTTTCCTATTTTACATTTTCCACATTTGATACAATTAACGCCTAGCTCTGGATTAACTTGTGCCTTACACTCAATAGATCTTAAACAATATGGGAAAACAACTATCCTATCCTCAATTTTTGAAGAGAAATATTCATTTTTTAGTATTCCGTTTCTTATTTCAATCTCTACTTTGTCTACAACACTTTTATCTATATTTGAATATACAAAAAGTCGTTTAAGTGGGTAGTAAAGGACATCTAAAAGAAATAATGTGGCCTTTGGAAATACTATTTTTTTTTTCCTGACCATCCTAAAAATTAAAAAAGTAGCAATTAAAAGAAGTATCCCCAAAATAATAATAATAATTACAAATATAACACCCAATACAGAAAAAAAACTAGGCAATTCATTCATTACAATAGAATAAAAAATCTTATTTAAAAATATAATTGATTATTATACCTTTTTGAAAATTTTAGGTCTTAATAGGTACAATACAAGAATAACAAGCCCTGCCCCCAAAACAATCAAAGTTCCTAGTATTATTACTATGGAATTCTTTCTAATTGTTATACCGTCAATAGCACTTATTTTTGAATTAATCAAATTTACTTTTTCTTGATCGCCAAGCTCTGTATAAAGTTTTTTTGCTTCAATATAGTTTTCTCTAGATTTCCTATAGTCTCCTGCTGTATAACTGTCCTCTGCTGTTCTAAAAAATCTAGCCGCCTCGTCTAATCTTACGTCGTCTCCTATTGTGATAAGCATTGATTTAAAATTATTGGCTTCTTTATTTGTAGGGGAGATGTCAAGTGCGGTATTAATGGCCTCAATTGCTTCTTGGTAATTTCCAAGACTATATTCTGCTCTTGCAATTCCGTACCATACACCAAATAAGCTATTATTTAATCTACTTGCAATTTTATAGGTAGACAATGCTTCATCGTATTTGCCAAGTGAGAATAAAATATCCCCTTTTAATATCAACGCTTCCATTTTTTGTTCGTATCCAGGGTCTCTGGCAAGAGCATTATTTATCTCAGTTAACGCATCTGTGAATCGTCTTTTGTTCCACAATGATTTGGCTTTGATAAGGTATGGTTCATATTTTGAAGGGTCAATCTCTATGGCTTTGTCACTAGTTTTCATCGCATCATCATAGTTGTTATTAGCTAGGTACTCTTCTGCCGCAAAAACTAATTCCGCATATGTTAAATCTTTTTCTTCTGGAGGTGTAATCCCAGTATTTCCTGAAAAATAGTCAAAAATATTTGTGATAAGTCTTAAGTGATCATATTTAGTAATCATATGGTCTTCGATAAAAGTTGAAGATCCAATTGCCACTACTTTTCCACTTAAGACATTAGATTTTGCCGCAACTATTATGCTAGTACCAGAAATAGGATTTAAAGGATCTTTAGGTGGAATGCCGGATTTATCTGGATCACTTAAATAAGGTCTACTAAGGCTTTGAGGGGATCCTCTCATTAAAGCTTTTGAATTATTAGATGTTAAAGTAAGTGAACATGGTAGCTTCATGGCGATTCTAAATATTTCTTTAGTAATGGCATCATCAACTATATTGACAATAATAACGTTAGTTGCATCATTATCGTAGTAGCTCTGTGTGTCTGTAACTAGATCATCGTTAAAAATAATGCCCATATTAGCTGTTAATTCATTTAATACCTCTCTTGTCTTTTTTGTATCGAGAGAGCTCCCCCCCCTACCAACAACTAAAAGACTCCCGCCATCTTTTACAAATTTTTCAATAGCAGCTATTTCCTGTGGACTAAAATTTGACTTAGGAACAATAACAAGTAGAACGTCATAATTATTTAGAGTATTTCCAGTAATTTTAACCTTATTTTCTGATAAAATGAATCCTTTATTTGTAAGCTGATTAATAAACATATCATATCCAGCAGTAAAACTAATTGGTTCATCGTGAGCAATATCAATTAAAACTCTTTTCTTTGATTCTGCATTAACATTTAATGGTATACTAAATATCAATAATGCAACTATACCTAAAATAAATAATTTTTTCATGGGGCCACCTTAAAAAACATCATTCAATAACATTTAAAAATATATTTGTTTTGGATACCTTATTAATCGTGTTTGCAGTCGAATTACCCAATAAAACAAGCTTCACCAAAAGATTTAAATACCCACCACAATTATTCAGAAATGGTACGGCGACCATAGCGGAAGTGATACACCTGGACTCATCTCGAACCCAGAAGTTAAGCCTTCTTGCGTCGTGATTTGTACTGCTAGTAGCGGGAATATCACAACGTCGCCGGCCTTTATATTCTTGGCTATTTATATACTAGCCGACTGATGAAAAACTATATGTTTTGAGGAATGAGGTGTTTTAATGGCAGTTTATGTTAAATTTAAAGTTCCAGAAGAGTTAGCAAACAAATCTTACGAATCTCTTGAAATGGTAAGGGACACAGGAAAATTAAAGAAAGGTGCAAATGAAACAACAAAAGCTGTTGAAAGAGGTATTGCAAAACTAGTTTATCTTGCGGAGGATATTACTCCTGAGGAGATAATTGCACACATACCATTGATATGTGATGAAAAAGAAATACCATATATCTACGTTCCAAGAAAAGATGAACTTGGTGCAGCAATCGGTATTGACGTATCAACAGCAGCAGTTGCAGTAATTAAAGAAGGTAAAGCTAAGGATCTTATTGATGACATCATTGTCAAAGTAAAAGAACTTAGAAAGTGATTTAATGGCCGAGATTGATGCAGGAATACCGGCAGAAGTTTTAGAGATTGTCGTTCGTACTGGCGTGACTGGGGATATCTTCCAGGTAAGAGTCAAAGTACTTGAAGGGATAGATAAAGACAGAGTCATCACACGAAATCTAAGAGGTCCGGTAAAAATTGGAGACATTGTTGTTCTAAAGGAAACTGAAAGAGAAGCAAAGGAGATAAAGACGCCAAGGTGAGATCATGCCAAGAAAAGTCAACTGTTCTTTTTGTGGAGGATTAATTGATCCTGGAACAGGCCTTATTTTCGTAAGAAAAGACGGAGTGGTATATAACTTTTGTACCCATAAATGTGAAAGGAATATGATTAATTTAAATAGAAAACCAAGGAAAATCAGATGGACTGAAGAGTACAAAAAAGAAAAGGCCCTTAGAACAAAGAAATAATTTTATTAATAAATTTTTTTAATTGGTGTTTAAGATGAGCGAAAGAACTTTAATTATTTTAAAACCAGATACTATAATGAGATCAAATATTGGAAATGTTTTATCAAGAATTGAATCAAAAGGATTAAAAATAGCCGCTTTAAAAATGGAATGGATATCTAAAGAAAAAGCTGGAACTCATTATGCAGAACACAAAGGAAAAACTTTTTATGAGAGTCTAATTAGCTACATCACTTCTTGCCCAGTTGTACTTGGGGTAATTGAAGGAGAAGATGCAATAACTGTTATAAGGACTCTATGTGGCACTACAGATCCTCACAAAGCTGCCCCTGGAAGCATAAGAGGGGATTTTGGATATAAGAGGGGAAATGATATATTTAATGTAATTCATGCTTCGGATTCTCCAGAAAGTGCAAAGAGAGAGATTTCTTTGTTTTTCAAGGATCAAGAAATATTCAATTACAATAAATAAACAAATCGTTGTTTAAATGATACGACAGCCAATTATCTCTGTTTTAGGTCATGTAGACCATGGAAAAACTTCTCTTCTAGATTATATTAGAGGTACTGCTGTTGCTTCAAGAGAAGCTGGTGGAATTACTCAACACATCGGCGCTACAGAAGTACCTATCGATATAGTAAAGGATATTTGTGGAGAAGATTTTGATAAATGGGGGATAAAACTTCCTGGATTATTATTCATCGATACTCCTGGCCATAAAGCATTTACAAATTTAAGGTCTAGAGGAGGATCTCTTTCTGATTTGGCTGTTTTGGTAGTGGACATAAATGAAGGATTACAATTACAGACAATAGAAAGTATTAACATACTAAAAAATTACAAAACTCCCTTTGTAATGGCTTTGAATAAGATCGATAGGATAAATGGTTTTAACATTATGCCAAAATCTTCTTTTAATAATGTAATAACTAAGCAAAATCAGAATGTTAAATCCATACTTGACCAAAAAATATGGGACTTCCAGGCAAAAATGTATGAACAAGGTTTTGATTGTGATATTTATAATAAAATCTCAGACTACACTAAAAAAATTGCAATGGTTCCCATATCAGCTAAAACAGGTATGGGAGTGCAAGATCTTCTCTTGCTTATTGCAGGTCTTTCTCAAAAATTCTTGAAAAACAAACTAGAAATTGATGAAAATGAGCCTGGTAAAGCAACAATATTGGAGGTCAAGGAAGAAAAAGGTTTGGGAATGACTCTAGATGTTATTTTGTATGACGGAGTCATTAAGAGAAAAGACGATGTCGTTTTTGGTGGAAAGGATGGCATTTATACAACTAATATTAGGGCTTTACTTAAACCTAAATCACTTGAGGAAATTCGAGATCCAAGAAAAAAGTTTGATTCAGTTGAATCACAATTTGCTGCAGCAGGGATAAAAATTTCTGCCCATGACTTAGAAAAAGCGTTGGCAGGATCTCCTCTTTATGTAGCAAAAGATATTGAAAAAACAAAAAAAGAAATATCTAAAGAAATTAAATCAATAAAAATTGAGAACAATAGTTCCGGAGTTATAATAAAAACAGATACTCTTGGAAGCCTTGAAGCAATAGTCATGGAATTAAAAGAATTAGGGATTAATATTCGAAGGGCAGATATAGGGGATGTCACAAAGCAGGATATAATTGAGGCGAAATCAGTCAAGATGGAAGATAAGGTGTCTGCAGTTGTTTTTGCCTTTAATTCTAAACTCTTACCAGATGCAAAAGAAGTCGCAGTTAGAGAAGACATTAAAATATTTGAAAGTGAGATTATCTATAAAATACTAGAAGATTATGAGCTCTGGAAGAAAGAAGAAATAGAAAAACAAAAGAAACAGAAATTTGAGGGGATAATAAGGCCAGGAAAAATAGAACTTATGTATCATCATGTTTTTAGAGTAACAAAACCGGCAATCGTTGGTGTTAAGGTATTACGAGGAAGACTTAAAACAGACGTGTCATTATTAAAAGATGATGGAAAAAATATTGGAATTGTAAAAACATTAAAGGATAAAAATGATTTTCTAAAGGAAGCCCTGCAAGGTAAAGAAATAGCTTGTGCAATAGATGGTCCAACAGTTGGAAGGCAAATAAAAGAGGGAGACATACTTTATGTGAATATACCTCTCCCGGATTACAAAAAACTAAAATTTGAAATTTATAATGATTTAACTCAAGACGAAAAAGAAATTCTCGATGAATTTATATTAATTAAGAGGAAGGAGGACTCTCTTTGGGGTATATAATTATATTACCAAAAGACTTAAATATCATTTTAAACTATAAAAATTTGTTAGCTTCTTATTATTTAACTAACTATTTTGAGGTGATTTAGTGGAAGATATAAAAAAAGGTACTACTACAGTAGCTATTGTATGTAAGGACGCTGTAGTATTAGCAACGGATAGAAGAGCATCAATGGGTTATTTAGTGGCTCATAAGAATGTTAAAAAAGTATACAAAATTGATGATTACATTGGAGCAACAGTGGCAGGCAGTGTAGGAGATATCCAAAGTTTGATTGGATCTCTTAGAGCCGAAGTAAATCTTTATAAGATGAAAAACGGCGCTAAAATGTCTACTAGGTCACTTGCTACATTGACATCCCACATACTACACGGTCAGAGGTACTACCCCCTAATTGCGTGGCTTGTTGTAGCTGGATTTGATGAAAAACCCATAGCTTATTCCATAGATCCAATAGGCGGAGTAAACGAGGATAAAGCAATTTCAACAGGTTCAGGGTCGCTTGTGGCATACGGTGTTTTAGAATCTATGTATCGAGACGGTATGAGCTGGGAAGAAGGTGCATCTGTTGCTATTAAGGCAATTAATGCAGCAATTGAGAGAGACCTAGCCACTGGAAATGGTATTACAATGGCCGTAATCGATAAAGATGGCTACAGAGAACTTTCTGATGAAGAAATTATAGGTATAATGAATCAGAATTAATTCTCTTTTTTATTTTAATTATTAATTTATCATATATTCTTAAGAAATTAGGTGAGTTTTTGTCTTCAGAGGAGATACTTAAAGAAATTAAAAACGTTGTAACGGAAAATATACCTCCCGGTGCTGTCATAACAAACATTGACTTTGAAGGGCCTGAGGTCGTTATATACACTAGAAATCCAGGGATGCTAGTTGACGATGGTGAAATAGTAAAAGAACTAGCAAAGAATTTAAGAAAAAGGATTATTGTAAAACCTGATGTT
Source organism: Candidatus Methanofastidiosum methylothiophilum (assembly GCA_001587595.1). Classification (GTDB taxonomy): domain Archaea; phylum Methanobacteriota_B; class Thermococci; order Methanofastidiosales; family Methanofastidiosaceae; genus Methanofastidiosum; species Methanofastidiosum methylothiophilum. The sequence continues at coordinate 19,734 of LNJB01000011.1, forward strand.
GCTGTACTAACAACAGAAGAAGAAGCAATAAATAAAATTAAAAACATTGTTCCTGATGAAGCTGAGATCACTGATATCAGCTTTGATCCTTCAGCTTCAGAAGTGATAATCGAGGCAAAAAAACCAGGTCTTGTTATCGGAAAATCAGGCCAGACTTTGAGAGACATCACAAGAGTTGTAAGATGGGCCCCCATAGTAAGGAGGACACCACCTTTACAATCTGACACAATTAAAGCAGTTAGATCAACTCTTCAGAAGGAAGCAGATGAAAGAAAAACAATCCTGAAAAAAATTGGCCATAGAATTTATAGGGATCAAGATATACGTTCGGAGTGGATTAGAATCACTTTTCTTGGAGGATTTAGAGAAGTTGGAAGGTCATGTTTGTTATTACAGACTCCTGAATCTAAAGTTTTGTTAGATTGTGGTGTTAACGTAGCAACAAATGATCCAAAACATGCTTATCCCCATTTAGATTCTCCCGAATTTAAGTACATTCTGAATGCAAAAGAGTTAGATGCAATTATTGTAAGTCATGCCCATCTTGATCATTGTGGATTTATTCCATACTTGTACAAGTATGGTTATGAAGGAGCGATATATTGTACGCCCCCTACAAGAGAATTAATGACCATGTTGCAATTGGATTATATAGATATTGCAGAAAAAGAAAATAATCCAGTTCCATACTCCAGGAAGGACGTTAAAAGTGTCATCCATCACACTATTCCTGTTGACTACAAAGAAGTAAGGGATATTTCTCCAGACATAAGGCTCACATTCCATAATGCTGGGCATATATTAGGTTCTGCTATGGTGCACTTACATGTAGGGAATGGATTGCATAATATTGTATATACTGGTGATTTTAATTTTGAAACCTCAAGGCTCTTAGAAAAAGCCAATTTCAAATTTCCACGCCTTGAATCCTTAGTAATCGAGGCGACTTATGGAGGGTCACACGATATACAGATGCCAAGAGGCGAAGCAGAAAAGAATCTTTTGAAGATAATATATGATACTACCTCCCAAGGAGGTAAAGTCTTAATTCCTGTTCTTTCAGTTGGAAGATCTCAGGAAATAATGCTTTTTTTAGAAGAGTTAATGGAAAGTGGCACACTAGAAAGAATGCCAGTATATCTTGATGGAATGATATGGGAGGCAACTGCAATCCATACTGCATATCCTGAATACCTTTCAAAAGAGATAAGAGAAATGATATTCCATCAAGGAAAGAATCCTTTCTTATCTGAAACATTTGAGAATGTAAAAACTAATGACAAGAGGAAGAGCATAATTGATGGCCCTCCGTGTATCATTCTAGCAACTAGCGGTATGCTTGTAGGGGGACCATCAGTAGAGTACTTCAAAGCTTTAGCAGAAGATGTTAGAAACTCAATAGTTTTTGTAAGTTATCAAGGAGAAGGATCTCTTGGAAGAAAAGTTCAGAAAGGTATGACCGAGCTTCCCCTTATGGGAACTAATGGTAAGAATGAATTAATTAACATTAGAATGAAAGTTTACACCGTTGACGGATTCTCAGGCCACTCAGATAGAAATCAACTTATGGAATTTATTAAAAGATTAAATCCACGGCCTGAAAAGATTATTACTGGTCATGGGGATCCTGTAAAGTGCACCGACTTTGCAAGTACAATTTATAGAAAGTTTAGGATAGAAACTAAAGCACCTTCAAATCTTGAAACAGTAAGATTAAGCTAGGGTAAAAATGAAATTCTATTATGCTATATATCAACAAGGACATGAATTGATCGTCGCAGTTTGTGATGATGACACTTTAGAGGGTACTTTTTATTGTGCTGAAAGAGGAATAAAAATAGATGTAAAAAAATCTTTTTATGGAAAAAAATTAGGGCAAAAAGAGGATATATTGTCCTACATGAAAGACGCAACAATTCTTAATCTTGTTGGGAAAAAAATTGTAGGAATAGCTTTAAGCGAAGGCCTAATTAGTCGGGAATGTATCTTAGAGATAGGTGATACATTACATGCTCAAAGAGTCAAAATGTAGCATTTATAAAAAACAATTTAAATAATCTTTTTCTTTATTGCTTATGAAAAGATGCTTTGTTTGTGGAAAAGAAGATAAACTCACAGATGGAAAGTGTAAAGAGTGTTATTTAAAAGAATCTTTCCAATTTTCTATTCCGGGAAGAATAAAAGTTCCCTATTGTAAGAGTTGCAATTCTTACTACACAAACAGGTGGAAAAATCTTGATAATAAACTTTCCTTTATTGATGAAGTTTTAAAGAACAATATTTCTTCAAGTAGAGAAATTAAGTTTGTTTCTGAATTTTCTAAAGATAATAAAGACATCCAAGCGATAGTTGATTTTCTTGATGAAGGCAACATTTACAAAGTAAAAATTACTATTCGACCTTTTTATGATGACTCTCTTTTTGATATGGAAGCATCAAGTGAAATACTACTGTCAGGAGAACAATGTCAAAGATGCTCAAGATTTTATGGTGGATATTATGAGGCTATTCTTCAGATAAGAAATGATGAGAAAAAGATTGAGTTAGAAAGAGCAAATGACATAATGAAAATTGTTGATAAATTTACAGATAAACTAATTTTAAAAGATAGAATGGCATTTATTTCTAGAATTGAAGAACTTAAGGAAGGAATAGATATTTATATGGGATCTTTATCTGCAGCGAGAAAAATTGGGAATTGCCTAATCAAAAAATTCAACGGCTCTATGGGTGAATCTCATAAACTTATGGGTATTGATAGGGACTCGGGTAAAAAAATTTATAGAACTACCGTAACTGTAAGACTAAAAAATAGGGCACAAAGGTATGCCTATTATAAAAATCATTTGTATCTACTTGACATAGCAGGAGATAACTTTAAACTTACCTCATTGGAAGGCGGGAACATTTTGAGTATAAAAGCAAAAGAATTTGAGAGGGAGCTCAAAAAAGAAAATATGAAGGTAATTGAAAAAGATATACTTGAAACAGTAGATATTTCTGTAACTGAAGTCACTCCTGAAAGGTATCAGATGATGAAACTTTCGGGAGACTATGAGACTTTCTACGTTTTAAGGGATGAAGTTAGATTAAAAAGGGAATTAAAAGTTGGTGATAATCTAAAAGGTGCCATCATAAATAATCGGATTGTAATTATGGAACAAGAAAGTATTATTTAATACAATTTATGTTATAAAAAGTTTCAACTTGGGCGTTATTCTTATAAGTTAATTCTATACCTCATGCACGGCGATTCTAATGACAAAAGATAAAGTTGTTTTGGCTTATTCTGGGGGCCTTGATACCAGTGTCATCTTGACTTGGTTAATAGATGAAGGATTTGATGTTATATGTTTCATCGCAGATGTAGGGCAAGATGAAGATCTAAAAGCCGCTGAAGAAAAAGCCATAAGATGCGGAGCAACGAAGGTTTATGTTGAAGATTTGAGATCCGAATTTGTTACGGACTTCATCTTTCAAGCATTAAAAGGAAATGCAATGTACGAAAACAGATACTTATTAGGAACTTCTCTTGCAAGGCCTTTAATTGCAAAGAAACAGATTGAAATTGCTGAGAAGGAAAATGCAAAATATGTTGCACATGGCGCAACTGGAAAAGGTAATGATCAAATTAGATTTGAATTGACATACTACGCATTAAATCCTTCCATACATGTAATATCGCCTTGGAAAAATCCAAAATATCTACAACAGTTCCAGGGACGAAGCGATATGATAAAATATGCAAAATCAAAGGACATTCCAATCAAAGCCTCTGTGTCAAAACCATACAGTCAAGATGGTAATTTAATGCACCTAAGCCATGAAGCAGGCATACTTGAAGATACTATGCTCACCCCAACTGAAGACATGTTTGAAATAACAAAATCACCAATGGATGCACCAGATAAACAAACAATTATTGAAATTGACTTTAAGAATGGACTCCCAGTAAAAGTAACAAACAAAGATGATGGAACTGTAAAAACTAAACCCTTGGAACTTTTCCTATACTTGAATGAATTAGCAAAAGAAAATGGTATTGGAAGAATTGATATCGTTGAGAATAGATTTATTGGTATAAAAAGCAGAGGAGTTTATGAAACGCCGGGGGCTACAATACTATGGTCCGCTCACAGAGATATTGAAGGAATAGCAATGGATAGAGAAGTTATGCATCTAAAACATATGCTTGAACCAAAATTTGCAGAACTTATATATAATGGATTTTGGTACTCACCTGAAATGGACTTCCTAATGGCGGCTTTTAACAAGAGTCAAGAGTTTATCGATGGGAAAGTTGTAATTGGTCTTTACAAAGGCAATGTCATGATTCTTGGAAGGGATTCACCCACATCGCTTTACAATAAAGAATTGTCAAGCATGGATGTTGAAGGTGGATTTGATCAGACAGATTCCAAAGGATTTATCCGAATTAATGCCATTAGGCTAAAAGCACACAAGGTAATTCTTAATAAAGATACCATCGGACTAAATTAAATTTATATTTTTTTATAATTTCATCCCTTCTTCTATAGCCATAAGCCAATTCATAAAAGTATTAAAAGATCCTCTTAATGCAGGTATATCTTCAGATACAATAATAACTTTAAGAGTGGTTCCTTCAGTTGTTATTTCAGACTTAGTCCTATAAAAAGGAGAGCTATCTTCTTCTATTTTTAAAAGCCGTTCTATTTCTCTTGCTTTTTCATGAATATATACGATCTCGATCTTGGCAATATTCATAGTTTGATATAGTCTAAAATCCTTAAAAGGTTTCTTTCATGAATAGTAACATTAGCTCTATTTGCCACTTCGTCATCTTTTGGGTCAAATGCTATTGAAAATCCGGATAGGTCAAACATAGGTATGTCATATTTTGAATCCCCTACTGAAATTATCTCCTCTTTTTTAAGACGATATTCTCCTATAATATAGTTCATTACAATGTCTTTCCGCAAAAGGTCAACTCTCCAAATATCCTGTCCAGAAAGAAACCCATTTTCTTCATATTGAAATCCATTAGCCCATATCTTATCTATCCCTAAGGCCCTACCTGCATTTTGAGCTAGAAGATCAATTCCTGCAGAAATGATAAATAAATTAAAATTATTTTCTTTTAAGATCTTTATACATTCTCTAGCGCCATCGATAAATATCAACTCTTCAAGAGCTTTTTCAACTTCCATTTTGTGAGGCAGACTACCTTCTCTTTTCCATAAGGATATATCCTCTCGTATCCATTGACCATAATCTATTTCTTTAGAAAAATATCTTCGCATATTCTCTTTTCTTTTTTCTTCATCTGCACCAAAGTACTCATGGAGCCTTTCCCAAGATGAGTGAGATTCTATTAATACTCCATCTAAATCAAAGACAATGGCGCTATACATAAACTAAAAAAAATATAATTCTATTTAAAGCTTTAGAAAATCTTTTATTAATCTTTAATAATCCTAATTTGTGAAACTCATTGTGTATAATTTGGGGCAAGATGACCCTAAAAAATGTACGGCACAGAGGCTTCTAAAATTTGGAGAAGTCACTTTTGTTAAAAATATTAGGGGATTACCAAATAATTGTATTTTATTAAATCCTTTTTCTAAAAGAGTATTATCTCCTAGTGATATAAAATATTCAAAAAATGGAATTGTAGTGTTAGATTGTTCTTGGGTTGAAGCAGAAAAGTGCTTTGATAAAATAAAATCAAAGATTCAGGGAAGGATCCTCCCATTTTTAGTACCTTCAAATCCCATAAACTACGGTAAACCAGGTAAACTATCTACTGTAGAAGCTTTTTCAGGTGCTTTATATATAATAGGGGAGAAGGAACATGCTAGAAAGATATTATCAAGCTTTAACTGGGGGGAGGAATTCTTCAAAATTAATTTAGAATTACTTGAGGGATATTCAAAATCATATGATGAAGAGGGGATTTTAGACTTCCAAGAGAAATATTTAAAAGGGATTAATAACAGAAAAAGCTCTACAGAGGAGATTAAATGAAGAACGAGTTAGCTGAAAAGAGACTTTTTCATGTAAAGATTTGCATGAAGTGTAACGCGAGAAATCCATGGAAAGCTCAAAGTTGTAGAAAATGCGGATATTCAGGATTAAGAGGAAAAGCAAAAGAATCAAGAGTATAAAATAGGTAGTAAATCTTTTATTCCCTCAACTTTTTTATCCCCTATTTTTATTCCTATGAATTGACATCCTGCACTTTTAGCTGCAATCATATCTGATGTTGTATCGCCCACGAAAACCATTCTTTCAATCGGCACTTTTAGGAATTCTGAAGCTTTTAAAATCATATCTGGGTATGGTTTTGGTCTTTCTACATCATCCAAACACATTACAACTTTAAAATACGTGTATAGGCCAAAATGATTAAATGTTTTGTCAAGATTTATTCTTGGCGTATTTGTAGCGACCCCTAGTTTAAAATTTTTTAAGGACTCTAAAGTTTCGTAAACTTTTTCGTGTAGTTTTATTAAATGAACATTATTTCTCTGATTTCTTAGCGCAACTTCAACTGCGTCCTTTCCGAGGCCATACATCTTTAGATCTTCTTCAACAGAAGGGCCCCAAAATATTTTCCTGTAAGTTTCTCTGTCCACAGGAGATTTTCCAAATTCTTCTAAAGTTTGATTGAAAGATATAAACCAGCTTTCAAAAGAGTCAAATAAAACTCCATCAACGTCGAAAACAATAGCTTCTATTCGCATAATATTGGAGTTTGAATCCTTTATTTAAGTTTTCTTATGGTAAACTATATAAAAAATAGAATACATAATTATTTTCTAGATAACAATAAATAAAAACTAAAGGAGGCAATAAATTGAAATTTGTAGTATCAAGGATATGTAAAGATTGTTTAAATCCAGATGACCCTCCTTGTGAAAACGCTGTATTTGACAAGATGAATAATCTATGGACAAAAGATTTTCTCGATTTAGGGGATTTGATGAGATTCTTTAGTAAATATGGCGATCTTGTCATAACAGAAAATGAAAAAACTCAAATGGCCGAGATAGTAATATATGATGACTGGAAAGATATAAGGGAAAAATTGAAAAGTTAATCACTTCTTTTCAAGTATTTTTATAAGGTGCCATCCAAACTGAGTTTTAACTGGGCCAACAACGGATCCTGTATTTCCTTCAAAAGCAGCCTTCTCAAATTCTTTTACCATTTTCTGTCTAGGAAAGAATCCCAAGTCGCCCCCCTTTTTCTTAGAGGGACATTCAGAATATTTTTTCGCTAGATCGGAGAATTTATCTCCTTTATTTATTTTATCTAAAATTTCTTTAGCTAAAGCTTCTGATTTAACTAAAATATGTGCAGCATGAACTTCTTTTACCATAAATTTAGAATAGGTATTCTATATAAAAAATTTACTGAAAAATGTGCAATAATTATCTTTCTGCGAAGTATACTCCTAATATTACAAGTGCCCCTCCTATAATTGTAAATACTGTAATGACTTCCCCTAATAGAAGCCATGCGAATATTGCAGTAACAACAGGAACAAAGTATAGGAACATTGCAACGTTTGAGGCTTTCTCACATTTCATAGACCTATTCCAGCATATATATGCAAAAACTGAACATAAAAGGGATAAATATAAAATAGATCCTATCCCTAATTTTGTAATATTTCTAATGAAAGAAAATCTTGATTCAAAAAATGCTATTGGGAATAAGAATATTGTTCCAAAAAGGAAAGTAAAAGAAGTCATAGAAAGGGGGGTTTTCTCTTCCATTATTTTTTTCCCTACAATAGAATAAATAGACCAAAACATAGCAGTAAATACTATTAAGATATCCCCAATATTTATCTTCTGGAATCCAGAGATAGAACCATTTATTACTATAACAATGGCACCGATAAATGAAACAAAAATCCCAAATGCCGTCTTTTTGCTAAGAGGCTCCCTTAAAAATATTAATGCGAGGATTGCTATAAACGGAACATTGAAATTTATCAAAATTGATGAATTAATGGCGGACGTGAAATTCAAGGCATATACTTGGATTCCTTGCACTAAAGTCACCCCAAGTAAGCCAAGCATCGAAAAAGGTATAATCTCTTTTTTATTAATTTTCAAACTATTTTTTCCTTCAAGATAATAAGTAATTGCAATAATTACTGGGCATGCTATAAAAAATCTAAAAAAAGCTAGGGAGTAAGGAGGAATCTCCGTTAATCCCCATTTAATTGCAATCCACGAACCAGACCAAATAAGGACCAGAGCTACAAGTTCCAAAAATGATTTTATTTTCATTCAGCATCTTTTTCCTTTATTTTGAAAGTTCCGAGAGATGCTTTATCCGTTTAAGCATGTTAGGATGTGTACTCATTAACTCCATTATGCTAGCCGAAGCGCCAACTCTAACTCCACCATGTCTAACCGATTCAAGTTCATTTCTATCAATTGTACCGCTCATATCTCTATCAACTTCAGTAAGCTCATTAAAATCTCCTTTTGCTTTAGTTGGATCATTAACAAAGAAAGCCTTAACGCCCTCTACTCTCTGTAATTCGCTTCTTGGTGTCTTTGCAGTTCCATATGTAAGCTTGTATAGCGCAGAGGCTAGTTGATGGGGTTCATTCCCAAGTTCTGTACTTCCTTTATCTGCATAATATTCCCTTATTCTGGAACCATACATTACTAATAAATTTGTAATAAAATAGACAACTAAGGCAAATATGCCGATAATAGCAGTTCCGCCTGAATTTCTATCATTACTCCTGCCAACTGAGCCACTGAATCTAGAAGACATGTACATATAATATGCAATCATTGGAACTGCACTTAGAAGTGTAATAATGGCCATATCCCTATGTTTTACATGGGATATTTCATGCCCTATGACTGCTTTGAGTTCATTTTCTGAAAGCAAATTAACAATTCCATCTGTCACACAAACTCTTGCGTCACCTTTTGATTTTCCAAAAGCAAATGCATTTGGTAGGGGAGTTGGGCAAGTTCCAACTTTTGGAGTTTTCTTTAGACCTGCGAGTCTAGCTTGCTCTTCTACCATCCTATATAGTTTTGGATTTTCTCCTTCAGTTATGTACCGTACCTTCATAGAGGATTCTACCATTTTTGGCCCTATCATATATTGTACGAACATCATTCCTAATGCGAGTATAACGCTATAGTTCACAAAACTTTGGCCGGAGTACCCAACTGCAGCCCCTACAAAAAGTAAAAAACCATAAAGTATTACAAACATTAGTCCAACTAACATATACATTCTTGCTTGTAACCACATATTCTCACCTAACATTAAATAAATGAAGCATTATTTAAATATTTCTTATCCAGTTTAGAAAGATATTTGAAGAAAAACTCTAAGTGTTTTTGAGCACTGATACAAGGAGCATTCCATTAATAAACGAAAAAATCCTTTCGATTGATAATAATTTCATTCATTTAGGAGAAAAATTACTGCCGCATTTGTTATAAAAATTGGTGCGACTGGCGGGATTCGAACCCACGCTTGAAGCTTGGGAAGCTCCAGTCCTAACCACTAGACTACAGTCGCAGTTATTCGCATCTTTTAATACAAATTTATAAATTTATCTTTTCATAAATTCTTCCAATAATAAATCCAATGGCAGTGCATGTTTCGAGGGGGATGCCTTCTCCAGTTATATCAAGGTGACATGTTGTCATTTTCCTGATTTCCATTGGGAGACCTCTTCTACCCAATCCAATAAAAAACACGGAATCGTCACCTTCTATAATATTTTTTGTAATATTATTAAAATCACAAGATTTATCAGGTTTAGAAGTTGTTGATATGAAGACACCTTTGATTTTTTTTGGATCATCAATAGCAATAAGTTTGCCATGTTTGATAAGCTCTTCAATATACTTTCCCCCCTCTCCAATTGTTGTATTTTCTTTTACTTCCTTCAGAAGGAATTCTTTATAATCGTCTTTAAAAGGAAAATCAAAAAGACAAAGGTCAAATCCCGCATAAAAACAAAGAGGGGCAGCTCTAGCAACATTTCTTGAATGTATATCATGCCATTTTAGTTTGTCATAAGTATTTACTAAGCAGATAGTAATCTTTCCTTTATGGTTTTTTTGTCGACTCACCCTTAACAACTCCTGTTGCAATAATATGTGACACCCTTAAAGGTTCGGGGATATTAGAATGCATAGATGAAATTCTGATTAATTCTCTAGCATCATTCTCGGAAATTCCTTTAAACTGAAAATAAATGTCTGATTTATCATGAACTTTTCCTTCATAAATTTGTCCAGCATTTTTTATTATACTGAGTCTCTTTTCTTTATCATTTAGATTTGTAAGTGCTTTTTCTATAGAATTAAAGTCCGGAATTTTTCTCATTATTACCACAACTGGGAGCTTTGTTTCATGAAATAATTTTTCGATATCTATAATATTAAATCCCGCTAAAGTAATACCCTTTAACATAATCGCTCGTAAATCTTTATAACGAGCTTTAATTATCATGTTGGCAATTTTTTCTGTTGCATCAAGTCCATCTCTTTCAACGTACGTACTGACAACTCCGTCAATCCAGAAACCTCCTCTAAGTAATGCACCAACAACTAGAACTTTTTTATCCTTCTTTGTAAAATTAGAATCATCAATTCCAAGAATTCGTATCTCCTTTTTTATTCTCATCACCTTAGAATTGACTTAAGTATTAATATGCTTAAGCCTAAAAATATAGATCAATAAAATATGAAAATGCTTCTGCTATCGCCTTTCTCTCTTCATCAGGATCGTTAAGGTCTTTACCTCTAAGCTTTTCAGAAAGGACATTAATTGCTTCGTCAATATTAAACACTTTTTCTATGTAGCCTTTTCCAATCAATGCTTCAACAAAATCACCTCTCATTTTCTTGTCACTTCTCCTAGGTGATTTTAACTTTGATTTTGCAAGTGCATCTGAGAGTGCAATATTTGAAACTTTTTTACCGGTATACCTCCCTTGAACTTCTGATTTCGCAACAGAATATAAAAAATTCACAATAGCATCTCCAAAAGCCGAGAGGTTTGAATCTTCAGAGATTTCTTCCATGAAAAAATTGAATTTATCCTACTTATAAATCTTCACAAAAGGATAATAAAATTTATAATATGTCAATTTCAAATATTGCAGGTAAGTGATTTTTCATGTTTGATACTATTGCTATTACTAATCTTAAAGAAAAAATAGATATCTGGAAAAAAGAAAAATATTCAAAAATAAGAACGAAATTTCCTGAGAGACGAGAAGAATTCTTCACAACCTCTAACATTCCTGTAGATGTTCAGTACTCTCCTTTAGATATTATGAATCTTGACTATACCAAAGATCTTGGAAATGCTGGCGAATATCCTTTTACTAGAGGCGTTCAACCGAATATGTATAGGGGAAAACTCTGGACAATGAGACAGTATGCAGGATTTGGTTCTGCGGAAGAAACAAACAAGAGATATAAATTTTTACTATCTGAAGGCCAAACAGGATTGTCCGTAGCATTTGATCTCCCAACACAGATAGGATATGATTCAGATAATCAAATAAGCTTTGGTGAGGTTGGGAAAGTAGGTGTTGCAATTGATTCGCTTGAAGATATGGAATCCCTTTTTGATGGGATACCTCTCGATAAAGTTTCCACTTCCATGACCATAAACTCGACAGCTGCAATCCTTCTAGCAATGTATATGGCAGTTGCAGAAAAACAGGGAATAGCCCCTGAAAAGTTAAGAGGAACAATACAAAATGATATTCTAAAAGAATACGTCGCAAGAGGAACATATATATTCCCTCCAAAAGAATCTATGAGGATAATCACAGATATATTTGAATACTGTACAAAAAATTTACCTGAATGGAATACTATTAGTATTAGTGGCTATCATATCAGAGAAGCTGGAGCAACTGCAGCCCAAGAAGTTGCATTCACACTGGCAGATGGAGTTGCTTATGTGGAAGTTGCAAAAAAGGCAAGGCTAGAAATCGATGATTTTGGGAAAAGACTTTCTTTCTTTTTCAATTCACACAATAACTTCATTGAAGAGATCGCGAAATTTAGAGCTGCAAGGAGAATATGGGCAAGATTGATGAAAGAACGATTTGGGGCAACAGACCCAAAAGCTATGATGTTGAGATTTCATACCCAGACTAGTGGTAGTACACTCACAGCACAGCAATCCGAAAATAATATTATTAGAGTTACTATGCAAGCAATGGCGGCAGTTTTTGGAGGTACACAGTCCTTGCATACAAATTCAATGGACGAAGCACTTGCTTTGCCATCAGAAAAAGCGGTCACAATATCTCTTAGGACTCAACAGGTGATTGCATATGAAAGTGGGGTAGCAGATACAGTTGATCCATTTGCTGGCTCATATTATCTCGAATATCTTACAAATAAAATTGAGGAAGAAGTGAATAATTATTTTAATAAAATTGACTCTCTTGGTGGCATGGTCAAAGCCATCGAAGAAGGATATATACAAAAGGAGATCCAAGATAGCGCTTACAAATACCAGAAAGCTATTGAAAAAAAAGACATAATAGTTGTGGGGCTTAATAAATTCACCATGGAAGAAAAACTTCCTGAAAAACTCCTAAAAGTTGATCCTGAGGTAGAAAAAATTCAAATTGAAAAATTGAAAAAGCTGAAATCAAGAAGAGATAATAATGAAGTCAAGGAAATTTTAGAAAAAATTGAGGATGCGGCGAGAAGTGATAAAAACTTAATGCCTTTAATTCTTGAAGCTGTCAAAGCTTATGCAACAATTGGGGAAATTAGTGATAGCTTAAGGAATGTGTTTGGAGAATACAAACCTTCAGTTTTATTATAATATCCTTTTTTTATATTCATTACACGAAAATATAAAGGACTCCCAAGGATAGTTCTTTTTTACTTTTTTATCATGATAACGATTTAGAACATATGCCATTACTACGGGGGCAACAGGTATAACTGAGATTCCGGAGCCAATTAAAAGGCCACTATTCTTCTTAACTTGATTTCCTTGGATAATATTTCTCATCGATCTTTTCATTATATAATATCCTGTGTTCCAACTCCATAAAATAGTCTGTACCATTGAAGTAACATGGCCCTGAGGAATGGTCTTTTTCTTTTTAACAGCTTTATAGAACTCTTCTACGGTATTGCCCTCAAATAATGTATAAGCATTCCCAACCATTCTTTCTGTATGGGCATCACTTCCGGCAATGGAAGCATTTTTTATCTTTTTGTTTTCTTCTGTCGCTTTTCTGTTTATTATTCCATCTCTATGAAATGCATTGAAGACTTCAATTCCATCAATATTTAGTTTATGTATTAAGTCCTTCAAACAAGGACATATGACACTATATGGATGTGGTGCAATCACAAGACCTCCCTGCGCCTTTACCATGTCAATTGATTCTTCAACAGATAAGCCTGAGGGAATAGCTTCATTTAGGAATAGACCAAGCAGTTCTCCATCGGATGTTGATATTTCTTCCCCAACAATAATTCTTGAAGGCGCAAGTTTTTCAGTTTCAATTCCCCCTCTTATAGTGTCATGATCTGTTATAGCTAAAAAGTCTATACCCCGTTTATCTGCATATTTTAATATCTTATCTGGCCTAGAAATACAATCAGGTATAACTGGTATTTTTTTGGAATTACCCGAATATTTAGTATGGATATGGGTGTCAACTTTGCACATGTTTCCAAAAGAATCAGAATAATTCATTATAGAATGTGTAAAGAAACTACTTATAAAATTAATGTATGATTTAAAAATAGTCCCGAAAGTTTTAAATACTCAATTTTATCAGTTCTCATTGATGGGAAAGATTAGGTCTTCCGAAGTGGTATCAAAGAAATTTTATTATTATTTTAGCTTTAGGTATTGATACCTTTCACTGGCCGAATCCTTGTTTCTCTTTCCAATCCCTTCTTAGGAGGTTTTTTTATGGAGAGCTCAATAGAGTCCCTTAGAGAAGAAATAAACAGGATCGATGAGAGTATTATTAAACTGCTTTCAGCAAGAATGGAAGTAGCAAAAAAGATAGCATTTCTAAAAAAAGAAATGGGTATACTAGTAGAGGATAGGGATAGAGAAAGGATCATTTTTCTCAAACTGGATGATGATGCCAGAAGAAATAATCTCGATGAAAATTTTGTTTCAGATATTTTTGAAAAGATCATTTCCCATTCAAAATTTTTACAGACTAATATAATGGAGGGGCAGAAATGATAGTTATAATGAAAGCAAAAGCTGAAGAGGAGGATGTGAATCAAGTTATAGATGCAATTAAATCTCTTGGCCTTAGAACACAGTTAAATTTTGGGGCAGAAAGAGTAGTAGTTGCCGTGATAGGGGATATTAGCAAAATTGGAGAAGAAAATTTTTTCAGAATTAGGGCAATGAAGGGAGTTGAAAATACAGTATTTGTTTCAAAGCCTTACAAATTAGTTTCTAAAGATTTCAAAAATGAGCAGACTGTAATAGATGTAGATGGAGTAAAGATTGGCGGGAAAAAAATAGTTGTTTTTGCAGGGCCTTGTTCAGTTGAGAATAGAGAACAGATCATGGAGGTCGCAGAAAAGATAAAAAAAGCTGGTGCCAGTATGATAAGGGGAGGGGCATTCAAACCGCGTACTTCACCAAAGGATTTTCAAGGATTAGGAGAAGAAGGCCTAAAATTACTTTACGAGGCAAAAGAAGAAACTGGACTCCCCATTGTAACTGAAATAATGGATGCAAGAGATGTTGGCCTTTTGTCAGAATATGCGGACGTCTTACAAGTAGGAACTAGAAACATGCAAAACTACACACTACTAAAGGAGCTTGGAAAATGTGACAAACCCATACTTCTTAAAAGAGGGATGTGGGCAACAATGGCTGAATTCCTTGGGGCTGCAGAATACATAATTAATGGAGGAAATGAAAATGTCATATTGTGTGAAAGGGGCATAAGAACATTCTCAGATTTTTCAAGAAATACTTTAGACCTTAGCATTATTCCTGCCATTAAAGATGAGAGCCACTTGCCTATAATATCTGATCCAAGTCATGGTACGGGAAGGAGGAGTTTAGTTTTACCTATGAGCAAAGCTTCAGTAGCCTGTGGCGCAGACGGACTATTAATTGAGACTCATCCAAATCCGGATAAAGCGATAAGTGATGCGGATCAAACAATTTCCTTAAGTGCATTTTCAAAACTTATGGAAGATATTAAAAATATAACAAAAGCAGTTGGGAGGGAAGTATAAATGATAATAGTAATGAAGCTAGGTGTGGATGAAAGTCAAGTACAAGAAACAATTCAGAAAATTAAAGATCTTGGTTTTAATACCCACCTATCAAAAGGAGAAAATAGAACCATAATTGGTGTAATTGGAGACGTTAGTTCAATTGATGAAAGTGACGTTGAGAGGTTGCGGGCAACACCTTATATAGAAGAAGTTGTGCGTGTTTCAAAACCTTACAAATTAGTTTCTAGAGATTTTAACAAAGAGGACACTGTTATAAACGTAGATGGAATTGAAATAGGCGGGAAAAAAATAGTTGTAATGGCAGGGCCATGTACAGTTGAAAGCAAAGACCAAATTATTAACATCGCAAGAGAAGTAAAAAATTCAGGGGCCACAATTTTGAGAGGAGGGGCATTCAAACCGCGTACTTCACCAAAAGACTTTCAGGGACTTGGGAAGGAAGGACTAGAATTCCTAGCTGCAGCAAAGGAAGAAACTGGACTTCCCATTGTCACCGAAGTCATGGACACGAGAGATGTAAAACTTGTATCAGAATATGCAGACATACTACAAGTAGGAACTAGAAACATGCAAAATTATGCATTACTAAAAGAACTTGGAAAATATGATAAACCAGTACTTCTTAAAAGAGGAATGTGGGCAACTTTGAAAGAGTTTTTATCTGCTGCAGAATATATTCTTGCAGGAGGAAATAATAACGTTATGCTGTGTGAGAGAGGGATAAGGACTTTTTCTGACTTCACAAGAAATACCTTAGACTTAAGTATAGTTCCAGTATTGAAGAAGGAAAGCCATCTACCAGTTATAGTTGATCCAAGTCACGGTACTGGAAGAAGGGACATTGTAAAATCAATGACACTTGCTGCAATTGCATGCGGTGCGGACGGTGTAACTATTGAGGCGCACACAGATCCACAAAAAGCCATAAGTGATGCAGATCAAACTATCAGCACTTTAGACCTTCATGAATTAATGGGAGAAATAAAATATATTTCTAGGATGTTCGGAAGGGAAATATAGGATGAATATCAAGGAAACTAAGACAATAAGTGTTAAGACAGAAAAAAGACCATATGATATAGTCATAGGTAGGGATATTTTTCGAAACGCACTCGAATCAATATTAGAAGAGAATAAAGAGTGTAATGTTGCCATCATAACAGACTCGAACATAGAAAAAATTTATAGAGATAACATATACCAAGCACTTAATAAAAAGACTAATGTTTTTGTTATTTCATTTAAAGCAGGTGAAGAGTCTAAGAATAGAAAAACAAAAGAAGAACTCGAAGACAGACTATTTGAATTTGGGTTTGGCAGGGATTCATTAATTATTGCATTGGGAGGTGGGGTCACAGGAGATCTTGCTGGATTTATAGCGGCAACTTATATGAGGGGGATACCATTTATACAGATTCCAACAACACTCCTCTCCCAAGTGGACAGCAGCATTGGTGGCAAAGTTGGTATAGACCATCCTTATGGGAAGAATCTATTAGGGGCATTTTACCCCCCGAGTAAAGTCTACATAGATATGGAATTCTTGAATACACTGCCAAAAGAAGAGATACTCAATGGATTTGCTGAAATAATTAAAGCCGCTATAATAAAAGATAATGAATTCTTTGGATATCTTGAATCAAATATTGATCGAATAATAAATCTAGAAAATGGATACATAGATCATGCAATTATTTCGGCACTTAAAGTCAAAGCTAATGTTGTTGAAACAGATGAAAAAGAATCAGGACAAAGAAAGATTCTAAATTTTGGGCATACAATCGGACACGCTATAGAAATACTTTCAAATTTTGATATCTCTCACGGTAGGGCAGTAGGGATAGGAATGGCAGTTGAAACCTTGATTTCCCATAGATTAGGTATTTTAACATCAGACGAAAAAGAGCAAATAATTGCATTTCTTAAAAAATCTAAGCTCTTAGAAAAATACCCCAAATTATCATCAGATGAAATAATAAAGAAAACAATTTCTGACAAAAAATCTAGAAAAGGGATAGTTGAATACGCCCTCATAAAGGGCATAGGCACATCGGTCTATGGAGTTAGAGTTGATGAAAAAATTGTAAGAGAATCCCTAAAGGAGATGGGCTTTCTTTGATTACCGCTTCAATTATACCATCCTCTAAAAAGGAGGCAATATGTCTTTTGGACAAGGCATTATCTAAAGGAGATTTAGCAGAACTTAGAGTAGACTTGATTTCAGATTTAAATATTTTGGAAATTGGGAATTTATTTGATAAAAAAAGGGTGATTATAACAAATAGAAAAAAAGATGAGGGCGGACTTTTTGAAGGAAACGAGTCAGATAGGCTCCATCCATTAATTGATGCGATGAAACTTGGATTTGGATTTATTGATATAGAACACTCTTCAATAGATTCACTTAAATTACTAATCTCAAAAAAAAGAACATTAAAATCAGAGACAAAAATAATACTATCCTACCACAATTTTCAGAATACCCCTCTTGATATGAAAGAAATAGTGTTGCAGATGAAAGATCAAGATGTGGACCTAATTAAAGTCGTTACTTATGCCAATGATATTTCTGATAATCTAATAATAAAAGATATCTTATTCCTTTTTAATGATAATCCTAGGTTAATATCGTTTTTAATGGGGGAAAGAGGGGAGATAAGCCGAGTTTTATGTAACTCTTGGGGAAGTTTTACTACATATGCACCACTAAAAGGTCTTGACATGACCGCTCCGGGGCAGATACCGCTAGAAGTCTTAAGGGATATATACCGGGTTAACTCTATTGATGAAACTTTTGATATTTATGGGCTTATTGGAAATCCTGTTAAGGAAAGCATAGGATACTACGTTCACAATAAATTGTTTTCTTATTATAAAATGGATGCCGTTTATTTGAATTTATTGGTGGACGACTTAGGAAAATTTATGAAGGTTTTTGAAGATTACTTCAAAGGATTTTGTGTTACAATGCCATTTAAAGAAACAATAATTCCTTATCTGGGAAATATAGACCAAATGGCACTAAAGATAGGGGCAGTAAACACAATAAAGAAAAATAAGAATGAGCTACTAGGAACAAATACTGACTCGTTGGGAGCGGTATACTCAATTGAAAAAATAAGCACAATAAAGGATAAAAAAGTGCTTATCCTTGGCGCAGGTGGAGCTGGAAAAGCAATAGCTTTCGGGGTAGCTAGTAAACTTGGAAAAATCATAATTTCAAACAGAGATCATACTAAGGCAATTGAACTTGCAAAAAAGCTAGGGGCAGAAACAATCCCATGGGGGGATAGGGATAGAGTTGATTTTGATATTTTAGTCAATGCTACAAAAATTGGCATGTCACCTGAAGAAGACAGTTGCCCAATGAAAGACTCATTTTTTGAAAGGGACCTGTCTGGAATAACTGTCTTTGATGCAGTTTATAGTCCAATTGATACTAGACTATTAACACTGTCAAAAAAACAAGGGGCAAAAATAGCAAGTGGGTTAGATATGTACATTGGACAAGCAATGGCGCAATTTGAGTTTTGGACGGGAATAACACCTTCCTATAAAGAAATGGAAAGATTCTCTAAAGAGGCTATACTTTTGAGAGGGGATAAAGCTGAAAATTAAAGAAATTAAACCTCTAAACTTTGAATTTGATGCGAAGTTAAAGGCTCCACCTTCGAAGAGTTATACACATAGGGCTCTTTTCATAGCAGCCCTTTCGGAAGGGAAGTCAAAGATAATAGGCCCCTTAATTTCAGATGATATTAAATACACTATAGACTCACTAAAAAAACTTGGTGTGAAAATAACAGATGATTTTGATAAAGATCAGAATATTATTTCTGTGGAAGGAACAGGTGGCATCCTCAAGGAACCCTCTTCTCCTTTATATATTGGTAATTCTGGAACAACTCTAAGATTTTTAATGGCCTTAGTTTCTCTTGTAAAAGGAACAGTAATAATTGATGGAAACGAAGAAGTAAGAAAACGTCCTGTTAAAGGTATTGAAGATTCTTTAAGAAAACTTGGGATATCTATTGATACAAATAAAGGGTGTCCCCCAGTCAAAATAACTTCAAATGGAGTTATTGGAGGGGAAACAGAACTAGAGCCAAGCCAAAGTAGTCAGTATTTAAGCTCTCTTCTTTTAACATCTCCATATTCAAACTCCACCATAAAAATCAAAGTTACTGGGAAGCTTCCATCAAGCCCTTACGTAGATATGACATTGGATGTAATGGAAAAATTTGGAGTATCTGTTTTAAGAAAAGACTATTCTGAATTTGTAATCACCCCTTCAAAATATGTTGGTGGTAATTATATTGTTGAAGGTGATTTTTCTAATTCTTCTTACTTTATGGCGATAGCTGCAATAAGTGGCGGGAGAATAGTAATTGAAAATCTAAATAGAAACTCAAAACAAGCAGACAGAGTTTTTGTCGATATTCTTGAAAAGATGGGGTGTAAAGTTAGTTGGGAAAATAATTTACTGATTTTAGAAGGAAGAGAGCTTAAGGGGCTAGAGATTGATATGAAACGATCTCCCGACATTGTTCCTACTTTAGCAATTGTTTCAGCTTTTGCCAAAGAACCAACAAAAATATATAATATTGAAACTTTAAGATTTAAGGAAACTGACAGATTGAGTGCAGTTGCGAATGAACTTTCTAAGATAGGGTGTAAAGTTGAAGAGGGAAGTGATTATCTCATAATAGTACCTGGTAAACTAAAAGGTGCCAAAATTGAAACATACAAAGATCATCGTATGGCAATGTCGTTTGCCGTAGTTGGACTTTTTGTAAACGGGATAAAAATTTGTGACCCTGATTGTGTTTCGAAATCATATCCAAATTTTTGGAAAGATTTTTCAAAAATATCCAGAGGGATTAATTGAACATAGTTTTATTTGGATTGAGGTGCGTAGGTAAAACTTCAGTTGGAGTTAGCTTGTCAGATATAACTGATAAAATTTTTTTTGATACTGATAGGATAATAGAAAAAAGAGAATCAAAAACTATTCATGAAATAATAAACGAAAAAGGATGGGAGTATTTTAGACTAAAAGAAAAAGAAACTATTGCAGACGTATCCAAAGAAAATAATGCTGTTATTTCCTTAGGTGGAGGGGCACTGATGGATAGAAGCAATGTGGATTTGCTGGATAAGTCCTTTTTTGTTTTACTACGGGCAAGTATAAACACAATGAAGACTAGGATGGAAAAGGATGTACCAAGACCGTCATTAACTAAAAATGATTCAATTTCTGAGATTGAAGAAATTGTGTTAGAAAGAATGCCATTATATGAAAAAATAGCAGATATAATTATAGATACAGATAAACTTAGTGTCTATGAGATATGTGACAAAATTTTATTGGAGCTTGAGAAAAGGAGTATGGTATAATGGGGGGAAATACTTTTGGTAGATTGTTTAGAGTTACAACTTGGGGGGAATCCCATGGTAAAGCACTAGGAGCAGTTATAGATGGATGTCCTCCAGGCATTAAACTTAATGAAGATGAAATCAATAAAGAGCTGTCATTGAGAATACCAAAAAGTAACGGGCTTTCAACTTCAAGGAAAGAGGAGGACAGATGTGAGATATTATCTGGAGTTTTTGAAGGGAAGACTATAGGAACTCCTATTTCTATTCTAATTAATAATCGAGATGTTGATTCCTCCTCATATGAAAAAATAAAAAATGTATTTAGACCAGGGCACGCGGATTACACTTATTTTAAGAAATATGGGGTATACGATTATAGAGGTGGTGGCAGGGCTTCAGGTAGAGAGACTGCCGGGAGAGTTGCAGCAGGTGCAATTGCAAGAGTAGTATTGAAAAATGAGATTAAACATTTTGAGTTATTGTCTTATACCAAATCTATAGGGGGTATTGTTTCACCCGAAGTTGATAACAGATCTTTGAAAAGAGAGGACATCATCAAAGATAGACTTTGGACTACCGATAAGACTATTTCTAAAAAAATGACTGAAAAAATTTTGGAGGCAAAATCTAAAGGCGAGTCAGTTGGGGGGGTAGTTGAAATAGTTGCTAGAGGGGTACCTTTAGGATTAGGTGAGCCTGTTTTCGATAAACTTGAAGCAGATATAGGAAAAGGCCTTTTATCCATCGGCGCAGTCAAGGGAGTAGAGTTTGGAGGGGGATTTAATCTTTCAGGACTATCTGGCTCTGAGAGTAACGACCAGATCGATTCAAAGGGATTCCTAACGAATAGAGCAGGAGGAATCGTTGGCGGAATATCTAACGGGGAAGATATTGTGGTGAGAGTTGCTGTAAAGCCTATACCTTCAATCGCTAAAGAACAAAAAACAATAGATATTGAGGGCAATGAAAGATCAATAAAAATTGAAGGAAGACATGATCCATGCGCAATTCCAAGAATAAATCCTGTATGTGAAGCAATGGTTGCCATTACGCTTTTAGACCATTTATTAATACAGAAGTCAATAGAGGGATTTAAGTGACTGTAGTTGGAATAATAGGGGGAACGGGTAAACTTGGAGGCCTTTTCAGGAAAATATTTGAAGAAGAAGGATTTGAAGTACTTGTTTCATCGCGAACAACTTCTCTTTCAAAGGAAGAACTAATCAGGAAGAGTGATATAATAATTGTATCCGTTCCAATTAAATCAACAATACCAGTTATAAGGGAAATTACGCCTTTCATAAAAGAAGGGAAACTTTTGATGGATTTAACTTCCCTTAAAGTTGGGCCTATAAATGAAATGTTAAAATCTAAAGCAGATGTCTTAGGGGCGCACCCATTATTTGCACCTTCAATTGGAGATGTTAAGGGTCAGACTATAATATTATGTCCACAAAGAATTTCAAATAAGGAACTCTATCAAAAAGTAAATTTTATTCTTACCAATAGAGGTGCCAATATAGTGGAAATGACTCCTGAAGAGCATGATAAAATGATGGCTGTAATCCAAGGTCTCACACACTTTTCTGCTATAGCTTTATGTCACTGTATGAAAGATTTAAATTTTGATATAAAGAAGAGTTTTGAATGTACGAGTCCCGTATACCGATTAACACTTGATATGGCAGGTAGAATATTAAATCAAGAACCTGAATTATATGCTGACATCTCTCTTTTAAATCCAATAACGCCTGAGATATTATTACAATACATCAAATCAGCAGAGACGCTATTTAATAAAATACAAACAAAGGACCGGGAAGGATTTATAAAATTTTTTGAGGAGGCTTCCCAATACCTTGGTGACTTTACAGAAAAGGCAGAAAAAGAGAGTAATTTACTAATTA
>LNJB01000012.1 GCA_001587595.1 Candidatus Methanofastidiosum methylothiophilum
ATCAAAACCTGTAACAGAGATTATAGTTAGAGTTGCAATGGAGTATGATCTGCTGTCCTCAGAGCTTTTAAGTGTGGGAATTGAAGATAAGATTTTTAATGACACAGATACAGTATCTTTAAATATAAGCTACGATGAAGCTCTTTTAAGATTAAGGAAATATGCAGGTGAATAGTATGGATATTGAAGTACTAAAAAATGAAGGAAATTTGATGGAATTTAGAATTATTGGTGAAGATCACACACTTTGTAATGTATTAAGGGATGCGTTATTAGAAAATCAAAAGGTAAAGGTAGCAGCTTACAAAATTGACCATCCACTTCTTGATAAAAAAAGGCCAAAGTTCATTATCAATACTGATGGAACAATATCACCAAAGGATGCGCTCCTTGAAGCAATTAAAAGCATAGAAAAAGATGTCAAATATTTAAAGCAAAATCTACTTTAGAACGAATCAGGATCCTCTTCCAGAACATTTTTTCTGATTATCTCTTCTCTTTTAAGGACAGATATGCCTGTTTTTTTGTCAATTATCTGGATAATGACCTTGATATCTGGATCCTCTAGATTTACTTTTGCGCCAGTTCCCCCAACAATCTTTGCTCCAATTTCCCTTTCAAGGTCTTGAGATTTGAAATTAGTCTTGCCTCTTTTCTTGCATCTCACGGCAAACGAGTCGCTTTTGAATATCTTAGGTACGGAAACATCAACTGCTTCTACGATTATTAGGTCTTTATCGGTATTAATATACCTGTCAAATGGTAACACCCTATGTATGGCACTAGTTTCATAATCTCTTAGTATAGTGGCCATTTTCTTAGCATCCTTACACTTAACAAGAAGAACTCCCTTAAATTTGGTCTTTTTAATTTCAAAGATTTCTCCTTCTAATGCCCATTCTACTTCCCAGATGCCATCAAACTGTCTGGCTGTGGGTGTCGTCACAAGAAGAAATTCTTTCAATTGTTCCATAAAGAAACGAACTAGTATTGATTTAAAAAGTTTTATATGATTTTATAAAACAATGTTTGGAAAATGAGCCATATAGAGTATAATACCCTATATGGCGGAATACTTTATGCCAGTAACACTAAATCATAATAACGTGTTACTATATATAAATCTTTCCACACAAAAAGGATACTTTTTTAATTTAAAATCCTATCAAGTGCGATGCCTACCCATGAATTATCCAAAATGTTTGATAAGCTAACATATCAACGAAATTTTTTTGAGCTTTCAAGGGGGCTTATGTTTAGGAAGGATATTTTAGGCTCGAATGAAGCATATGTCTTCGTGTTGAATCGAGAAAGGAAGGCTGCAATAACAATGCTCTTTGTTTTTTTCCCTATTGACGTGATCTGGCTCAATTCTGAATTAAGAGTAATTGATGTGAAAGAGCGTGTGAAACCTTTTTCATTCTACATACCCCATAAAGGCGAAGCCAGATACTTTATTGAAATGCCTTTAAACTCCGTCAAAAAATATAAAATAAAAGTGGGAAACAGAGTTTTATTCCCTCTTTAGGACTTGATTGCAAAAACTATTAATAATAGATGTTCTAAGGTAGTTCCATGTACATTACAGATAATCATATGCATGTTGACCCGATAAGGGGTAGAGGGCTTGATGCTGTAAAGGAATTTTCCTCAGCTGGTGGGACACATTTTATGCTAGTCTATAAAACTGCATATGATTCAGGTGCAAAAATAAATACTGGAAAGGATTTTGCAAAGGCCTATGATTATGTGATTAGCCTATCAAAAAAAATTAACAAAGAAACTAATGTTATGTCCTATCCTATAATTGGACTTCATCCAGTAGAATTTCACCGCATGATTACCGATTATGGTAAAGAAAAGGCATTTGAGATTTCTTTAGAAGCTTTAAATGAAATTGAAAAGAGAGTTTCCGATGGCCTTGCTTTTGGCATAGGGGAAGTTGGAAGGCCCCATTATGAAGTGGATAAAGAAATAATAGATCTATCAAATGAATTTTTGATTGAAGTCCTTAAACTTTCAAAAAAAATAAAATGCCCGGTGCAGCTTCATACGGAAACTTTTGATGAAAAAAAGTTCTTTGAGCTTGGAGATCTTGTAAAAAAATATGGGAATCCAAAAAAGGTAATTAAGCATTTTTCCCCTCCCATGATTTCTGTTTGTGAGAAGATTGGTATATATCCCTCAATTGTCGCTAGAGAAAAAAATATTATAAAAGCTTGTGAAGAAGGAAAACGATTTTTAATGGAAACTGATTACATCGATGATAATGAGAGGCCAGGTGCAGTCGTTGGCCCTAAAACTGTGCCAAAGACAACTAAAAAACTTTTAGAAAAGAATATTCTATCAAAAGAGGATATTGATTACATCCACAGATACCTGATAGAAGAAATTTATGGTATTGAGTTTATTTAATGTTTCTGTATGAGTCTATCCTTTTCTTTGATGCTAGAATTTCAGCTTTTGACATAATCTCTTTATCCTTTTTTATTTCCTTCATCTTTTTCATTTCCGAAGTTCCCATGAAAAATATGTTTGTTCCAACTATAATAAAGGATATAGCGATCATTGTCGCTCCAGACATCATGTACATATCAGCGGATTTGGCATTGAGTGCTATTGAAAGACCGAATAATACGCCTACTGCTAGAACTATCACACCAACAATCCATTTTAAGACATAAAGCGCCATTACTAAAAAAAAATATGTGAAAATATAAAAGGCTTTTCTTTTGGATAGGAAAAATCTTAAATAATAACAAATTAATGTAAATATTGATATTTGGTAGTATAATGGTGTTGATTTATGAAAAAATTAATTATTTTTTTGTTTATAATAATAAGCATAACTTGCCAAATCCCTGTTTCTGCACAGGAAGATTTTGCTTGCATGGGATGTACTATTGACGTAGATATATCTGAAAAATCAGAACATGTCACCATCAGGATGATATTCCTAAATCTCGGACTACCAGATTTCAATGGTTTTTATCTTTATGTACCAGGTAAGGTAAATAATCTAACTATAACAGATGATGTGGGAAATATTCTTGAGTCCTCTTTTTCTCAAATAGGAAAAGAAACATTTGTAAGATTTTACTTCAACAGAAGTTTAAAACTTGGAGAGACAGCACTTGTCAAAATCGAGTATAAAGTGTCAGATCTTATAACCAAAGAGGAGAATTACAAGCTTAGCTTCCCGTTTGAATCCCCATGTGACATTAGATACCTAAAGATGACATTTAATTTTGAGAAAGGTATTCCTATCTTATCTGAATTTAAACCCTCCCCTTCAAGATTAGAATCTGTTGACAATAAGGTTTCTGTTGTCTGGTACAAAGAGGGGGTAAAAGAATCGGAGAAGTTCTTATTTGAGGCTAACTATGACGAAAGGTATGCACCACTTAGACAGATAGACGATAAGAATCCTCCAAAAGAGGAAACACCAAGAAATCCTGCGCTTTATATTATGATCTCAGTTGCTATTATCTTCTTTAGCCTTATTGCGGTACTGCTCCTTACTAGGAAACATGGTCACAAAAAGATAGATGTTGCATTAAATGTTTTAGACTCAAGAGAGTCAAGGATCATTAAGATAATAGCAGATAACGGTGGTTTAATAACTCAGGCAAAGCTGTTTGAGCAAACGACCTTTTTTTCAAAACCCACCTTATCAAGAGTTCTTGACAAACTTCTCAAGAGAAAGCTAATAGAAAAAGAGGAAAAGGGAAGAACTAATATCATCAAGCTAGGAGAAAAACTAAAAGACTAAACAAAAGAAATAAAAGATAGAGCTTTAGTCATTAACTTATGATTAAAAAGTCCTTCATGCTTCTCATTGCAAATTCATTTTCAAGAGTAGCAAATTATCTTTATACACTCTTCACCGCCAATATACTTCTCTTAACAGAGTATGGCCTTCTTTCATCTATAATGCCTTTCCAATCCCTTATATTGGTCCTTTCATCTTTTGGCATAGCTCCATCTGTATCAAGGTTCACATCGATTTATATTACAGATGACAAAAAAGACAAAATTTCATCATCTTTATTTTTTGTCCCAATAGGAATTTTGCTCTTTTTTATTCTATTTGCCTTAATTCCGTTAATTTTAAATTTTTACTCGGCCGATATAAGAAAGGGTATTGAAACACCTCTAAAAATAATTCTTCTTGTAATTCCATTAGGCGTATTATTTTCTGTTTTTACAGGCATACTGCTTGGAATCAAAAAAGTAAATTTTATGGCAGTATCCATATTTGCACTTTCCCTATCCTACTTTTTGCTTTCAGTCCCTCTTTCATACCTGTTTCGAGTTCCAGGGGCATCAGGGGCTTTAGTTGGAGGGTATGTAATTGGAATAATAGTCTCATTCTCACTAATTTTAAAGAGTGGAATTAAACTAAGAGTGCAAAGAGAACACTACAAAGAGTTTATGAAAATCTTTTCATTTGCAATCCCTGTTTCAATATTCTCATTGAGCCTTGTACTTCTTTTCAATGCCGACATTTACATACTTGCTCATTTCTTTGGCCCAAGTATTGTTGGCATTTATGGTATGGCCTCGCCTACTGCAGGGGTAGTGCCATCGTTTGCTATAGCTCTTTCTGCGGTCTTATTACCTGAACTATCCAAGTTAAAATCGATGGAAAAAGAAGGGATTGAAAGTATTAAGATTTCACTTAAAGCATCATTTGATATAACATTACCTGTTGCACTTTCCCTTTTTGCATTTTCAACTCCAATTATTTACTTCCTATTTGGAATCAAAGAAGGCGGATGGGTTTTAAAGCTCCTCTCAATTGGAATGCTATTCTACTCTGTATTCTACATCGCATCAACATCTATCCAAGCTATGGGAAAGCAATGGACACCTATGAAGATAACGGTCCTTATAGCGGGGATAAATGTGATTTTGAACTATTTATGGATACCTAAGTATGATATCAATGGCGCGGCATTTGCAACAATGGTGTCTTGTATAATCGGGATGATCTTGATACTAAAAAGTCTTGGCATATTCTTTATACCTGACAAGAGATTTGTAATATTTTCAACAGTTATTTTTCTCTTGATGATGATCTTTGAGGCAATAATTGGTTTATTCCCATCAAGAATTGTAAATTTTCTTGTATATGGCGGCTTTGGATCACCACTAATCCTGGGTTATTATTACTATCTAAAGAAAAAATGGAAATAATTTTGATTATTTTTTTAGAGAATCAAAATAGGATTTAGTGTAAATTTTCAAAATAGTAAACTTACTATAAGGCGACTGGTAAATATTACAGTACTCTTCTATTTTTCTGCCATCAAATTCAACATTCTTAATCTTCTCTTTAAACTGATTCAATGGCATTTTTACCTTAACGCCATCAACATTAAGTACTATTGGGATTGGGGATATTATTTTATCAATGCCCTCGACGTTTTCTTCAAGGATTTTCTTAAGATACATTGGCTCTAAAATTAGGGGATCTTCCTCTATTTCTCTTCGTCTCTTTTCAACTGCCTTAGAAATTTCATTTACCATCTTATTAAAAATATCAAGGTCAAATTTCTGTCTTAATCTTTGACTTCTTCTGCCTATGCCACCAACATAATACTCAAGCCCTTCAACGTTAAACTGCTCTGGACCTCCAAGTAAAACAACAGGTATATCAATATCCAAAAAAAGATGAGTTTTTTTTCTAAGGCATCTGCTGAAATTTCCTAGGGAAAATACAGCAATGTCTGCTTCTTCTATCATGCCTTTTTCAATGGCGGTTATCTGATTTATCCTTTGACCAACACCTCTAGCAAGTCCCATGACATTTGTCACCGCACCATTCCTTCTGATATATTCTGAGATATCACAAACTGGGTGAGGTAAATGGTGCTTTCCAAGCGAGGGTGCAACTATGGTGATTTCAGAACCCGCAAGAGGGACCTCAACAAGTTTGCCCCTAAGTTCTTTAGCTTTGCTTACAATAAGATCATAGTCTTCGCCCGGTACAGCGATAATCAAAGTGATATCAATCTGTGTGACATTTTTTTGAATTAAAAATCCTCCGATATCATCCACAAGATCTTCTAGCTCATCTGCTCTGTGAAGCCCACCTTCAAATAAAGCCATTTTAAACATTGATCCTCACCTAATCCCTCTCATGATATTTCTGGGCAAGTTTTTTACTATCTTCTGATATAGCGTTTTCACTTGAAGCAACAGTAATAGTTTTCTCTGCAGAGAGAATATATTTAATCCTCGCTGCTTCTGGCAATACCCTATTGATTGCTTCTTGGACATTTTTCTTTAAATCATCTGTAGGATAATATACTACCTCTCCCTTTACTTTGTTATAGAGGTCAACAGGTATCTTGATTTCAGTNCTATCTTCCTGCTCCACNCCTTCTTTTGAAAGNGACCATAANAAGGAAAGTATNTTTGGAACGTAAAATTCATCCTCTACNGATAGCATTTCCTTTTCAGGATTATATATTGCAACNTCCTCTATTCTCAAAGGTTCAAGAACTTTTTTTATNCTTATNGAGGCAATNAACACAAAATTTTCAGTGTCNCCGTAGAAGAATACTTTTTCAATGCTCCTCCTAATCTCAAATTCTCTCATTATGTCATTTATTAAAACAACATATCCTTGAGCCTCTTTTTCTGGTAGACCTTCAACGATGATTTCCATTATCTATCCCCTTTAGATAAATCCAGAGCAGAGTAAGGCTCCTCCAACTGCACCTATGAACTGGGAGTTTTGTGGAACTAAAGGTTCTGTCTTTAATATATCTCCTACCGCCTTTACNAGNCCNTTAAGNAGTGAAGTNCCNCCAACTTGNATAACNGGNAATCTTACATCAATTTCCTGTAATTGTTGTTGATAAATCTGTTCAGCAACGCTTCTACATGCCGCAGCTGCCACATCATCTTTTGTATAACCTTCAGCTAATGCAGAAACTAATCCTTGNATTCCAAATACGGTACAGTAACTGTTCATTGGAACTTTGTGNAGTTCTCCTCTTGCTGCCATCTCGCCCAACTCAAATATTTCAACTCCAAGCCTCTTTGCTGTAGTTTCTAAAAATCTCCCTGATGCGCCAGCACATATNCCTCCCATTGTAAAACTATCTGGTATACCATCCATTACAGTAATTGCCTTATTATCCATTCCTCCGATATCTAGAATTGTTGCTTCCCCNTTCTGTTTGTCGGCAAGAAAAACAGCACCTTTGGAGTTGACAGTCAACTCTTCCTGAACAAGTTTTGCCTTATAGTGTTGACCTAAAATATATCTGCCGTACCCAGTTGTTCCAACTGATTCAATGTCTTTTAAATCCATCTTTGCTTCCTTTAATGCTTCTGCTACTACCTTTTCAGCTGATTCTAAAACTGTGGTAGTTGGGCTCCAATATTTTCCTATAATCTTATTGTCCTGCATTATGACTGCTTTAGTTGTAGCAGATCCTGAGTCAAGGCCCATTGTGATGCCAACTTGTCGTTCTCTGCCCAAGAGGTCTTTTCTTTTAACTATTGTGACAAGAGCTTCCATTCTTGTAAGAAGAACGCTTGCTTTGGTATTTTCTGTGAAAGAATACATGACTACGGGGAGTCTTGTATGCCTTTGTAGGTATCTCCTTAATTCGTTTCTAATCAAGGCCCCTTCTGCGCATCTAAAACATGTAGCTATCAATACTGCATCTGCTTCAAATGATTTGTCTGCTAGAGCTTTTGCTCTGGCTATCATTAACTTTAATCCAGGACTAACAGGATTGAATCCAAATTCTTCTACAGCTTCGTCAAAATCAATATCGACATCAGGAAATACTATTTTTGCTCCAACAGTTTCTGCTGCCTTTTCAATTTCTTTCTGGATACCGCTGTAATCATTACCACATGAAAGTTGAGCTATCTTAATCATTTTAGTCCCTCCAAGAAACTCTTAATTCTAGCAATAAAATCTTCCACTTCCTCTTCGTTTGTTGGATATTCAAGTTCTAATGTGGGAACTTTTTTCTGTTTGATTAGATAAATAGTAATCTCATTTGTTCTGGCACAAGCCATGCATCCAAATGTGGATGGAAAGTTGTTTACAATAATTGCTGCTTCTGCCTCATCGATTAATGGGCCAAACATTGCAAGTCTACCCCTAACTCCAGAAGGAACTTCTATAGCTGCATATTTCAATCCAACTTTTACATCTATTTCTGTTATATTCATCGGAGGGGAATCAAGCTCTGGATCATTTACCCTCCTTTCAATCTCTTTTGCAAGGGCAAGTGGTTTATGCCCAAATCTTTCAACTAAATCTTGTAGTATCATGCTGTTTGGAGGGTAAATGAAAACTTTCATCTTTACACCTTCTCCTTAATAGTTTTCTTAAGAATATCAACATCGACAGGTTTTTTCTTCTTTTTATCAAATGTTCTAAACTTACCTTCTTTTAGGACTTTAGAAATGGATGGTAATAACTTATACTCTTCTTGTAGGAAATAATAACCAGGTCTAGCCCCGCCCCCTCTTGTTGCCCTGCATCTTCTTTCGTCTCCTATCGGATATGCTCTGTGTTTTGAGAATATATCGGCACCGAATTTTTCTCTAATTTTTAGTGTGACGTTCTCAATAACATCATCATCTCCTTCTACCATAAGTCCATAACAAGTATCTTTGATGTTTAAAGTCTTCCCAAGGCTTATAATATAGTTAATTACCGTCTGAGAAGTTAACGATGAGGTATCAGCTATAACAAACATTCTAGTTATCATATTCGAATTAGTATTTATTAACAATAAAAGAGTTTCGACTATTTTCCATATTAGTTTAGCAATGAAAATAGAATTATGTGACTATATTATTCATTTAATTACTGTGCTAATATTAAAATAAAAAGATTATTATACTTTTCACAATAACTTTGAAATATTCCTCGGGGAAGTGCTAATTATGGATTGTATATTATGTAAGAAGCCTATAGAGGGGTATAATATAAAATTTAATCAATTAAAAATTGATGAATTTCATAGTGTAGCTATATGCTCAGACTGCATTGATAAATTTCTCAAGTGGCAACAAACTATGTTTGCAGTTCTATTTCCTACAAAATCAGCCAAGAAGTGGTCTATTAAAAAATGAATTACTAAATGTTTTCAAAATAAAACTAATTATAGAACTATCGTTTAATTAAATCAGAAAGTCATTTAAATTAATTTCATTCTTTGTTTTCAATGAAAATAGATTTGCATGTTCACACTACAGCATCCGATGGACTTCTTTCCCCAAAAGCTATTGTGGCGAAAGCTAAAGAAAACAAAATAGACATTTTAGCAATAGCAGATCATGATACAATTGATGGCATACCTGAAGCTATGAATGCTGCAAATGAAAAAGGGATACGACTAATTCCTGCTCTTGAAATAAGTGCAAAGCATGAAAAGCAGATTCACATACTTGGGTACTACGTAGATTATAAAGATCTAAAGTTTCAAAGCTTTGTAAACAAACTAAAGAATTCACGAGAGGATAGAAATCAGAAAATGCTAAAAAAATTAGAAAACTTTGGATTTGAAATAACTATGGATGAACTAAAAGCTAGTGCAGAGGGAAACATTGGGCGACCCCACATTGCTGATCTAATGATAAAAAAAGGATATGTATCAACTTTTGCTGAAGCTTTTGAAAAATATATAGGAAATAACAAGCCTTGCTATGTTCCAAAAAAAAGGCCAGATATAAGAAAAGCAATTGAAACTATAAGAAAATATAAGGGCATTCCAGTACTAGCTCATCCTAAATATACTTATTTGGAAGGAGAAGAATTGGAAAATTTCATATCCTATTTATCCAGTATAGGGCTTGGCGGACTTGAAGTTTACTACTCAAAACACAATAAGGAAGAAGAGGCAACGTATCTGAAGCTCGCAGAAAAATTCTCTCTCATCCCGACAGCAGGCTCTGACTATCATAGAGAGGGAGATGTTTTTGGGATGGAATTAAAAAAGGAGTATGTTGATAGGCTTATTGCTCTAAAGACAGTTTAAAGATTCTATTATTTTCTCAACTAAATAACTTGGCTTATTAGAACTTATAATATTGTCTATTGATTTTCCCATTTTCTCTAACACGTCAAGAAAGGTGTCAGATACACCACCAGTTCCTAAGCACAAACCTATAATCTTCTTTTCATCATATGCTATTGTTAACTCATTTAGAGTTCCGATCATGCCCATAACAGAAATTACTGCATCACAGCTTCTAACAAGAGTAACATTTCTCCCTTTGTATCCAGATCCTGTAAAAATAAGGGAGTCAAAGATATCAGGATGATAAGGATAGTTATAATTATTAATATGCTCTTTTAGGTTAATTGCAGGAGATACCCCAACTGTGATGCCACCTACCTCTTTTGCACCCATTACTGCTTCTAAAGGTAATCCATGACAGGCGCCTGAGAATAATACCAACTTCTTTTTGGCTATGATTCTCCCAAGTTCTCTTGCAACAAGCCTGACATCACTTCCTAAATTGCCACTAGCAGATCCAATAATCCCTATCTGATATCTTCTGATAGAAATCTCTCCTAAATAGTCCTCTTGAAGTAATTCACCCTAGGCTCATATAGTTCTCCTTTTGAGAGGAGTTCTCTTATTGCATTATCAACATCATCTGCAAGATACTCATCTTTTAGCTCATATAAAATAAGGTCAAGAACAACCCCGTCTCCTTCGTCTAACTTTTCGATAACCTCTATTATTTTTGATTCAAGATTGGTATCGGAATCAAATATACGATTTTCTTCTGCATATTCTATAAGGTAGTTTATTTCTTCTATTGCATCAATCAAATCAGGATTTATTCCTTCTTTTTTAGCACGATCCATGGCCTTTCTCACATTCTTTTCTTCATCATATATTTTCTGTGCAATCTTGAATTGCTTTCTCTGTCTAATAGTTGTGAGAATCGATTCAGCCCTATGAAGTGTCATCATATTGGGTGGTACTAATGAAAGTGCTTCAAGATTAAGCTGTTTTTTACCTTGCCACTCACTTAGCTTAGCTATGAACTGTACAAGATCTCCTTTCTTTATAGATAGTAGAAGTTTTGTATTTTCTCTAAATGCAAGAGAAATTATGCTTTGAGTTCCATCATCAAGCAAAACAGATCCAAAAGTTCCATCTTCGGAAAGTCTTGGTTCTGCCATTATAGTTGCTACACCTTTGAGTCTGTAAACTTTTAATCCCTCTTGAGTGATGACATAATTAGTAGCAAAATCACCTTCAGGTTTTACAAAATATCCTTTATGAATCTCAGCAAGTGGAAGTCTTGAAGAAGGCATTCTCTTTTTCAAGTGTATACCTCCTTCTCAATCTTTTGAATTTTTTTAAATAGCTCTAAGTTGAAATCAGAAAAATCTTGAATTACTTCGGAATCAACGATTATCTGCCCGCCTTCTTTGTAAGGAATTCCAATAACTCTTAAAACTTGCTCCATATCATAAAGTTTGTCTGCTGAAACGCCTATTGCTCCTGTTCCATCGTCAACTATAAGCATGTAGGTAGAGGGGTCAATGGAAACGACTACCCCTATGAAAGAAATTATACTTTCATCACATTTTATTTCGTGTATTTCTTTCTCGATAGAATAATTATGTTTCATTGTATCTCCCTACCTATGAGTTCTATCACTTTTTCTATCTCTTCCTCTAAATCGATTTCATATATATTGTGTGCTTGAAACACATTTCCGACATATTCACTTTCAGCAACATTTCCTGAAACTACTATCTCTTTTCCTAAAAGTCCAAAGTGATTATCCGATAGATATGCTTCTCCAGCATTTTTAAAATTGAATCCCTTCTCAAGATAATTTTTAATTCCATCGTGCACTTGATCAGCGCCTACTCCTAATATCTTCTCTGCCTTGTCTTTGAAGAATGAAGTTCTGATATACCCAGTGGAATCATCAATA
This sequence comes from Candidatus Methanofastidiosum methylothiophilum, assembly GCA_001587595.1. Classification (GTDB taxonomy): domain Archaea; phylum Methanobacteriota_B; class Thermococci; order Methanofastidiosales; family Methanofastidiosaceae; genus Methanofastidiosum; species Methanofastidiosum methylothiophilum. Next base: position 11,950 of record LNJB01000012.1, read on the forward strand.
CCAAGATCCAATATAGCAACTTTTGTTGATACAACTTCTTGCTTACAGTGTTTGCAAAATCCTTTTTGCGCTGCGTCCATTTTTCTAAAGCATGTTGGGCACCCATCATAAAAGAATACTGAGTAAAGTTTAGCTATTGTTCCCCTTATCTCTTTGAATTTGTCGCCAGAATTTAAATCAGATATATTTGTCCTTTCATATTTTAAGGACTTAAAAGTAAAATTTTCTGGTAATAGAGAGGGGTCAACATTCTCTGGATTTACAATTATCTTGCTCTTTGTAGATATATAAAGTTGGGGCCCTTTAATTCCACCTTTCACCTGTCCAGCTATTATCTTTAATATATCTCCTTTGTTTACAGTTTCAGAGCATCTAACGGCATTCTCATCCCAAAACACTACAGCTATTTCACCTGTTTTATCCATTATCGTTAAATTTAGGACAACGCCTTGTGAACCATCGTCTCTTGTAAATTCCTTGGGGGCATATTTTCTTGTAACACGCCCTAAGACATTAACGTCTTTCATTCCCTCTTTAAGCGATTCAATCTTCAGATCTTCTCTACCTGAGAGTACTATCCCCTCTTCAGAAGCGATTATCGAAAGAATCCCCTTAGTTGTTAAATTAAACATAGAAGCTTCCTTTTTTAATCGGATCTTCTCTTTTATCTCGGCTTCTGTATAACCCTTTTCCATCAATTTTGACATTATGATGGATACGTCATCTTCCATCAAAGCACCTATTATTTTTATTTTGTAAATATTAAAATACTTTTCTATTAAATCTTTAAATGCTCAAGATTTATATGGATTATGGGGATTTTTGCATTAATTCTTTCTTTTTATATTTTATCATATCAAGCAATGCGAGATTATATGGAGCTGGTATTCCAATTTTATCCCCAAGTTCAACAATTTTGCCAGAGATAAAATCAATTTCAGTCTTATTTCCTTTTCTTAAATCTGAGAGTGTTGAATTGATATTTTTAGAAGTATTTATGATAACAGTTACTGTCTTTTCAAAAATATCTTCAGGAATATCTATCCCATTCTTTTCAAGAATCACACTCCCTTCTTCTGTAATTTCTCTGACAATCTCTAACAGATTGCCCTCTAAGAGTATTCCGTTTTCACTGTTAAGAATTGAGGCAAGAGGATTTATAGCTGAATTAATAATCACCTTGGTCCAAATCTCTCTCTCAATATTATTGGTATATTTTGTATCAATCCCAGCATTTTTGAATATTTTTACTAAGTCTTTTGCTATTATATTTTCATCAGCTAATGGGCCTATGATAGTTGTCCCTTTTCCCATATATTTAATTATTCCTGGGGATTCTAAAAACGCCCCCATGCTTGTTACTGCACCAATAATTTTTTGTTTTTTGAGAAATCTAGAGATCTCTTCAAGATTCCCTGCACCATTCTGTAGAGACATTACATTTACTTCTTCATCTAAAATAGGAAGTAATTCTGCTAAGGCATTTTTTGTATCATATGCTTTAGTTGTAATAACTATAACATCAGAGCCTTTGGCATCAAGAGGATTTGAAGACGCATTAACTCTAACATTAAATTCTTCAAGTCCTGAAATTGAGAGCCCGTTTTTCATTATTGATTTTACGTGATCTTTTCTTCCTATAAGTAGAACATCTACACCGCTTTTTTTTAGAAGTCCTCCAAATAAACTCCCTATTGAGCCAGCTCCAATAAACGTAATTTTCAATGTACCACTTATTAGGATTGATGGGCTAGTTTTTATATTTGTTGTTAATTAATTGTTCAGTTAAGGCTTTAAACTTTCTGATAAAATTAAGTTAGGTGATGAGATGCCTCTACCCGAAAAAGTTGAGTTTATCAGTAATTACAAAGGATGGAAATGCTATATTGGTTTTGAATCACTCGAAGGAAAAGAAAAACTTGATATCGCGCGATTATTACTTTCAATAAGAGAATCATTTAATAAAAAGATATACGAATATTTAGGTCAAGAGATTGATATAAACTATATTAGGGAAATCGTTGACTCAATAATTAGAGATGAAAAGACAATCTCTAGTTCACTCTTCAAAGTGAAATCACCCACGACAACTAAAAAATTATCAAAAATTGCTGAAATAAAGGAAGCAAAAGATATTGCAAAAGGATTACTTACAGAAATGGTATTGGAAAAACTTGGGATAGAAAGGCTTACTCCTGAGGCACTTGATAGTTATTTAGGCCAGAACCCTATAGAAGATAGGGGAAGTGAAACTGATGTTAACAAGCAAATGGTTCATTTTCTTGGAAACTATAGAGGATGGAAGTGTGTCAAGCGAATGGAGGTTGAAGATCTAACTGATGATCTTGACATAGCAATGCTTCTCCTCTCAATAAGAGAATCATTTAACAATAAAATATATGATTACCTGTCAGATAGATTTGATATGAAATCTCTTGATAATATTGTTGAGGATATAATACCAAAGAAAAGTAGATTTAAAGAAGAAGACATTGCCATTACACTAACAAAGCTTAATTCACAAGAGTTTATTTCAAGCCTTGGGAAAATATCCCAAGATCCAAGAACAACAGATATCTTAAAAAGAATTGCCGCTGAAAAAACACTTATTAAATTGAAACTTACACACCTAAACGCAAAAATGGTCGAAAAATATATTGAAAAGAAAAGCCTTATTGCCTAATCAATGAAAGCATATATATAGTTATTAAAACCATTGTGAACATAAGAGTATAAATAATCATTCTAATTATAGTCTGTTTTGAATTTTTTGCATAATCATATACGGCATATGGTTTACTTTTAACAAAAGTTCTCGGAATTGGATCAAAATTTACGGGTATGTTATTTTGATTTGTGGTGTATGTCCATCCTGAGGCATCCTCATGATTAGTGGCATTTAAGGAGGACATATATCTTTCTCGTTCAACGTCATACTTTGTTTTTTTTTCTATATCAGTTAATGTTTCATAAATATTTTTAAGCTCAAGAAATTTATTCTTAGCCCATTCTTCTTTTCCAGGATTTTTATCTGGATGATACTCTAGAGCTTTTTTTCGATAGGCCTTCTTTATTTCTTTTATAGAAGATGAAGGTGAAATACCCCCAATCTCTTCATAATAGTCTGTTTTTGAGTTGTATGACATAGTCTATTTGATATTAAGAGATTGAAATATAAATTTATTACTTTTGACTAGGATAAATTAGAAATATATAACTAACAAGGCTCATCTAAATTTTGAATACTTAGAAAGGACTCTTAAAATATCCAATGCGATTTCTTTATCTATTACGCCTTCTTCTTCTTTATCCTTAAGGAATTTTTTAGCTTCTTCAAAGCCTATTTTTGAAGCTTTTGCGTAAAGTGGACCTCGGATCAGGCCTGCTTTTTCTTCAGGAAGTTTATTTAACACTTGATTTAAATCCCATTTGAAATCTGAAACTCTTCCCATGTTAAGTTTTTTAGTTTTTTTAGAGTATATTTTTTGTTTAAATTTTTTTGATCCTTTTGAGTAAAACACTTTTGTTTCTTCTTCCATCTGACCCTCTCTTTTCTTTAACTGCTAAATAAAACTTTTTAAGCCTTTGCTTAATTCTAACAGATTTTCTTGTTGTTTTTTTATAATTTTATCCTCAAAAATTAGATTTTCAATTGAAATAAAGACCCACCCTGCTTCTTTCGAAGAAAATTTTATGGCAAGAATTGTTTTAGGTGAAAGAACTGTTTTATTTGTTATCTCAGATGCAATCTTTAAAAGAGAATTGATTTGAGTGTTTTTGATTTTGATATTTGAAAGTTTAGTGTTCTTTACTTCCATTATTATTGCTCTTTCTCCCTTTATTGCGATGATATCTGGCCCACTCTGACTAACTCTTTTACTAAATACAAAATAATTATTTTCGAGAAGAAATTTCTTGATTTCATATTCCGCCCGGACTCCACGGGATTTATTTTTACGTATTGACATCAAGATAAGCGCATCCATTTCAATACGTTAATTTTAGGCCCAATTGGATTGCTAGAAATATCTTCTCTCAAAAAGTTGATTGCCATGCCATCCCACAGTAAAACAGAGCCTTCTTCGTTTCCCTTATAATCTTGACAAAAAAACATCTCTCTGATAAAATCGAATGATTCACTCTTATCTCCCTTGATTAGCAGAGGTAAATCATCATCAAATGAATTTAGATTTTTATTTATTTTCAGTTCTCTTCTTAATGAAACTGAGATATCAACGGCTCCAATCCATTTCCAATCATTTTTATCAACATACATAAAAGAAAGAGTAGAAGGATTTCCATCCTTAGATTCAACTATCATTAATCGTCTGCAACCTTTAAGGATTGCAATATCCTTCAATTCCTCAATAGATTTTTTACCCCTTGTAACTTGAAAAGAAAGGGGTATAACTCCTAGTAGCTCTTTAACAAAAGACCTAGTCCTAGTTGATGGCCTTCTAGAAGTTGAAATAAGCATCATATTAGCGTGCTGGCACTGTCTTTGCTATTTCTGGCCTCATCTTGATAAAAATTCTACTGCCACAGTAGGGGCATTTAATCCCCCTTATATCGTCAAATTCTGTAGGGGTAAGTATTCTTTTACATTCAATACATTTATACAACTATTCACTTCCTACTTTGCCAGACGCTTTTTGTGAAACTTTTCCTACAGGAGTATCTGGGAGATATGTGCCACCAGCAAATGTGGTTTCACATTTTGTGCATTGCCATATTGCAGTGCTAATCCTTTTCACTGACTTTCTTCCACATTGTGGGCATTTATGTTTTTGTTTCATTTGAGCTTCAATGTTAGAAACTTTTACTCTAATTTTTCTACCATATCTTGCCCCGAATCTTCCTGCACTACTAGATTTTTTTGAAACCGCCATGAATATCACCTCATTTCGGAGAATTTTTCCTTTAAAATGGATCTTATTTCATCGCCCCGGATCTTCGATCGTCTGACGATATCTAAAATATCCTCTTTTTTAAAACTTCCTACATCTCCTTTTTGCATAGCAGAAATTCTTCCATTATCCTCAGTTGTAACTGTAATCCTTGAATCCATTACACTTTCTTCTTCAATTGAAGGATCATATAAAATTGAATCCGCTATTTTTGCATATGTGCAGGGTATAGGTATTTTTCTCATGGGCAACTGCATTAACTCTTCCGTCTTATTCCCTTCTTCGTCTAAAACTGGCATCTTGGTGTTATAAAGGGCGCCAATTGATGCAATTCCTGCTGCATCAAATAGATTTCCATTGTAGTCCATTATATGAATATCGACAAACAAAACTCGTACAAGTTCCCCTTCTTTTATGACCAATTTTTCAAAATCAATAGCGCCTGATTCTCTGATCCCTCTGTCAACTATTCTTGCAAGTTCTATCGAGTCTTCTCTTGGTGGGCCTGCTTCAAAGTCGGGTGATGCCATTGGAATTAATTCTGCATTGGTAGTGAAAACTCCTTGATTTGGTGTGTCTGGGAATGGTGCTCCAGTTTCACATTTTACTCCGGCTATCACCTTTGTATCTCCTATCTGGACATAACAAGAACCTTCTGCTTTATTTGCAATTCCAAGTTCTATCTTAAGATCTCTCATATCATTAAGATTCCTGCCATCGTCACGCTTACCGTTATTTAAGAGGCTAATTATGTAATCTTTTTTAATATCTGAAAGGACGCTACTCATTTAAAACACATCCCCTGTAATGTATTTTTTCTTTAGAGCTTCTTTTTGAATCTCATATACTTGAAGACATCCTTTCCTACCAAGCTCAATTGCTTCTTCAAGCTGATCCTCAGTTAGGTCTCCATCCATCTGTAGTAGGCTAAATTCATTTTTTCTTGGAAGAAGTGCCAATGGTAAATCGGCTTGCCCATAGTTGTCCTCTTCTTTGCAGAGATCTAATACTATCTTATCTTCTACTTTTCCAGCTGCACATGCCGGCACCAGTTCTTTCATAGGTATACCTGCGTTAGCAAGTGCAACTGATGCTGCAGTAATTCCCGCACATCTTGTTCCAGCATCTGCTTGGATTACTTCAATGTTTACCTCAACCATACATTTTGGAAAGTTTTCTAATATTAAAGCAGGTTCTAATGCACCTTGTGTTACTTTACCTATTTCTACCCCCCTTCTACTTGGTCCAGGTCTTTTTCTCTCTTCTACTGCAAATGAAGCCATATTATATCTACATTTTAATATAGCTCTATCTGATTTTTGAAGAAATCTTGGATAAGCTTCTCTTGGACCATAAACTGCACAATAAATTTTATTCCCACCCCACTCAATATAAGATGAGCCATCCGCTCTTTTAAAAACTCCAACTTCTATCTTTATGTTTCTTAACTCATCAATGGCTCTTCCATCAATTCTCTTGCCATTAGTAAAGAACTTTATGTCTTTCTCCATTTATAACACCTAATATTACATTGATATTTCTGTTTCAAGTATTTTTTTTATTCTATCTGTTAATCCCGGTATATGGGCTTCTTTATCGATTTTAAGAATGGCTCTCTCAACAATATCTTCCATTTGCCTCTCGCCTTTAATCCATATATTGCCATTCTGACCAACCATTATCTCACATCTAGTCATCTGTTTTAGTAATTTAATCATAGATCCTTTTTTACCAATTACTCGAGGAACTCTTGTAGCATGGATTTTTACTACCCTTCCCCATTTCAATTTGCCATAAGGCCTTTCTTTTGACTGTAAAACTATGTCTGAAGATTCTCCGACATCTTTAATATTTGCATATATTACNTCCCCAACTTTGAAGATTCTTTCAAGATTTGATGTATCTTTGACATATCTCAAAGCATCTTGAACATGAAGATTGGCTAAGTAAGGNGCATTAATATCTAAATCCCAACTTAGTGGNTTGATACTTACTATTGTTCCAATTACATCGTCGCCTGTTTTTGGCATATATTTGCCTTCAAGCGGAACTACCCTAATGCCATCATTTTCTATNTAGACTATCCCTAAAACAGAGGATATTATTGTATCCTCAAANTTGTCAACCCCATATTCATATCTAAAAGGCCCTTTTGCAATAGCCATACCTGGCGTGACAATAGATCTATCTTTAACTAAAAATTCCAAGCGCGTCTCCTCACATCATTTTTCNATTATCTTTGTTTCTACGTTTCCTTTTGTAGCACCATTTAATTTACTGAAAAGATCATCTTGCAATCCAGCAGGTATTTCAATTATAAATATCCAAGAGCCATCTCTACCCCATTCTTCTTTAATGATAGTACCAAGAGTTTTTACTAATCCCATTGTTTTGGATACGTATTCTGCAGGCACTTTAACTCCAATTCTCCTATTTTCTAGTTTGATAGGTAAAATTGGAGCAATAGAGCGAATTATATGTTTAATTTGGTCTTCAGTTCTCTTGTACATATCTATTGAAACTCTTGCCTCTTCCAAAGCTGTTTCTACTCTTTGTGGTGGATGTGGATGACCAGTCTGAGGGTTTATTGCATGTCTAGAAATATAAGACACAATTTGAGCCCTCTTATTTTCCATCATTGCTCTTCTCTGTTCGGTAGTAAGTTGTATTTCTCCTTTTTTAATAATAATTTTTGAAATTTCAGCTACGTTATCTGTACCAAATGCTTTTTTAAGAGAATCTGGGGATGCTTTATCTCCTTTGTTAGCATCTTTAAAGATGAAATTAACAGCGAGGAAATCATCATTCTCATTTCCCCCCTTAAATTCTTGAGCTTTTTGGGGATCAACTAATATCTCAAAATGTTCCCCATGGTACTTGATTTTTGCAGTAACTGCATCGTCTAGAGATACCAAACAATCTACTCCTTATCCTCCTCTTCCTTAATCTCTTTAACTTTCTCGATGTAGAAATTTAATTTTTCTTCATTCATTTTCTTAAACTTCTTTTCTTCCATGCTAATTACAGCCATTTCAACATTGCTCTTGCTTAAGTCTCCCTCTATTGATTTTTTCATAGCCTTTAAAGCTAGTATAATTGCGTCTTCAGTTGAGATTTCAGGGGAGTATTCTTTTTCAAATATCTCCATTGCAACTGATCTTCCTGCTCCAATGGCTGTAGCTTTCCATTCAAGGTAAGCTCCAGAAGGCTCAGTAACAAATATTTGAGGTCCTTCTGAGTTAATGCCAGCAAGAATTAAAGAAGCACCGAATGGCCTTAATCCGCCATATTGTGTATGCATCTGCTTTAAATCTCCGATCTTCTTTGCTAACATCATTACAGACATCTTTTCATCATAGCTTAATGTGTGAATTTGTGCTTCAATTCTTGCCCTATCGACAAGTATTCTTGCATCTGCTATGATTCCTGAGGTAGCTGCCGCAAGATGATCGTCTATTTGAAATATCTTCTCAAATGATTCGGGTTCAACGAGCCTGGAAGGGATTCTCTTATCTACACAAAGGACGACTCCTTCATTGCATTTTATACCAATAGCTGTAGCTCCCCTTCTTACTGCCTCACCAGCATATTGAACCTGATACAAACTTCCATCTGGACTAAAAACGGTAATTGCCCGGTCATATCCAGATGCGGGTGGAACAAATGCCATCTATTTACCTCCATAAACTAATTAACATTAGACTTAATTTTTTTCTCTAACCCCTTTATAGTTCCTGATACATAAAGAGGTAATATATTGACTTTTTCTTTACCTACAGATTTAGTAAGCGATAGTATAAATATAGCTTTGTACAATGATTTTATATTACTTTCTATTAGGCCATATCTACTATTTTCGTCATATTCTTTTACCCAAAGACCTATTTCAGAAGCGCCAAACTCTCCCAAAAAATCAATGGCTGAATTCCAGATAGCCTTAACTAGGTCTTCTCTTTTAAAGTCTTTCCCTCCTTCAATTATAAAACTAACATATCGTGTCTTTTCTCGTAGAGTCTTTGGATTTTTTATAGGCATAAAAGCATCTAAAAAAGATATAATACATATAATTTAAGTATTTTGGTATAGTTTACCTATATGGGCTTATTCTGCCTTGCTACATAGAAAGTGAAGACTATTCTTCTGTTGCATGACAATCTACAACAGCTAATGTAAAACTAAAAGAGAGAAGTAAAAAGTTAAAATTAAATGTTATTTAACTGAAATTATGCAACATAGCAGACTTATTCAGAACATTTAAATATAGTATCGTACAATTAATAGTGTGCCAGACAAGAAAAGTATTGCTGAAATAGTTAGGGAGTACATCGGTGCACACCCTTCTATAATGGACTGTCTTAAATATGGAATAATCAATTATTCCGCACTTTCAAGAATGATAATGGATGAGTATAAGATAGACAACATGGTTGCAGTCCTTATAGCATCTAGAAGATATGCCGAAGAATTACAAAAAGAAAAGAAGTTTCTCGAGAAAAAAATAAAACAAATTTTAAAGAAGAGTAGGATCAATATAAAGACAAAAGTTGCAACTGTAACTCTTAAGCCTGGGTGGCATGTTTTCTTAAAACTCGAACCAGTTCTAAAGAAAACACTTTCAGAAGGCTATCTAATCAATATTATCCAAGGTTCTCAAGGAATTACGTTAATATTACTTGAAGATTATCTTGAGGAAGTTGAAAATCTAATAGGTAAAGACAATATAGTAAGAATAACAAAAAATTTAGTTGAAATATCTGTTAAGAGCCCTGAAGATATAAGTGATACCCCCGGGGTAGTATCTTATCTATCTTCAAATTTATCTTCTGTTGGGATAAACGTTATAGAAACTATGAGTTGCTTTATGGATACCATATTTGTAGTTGATGAGAAAGATATGGTACTCGCTTTTGAAGCCCTTAATAGATGTATAGACTAAGTATTTATATCTAAAATACTAAAAAGATGGGATGTTATGGAAATAAGTGTAATAGACATAAAAAAAGATGATGGTGTAGAATTTATACTTGGACAAGGCAACTTTTCTATTTACACTGTAGATGATCTTGCAAGAACACTCCTAACATGCGTTGCAGGAATTAAAGTTGGCGTTGCTATGAATGAAGCCAAACCTAAACTAACAAGAGTTGCAGGAAATGATGAACATCTAAAGGAACTTGCATCAAATGCAGCTTTAAAAATTGGTGCCGGGCATATTTTTGTAATAATGATGAGAGGTGCATTTCCAATTAATTTACTAAATAATGTGAAAAATCATCCTGGTGTTTGTACAGTCTACGGTGCAAGTGAAAATCCCTTCCAAGTTATTGTAGCAAAGACAGATATTGGAAGTTCAGTTATAGGTATAGTTGATGGAACTTCTGCAGAAAAGATAGAAGATAAATACGAAAAGAAAGAGAGGAGAGATATCTTAGAAAAAATAGGATATAAGATAGAATGAAGGCCAAAATAGAAAATCTTAAAGGCCTAAGATTGCTAAATCCTGGCCCTCTCGTTTTGATTTCATCAAAATATCAAGGAAAATCTAATATTGTTACTGCAGCGTGGACTAGTCCAGTTTCTCACTCACCTCCACTTATCTCCGTATCCCTCTCAACAAAAAAACTTTCTCACATCCTCGTTGGAAATTCTAAAGAATTTACTGTGAATATTCCATCAATAGACCTTCTAGATAAGGTGATGCAGTGTGGTTCAGAGAGTGGGAGAAATGTTGACAAATTTAAACAATTTAAACTTAAAGAAGTCAAAGGAAAAAAAGTATCTTGCCCATCTATAAAAGAATGTTTTGCCTTTATTGAGTGCAAAGTAATTGATTCTTTTCTATGTGGAGATCATTATCTCTTTATAGGAGAGATAGTACACTGTGAGATTGAAAAAGAATTCTATAATGAATGTATAGATATAGAAAAGATAAAATTCATTAACCATCTTGGGGGGCCATATTTTACTTATCCAGAAAAAATCATTGAAAAGGAAAGAGATTAGAGTTACTGAAACTCTGATATATGGGCTCTTTTAATGTCTTCCATTTTATTGTCATATTCTTTGAATTCAATTTCATACTGTCTTAAGTTGTTCATAGATTGGACCATTCCATCTTCCTGTCCATTAATAAAATACTCTTTCAATATCTTAATTTCAACTGCAGCATTTTTTAAAGCTTGAACTTTTTTTAGATAATAGTTAGTATATAGGATTAACCAGTCTTTCTTTGATTTTTGAGCTTCAATCATTGCATTTTCAAGTGCAACTGAAGCTGTTGAAAGTTCAACTATGGCTTTATCTGCATAAATTGTAATGTTGTCCATATCTTGGATAGAATAAGCATTAGAAGCGATATTATAATACTCAATTCCTTTTGATAATTTTAAATTTGCAGCCTTTATACTTGTATTCCAATTTTCAAGATATGTATTAAGACATAATGATAGTAAAAAAATTATAATTAAGCTAGGAATTAATAATTTCTTGCTTTTCATTTTTTACACCTTTCTAGATTTTTTAAGATTAATATATAAATCCATCAGATCTTTAAAGACATAATCTGGCTTTATAGGGGATTTAGATACTTCTAATGTATCTACAACTCCACTCAATACAAGTGCAGTTTGAATACCAAAGTTTTTCCCAGCTAGGACATCAGTATCAATCCTATCTCCAATCATTATACTATTTTCCTTTTTTGCTAAAATTCTTTTTGTGGCAATTTCCATAATTAAAGTTTTTGGCTTTCCTATTATTATAGGTTCAACTCCACTAGCAGCTGTTATTGATGCCAGTATTGCACCACATCCAGGAAGTATGCCTTCATTGGAAGGGTAAGTTAGATCTGGATTTGTACCCATATATATTGCACCCTTCTGGATAGCAAGTGATGCCTTTTTCATTTTTTCATAGGTGAATGCGATATCCCACCCTACAATTACAAAATCTGGATTTTTTTCCTCGATTTTAATACCTGCGTTTTGAATTAAAGATATTAGGCCATCACCGCCGACAACATAAGCACTTAAATTATAATTCTCTTTAAGATATGTCTCCTTCAAAAATTCTACTGTAGCTACGCCAGAATTTATTATTTCATTTTCTTGTATATTTATATTCATGTTTTTTAGTTTTCTTGAATAATCTGCAGGAGATTTAGATGAGTTATTAGTAACACAAATAAATTTTATGTTTTGTTCAATTAAATAGTCAATGAATTCTCTGGCTCCTCTTATCGGATGATTGCCACGATATAATACACCATCAATATCTATAAATATATACTTGATGTCTTTCAAGATTAACTCTCCTTTTTTAGTATACCTTCTGCAGCAAGAATCCCAGTAGCCGCTGAGTTAACTATGTCTCTTGAAAGTCCAACTCCGTCACCAGCAACAAAGAGATTTGGTAAATTAGTCTCCATGAATGAATCAACTTTGACCCTTATCCCATAAAATTTAATCTCTGGGGCATAGAGGAGCGTTGAATCACTTCCCACCCCAGGTAAAAGATTATCAAGTCTTTCAAGTGATTCAATTAAATTTGTAACTATTCTATAAGGCAGCGCCATAGCTATATCCCCAGGGGTAGTCGATAAAAGTGTTGGTTTAATGTTGCTTCTTCGGATCCTTTCGGGGGTAGATCTTCTTCCCATCCTTAAATCCCCAAATCTTTGTATGAGGGGTTTACCTCCTCCAAGGACAGTTGCAATCTTAGCAATTGAGATGCCATAGGATGTTGTATCTTCAACAGGCGAAGTCAATGTCACTCTTGATAGAAATGCAAAATTACTATTTTGTGATTTGATATCTCTCATTGAGTGACCATTTACCCCAACATATCCATCATACTGTTCTTTCATCACATAGCCCTCATGATTTGTGCAAAATGTCCTTACAAAATCATCATAAGTTCTTGAATAGATGTGGAATTTTGGATCTCTATTTACATCAATTACAGGCTTCATGACAACTTTTGATACTTCAACCCTAACACCTATATCAATAGATTGGTGTACTACCTTAATTCCAAGTTCATTAATTTGTGACATTAAAAAATTTGAGCCAGCTCTACCCGGAGCTGTTATGAGGTATTCAGACTCAATTTTATAAGGCTTATTTTTTTGTAGATAAGTAGTAACGTAGTAATTTTTTACTTTTTCTATTTTTGTTGCATCTGCAAGCATGACAAACTTAACACCTTTATTTTCAAGATATTTTTTCATTGAGTTAATCACTACTGGTGTATAATCACTTCCTATATGCCTTTGAGGTATCTGTATAAACTTAATTCCTGAGGCTTCAGCTTTTCTTTGTAATTCTTCTATCATTTCAGTTTCGCCGATAAATAGTTTTTCAGGAGCCCCATGCTTTAAGAATATTGAATCGACTTCATTAACTAGTTTCATTGCCTTGTCGGACTTGCCAGTGAGTTCTTCAAGATCACCACCTATATCTGGCCTTAAGTTAAGTATTCCATCTGAAAGGCATCCTGATCCACCAGTCCCGTAAAGGACATTACATGGATTACAATTATTACATTCACCAGTATATTCAAGTGGACATTTTCTGCTATCTACATCTCTACCTCTGTCTAAAATAATAATCTCAAATTTATCGTTTTCAGAAAGTTTGTAAGCAGAAAAAAGACCTGCAGGACCTGCTCCAATTATAACTACTTTTTTCTTCATATAAACTAACTTAAAATTAAACCTAAAAAAGCTTATGGATTTCCTTTATTTTTAGAGGGTTTTTTGGGAAGTCCTTTAAGGGATTTTTTTGTTTTAAGTTTTGATTTTTTGATCGGAACTGATTTCTCTTCAACCACTAATTGCCTTGGAGGAATCTCTTGTGAATATGTCTGAGTCAGAGCTTCCTGTGTTTGTGATTTATCAGGTGGTTGTTGTATGGGCCCCATCTTTGGTAATTCAATACGTTTCAAATTTTTCTTTAATAAAAAGACAATTATGAAAAATGCTGCAATTATTATGATTGGCAGTGCCTGTATTAAAATATTTGATTCTAATACTAAATTTATTTCTTTCTCGGTCTCTCCTTCAACTTTTACTATCTGGGTTACTTTCCCGTACAATGTTGAAGACGCTACAACTTGATACTCTTTTGGAGGAAGTTCAGATATTATAATTGTGCCTGAATTATCTGAGCTACCTTTTTGGACACCATCTACAAGGATGGAAACTCCACTAATAGGGCTACCTTTTGAGTTCTTTAATGAAACTTTGAGTGAGCCATTAGCAGTCTTCAAAGTAAGTGATTTTGATAATCCTTCTTTAGTTATCTCAAAATTGATTTCAGAGGGATTGTATCCCTTTGCATCGGCTTTTAATGTGTATACTCCAGGTACAAGTTCTATCGTACCATTAGCTTTTGTAATATTTTCAACTAAAACTCCACTTCCTGTTTTTAAAACCTCGGCTTCAACTTCAGATAGCGCTTTACCATCTTCAGCCCTAATCTCATAAGTAAATTTGCCTTTTTGTTTGGATAAGATTATTGTAATTTCTTTTTGTTCTTCCTGTGTGAGATTGAATGATTCAGTTGTATACTTCTCATAGTCCATAAACTCAACTTCTAAAAAATATGTTCCNGGNTTNACTGAAAATTTGAAGAAGCCACCAAGNTCTGTTGAAGTATAAGACACACTTGTTCCTTTGAGAAAAACTTGTATCCCAAATAAGGGCTTACCATCATCTGTAGTTACTTTACCNNNTANATCTCCTTTGACAGTTAAAGGAATATTAACAGAATAATCAACATGGTCTGCTGGAATGATGGAGTTTGGCAATTCATATTCTGAAGTTGAGTAAGANGCCTTAACTTTATAGTTTTGTGCATCTGGAACTTCAATCCTATATTGGCCAGTTTCATCTGTGTTCACGGAAAAGGTTTCATTTGTTGTTACGTTTGTCACTTTAACTGTTGCATTGGATATTCCCTGTTCACCAGCTTCAAAGATATTATTATTATTTGAGTCTTTGTAAACATTTCCTGAAATAATTTTAAATCCTGTATGCCTCAAATAAAATGTTTTTGCATTTAGGGAGGATATATCGACATTTTCAATTATAGTTACAAATCCTGATTTAGAAATAGTAACGGAGTATGTTCCTTCCGCTATGTTTTCAAAAAGTAACTCTCCCCTCGAATTCGTATTACCAGATCTTTGATAGTTTGTATCGGATTGTAAAGACAGCCTAATCTCTACATCAGGAATTTGAGTACCATTGACACTAGCAGTATTAATCAGAAAATTTTTGTTAGTAGCACCAGAAGTTATGGGAACTGTAAGTACCAATATCAGTAGTGATATGATAGCACTTCTTGAGTATCTTCCTAACATAATTTTCCTCAAGACTATTTATTAAAATATAAAATTAAATCTCGGAAAATACTTTTCTTACGTCTTTTACCTTTATAGTGTCGTCCATCTCAATTATTCTTGTTTCGCACTCCATGACATCTCTCACATCACCAGTAAGCTCAAGATATGTTCCAAGATTAGTGTCGTAAGTTTTTACGTTTACAGATCCTGGAATTGTTCCTGGACTTATTGTGCCAAGATTTAGATTTTCGACAAGTATCCTAACTGAATAAGGCTTATTTTTATGCCTTCCAATTCCATCTTCAACAATTTTCATAACACTTCACCTATCCTTTAGTAGCTGATAATCAATATACAGTTACCAGTTTATAAGCTTTTCGATATCGATAATATATAACAATGTTCCAAAACTATTACAAAATATAAACAAAAAGTGCTTAATGACTTTCAAAAAATAGATACTATTATTTAAATAATAAGATGGTATTGATAATCGATAATTAATATTTTAGTAAAAGTCCAAAATAGGGGAATGACTTATATTAATGCTAAATCTTATATAATATTTAGCATATTTCGATATAATGAAAGTTATTCTTTTGGAACATACTCACAATCCTGAAACTGTTTGTGCCGTAGCAGCCCTTACAACAATGAAAGAGGGTACCCCATCTGAATTGATAAAGGAGATAGATGCAAACAATGCAAAGAATAGAATTCACAGAGTTGTTGGTTATGGGCACTATTCAGTTATTGAACATGCAAGTTTTACTTTTTCTATTGAAGGTATTTCAAGAGCATGTTCCCATCAACTAGTAAGACATAGAATCGCCTCTTTTACACAGCAGAGTCAAAGATACGTAAAGATGGAAGAAGTACCTTTTGTTACCCCTCCCTCTATTAAAAAAAATAGATCTGCTGAAGAATTATTCAAAAAGAGTTTGAAAGAATCTATAGAAACTTATAAAAAACTACTTGAACTAAACATTACCCCTGAAGATGCAAGATTTGTACTTCCCAATGCAACTAAGACAAATATTGTTATGACTATGAACGCAAGAGAACTACTACATTTCTTTAATCTCCGTTGTTGTAATCGAGCACAGTGGGAAATTAGAGAGATGGCTTGGAGTATGTTGTATCTTGTTCTTGGTGTTTCTTCTGCCTTATTTGAGTCTTCTGGCCCAAAGTGTATAGTTGAAGGAATATGTAGCGAAGGTAAGGCTTCTTGTGGCTGTTACAAGCTTTTTGAAGGGAAAAGTATAGACGAAAGAAGGATAATTGTCAAAGAATTTTATAAGTAATAGCGTGATTTTTATGGCAAGAATGGATATTGACACATATTTTATGAGTATTGCAGAACTAGTAAAAAAGAGATCTACTTGTATAAAACAACATGTCGGTGCAGTTTTAGTTAAAGAAGGGCATATAATATCAACAGGTTACAATGGGAGCCCAAGAGGACTTCCTCATTGTTCAGAAGAAACATGTCTTAGGCAGACTCTTAGTTCTCTTGAAAAATCACATTTATGTAGGGGCGTTCATGCAGAACAAAATACTATTATACAAGCTGCAATACATGGTGTTTCAACAGAAAATTCAACAATTTATTCAACACATTTTCCATGTATGTCTTGTACAAAAATTTTGATAAATGCTGGTGTAAAAGAAATTGTTTATGGTAGGGACTATGATCTTGATAATGAAATAAAAATGAGTATGATAAGGGATGCTGGTGTCAGGACAAAAAAATTACTCTTGACTGATTAGATGGAAACTACCCTAAGTGACATAAGATTTATTGATTATCCTTCATTCTCAATTGAGAGGGCATTATTACTAAGAAATTCTTTATTTGAAAAAGGTGTGGACAATATATACTCCTTTGGTAAGGTAGAAATTGGAATCAATAGAGCAATTGGCAAAGGTAATACCTCAATTATTTTTCTTGGAAACTATAAAAACAAAAATGTATCAATTAAGATAGAAAGATCTGATTCAAAAAGAAAAGGCTCTCTTAAAAAAGAAGCTTTCTACCTAATAAAAGCTAATGAAAACGGGATAGGGCCAAAAATCTATGATTATGATAAAGAATATTTCATCATGGAATACCTAGATGGACCACTATTAATTGAGGGAAAGTTTGATAGAGAAGATATCTTTGACATTTCTAGGCAATGCAATGCCCTTGATAATGCAGGTATTGATCACAGACAAATTCAAGGTGGAAAGCATATTATTTGTGGTGAAAAAAACGTTATAATTGATTTTGAAAAGGCACATTTTTCAAACACCCCCAAAAACGTCACTTCTTTTTTATCAATGTGCTTCATATCTGACTGCCTTGTGAGAAAAAGGATAGAAGAAATATTTGAATTTAACGAAGATGGAATAGGGGCACTTTTAAAAAAGTATAAATCCAACTTAGATATAGAAAAACTTATTGAAAGTATCCAATAAGATTTAAATATTTTAGTTAATTAGAAAACTTGGTTGTGATTCGATGGAATTTGAAAAACCCTGGACGGAAAAATACAGACCACAGAAGCTTGATGATATTGTTGGAAGAGATCCTATAGTTAGGAGACTCAAATCGTATATTGATAAAAAATCAATGCCTCATTTGCTATTTGCTGGACCTCCAGGTGTTGGGAAAACAACAGCAGCCATAGCACTTGCAAAAGAAATATTTGGAGAATATTGGAAACAAAACTTCCAAGAGACAAATGCCTCAGATGAGAGGGGGATAAATGTCGTTAGAGAAAAGATCAAGGACTTTGCAAGAACAAGGCCGATAGGTGGAGAGTTTAAGATAATATTTTTAGATGAATCAGATGCATTGACATCAGATGCACAGAATGCATTGAGAAGAACTATGGAAGTTTATACCTCAACATGTAGATTTATCCTTTCATGTAATTACTCTTCAAGAATTATTGATCCAATACAATCAAGATGTGCAATATTCAGATTTGGTCCCTTGACAAATGATGCAATAAAAGTCATGATTAAAAAGATTGCACATGAGGAAAAAATTGATCTTAAAGAAGATGGCCTAGAGGCAATTACCTATGTTTCTGAGGGCGATATGAGAAAAGCAATTAACGCACTTCAAGCATCATCAGGTATTGGAGATTCTATAACGGAGAGCTTGGTCTACCAGGTGACTTCTAGGGCAAGACCAGAAGAGATAAAAAATATGATGAAAATAGCACTTTCTGGGGACTTTATTTCATCTAGAAGAGTTCTCCAGTCACTTCTACTTGAACAAGGATTGTCTGGAGAAGATATAATAATGCAAATGCACAGAGAGACCTTCAATTTAGAAGTTTCTGATAAAGAAAAAGTTAGAATAATCGATATGATAGGTGAAGCTGACTTTAGACTTGTTCAAGGAGCAAATGAATTTATACAACTTGAGTATCTTCTAGCCAATCTTTCAATAGGATAACGATAATATGCTTGTTGAAAAATACTTTCCTAAAAATTTTTCTGAAATAAAAGGTCAACAGGCACTTGTAAAGGATATTTTAGCATGGATTAACACATGGGGGACTGAAAAAAAGGCCCTTCTCATTTATGGCCCACCTGGTAGTGGTAAGACCACTATGGTCAAAGTCCTGGCAAAAGAGCTTGGATATGACTTAATAGAGCTAAATGCAAGTGATAAAAGGGATCAAACTGTACTAAACAGGATAGTTGGAAATGCAGCATCTTCAAAGACTCTTTTTGGATATAAGAAAATAATCTTACTTGATGAGGCCGATAACATCCATGGAAAAGAAGATTTTGGAGGGGCAAAGGCCTTACTTGAAATAATCAAGAACACACAAAATCCCATTATACTTACGGCAAATAGTTACTGGGAAGTATCTCAAGCCATAAGAGAAAATTGTAAACTTGTCCAATTCAAAAGACTTCAATCAAGAACAGTATTTGCTAGACTAAAAGAAATAGTAACTGCGGAAGGTATTGATGCAGATGAAGATATCCTCTTGAAGATTGCAGAACAGTCTGCAGGAGACATGCGTGCTGCTATAAATGATCTTGATTCTTTAGGAAAGAAGATAACAAAAGGCGATGAAAAATTAGTGGGATCAAGAGATACTGAAACTTCTATATTTGAAGCATTATCAAAACTTTATACATCAAACTCGATAGATGTCCGAAAAGAGTTTTTTAATATTGATAAAAAACCGGATGAATTACTATTATGGATTGATGAAAACACTCCAAAGGCATACAAAGGAAAAGATTTACTTAACTCTATGAATCTTATTTCTAAATCAGATATTTATCTAAAAAGAGCTCTTAATACAAGAAATTATTCTATGTGGAAATATGCATCAGATTTGATGACAGGGGGAGTTTCTGTTGCAGGAGTAACTGATCCAAGATATATCCCATTTTCTCCACCGAAGTACTTTCAAGTTTTAGGATCATCCAAAAAGGCAAGGGAAACTAACAATGTGATTCTAGATAAGATCGGAAAAAAATGTCATTGTTCAAGGAAAATTGCAAGAAGTTATTTACCTATGATTTCTATACTGTTCCTAAATCCTAGGAAAGGTGCCCTTATTGCTAACTTTTTTGAATTAGATATGGAAGAGATTAAGTTCATCGATGAGAAAAATTACAGAAAGATAGAACTTGAAAGAGAAGAGCTTTTAAAGGTACCAGAAAAAAAGGAAAAAATCAAAGAGACACCAATAATGATTGATAAAAAAAATGAATCAAAGAAGGAAATTAATAAAAAAGAAAAAGAACTACAAAAAGAAAGTGAAAAAGAAGACCCGCAAATGAATCAACAGAAAACACTTTTTGACTTTTAGAGGAAGATATTATGTCTGAATACTCTATATCATCATCTTTAGACAAAATCCCAAAGTCCGGTATCAGGAAATTATTTGATCTAGCACAAAATATGGAAGGAGTTATTAGTCTCGGTATTGGTGAACCAGATTTCAGCACCCCATCCCATATAATTGAAGCATCTATTAATGCCCTAAAACAAGGAAGAACGTATTATTCCCCGAATTCAGGATTATTAGAATTAAGACAAGCCATCTCAAAAAAGATGACAGATCAGAATAAGATTAACGTATCTGAAAATGAAATATTAGTTACTGTTGGTGGTGGGGAGGCATTGTCACTTGCAATTCAATCTTCAATTAAGACTGGAAATGAAGTAATTATCCCCTCACCTGCCTTCGTCTCCTATATACCTATAGTTATGCTTTCAGGAGGAAATCCAATAGAGGTAGAATGTAAAGAAGAAGAAAGTTTTATCCTTAATTCTGATATCTTAGAAGAAAATATAACTGAAAATACAGAGCTACTGATTCTCAACTCTCCTTCAAATCCAACAGGTTCTGTCATGACAAGAAGTGATTTGGAAAAAATATCAGATATTATAATTGAATATAATCTAAAAGTAATTTCTGACGAAGTTTATGAAAGCCTTATTTATGGCGGCAAAAAACATATTAGTATAGCATCATTAAATGGTATGGAAAACAATGTCATAACTGTCAATTCATTTTCTAAAACTTATTCTATGACAGGTTGGAGAGTAGGGTATCTAGCTTCAAAAGACCCTACTCTTTTTGATAGGATGTTAAAGCTTCATATGTATGGTCCTGTTTGCAATAATACATTTGCCCAATTTGGAGCTCTAGAAGCTCTAAATGGGCCCCAAGATTATGTAGAATATATGAGAAGCGAATTTGAAGATAGAAGAAACTTACTTTTAGATAGAATCAAAGAAATGAACGGTGTTAGGGCTGTAAAGCCAGAGGGTGCATTCTATGTATTCATGAATATATCTGAAACTGGTATGAAATCAGAAGAGTTTTCTGAAAAACTTTTGAATCAGGAAAAAGTTGTGACCGTTCCTGGATCTTCTTTTGGCCAATATTCTAATGACTTTGTAAGACTTGCATACCCACTTAAAAAAGACAAGATTAACGAAGCTTCAGATAGGATGAAAAAATTTCTATCTAAAAATTAATCTTCTTCAATTACTATTGATTTAATATTAAACTCTCTTCCTGAAAGAACAGCAACATCATTTGATCCACATTCACATATCATATGAAGTATTGGAAAATCTTTACCAGAGCTGATAGTAAATTCCTTTTCACATTTATTACAATGTACCCTTGGTTTTAAAAACTTGATTTCTAATTTTGCCCCTTCTGCAATTGTATCTTTAGATATAACATCAAAACAAAATGTAAGTTGATCAGCATTGACTAAAAGTATCTCGCCCATCTCAAGTTTAATTAACTTTACTTTTTTCGCTTTTTCCTTTTCAGCAGCATCTAGAATAGTTTTTAACATCCCATCGGCAAGAGATAATTCATGCATATATCCACCAATACATTTTTATATTCAGTTAAAAGAGTATTTAAAAGCTTAGGGGGATAATTTTGAAAGGTTATATAATATGGCCTTCGTATCTTAACAAAAATCTTTCAAAGAAAGATGGCAGAAAACTTCCAAAGAATTTATCATTGGATCAACCAAAATTTGAAGAGATAAAAAACGCGCTTGAATCTATTGGGATTAGTCATGAGGTTGAAAAAAATTCGAGATATCCAAAGGAACAGGGAAGGGAAGACAGAAATTTAGGTAGATTTGTTGTTGAGAAAAAATTCTCTAAAAATGAAATACTAAAGAAAATATCAAAAGAGATAAGAAAAAGTAGGGGGGGAAATTAAGATCTATCTTGCAAAGTTTCAACTTCTGGGATGATTCTTTTACCTGCAGCAACTTTGTCTATGCTATGAACAGTACCACCAAGTTTTTCTATCTCTTCTTTTAATAATTCATAATCTATTGAATCCCCTTGTATTGAAAGTTTAACTGTTTCAGTCTTTTGATCAATTTCGACAACAGATATATTTACCCCTAAAATCCCTGGTAGTTCTGCTAATCTATTCGCAAAATCTGAAAGTATTGGTTTGTGGGGTTTTAAAACATCAAGGACTATTATCCTTATTGAACTCATACATCAACCTTATTTTAGGAATATTTAAACTTTTATAATAGTTTCGGTTCGTTAATTTTGAATTATAACTATATATTAAAGAGGAAATGCGAATAGATATTTGGAATTGATAGTAATTGACGATAGTTTTCAAAGAATTTCAGAGAAGTTATTTTTTTAATGATAACGAAACACTTGTTGAAGTATCATGATCATGAGGTTCAAGTATAAAGAAGTATGATATAGTAAATTATATCTTCTCAATCTCTAATTTTAATAAAAGAGTTATATGGGATAACCTTATATTTTAATTTTTTTTAGTCGATATAGAAACTAATACGCTAATGGTGATATTATTATGAAAAGACCGATGGTTACTATTGATGGAAATGAAGCTGCCGCATATACAGCTTATCATGTCAATGAAGTTATATCAATATACCCCATTACCCCCTCCTCAACGATGGGGGAGTTATCTGATCAGTGGGCGTCTGAAGGAAAGCCCAATATATGGGGCACAGTTCCTAACGTAACTGAGATGCAAAGTGAAGGGGGGGCTTCTGGAGCAATACATGGTTCATTACAAAGAGGGGCTTTAACAACTACTTTTACAGCTTCCCAAGGGCTTCTTTTAATGATTCCAAACATGTACAAAATAGCAGGTGAGCTTACATCAACTGTATTCCACGTAAGTGCTAGATCTCTTGCAACGCACGCTTTATCAATTTTTGGTGATCAGACAGATATAATGGCTGTGCGTTCTACAGGATTTGCACTTCTTGCTTCAAACTCTGTCCAAGAAGTTATGGATCTTTCTCTTATTGCCCAAACCTCTACTTTAAAATCAAGAGTTCCGTTTTTACACTTTTTTGATGGATTTAGAACTTCAGCAGAAACTTCAAAAGTTGAACGCTTGACACTTGAAGATCTAAAGCAAATGATAGATGAAGAACTTGTAAGAAAGCATAGAGCAAGAGCACTATCACCTGATAATCCAATCATAAGAGGAACATCTCACAATCCAGATACATATTTTCAAGCAAGGGAGAAAGTAAATCCATATTATGATGCTTGTCCTGATTTAGTCCAAGAGGCCATGGATAAATTTGCAAAAATTGTTGGTAGACAATACAAACTCTTCCAGTATGAGGGTGCATCTGATGCTGAGAGAATTATTATCATTATGGGAAGTGGTGCTGAAACTGTAGAAGAAACAGTAAATCATCTTAATAAGACAGGTGAGAAAGTAGGTGTTTTAAAAGTAAGATTATTTAGGCCATTTTCATTGAAACATTTTATTTCAGTTCTACCTCCATCAGTAAAAAGAATTGCAGTTCTTGATAGAAGCAAAGAGCCTGGTGCATTGGGTGAACCACTTTATCTTGATGTTGTATCCGCCATATCTTCTGCATTCTCAAATGGTATGCTAAAAATGGACACAATGCCAAATATAGTTGGAGGGATATATGGATTATCATCAAAAGAGTTTAAACCTTCAATGGTAAAAGCTATTTTTGAAGAGTTAAAAAAAGATAATCCAAAGAATAGATTTACTGTCGGGATTAACGATGATGTAACTAATAAAAGCCTCGACTATGATCCAAACTTTTTTGTAGAACCCAAGAACAGGACAAGAGCTGTTTTTTTTGGCCTTGGGGCCGATGGTACTGTAAGTGCGAACAAGAGTTCAATAAAAATCATTGGAGAAGAAACTACCAACTATGCACAGGGATACTTTTATTATGACTCAAAGAAGGCAGGATCTCTTACAATTTCTCATTTACGTTTTGGTCCAGACCCTATAAGATCACCCTATCTAATTGACAGAGCTAATTTTGTTGCATGTCATCAGTATTCATTTTTAAATAAATATGATATGTTAAACATTGCTGAGGAAAATTCAATTTTTCTTTTGAATAGTCCTTATCCAAAGGAGCAAGTATGGGATCATCTGCCTAGAACTGTTCAACAAGAGATAATTGACAAAAAAATCAGATTTTACACAATTGATGCTTATGATATTGCAAAGGAGATTGGGCTTGGGGTTAGGATTAATACAATCATGCAGACATGTTTCTTTGCCTTGAGTAATGTCATCCCAAAAGACGAAGCAATTAAATCAATTAAAAAATTCACAGAGAAAACTTATGGCAGAAAGGGAGAAAAAATATTAAAAATGAATTATGAGGCAATAGATAAGGCCATTGACAACCTCTATGAGGTAAAAGTTCCTGAAAAAGCATCTAGTGGTTTTGATTTGAAGGATCCGATCCCTGAAGACGCACCAGATTATGTAAGAACTGCAATATCAAAAATGATTAGTTACAAAGGAGACGAGCTCCCTGTAAGTGTGTTCCCTGATGATGGTACATATCCAACTGGAACAACTAAATGGGAAAAAAGAAACATTTCACTTGAAGTGCCTGTGTGGGATCCTGAGATTTGTATACAGTGTGGTAGATGCGCCTTTGTATGCCCACATGCTGTTATCAGGGCCAAGGTATACCCAAAAAATGCTTTAAAGAATGCTCCTGTCTCGTTTAAGCACGCTGAATCAAAGTTCTCCCAATTTAAAGATTATTTATACACTGTTCAGGCTTCACCGGAAGATTGCACTGGATGTACTCTCTGCTATGAAACATGCCCATCAAAGAACAAGACGGACCCAAAGTTAAAAGCAATTAATATGAAATTTAAAGATCCAATTTTAGATGTAGAAAAAGAAAATTGGAACTTCTTTGAATCATTGCCTTATATTGAACGTGGAAAGTTAAATGTCTCTACTGTAAAAGACATACAACTTCTGGAACCATTATTTGAATTTTCTGGTGCTTGTGCAGGTTGCGGTCAGACACCATATGTAAAGTTAATGACTCAGTTATTCGGTGATAGAGCTGTTATAGCCAATGCTACAGGCTGTTCATCTATCTATGGAGGAAATTTACCAACAACACCTTATACAAAGAATAAAGATGGTAGAGGGCCAACTTGGTCAAACTCATTATTTGAAGATACAGCGGAATTTGGACTTGGCATGAGACTTGCATTGGATAAACAAAAAGAATATGCAATGGAGCTTATAGAAAAATTAAAAAATGATCTAGGGAAAGAATTGGTATTTGAGTTAAAGAATGCAAATCAGGACAGTGAAGCTGGAATAAACAAGCAAAGAGAAATGGTAAAATTGTTGAAGGCAAAGCTAAAGTCCATACAAAGTTCTGAAGCAAAAAATCTAATTAGCTTGGCCGACTCCTTAGTTAAGAAGAGCGTCTGGATCTTAGGTGGGGATGGTTGGGCATATGATATAGGTTATGGTGGTCTCGATCATATTTTCGCCTTAGGAAAAAACGTCAATATTCTTGTTCTTGATACAGAAGTATATTCTAATACAGGGGGGCAAATGTCAAAATCAACCCCTCTTGGTGCGGTGGCAAAATTTGCAATGGGGGGAAAGTCTACCCCAAAGAAGGATCTCGCTATGATGGCTATGAGTTATGGCAATATATATGTTGCAAAAGTTGCTTTTGGTGCAAATAACGCTCAAACTGTTAAAGCATTTCTAGAAGCTGAGGCATATGAAGGAACTTCAATTATCATAGCATATGCACACTGTATAAATCAAGGATACGACTTAAAACATGGCCCAGAGCAACAAAAATTAGCCGTTCAATCGGGTTACTGGCCACTCTTGAGATATAATCCTAACTTAGAATTGGAAGGTAAAAATCCACTTCAATTAGATTCAGGTAAACCCTCGATACCGCTTGAGAAGTTTGTCTATAATGAAACAAGATTTAAGATATTACTTAGAAGTAAGCCTGAAGTTGCAAAGATGCTTTTAGAAAAGGCACAGAAAGATATTGTAAAAAGATGGAATTTCTATAAATACTGGTCAGATATGCCTGTATATAAAGAGGATGAAAGATGATCGATCTCTCAACAAACTATATGGGATTACAATTAAAAAATCCCCTTGTAGCTTCATCTTCATATTTATGGGAAGATCCAAAGAATATTATAAAGGCTGAGAAAGCTGGTGCAGCTGCTGTTGTTTTACATTCACTCTTTGAAGAACAGCTTGAAATAGAACAAGAAGAGCTCAATAGATTCCTACTTCAAGGTACAGAAAGTTTTGCTGAAGCCCTCACTTATTTTCCAGAAATAAAGGAATTCAAATTCGCTCCAGATGAGTATATTGAACTTATAAAAGAAGTTAAAGAAAATTCATGCATTCCGATTATTGGAAGTTTAAATGGAGTCACAGACGGCGGATGGGTAAAATATGCAAAAAAAATTGAAGAAGCTGGTGCGGATGCACTTGAATTAAACATTTATTATATTCCTACTGATCTTTCATTAAACTCTAAAAAAATCGAAAAAAATTATTATAATCTTCTAAAAAAGGTCAAACAGAAAATTAAAATCCCTTTGGCAGTAAAGTTAAGCCCTTATTTCACTTCAACTCCTAACGTTCTTAAAAGTTTGGAAAAGGCTGGGGCTGATGCTTTTGTAATATTCAACAGATTTTATCAACCAGATATTGACATTGATAATCTAACAATAAAATCAAATCTAGTTTTAAGTGATAGTGAAGAACTTAGATTGAGATTAAGGTGGACCGCAATAGTATATGGAAGAATAAGTCCAGACATTGCAATTACAGGTGGCATCCATACGGGTTACGATGTTATAAAAGCAATGATGTCTGGGGCAAAGGTTTCAATGATGACATCGGCTTTATTAAAGAATGGAATTGACCATATTGGAAAAGTTTTGTCAGAAACTAGCGAGTGGCTTTCTAAAAATGAATATAGTTCGATAAAATCGATTCAAGGACTTATGTCCCAAAGGAATGTCTTAGATCTTTCTGCTTATGAGCGAGCAAACTACATGAAAATTTTGGGATCCTATAGATAGTTAACATATAAATTAATTTTTCTANTAAAGGAAGCATAATATCAAAAATAGCATTTGTTAAAGTTGTAAATTCTCCTCCTTTGATAATAGGATATAAATATNAAACATCTGTTTAACACCTTCTCCCCNGGAATTTAGTCCATTAAGAATTAGTGAATCTATATGCTTTCCACTACATATGCCGCCCATATCCAATCTCTTTCTTTATNAAATCAGTTAAAATTCAAAAGTTCAATAATAACTTTTGATTCAAAGTAATCCAAAACNCTGTTTTAGTATAATAACACAGAAGAATATTTGTATTTTAGATATAATCNAGAAAATAGCTATTCTTTATTTCAATATATTGTACCATTACATGTGTTTTAAGTTTAATGAATTAAATATCTTAGTATAGTTACATAATGTTTAATTGTTTTAATTATTAGATAATTTTATATATTTAATCCTCTAATTTATAATGGAGGTTTTCATATGAAAAAATTAATATCAATATTCTTAGCATTCGCAATATTTTTTTCTTTGAGTTATGTTTTATCTGAGAACTTCAGTGAAACATCTTTAGCTACCTTGAATAATCCAACTTCCTTATTTGTTTATGACCTCAATAAAGATGGGAAAGATGAAATACTGGTAACGTCAATTGATGGCAAGCTTCATGTTTTTGATAAATCAGGAACTGAAAAATGGAACTANCCTACAAATGAAATACCATACTCCGTCATTGTAGAGGANATTGACGGAGATAATCTTGCAGAAATAATCATTGGAACTGGTAAAATTGACCCACAATCTTTTAGATATTCTTCGGGAAAAATAATTATCNTAAATCACTTTGGAAAGCAAAAGTGGAGTTATACNACGACAAGTGCTATAAAAGGCATATACATCTCTGACATTGATAGTGATAGCAAAAAAGANATACTTGCATCAGCTGAAGACGGTATGTTATATGTCTTAAATAATAACGGCACCCTTAATTGGAGTAAATTCACAGGATCCAGATCCCCTGCATTTTCTGCTAATGTAACAGGAAGCGCAAACACATTAATTCATGGAAGTGCAATATTAAATAATAAAGGAAAAATAATAGCAACTGCACCAGGATTCTTTGAGTGGAAAAAATATATAATTAGAGACTTAAATAAAGATGGAAAAATTGAATTTATAATGCTTTCTCAGTATCCCTTCATATCTACCTTTAATTTAGAAGGAGCCGAACTTAAAGGGATTTGGCAGTTCCAGTGTGATGGAGATGTTATGGATGTAATTGTAGATGACTTAAATGGTGATGGAACTTTAGAAATTATTGCCACATCTTCGAAATGGATAAATTCTTCTAATACATATGACCAGGGAAAAATATACATTCTAAATGGAAATGATGGTAAGCTTATAGAAAGTATATCTTTGACCTCCCCAGCATTCTACCTTGGAGTATCGGATGTGAATAATGATGGTAAGAAAGATATAATATACACATCTGATAAGGGGATAAATGCTCTATTATCGGGAGGTAAGGCAACTCAAGAAATACCTAAAGAACAAACAGGCCCCACTCCCCAAGAAACAACAACTAAAAATACACCGGGTTTTGAGGTAGGAGCAGTAAGCGCAGCTGCTTTGCTAGTTGGATATTATTTGAAAAGAAGAAAATAAATTTAGAGAATTTGATTAACTTCGACTCAAGTACCACTATTGGTATGTCAATTTAACCAATAGTGATTTTTAATTTTCATTGACCGCTTGATTGATTTTATTTTGAAAAGACAGTATGAGGGCTCAAAAGATGATGTTCGCCTGTTTCTGTTTTAACTTGTATCAGCTACAAATGTTTGCTAACTTCGCCGAGCATTAACTAACGATAAATTTTGAAAAAGTATCCAAAATTTGAATAAAAGAATTAAGAAACATGATATATCATTCAAATATTTATAAAATTAAAAAATAAGGAAAAAATAAGATTAATCTTAATCCTCTTAATTATTTTTATTATTTATTTAACCTTTATTTGGAGTTCCAATATTTCCGCCTCGTTGTGGAGTGCCGCCAGTGCCTCCTGGCTGAAAGTTACCATTTCCAGGATTACAGTCAGTTGTATAGCAACCTGGATCTGGGTAACATCCATTTGGCCCACAACAATATCCTTCAGTACATTGGAAACATCCTGGCCTGTCACAGTACCAACTATTGCATCCACTCTTTCCAGTGGTTACTGCAACTAAACCTCCACACGGTCCCAAATCGTCACCGTTTTGGATATCTCCACATCCACGTTCATTGTATGAAAAAAGACAGCGACATTGTGTATCTGCATAAATCTTAGCTGTTTCTGTTGCAGTTATTGAAGCTTGGGCATAAAAAGCTGCGTTTTTATAATCGCCTATATTAAAATAGTTCCATGAATATTGTAAATATAATCTTGCATCATGATTAAATTTTTTTGAGCAGGGCCATATGCTATCTTTCCCAGCTTCATATATATTGAGTGCAGAAGAAGCTTCATATATTTTTGTTAAAGCTTCGCTTTGATTTTGAGCTGTTATAAATGCTCCAGTACTTGTAATTAGTAATACCAATAAGGCAAGAGTAAAGTAGTATTTTTTCACATAATCACCCTATTCAAATATGACATTCAATTATTTAAATCTTTTTATGAAATAGTTTTAATGTGTTATCTGCCAAATATTTCGCCAAGCTTTTAATCGCTCTTTTACCTTAAATGGCATGAAAGTTATTTATCTTGTCTATTGCCCCAAAAAAATTATTATTCTTTATTCCAATATAATGTACTTTTACATGTATTTTGAGTTTAATAAATTAAATACCTTAGTATTAAAGATACATAGCTTTATTAAATTACAAAATCTAATAGTAATTATAAATCAACTTTTGTTTACCTTAAAATAATGCTAAGGTGT
>LNJB01000013.1 GCA_001587595.1 Candidatus Methanofastidiosum methylothiophilum
CTTGAGAGTCTTCACAATAAAATTTATTGGCCTTGTCTTCTAACAGTGGAAGGTATTTCAGGATGTTATCTATATTCTCCTTTGTTAGTGGAACAGATTCTTCTACCCAGGTCATTGTAATCTTCTTGTAATGATACTCTATGCTTATAATTGTATTTGAATAGAATTATTTTTCCCCTTTTTCCATATTCTTATATATGGGGAAAACTAATATATCTTGATGTATGACACTATTTTTATTATAAATTTCAATCATGTTCTCGGAGGAAGGTAATTGGCAAATTCTCTTGATATAAAAACACTTGAAAACTGGCTTTGGGAAGCTGCATGTAAAATACGGGGAGAAATTGACGCCCCAAAATACAAGGACTACATTTTACCGATTATATTTTTGAAAAGACTTTCAGATGTCTTTGAAGACGAGCTGGATAGACTGTCAAAGGAATATAACAGCAAAGAAATAGCTGAAAAACTAATTGAAGAAGACCATAAACTTGTGAGATTTTATATCCCAAAAGAATCAAGGTGGGATGTAATATCAAAATTGACTGTAAATGTGGGGCAGACATTAACAGATATTGTAAGATCAATTTCTAGAGAAAATCCAAAACTACAAGGCGTAGTTGATTTAAAAGATTTTAACGAAACAGCTTCAGGTCAGAGAATTATAAGCGATGAAAAATTGATTTTATTAATAGATGTTCTAGGCCGTTACCGACTTGGAACAAAGGATGTTGAGCCAGATATTTTAGGAAGGGCATATGAATACCTACTTAGAAAGTTTGCTGAAGGAAGTGGGCAGAGCGCGGGAGAGTTCTACACGCCAAAAGAAGTTGCAATCATGATGTCATTAATTCTAGACCCCAAACCAAATGAAATAATTTATGACCCATGCTGTGGCAGTGGAGGATTATTGATTAAATGCAATCTTAGATTTAATGAAAAATATAAAAACGATGCCATCGTCACACCTTTGAAATTTTACGGGCAAGAGATATTGCACGGTACTCTAGCAATGGCAAAGATGAACGTTTTTATCCATGACATGGAAGCAACGATCGCTCTTGACGATACGATGAATAGGCCCGCTTTTAAAAATCCCGATGGCTCATTAATGAAGTTTGATATTGTAACTGCAAATCCGATGTGGAATCAGGACTTTATACAGAGTGTTTATGAAAATGATGCGTTTAATAGATTTAGATTTGGTATCCCCCCATCAAGCAGTGCAGACTGGGGATGGATTCAACACATGTATTCTTCCCTTACTGTAAAAGGAAGGATGGCAGTAGTTCTTGATACAGGCGCAGTTTCAAGAGGAAGTGGAAACCGAGGAAAGAACAGGGAGCGCGACATAAGAAAGGAGTTTGTTGATAGAGACTTAGTTGAAGCAGTGATTTTAATGCCAGAAAATCTCTTTTATAACACAACAGCGCCAGGAATTATTTTAGTCATAAATCTAAATAAAGCACAGAAAAATGAAATGCTTCTAATCAATGCCTCAA
This sequence comes from Candidatus Methanofastidiosum methylothiophilum, assembly GCA_001587595.1. Taxonomy (GTDB): domain Archaea; phylum Methanobacteriota_B; class Thermococci; order Methanofastidiosales; family Methanofastidiosaceae; genus Methanofastidiosum; species Methanofastidiosum methylothiophilum. The sequence continues at coordinate 1,506 of LNJB01000013.1, forward strand.
AACTATTCAAGAAAGGAAAGCCAAAAAATTACATGGATATTGATGAGCACCTTCCTCAAATCGCTTCGATCTATCACGACTGGAAGGAGGTTGAAGGAATAAGTAAGATTGTTTCAAAAGATGAAGTAATAAAAAATGATTACAATCTAAGCCCTTCAAGGTATGTATACCAAAACGGAACTGAAGAAGTTCTTCCTCTTGAAGAAGCTGTAGTTCTCTTAAAGGAAGCAGAGGAAGAGAGGGGCGAAGCAGAAGAAAAGTTAAATCAAATACTTTCTAAGATGGGGTTTAAATAATGACTGAAAATGATTTTAAAGAGACAGAAATTGGACCGATACCTGAAGAGTGGGAAGTTGTTAGTTTTACTAAATGCATAGATAAAGCTAAAATAAATATTGGTAGTGTTAAAAAAGACGCTTATTTAAAATATGGAAAATATCCCATTATAGATCAAGGACAAAATAAAATAGCTGGATACAGCAATGATTTTGATTCATTGTATAGAGGAGCCCTCCCAGTAATAATATTTGGGGATCACACAAGGATTTTTAAATTTGTTAATTTCCCTTTTATATGCGGAGCAGATGGAACAAAAATTATTATTCCAAATCCCAAGTTGTTTTCTCCAAATTTTTTATATTATTTCTTAGTTAATTTAAAAATACCAAACAGAGGTTATAACAGACATTATTCAATATTAAAAGAAAAGTTTGTTGTAAGACCACCACCCCCAGAGCAAAATCAAATCGCAGATATACTTTCAACTGTCCAAGAAGCCAAGGAAAAAACAGAAGACGTAATCAACGCCACAAAAGAGCTAAAAAAGTCCTTGATGACACATCTTTTTACTTACGGCCCAGTTCCGGTAAGCGAAGCAGAGCAAGTAAATCCAAAGGAGACAGAAATTGGACCTATACCCGAAGATTGGGAAGTTACAAAACTCGGTAATCTATTCGAAATACAACAAGGTATCACACTTTGTCGTGAGCCAAGCCCAGGTAAATTATTAAGACCATTTTTAAGAACATCAAATGTATTCTGGGGTAAAATCGATTTATCTAATCTTGACATTATGTATTTTTCTGAAAAACAAATACAATCTCTTACTTTAAAATCTAAAGATTTGCTCATCTGCGAAGGTGGAGATATTGGCAGGACTGCAATATGGAACAAACAAATAGCCGAGTGTTGCCACCAAAATCATTTGCATCGATTAAGGGTAAAGAATGGTCTGGGGGCAATGCCAGAATTTTATATGTATTGGATGCAATTTGGAATGTTAATTAGAGGCTTATATTCAGAAGAAGGGAATAAAACTACAATCCCAAATTTATCTCGTTCTAGGTTAAGTAATTTTCTTATTCCACTTCCTCCACTGCCAGAGCAGAAGCAGATTGCAGATATGCTTTCAAAAGTTGATAGCAAAATAGAAGCTGAGGAAAACAAAGCAAAAGCATTGGATGCTCTTTTTAAAACACTTCTTGAAAACTTGATGACTGGAAAAATAAGAGTTAATTCTCTGGGGATGTCGTCTTGACTCTTGGAGGGGAGCGTGGCTCCGTTCAAAATCCCATGATAGCCTATGCTAAAGAGGTAGGATGGGAGTATTTATCTCAGGACGCCGCCCTAGGAATGAGGAACTCCCTTACAAACATCTCTTTTGATAAACTATTCATAGAGCAGCTAAAGAAACTAAACTCTGAGTTTATGACTGATGAGCTAGCAACAGAAGTTTTAAACAGGATCAAAAGGCTCTCCCCTACAATTGAAGGAAATCTATTCACTTGGGAGTATCTTAAAGGCCTAAAGACTATCTTTGTCCCTAAGGAAAACAGAGAGAGAAACATAACTTTAATCGATAAAGAGAATATTGAAAATAACACATTTCATGTAACTGATGAGTTTAAGTTTACAAACGGAACAAAGACAATCAAAATGGACATAGTTTTTTTGATAAATGGTTTGCCCATAGTTTTAGTTGAGACCAAGGCCGCTAAAAAGATAGAGGGGTTAAGTGAGGCTTTAGACCAGGTAAGAAGGTATCATCTTGACTGCCCAGAGATTTTATCGATTCTCCAGCTTTACGCCATAACACACATCATAAGATATTACTACAGCTGCACCTGGAACAGCTCTAAAAAAGGGCTTTTCAACTGGAAGGATGAGAATGGTGGGGACTTTGAATCTCTTGTCAAGTCTTTTTTTGATAAAGATAGAATTGTTAAGGTTATTACTGATTTCATATTATTCACAAGGGCAGACGATGAGCTAAAGAAGGTAATACTAAGGCCGCACCAGATTAGGGCAGTCGATAGGCTCGTTCAGAGGGCGGAGGATTCAAAAAAGAAAAGGGCATTAATCTGGCATACTCAGGGAAGTGGTAAAACTTATACAATGATAGTAACAGCCCAAAGACTACTACAAAACCCCACTCTTGAAAACCCAACAGTTTTGATGTTGGTCGATAGAAATGAACTAGAATCTCAGCTTTTCTCTAATATCTCCTCAGTAGGAATTGAAAATGTGGAGATAGCCCAGACAAAAAAACACCTTAAATCTCTTTTATCAGAAGATAGGCGCGGGCTTATTGTATCTACTATTCATAAGTTTGATAAGATGGATGAAAATATAAACACAAGGCGCAATATCTTTGTTTTGGTCGACGAAGCACACAGAACAACAAGCGGCACACTAGGAAACTATCTAATGGGGGCGCTATCAAATGCTACCTATATTGGTTTTACTGGAACTCCAATTGATAGGACCGCCCAAGGTAAGAGCACATTTATCACATTTGGTATAGATGATCCTCCAAAAGGCTACCTTGACAAATATGGTATAGGGGAATCAATACAGGATGAGACAACAGTTCCTCTAAATTATACCCTTGCCCCAAATGAGCTACTTGTTGAGCGTGAAACATTAGAAAAAGAGTTTCTCAATTTAAAAGATTCTAAAGGACTAAGTGATATAGAGGAGTTAAACAAGGTTCTCGAAAGGGCAGTAAATCTAAAGAATATGATGAAGGGAAAAGATAGAGTCAAAGAAATCTCAAAGTATGTTTCAGACCACTTTACTACCTATATCGAGCCTATGGGGTACAAGGCATTCTTAGTTGCTGTTGACCGTGAGGCATGTGCAATGTACAAGGAAGAGCTTGATAAACTTCTTCCAAAGGAATACTCTGAAGTTGTCTATAGCCCTTATTATAATGACCCTCCGTATATGGCAAAGTATCACCTCGATGAAAAAGAAGAGACTTCTATAAGGAAAAACTTCAGAGCTTCAGGCAATCTTCCAAAGATACTGATAGTCACAGAAAAACTTCTTACTGGCTTTGATGCCCCAATTCTTTACTGCATGTATCTAGACAAACCTATGAGAGACCATGTTCTATTACAGGCAATTGCAAGGGTAAATAGGCCCTACGAAGATGAGAGTGGTAGAAAAAAGCCCTCTGGCTTTGTATTGGATTTTGTTGGGCTATTCAATAAGCTTGAAAAGGCACTGGCATTTGATTCTTCAGACCTTGATGGCATAGTAAATGACATCGAAAAGGTAAAAGATGCATTTAGAGAGATTATGGAAAAATCAAAAAAAGAATACCTTGTAATAATTGAAGGTAAATCAAAGGATAAAGCAGTTGAGGCAGTCCTATCTCATTTTATGGATGAAGAAATAAGACATGAATTCTATAGCTCATTTAAGTCTCTCTCTGCAATGTATGAGATTCTATCCCCGGACAATTTCTTAAGGCCCTATATAGAGGATTACGAAACACTCTCTAGTATGTATAGTATTCTAAAGGATGCTTACGAGCCCGGGATATCTGTTGACAAGGAGTTCTATAGAAAGACAGCAGCTCTTGTCCAAGAACATTCAAGATCTGGAAAGATAAAAAAGATCCTTGACATATATGAAATCAATGAGAATACAATAAAGAAGATAGAAGAAGATACAATCTCAGACCGAGAAAAGGTCTATAACATTAGTAAAGGGATAAATGAATTAATCAAGAAAAAAGGAGCCACATCCCCATATTTAATATCTATTGGCGAGAGAGTCCAAAGATTAATCACAATGTACAATCAAGGGCAGATTGATACAAAGGATACTCTTGATGCCCTTATTAATAGAGTAAATGAAATAAACGACTCCACCAAAGCAGACAAAGAAAAAAATATGTCTAGCGATATATTTACTCTTTTTTGGATGCTTGATAGGTCAGGAATAAAAAATGCAGAGAAAAAGGCAAAAGAGATGGAAGAAATATTTGAAAAATATCCCAACTGGAAAAAGAGTGAGGGCCAGGAGAGAGAAATTGTAAAGCCGAAAATCTATAAACTAATTCTAAGCGACGAGTCAAAAGATATTAAAAAGGTAACAGAGCTTGGAAATGACATAATTAGGATCCTAAAAGGTGCTTAGATTGATAACAAGGGAAGAGTTCATACAAGAGATAAAAAAATGGTCAGAAGAACTAAACGTAGAACCTAGCACAATTCAGATGAGAGAAATGAAGAGAAAAGTTGCAAGTTGCTCTTCCAAGGGGCGAATAACTTTTGATAAGTCTATTCTAAAAATGTCAAAAAAGGAAAGAGATGAAATCATAGTCCATGAACTTTTACACCTTAGATATCCAAGCCATGGAAAAATGTTCAAAGCAGTTTTGAATTCCTATATCAATAAGTAAAATTAAGAATATAAAAATAAGAAGGAGTAAATATTAAATTCTTAATTTACTAATAATTTATGTAATAAGAAGCTAGTTGGCGTTAAACTGATGTTATGTTACCTTTTAGTCCTACCAACTTTAATTTTATAAATAAGATATTTTATACATCAAAAAAGCAGAGATATAAAGGAAGTATATTATCTCAAGATGATGACTCAAATTAATAGAGATGTTTCACCAGATAATATTATCCTTCTTCTTTCTACACTTACTGCAAACTAGAAAAGTATTCTGATTTTTAGAATCGTAACAGTAGCACGCAGTCATCTCAATCGGCCTAGCCAGCACCACCCCGCACCTAGAACAGTAGTACTCTCTCATGCCTTCATTATTCATGCTGCTTCGTAATACTTTGGCCTTAATTTTAGGGCCAATAAAAATCTAAAAGAGTTACATTTGGAAAAAAAATAAATTTAAGGAAAAAATGTTTGACAAAGAAGCACAGTTATGAAAGAAGGAAATGAACATTATAATCAATCAATTGTTATTTGAAATAGTAAGTATATTCAATAGATTTAATCGACAACAAATTTTATAACGAAAGTAACAAGTAAGATATGATGGGTGCAATCAAAGCAATTTTTGGACTATTGGTAATGGGTGTAGGTGGATTGATACTTGTTAAATATTCACTTCCTATGTTATTTCTGTTTTTTAAGATTAGCCCGTTGGTTGTATTTATGGGATTCCCTTATATAGCTGGTATAATGATGTTTCCTTTATTTTTATTATGGATAGGATACCTTTTGATTAAGGATTAGCTAAATTGAATATCATTTTCCAAGCCAAAAGGAATGGCCCTAATTTTAAGGCCAGGTATATTACCACTATGCTAGTGCATAATTTTATTTAGTATTAATTTGAAGTGCTGAGAATAGCCATTATTTTTTTTTAAAAATTGCCTGGGTCGGGGGTTTCAAGAAGACTATAGATTTACCCAGGCATAGGCGTGAAAAAATGGCGGCATAATTTTAGGGCCCAGACATAAACTGGGGAGTTTATGAGATGATAGATTTTTCTGGGCCTTAATTCCTATAATTGGCTTTCACCTTTAAGGTCTTATCAGAGCACATTTGTATTTAATTTAAAAATATAAACGGGCATTGGGATAGTTGGCCCTAATTTTAGGGCCACTATATTAAACTAATCATCCTTAAAATTAAATTAAAAAATATTTTTATTTTTATCTATAAATAATGAAAATTATTGTTAGATATTTCTAAAAAAATTAGATAAAGGAAAAAGTTATATAGTAAATGTGTAAGTTGAAAACGGTGATAACATGGATGGAGAACTAATTAATAAAATATTAGTCCCAGTTGATGGATCAGAATCTTCTCAGAAAGCCTTAGAATACGCTGCTTGGGTTGCTGGTAAAACGGGGGCTAAAGTAGTGATGTTACATGTCATAGATGCAGATAAAATGAAACTTACTCACGAATCCATGGACAGATTCACCCCTGAATGGGAAGTCAAAATAAAAGGAACTGACGACATAAAGAGGTATTCTCCGTTTTTTGAGGAGCAGCTTAAGTGCATAATTGATGACCCAATGTGCAGACGCGGAAACAACGTTCTAAGAGAAATGTCAAAATATGCAGAACAAAAGGGAATTAAGACGAAAAACATGTTAAAACTAGGAAAAGTTCCTGACACAATTTTACAGGTAGCAGACTTAGAGGGATGTGACCATATAATAATGGGTACAACAGGATTGACAGGAATTAGAAGGCTTCTGATGGGCCATGTCGCAAGTGAAGTGGTAAAATACGCTCCTTGTAGGGTCACTGTTGTTAGATGAGCTTGGAAAAAACATTAATCTCTTAATCTTTTCTTTAATTCATATTATTTAATTTTTCAAAGTAAATGAATCTTAATTTTTTTAAAGGGTTACAACTTAAGTCTTTTATACCAATACAATATTTTGTTGATACCATGCCTGTAAACGTTACCCCAGAATATCTCAAAGCAGAAGATGCCTATAAATCTGCTAAGAATCCAAAAGAAAAACTAATAGCCCTGGAGCTAATGCTTAGCACAATACCTAAACACAAAGGCACAGAAAAAATGCAACTTCAGATAAAACGGAATTTATCCAAGTTAAAAAAAGAAGTTGAAAAGGAGAAAGAACTAAAAAAAGGCGGATCCGGGGGAACTAGTTTTTTTGTTAGGAAAGAGGGCGCGGCCCAAGTAGCTTTGGCCGGGCTTCCTAATTCTGGTAAATCAACTATTTTAAATAAACTTACTGGTAGAGATGTCGATATAGGTCACTATGCTTTTACTACTGTGAAACCAACGCCTGCCATGCTTCAGTACAAAGACATACAGATACAGCTTGTAGACATGCCTGGATTAATTGAAGGCGTTTCTTTGGGAAAGGGTATGGGTGGCCCACTAATCAGTGCTATTAGAGCCGTTGATGTTATAGTAATTATAGTCGATCTATCAGTTGATCCATTAAAAGATCTGGAATTAATTCTAAGGGAGCTTGAGGCTAAAGGATTAAGGATCAACAAAAAAGTTCCCAATATAGAAATTCAAAAATTACCTACCGGAGGCATAGAGATTATCGGTGAAAACTTTTTAGTTGAATGTAACTCCCAGGATGTTAAAAAAGTTCTTCAGGAAGAAAGGGTGCACAATGCTATAATCACTATAAAAGAGCCTGTAACACTAACAGATATTTTTGAGGTTTTGGACAGTTCATTGGAATATAAAAAAGCAATCATAGTTGGAACAAAAGGTGATTTGCCCGGAAGTAAGGAAGGCCTTCAAAAATTAGAGAGTAATGTAACTAATTTTAAGATAATCCCAGTATCTGCTATAAATAACGTTAATCTTGATATTTTACCNGCCGAGATTTTTTCTATTCTAGATATAATAAGGGTCTATACCCGCTCTCCGGGAGGGCANATTGATAATGAAGCNATGCCAATGAAAATTAATTCTACTGCTTTGGATGCCGCTAAAAAAGTTCATAAAAATCTCTACAAAAACTTCAAGTTTGCAAGAGTTTGGGGCGAATCAGCCAAATTCGATGGGCAGAGNGTAGGGCCAGANCANNTATTACGGGACGGAGACATTATAGAGATTCATATCTGATTTTTTTATTAGTTTACTAAACAGGAANGGNGTAATCAATATAGATAGTANTGTGACTATTACAACTGATGAGTATATGCCNCTNGNTATAACNCCATTNGAAAATCCATACCTTAGGATNGCAAGCTCTAAGGATCCCCTTCCGCACATNCCTATACCAATTAAAAGGGCATCCCTATTNTTCAATNTAGAAATTTTNCTTGCTAAGCCACANCCGATTATTTTACCCCCCATGGCACCNANAAACAATAATANTATNAGGGGGATGTTTAGTTGGGCANTTCCCTTNTTAAATATCAGACCAATATATACAAAAAAGAGNGGCATNAANAAAAATCTCATCAGGGTATTAATCTCACTGGTAACTTCATTAAATCGNATCCTAATCGATAGCATTGGATCCTCCTTTTCCTTTATCCTACTTANTATCAGCCCTGCCAAAAATGAACCCACGACTTCGTGTAAACCTATAAAGGATGCAAAGAGGGAAAAAATCAANGTGAAGATAAATACCATCATAATTGATTGATGTTGGTCCCCTCCCACCANGTATTTNACNANTCTTGGGCCTTTTGATGATATCAAAAACTCGCTTAATAGTATCGTAATTACGAAGAAAANAATTATTTTAAGTGTCACATTTCCTATGTCCACAAAATTCAAGGTTGATTGATTTAGGGTGATTGAATAAAGCAGTCCGACAAGATATATAGCAATTATGTCATCAAAAAATGAAGCCCCAAGGAGAATATGGGATACTTTTTGATTTTTTTCACTGGCCACGATGCCTCCTACAATCTCAACTGCAGTATTTGTAAGAACGATGCCCACAAACAAAGAAGAAATCAAATCAAACCCAAGAAAAGACATTATAGAAAAGCAAAAAACAAATGATGTAATCACCCCAAATAGTCCTATGATCACTGCAGTAAACTTTGCCTTTACTAATTCTTTATAGTCACTTGTAAGGCCTGCATATAGCATTATCACTAAAAGTCCAATGTCTGCAAGCACTTCTATGTCCTTACCGGGGTATATTATCCCTAATATAAACGGTCCAAAAATAATCCCGCTAATAACATGGCCAACTATACTAGAAATATTTTTTCGTTCAACTAGATCGCCAAATATCTTTGCAAACAGGAAAATTAGAAGAATATTTGTAAGGTCAATCATTTAATACCACATTTATTGCCTTTCCAAGAGCGTCTTTTAAAATACTGGTGGTGCCTTTTTTATAGCATACGGGCAGATTAAATATTTCTGAAAATTCTTTACATCTTTTGCTGTAAATGTCCTCGTCTCCAAAGTCAAACTCTAGTGCAAGAGTTCTTTTGTAACCTGTTCTCTCAAAAACAAGCTTCATTTTATTAGTATCGTATGTACCTACAGTTTCACAGGATAGTTCTTTCCAGTATTTGGCCCAGCCGTATGTCATAAACCAAGTCCCGGGCTCTTCACCTATTGTTTCAATGTATCTTTTTCTTGACCCTATAAGCGCACACACACAGTCGTCGACAATTTCCCCCTGGCCATCCTTTAGTATGCTAGTCGGGACCTTAATCCTATTTTCTTTCATCAGTGCTTCAACATCACCGAGTGAATTTCCACAAAGCCCAAAGAATAAAACAAGAAACTCAACATGTTTCTCTAATTCCTTGGCAGCTGCTACCACCTCTTTTTTTATTAAAGATGGATCGACATGTAATGCAAGAGGAAGGAAATATAGGAGGGCTTCAACTTCATTTTCCCTTTTTAAGAATTTAGTTGAGCATAACTCCCTCACTACTCTAAATTTTTCAGGGGGCAGCTCTCTTGAGGCAATATTCTGGAATTCTTTAGAGGCGTCATTATCATAGATTAATATTTTGTCTATCTTTGGAAAGCTATTAATTATTTCTAACAGTTCCTCCTCAAATATTTGACATACAATTATACCAATTCTTTTCATTTTTACCTACCCCCGAATCCACCTTAATACTTCATTAAAACTCGGTTTTTTACCATACATCAGTATACCTATTTTAAACATTTTTGATGCAATTTTTGCAGCTGCAACAAGAGCCACTGAGAGGATTAATATAGAGATTATTATATCAATAAAAGGCACTTCAGATAATAAAACTCTCATCATCATTATTGTGGGGATAAAGGGCGGTATCATCCCAAGCACTCTGATAAAATTCATATTTGGATTTTGGACTATGCCGAGGAAAAGTAGTAAAGGTATAAAGACGAAAAAGGACACAATGGCAGATATTTGCTGTGAATCTCTGGTACTTGTCGAAATTGATCCGATCATCGCAAATATTGATGAATAGAACAAATACCCTAAAACAAAATAAATCATCATCAAAACACCCTTTTCTAGGGAAACTAGTGGTATTTTAAGTAATGAAGTTACGGCGATTATCCCAATCATCCAAATTCCAACTTGTACTATCCCTAAGCCCCCCAGCCCTAAAATTTTTCCAGATAATAGCTCATTGGAAGAGATTGTGGAAAGTAATACTTCAACCACTTTATTCTCCTTTTCTTCAATTATGCCGTTTAGTAAATAGCCGCCAGCGTTCATAATTGACATGAAAAGGAATAAAGGCAGGAGATAGTTACCAAAAAATGCAAAAGGAGTTTCTATTTCCTCGCCTTTTTTTGTTACAGTAATTCGCTCCATTTCAATTGGATTTTTGACCTTGTCTATTGTTTCTTTAGGAATCCCCTTATCTAAGAGGAGATTTTCTATCACAATATCGGATAGTATCCTCTCAAGATTTATATTGGCTGGTGATAGGGAAGATAATTGAATTTTGGAGTAATAAGAAGCCCTTCCAATCTTTAAAAAATCTTTTGGGATCACTATATAGCCTGATATACTGTCGTTTTCAAGAAGTTGTCTTGCTTCAACTGCAGTTTTGATTTCTCCTATATTGTAATCATGGTATCTTTCTTTGAGAATGGGTAAGACAGCACCAGTTTCATCGACTACACCAAGGATCTCCCTTTCATGGGAGACTGTTTGCATAAAAAGTAAAGGGATCACCATTGACATAAACAATATTAGCGGGAGAAGGAATGTTAAAATAATGAACTCTTTTCTTTTGATATTTGTTATAAATTCAGTTACTGCGACAATTTTTGTTTTAGACGCCATTTGTCACTACCTCAACGAAAATGCTTTCAAGTGATGATTCAGAAATTTCATATTTTGTTATGTTTCCTCTCTTCATTAGGGTTTCCAGTAGTTCGTTATAGTTACTGTCTTTTCTTAATTCCATCTCTACTTTATTTCCGTCATAATAGACATTTTCTATCATATCTATGTCATCAAAGTTTAACATCCGATTCTGAAACTCAACAGAGACAAAATTCTTGGAATACTTCTTTTTTACATCTCCAATTGTCCCATCTATTAACTTTGTCCCTTTATCAATTAAAAATATATGGTCACACAGTCTTTCCGCTTCATTCATCTGGTGAGTTGAAAATATTATTGTTTTGCCCGATTCTTTCAGTGAATAAATTATTTCCTTCATATTTCTTGTGTTTATTGGATCAAGACCAACAAACGGCTCATCTAGAATAATGAGATCGGGATTATTTATTAAAGCCACTATAAGTTGGATATTTTGTTGCATGCCTTTTGAAAGCTCTTCTATCCTACTATTGGCCCTATTTTTAAGGCCAACTTTGTCAAGCCATAAATCTGAGTTTTTTCTAGCCTCTTCTGAACTTAGCCCTTTCAGCTTGGCAAAGTAGATTAATATATCAGACACTTTATATTTTTTATAAAGCCCTCTTTCTTCAGGTATATATCCGATTCTTTTTTTGCTTTCTTCAGAGAGTTTTTCTCCAAATACCTTAATGGTGCCCGAATCTGGGGCAATTATCCCCATAATCATTCTAATGGTAGTGGTTTTCCCAGCTCCATTTGGCCCTAAAAATCCATATATTTTTCCACTTTCGGCTGCTAAAGAAAAATTGTTAACGGCCACCCTTCCATTATATTTTTTTGTGATATTATTTATTTCAATTACTTTCATCATACTACCTAATGTCAGCGATTAATGATCATGGTCAGATTCTCTGCATCTTCTGGGATTTTTTTCAGTATAGAAATTATACTCTCAAAAGTTTTAGAGGAACTATCCTCTTCAGTTTCTTTATGGTATCTGATTAAAATTGATTCTGATAAATCAATGACTTCATTTTTCTTTTTAATTATTTTTTTGGAAAATCTATTTAATTTTTCATCGTCGATATCCTCTATCTTTTTCATCGTGAGATATATTTCTCGGGTAATGTTCTCATCTGTTTCAATTAATTTAACAAAGTCGTTAATTATGTCGTTAGGGATTTTTTCTTTATTTAAATCTGCCAATAAATCAGAAATTGATTTGGCTTTTAGGCCAATTTCAGCGATAAGTGAAGAAATCTCACCATATTTTGCTTCGTTTGGCCCTAACAATGATCCTTTTTGAAGAGTTTTTTCCATCTTGTCTTGGTATTCTTTTGCCTCTTTTTCTAACTCAACTATTATTTTGCATTTATCCCCCATTTCAGATATGCACCCTTTTTCCATCAACTTTATTGCCTCTTCAAGAGTTAAAATTGCATCCTTTACGCACTTTATTTGATTGTTAAAATTATGAATGTAATCTTTAGAAGTAGTATTATTGAATATCTTCAGTTTAAAACTAACCATTTAACTCACCTCAACCACTTAAACACTCTTTTTTATTCAGTTACATTTATAATTTTATTTAATTTTTATGGTATCTTATGTGGTATAATGAATATTATAGAATTTAAAGTTGCACATGATGAGAGGGTTTACCCCCCTTCCGAGGACTCATATTTATTGATAGAATCAATAAATCCCGAAACGTCCGATAATGCTCTTGAAATAGGTGTTGGAAGCGGCATTATTTCCCTTCATCTTGCTAAAGAAATAGAAAATGTGTATGGTTGTGACATAAATCCTTTTTCTCTCATTCTAGCCAAACAAAATGCAATAGCTAATTCCATAGAGAATGTACATTTCTTTTCCTCTGATTTGTTTTCTTCAATTAAACTGGGAGCCTTATTTGACATTATTGTCTTTAATCCTCCATATCTGCCTGTCGATTCACCACCTAAAGCCTTGATTGATTTATCTTACCATGGCGGTATTGACGGAGGGGACCATATACGGTCATTTTTGAATGACTTTGGTCAATTTCTTTCTAAATCAGGGAAGGCATATTTATTGCAATCCTCTCTTTACCCATTAGAAAATACGATTGATTTCTTAGAAAAGAAGAAATTTAGATATAGTATCAAAAACTGTTTAAAACTGGATTTTGAAACATTGCATGTTTTTGAAATCAGATTCCTCTAAAATCAGATATTTTAAATTTAATCTTTGATAGATGTCGCTTATTTCTGGATTCTCACTAAAATAAATAAGATGGGAAGGACATCCCTCCTTGCAATCAGAAGACCCAAATCCCCTCACAAGAACTTCCGCATTCTTGGAATTAGATAAAGATTTAGATACTTCGTGCTCATAGTTTTTCTCTACTTCAGATAAAAAAATTTTAATTATCTTGGCATTATCGAGTAGGTAATCAATATGCCATCTTTTATTTTTATTTTTTTTCAAGTGGTACTTAACCCTTCCAAATCCACCAAGTGCACTACCACTATATACATAATACCCTTTTTTAAAAAGAAATTTGCCAAGTTTTCCAATCTCAATATGTTGATCATTTTCAAGTTTCAATATCAAGGAATAAGTACCTTTACCCATTAACTACAAGGTGGAATATTTCTCTATAAATTTATCCTTAAGTGAAAGCCACTCATTTAGCTTCTCAGGTATTGTATCGATATAAAATATTATTTTATCCCCGGCAGTCTCTTTAATAAAATTAATTTTTGATTCATTTAAGATCTCTTCTACAACTTTATCCCTATACATCCGATCATATCTCTTTATCCATTCAGGTAGTTTCTCTGCGTATATTCTATCCATGAACTGAATGTCAATTCTGGAAGAATAAACTATTATCTTTTGACCCTTTCTCTCTAAAGATTTAATTTTTATGATATCTAAAGCCTCACTTAAAAAAAGACCTCTTTCTTCCCAAGAATATAGTTTTGCTCCATCTAATTCTCCATTAATTCGGTAATTTTTATCAAAATAGTTAAATAATGCGACTAGCTGTTTTGGATCTTTTATTGTTAGTTCATTTGCTTCAATATTTTTATTGTATATAAAACCAAATTTCTTCATATCTCTCAAGTATTCTTTGAATTTTTCAGGTATTAACTTAGTTGCAGGTTTAATTACTATTTTTACATTATTATTTTCGATATAACTGTATACCTGTATCTTCAAATGCACACCAGATATATAAATCAGGTTTAGAGTATATAAATTTATATATCAAAATCTTTTATATTTGTCAATAGCTGTTAGATAATTAAAATGATAAGATTTATTAATGAATCAACTTCTTCTATTTCAAAATACAGAATTTTGAAATGCAGGGGGTTAAATATTGGATATAGAAACCCAATTATCAAAGAAATATGGTATTTCTAAAGAAGATTTGATAAGAGCTATCGAAAGAGAAATTAAGCTTATGGAATCCAAGGGTAGTGGCGGGAGGAAGAATAGAGTTAAACTTGTAGAAACTGAATTTGTTAAAAGACATTTTGTTAGTCCAAAAAATGCAGAAAGATTCCTCAAAGAAGCGAAAAAACGTATATCTAATACTTCTTTTTGGAGATTACGAAAAAATCTTGAGAAAAGAGGTATATTAATTGACCCTGATGGAAATCTAATTTGATGAATTATTAATTATTACTTAATATATAATAGTTATTAACTAATAAATGTTTACTTTTGTTTATATACTCCATTAGATCCTGTTTTTTGACTAATTAACCCACTCTAAATGATGAAAAATTCCCTTTCTACGGGCCAAAGATTTATAAAGAATGTTAATAATTATTAATTAATACATATCAATTAATAAATAATAACTAATAGGTGGTATCTTGGAAACTATTGCTATATATAATCAGAAAGGCGGTACAGGAAAAACTACTACAACAATTAATTTAGGGCATGCACTTGCCCTTACTGGCAAAAAGGTATTGATTATAGATATAGACGATCAAGGAAATGATGCAGAGTGTCTTGGGGTAAAATTTACCAAAAGTATTTACCATCTCTTAAAAGACACAGCCCCTTTTGAAGAGTGTATTGTAAACGCTAGAAAAAATCTAGATTTGCTACCATCGGATGAAACTATTTCACAAGTGGCGTTAGAAATGGTAGGATGGAGAAATAGAGAAAACGCATTAAAAAAGCGCCTTGAAGGCATTAACTATGATTATGTACTGATTGACTGCCAGACAGGCTTAGGAATCCTAAATGAAAACGCCCTTAATTTTTGCCAAAAATTAATCGTACCGGTGTCAATGGAGTATTTATCAGTAAAAGGCCTTTTTAAAGTAGACAAACTTGTTTATGACCTGAAGGAAGATTTCCAAAAGGATTTAGTGATAAATCTTATTGTTCCAACGTTTGTTGATGAGAGGGTAAAAAGAACTAAAGAATATGTTGAATTTTTTGAGAGTATGGATCATTTTAAAGGCATAATAAGCCCTTATATAAGGATAGATACCAAATTATCTGAAAGTTTTGCACATGGAAAAACAATATTTGAGTATGCATTAAACTCAAGAGGGGCCTATGACTATATACAATTATGTAAAAGGGTATTGGAGGGAATTTAATGGCTTTAACTAATGGTTTAAAGAATGATTTGGAGAAAGAAATACAGAGAAGGGTAGTTCTTACACAAGAAGAAATCGACCATGAAAAGGAAAAAAAAGAAATAATGACACAACGTTTTACCCATAATGAAGTAGAAAAACTTCAATATAAAAAGAAAAAGGTAATCAAGAGTTTTTCTCTTGACGAAGAACTAGTAAATGCTCTTGATACCTTAATAAAGGATAAATTGGGAATCCCAAGATCAATCAAAATATCCTTGAATACTGGTGAGAGAAGCTCAACTGTTGAGGAAGCAATAAAGGAATATATAGATAAAAGGAACCCAACTTTATTAAATAATATTTAATATGTATCAGTTATTAATTATTATGTATTAATTAATAGCTATTAGATGTTTAGCCTAGCTACCCTTTCCTTCTCAGAAATTATTTTTCCTGAATTTTCATCGATGCATTGCACAGTTCCATCTATAATCGCTGTTTTAATATCCCCTTTTCCGGGATTAAATCCTTTCAAGTTCTCAGCATCCAATAGGCCAGTTTTTACCGCCATGTAGAGGGTATTTGGATCAGTCAAGGGGTCTATGTTGTCGCCAAGTGAATTTATCGTTTCTAATAACACTCTAACATCTTTTATTATTTCTTCTTTTCTCTTAATGATTTTTTTATTTTCTCCAATAGCAGGTAAACCTTTTAGACAATTTTTAACTACACCTTTTGCAATCTTTGAGCTTTCGATTACTACTTTTGGTGTTGCAACATTATATGCTTCGGAATAACCAACAACGTGAATTATATGGGGCAATAAATACATTCCAATTGTAATTGAAGAAGCAAGCTCCCCTTTTGCAATATCTTCATCTACGGAAAGAGAAGCAAGACCAGTCCTTATCATCCTTAAGATAGTAAAAGTATCATCTGATAATTCAGATATCAATTCTAATTTAGCAAGCATTTTAGCAATATCCATCTCAGGGGAGATTTCAGGTGGTACATTCATCATGAACTGTTGAATATAGTATTTAACTCCTAATTTTTTTGCATTGTAGGTAGCAATGTAAGCAGATACAACTTCAATTGGATCGGTAGTTTTTCTAAGGGCCCATTGGTGGGAATCATTAATTTCGATTGGTATTTCGTTTTCTGCATGCCATTTTATAGCTCTTTGATTTTCAATGATTGCATTCATTAAATTTCTTTTTGACCTGCCATCAAGTTCTGAATACCAAAAAAGAGGTATGGCCCCCCAAGCATTATTAATTGTATCCTTTAACATATTCCCCCATTCAATCAAATCATTTGTGCCAGCATAACATCTCAAGAGAGGGAAATTACCAATCCTTGAAGAGGTATATATCGTCTCTAAATCTTCTTTTTTTCTAAGGGGTACGCCCCCTCCACCTTCAAATTCATTGCAGATATTATCTTGATTGAAAAAGCACTCTTGAGCAATTTGATCTGGGCCTATTGATATAATATCCACATAGCAACTCTTAGCAATTTCTTCGACACCTTTGATTGTTTTTTCAAGAGAAGGGAGGCCAAAATGATGCCTTATTAGTGGAATTGGGTAATATTTTTCTATTCTTTCATATAGAGTATTTGGGTAGTCAATTGCCGTTAACTTTTTTTTCCTTTGAAATATTTTATCAACGATTTCATCCTCAGACTCTGTTCCTCTGAATACACCTGTAAATAATCCAGTTTTTTCAGCAAGTTCGCATACAGCAGGTGTCCCACCAAAGAAAAATTTTGAATCAATATGATTTTCACGAATTGAGTTATTCAACTTAGTGAACAAGAGTAGAGCATTTTCAGGCTCAAGTCTATAGCTAAGACCTACAATATCAGGCTTTTTATCAAGAATAATTTTAATTAGTTTATCAATATCGATACATACACCAATAAACTCTGTGCCAATACCATTTTTATTCAACAAATTTTCAAAATTTTTAATTCCTTGGACGTGGATGCAATTACCTATTGTTGCTAAAATAGCATTCATACAATCTCTCCGGCTACAAGTCGCCTTATTAATTTTAGATCAAAATTTTTAATTCCCATATCTTCTACAGTTCTGCCTTCAGACCAAAAGTTCCTTTCTTGTTGGCAACATGCTATATTAATAATAGAATCAATGTATTTAGTATCTATGCCAAACTTGTGACCTAGTGACGACATTGGAACAAGGCTCATTGGAACATCTTCTAGGATATACCTATGGTGGGTAGTGGAAGGCGCCATGATACCTTTATATGCTGATGTAGTTTGAACAGCTTCATAAAGATCTGAGCCTGTGGATCCATAAGAGAAGTAGAGCCAATCCTTCAAGGATGGCACCCTTATACCCACAGCTTCTGCAATTTTAATTCTTTCCATATCTATATATTCTAAAACTTTAGCAACACCTGGAGATATTCCTTCAAGATAATATTCAAAGTTGCCGTGATCTGATTCCACCCATCCAGTATTTAATAACATGACACAAGGGTGGAACATGACTGCAATATTTCCTAAGCTTGTGTGAAGTACGTCAGATGCAGGAGTAAATTGTTGAAAGGCGATCCTTAATTTATTTATTAATTCAGGATTTTTATATGATCTAACGGCTGAAACTGGAACTGATCTTTTTATATCAAATATTTTTACTTTATGGACCCCTAATTTTCTAGCAACAAACAGAAATGTTTGTGCTTCAGCAAAAATAATGTCCTCCCTTATTTTCCCTTCTTTTCTAAAGATATTGTAAAGCTCTAATGCGCCACCTGTTCTGCCTGGATTTAAAACAATAGTTTGACCAGGCTTAACATATTTTACAAGTTTTTGTCCTATTTCCTTATGACCATTTGCAGGTATGGCCACCATTATAATATCAACATTTTCTATGGATTTTTTAAAATCCACATCAATTTTATTTAATTCCCCAAATCCTTTTAGTTTACCTTCAACTTCAATACCTCTTGCCGCAGCCAAGGCTTCCATTTTATCTTTGTCCCTAGTCCAAATATTAACTGAAAAATCATGAAGCGCTAGATACCCGGCCATTGCAAGACCACCGTTACCAGCGCCAATTACGCAAAAAGAAGGTTTGTCTCCTGTAGCATGTTTTTTGTTTCCAGTTATTTCATCTCTTAATTTATCAGCCATCAAAAACACCTCGAGAGTTACCTCTAGTCTAGATAAAAAATAGAATCCTTTATTGATTAGAGGGTATTAATTTATATATTTAATGGGACCGCCGAGATTTGAACTCAGGTTTCTGGCTCCCGAAGCCAAAAGGATGGGCCAAGCTACCCCACGGTCCCTCAATTAAACTAAAAAAATATATTATTAAGTATTTCGTTTATTCGAGAACAGTGTGCATTTTTTTCAAATCTTCTTCGTTTCTGTTTGTCCTTTCCATTAGAGAACTTATCAATCCCTCAAAGAATAAAAATGTAGAAACCTCAAAAAGAGTGCCTAAAGGTGCAAAGGATGGCATCTCATTGTGAAAACCTTTTTGAACAAATCTGTTTGGGTCTGTTCTATGTTTTGCATCGATAATTATTGTTTTAGTAGCCTTCTTAGCTAATCTAGAATTTTTGATGGAAGTGATTACGATAATATTCCCTTTAATTGACATTGCAATTTGTGAAGCTAGACATACACTTTTTGTTTCCCCTGAATTGGATATTGCAATGAGTAAATCGCCTTCATCCATAGATGGGGTTATAGTTTCCCCCACGACATACACTTTGAAACCAATTTGCATGAGCCTCATTGCAAAGGCTTTGCCAACTAATCCACTCCTACCTGCACCAACAATAAATATTTTATTTGCCTTTAAGATTTCAGTAATAATTTCTTCAACAGTGTTTTCATCTATTTCTTCCAAAACAGAGCTTATCTCAGATATAATATTTCTCACAGACGATTTTACATTCATTGTTTTTCACCCATTGCTTTTACAAAGCCATAAAATGTAGGTGCAACAGATTCAACTTTTGATTTAAATTCAGGGTGAAATTGAGTTCCTAAAAAGAAAGGGTGGCCTTTAACTTCTAGAGCTTCCATCAAGCCATTAGGAGATTTGCCTGAAAAAATAAGTTTTTTGTCTTTGGTAAGTAAATCAACATAATCTTTATTGACTTCATATCTATGTCTGTGTCTTTCAAAAATCCTATCAGTCTTATATAATGAATAAATCATAGTGTTTTTATCAAGTATGATCTCAGAGGAACCGAGCCTCATATTTCCACCTTTAGTAGAAATCTTTTTTTGTTCAGGCAATAAATCAATAACAGGATACTCAGTATTACATATTTCTGTTGTATTAGCATTTTTAAGGCCATACACATTTCTAGCATATTCAATTACAGAAAGCTGAAATCCAAGGCAAATTCCAAGAAAAGGGATATTGTTCTCCCTAGCATATTTAATTACATTTATTTTGCCTTCAACACCTCTTGATCCAAATCCTCCGGGCACTAAAATACCATCATAATTTTCAAATTCATCTGTAATATTAACATTATCGAAATTTTCAGCCTCTATCCAGGATATGTTTGTTTTGTAACAGGTTTTGAAAGAAGCATGTTTTAGTGCTTGTGATATACTTAAATATGAATCATGAAGGTCAATATATTTGCCAACAATTGCAAGATTAACATTCTTTTTATACTCTTTACAAAGAATTGATTTCCACAATGAGAGATTAGGCTTCCCATCAATCTTGAAGTAATCAAGAATTTTTTGCCCAATTTTTTCTTCATTAAAAATAATTGGCATGAAATGTATATCCTCAACATCCGGGGCACTTATTACATGATCAACTTTAACATTAGTAAAAAGGGCTATTTTTTCTTTTGTTTTTTCGTTTAACTTCTGGGTACTTCTACATACAATAATATGTGGGCTGATTCCAACTTCCCTCAGAGTTTTTACTGAATGTTGGGTTGGCTTAGTCTTAGGTTCACCGACAACAGTAAGATTTGGTACGAGCGTAACATGAATAAAAACAACATCTTCCTCAATAGAAAGCTGCCTCAAAGCTTCGAGGAATGGCATGCTCTCAATATCACCCACTGTCCCTCCAACTTCAATAACTGTTATATCATGATCTTTTCCAACTTTTCTAATTTCATTTCTTATTTCATCAGTAATATGAGGAATAATTTGAACAGTTTTGCCAAGATACGCCCCTTTCCTCTCCTTCTCAATGACATTAAGGTAGACTTTTCCAGTTGTGATATTGTGTGCCTTAGTCAGATGGATATTAAGAAATCTTTCATAATTACCAAGGTCAAGATCCACTTCGCCTCCATCTTCCAAAACAAATACTTCACCATGCTCAAAAGGAGACATCGTGCCTGCGTCAACATTAACATATGGATCTATTTTAACAACAGTGACTTTGTGTCCCATTGATTGGATAATTTTTGCTATGGAGGCGGTAGTCACCCCTTTGCCTAAACCAGAAATAACTCCGCCTGTAACTACCACATATTTCATGAAAAGAGTTTAAGTTTATTCCTTATATAGGTTTTTGTAAGTGATAAAAAATACGAATTACGACGTTTATAAAAAATAAAATAAATTTAAATTTAATTAAGTGCTAATCTTACCCCAATGTTTTAAGGCCTTATCAATCAGGCCAGTGCCGTTCATAAAGTATTCAAAAAATACCTAGGAGTTTGGTGTAAATAGGGTGATATTTCTTCATATTTTATAACATGTATTTATAGTTAATTAGGAACAATGGTAGTTCCTGCCTTTCCTTTAAGTGCATTTACCGCGTTATTAAGTGAAGTGATAATTGCCTTTTTTCCTTTTGCTTCCTCAATAAATCTAATACAAGCAAGTACTTTTGGCCCCATACTGCCTGCAAGGAAATGCCCGTCTTTTAGGTAGTTTTTAGCTTCGGCAACGGTCATTATATTAACGGCTTTCTGTTCAGTTTTCCCAAAGTCCAAGTATGCTACATCCACATCTGTAAGTATTAAGAAGATATCTGCTTTAACAGATTCAGCAAGTCTTTCTCCAGCTTTATCTTTATCAATTACCCCATCTATACCCATTAAGATTCCGTTTTTGTCTTCCACTACTGGAACCCCACCACCACCAGATGCAATGACAATGACCTTATTATCAACAAGTTTCTTTATTGCGACAGCTTCTGATGGCCTTACTGGATCTGGTGAAGGAACAACCCTTCTGTAAGGCTTATCTCCTGTTGGCTTTACTTTTTTAATTACATGACCTTTCATTTTCTTATCAATATGATCTTTTCCAGGTTTGGGATCAATCACATAATCATTTTCTGCAGCAATTTTCTTTGCTTCAGTTTCAGAGAAAAAATTACCAACTGGTTTTGAAGGGTCTTCAAAATCAGGGTCATCTTTAGACACAACAACTTGTGTAATAATAGTAGCAACAGGTATGTCAATCTTTTCTTTTTTCAACATATTCTGAAGAGTTTGTTGAATCATATACCCTATTTGGCCTTGGGTCATGGCACCTACCACATCCATAGGCATAGGGGGTACAATATTTGCGGCAGCGTCTTGCTGAACCATTAAGTTCCCGGATTGTGGACCATTACCGTGTGTGATCACAACTTCATATCCATCTTTAATTAATTTTAAAATAGCTTCACATGCAATTTCAATATTTCTAAATTGCTCTTTATGCGTTCCTTTTTCATCAGCTTGTTTTATGGCGTTTCCGCCTAATGCAATAACTATTGTTTCTATGGAATCACCTTTTTATTTGAATATAAAAACAATTTAAATATTTAACTAATACTTTGCCTAATGCAGCACAAGACAGTCTTTTTGTATATACAGCATCGGCACCTTCAAAAGAGTCCTTTGTTCTAAGTGAAGTGATGTAGAACATCGAATAGAGTGTTCTACCTAGAAGTATGTGCATATGCTTACATGTTTACACTCTTTGAGACTATCCACAATTACAAGCAAGCTCTAATCCTTAGGATAATCTGTCTAGTTTGAGATGCCTTAAGTTTAAGTAAAAGAAAAATGATTATAATTTAAATAATTAAAAACATAGGAAAAGAAAAATAGAGAATAATATTTATTCTCTTTGTTAATTTTAGGAGTATTCTTCCAATCCTAGTCTCTTTAATGTTGCTTTTGTTGGAACTCCTTTTCTATCCCAGCCTCTGAGGTCATAATATTCGTCAAGCATTGCATCAAATTCTTTTTGTGGGGTATACATTCCTTTAGAAGCTCCGTCTGGAATTGGCTCATTTAATACTCGCCAGGGTATAGTATCACCAGTTCTAGCTTTGCCAGATTCTCGTATGGTAAAAAGTCTCTCTAAAGTATAGAATCTTTGGGCCATTAGTAAAACTTCATCCAAAGTAGTGTTCCATCCTGTTACGGCATTAATCCAATCAGAATGGACTTGTGCAACTGAAGTTCCAAATATCTTCTCAGCAAAGTGGCAGATGACAAGAGAATCCCCTAAGCATGTCCAATTTTGTGTGTTAAATGCATTCATTGCTTTGCCTTCAATCGTGTTTCTCTTTTCTATGGGCAATCCATATTCTATTGGTCTTGCATCATGATGGCTTCCCCCTCTTGGAGAGGTAGCGTATCCTACAGACATTGTTTTTTGAGCTCTTGGGGAGTGACCTGCAGGCTCAAGACCTTTAGCATGGAAAGCATATTTATAAGCTTCTCCACCAAGCTTTTCTGCAATTGCCCTTGTTCCTTTGCCAATTAACTCACCAAATTCTCCGCGTCTTTCAGCAATTATTTTAATAATCTCGAGTAAATCTTCACCATTGCCAAATTTGAAAGTGCGCCCACCTGTGTCTTTTTCGGTTAAAAGGCCTCTTTCCATTAGCTCCATAATCATTGAAGCAGTTACACCTGCAGAAATTGTATCTAATCCGTACTCATCAGAAAGCCTATCAGCTGCTATTATATAATCAAGATCAGCAACTTCTGGCATGCTGCCAAAAGAGTATTGGGTTTCATATTCAGGCCCCTCAGAAATGCTATCCCATTTATTAACCTTAAAGTCTTTAGCACAATGAATGCAGCAGCTGAAGCATGACCTATGTCTAATCAAGTGATCGGTATTGAGCAATTCACCGCCAATTTTGTCAACATGCTCAAAAGTTTCAAATTGCATATTTTTTGTTCCAAGACCACCGAATGCATTAATACTTACTGGAAGTCCTGTGGTTCCATATTTAGAAAGACCGCCTAATGTTTCTTTAGCTTTTTTAGCAAAGTCGCTATAAAGCTCTTTTACCTTTGCCATGTCTGCTACTTTAACATCCTTGTCCCCATAAATAGCGATTGCTTTTAGATTTTTAGACCCCCATACAGCACCATTACCGCTTCTTCCAGCAATTCTAGTATCTGTGATAATGGAGGTCATAGGTACCAATTTTTCTCCGGCTGGCCCTATACATGCAATCTTGTATTCATGCGTTAATTCCTTTTTGAGCCTGTGTTGAGTTTCAATGGTATTTAGTCCCCAAAATCTCTCGGCCTCTCTGATTTCAATTTTATCGTTATTAATAACAATCATTACAGGTGCAGCTGCCTTACCAGTAATCACAACGGCATCATAGCCAGCATATTTCAACATTGCAGCAAAGCCGCCACCTGCACTACTGTCGGCAAGTAAACCAGTTTGAGGTGATTTAGCTCCAAAGTGTGTCCTTCCAGCTCCGTGCGCTAAAGTGCCGCTCAAAGGACCGGAAGCAAATACTGAAACTGCTTCAGGAGCTAGAGGATCTGTGCCTTTTTTCAGTTTATCATAAAGATATTTAATAACAAATCCGTTGCCACCAAGCCACTTTCTATAAAATTGCTCATTAGGGGTTTCAATTTCAGTTTTTCCAGTTGTAAGATCTATATGTAATATTTTACCTGCATAACCAAAAACCATTTTAATCACCTACAGACAATGCATTTTTTGGGCATATTTTGACACACTCGGGGTCACCCTCACATAAATTACACTTAATTGGAACTTTATATTCGCTGTGCCAATAAATACCATCATAAGGGCATGCCTTAATACATAGTTTACAACCTATACATTTATCTTCAATGAGAACAACTCTTTCTAAATCTTGATCAATTATAAGAGCTTCTGTTGGACAAGCTTCAACACATGGAGCATCATCACATTGTAGACAGACATTATATTTTGGGTCAACATAATCTTCCGTTTTGATTCTAATTCTAGATTTTCTTGGATTAAAAGAATCATACCATTTAGATGAACAATATAGTTCACATAAATTACAGCCGGCACATTTCTTTTGATCAAAAACTATATGTTTCATTAGATTACCCTCCTAGTATTGCACATATTGATATTTATTCATATAAAAGATTTTCGGAATTAGCGATATGTTCAAATATATATAACGAAATGCGATATTTATTTAAATTTTTTACCAGTTTTTATACATTCTTTGCAAATTTGGCCTTTAGTCATACATGAATCGCATGTAATTCTACCGCAAAGCCCACATATATATGGGTGTATTACATACATTCCACAAATCATACATATCATAATTTCTTATGTGTATACTTCACACCCGCTTGAAGTTACAATCAAGCTGTTTTCAGCCTGAGACACAAGCCCTCCTTCACTATCTAATAATACATTATAAGGATAAATAACATTAGATCTAATAAGATTCCTCAAAGAGAAATTAATTTTAAGGTTAGAATAATCCTTTTCTAACCATCTTTCTGCAAATGGTAAAGTTTTATAGTTCTGTTTAATAATGCTTAATAATTTTTTAGAATTCGGGTCTCTCAAAGGCCTATCCTGTAAATATTTGAATATATAAACTTCTTCTGAAGTCTTAAGTTTTCCTGCTTTAGTTGAGGCAAACGGTTCAATTGCAATAGTATCACCTTCTTTAAGTTTTGATCCAACATTACTATTGTAGTTGGGTATAGTAACTCCTGAATGTAAAATGTAAGGTTTTAATCCGTGGCCAGATAACTCTTTTATTGGATTATAGTGAAAATCTTTAATTGTATCTTCTATTATCTTACCAATATAGTTAGTTTTAACTCCAGGCTCAACAGCAGCGATTGCATTATTTAAAGCCTCTTGAGTTGCCTTAATCAAATCATCGTCATTTTCATCTACTTTAACTGTATAAGCAGTATCGGCAATGCATCCTTCAATATGACAACCTATGTCAACTTTTACATAATCGCCACTTTTCAAAGTTAGATCTGTATGTAAATTAGGTGTATAATGTGCAGCTATACTATTTATAGAAACATTGCAGGGAAAGGCAGGTAATCCACCCATTTCAATAACTTTTTTTTCAATAAATTCTACTAAATCGATCACTTTGTATCCACTAATAACTAATTTTTTTGATTCCTCTTTAACTATTTTAAGAATATTTCCGGCACTTCTAATGTTTTTAATGTATGTATCATCATCTTGCATAATTAAAAAAATTACATATTAGTTTAAATTATTATTTGAGGGATACCCCTTTATTTCCATTGGAAACTAAAATTTTATTGTAGATATTGTAGTTATATATAAAATTTTATAAAATCCCATTTCTTTATGTTTTCTTATCTATATAAATCTTTTGATTGGGTAAGATTATTTAACACAACAAAATTCTTTACAATGAGTATGATCATACTTTTTAATATAAGGCATAATTTAAAACAAAGCTAAAATAGCCTTATTTGATTATTACGGTAAAAATATTATTCTTTTCAACAAAATAAATTTTAATTTATTAAATCTGCAGTGGAAATAAAGGGGTGGGAGAAATATATAAAAAGGACAACTATAACAAAAATAGTAAAGTGATGTAATTGAATAACATAGATAAAGAAATGCCCCTTAAGTATGACGAAAGCTCAAAGACGAAGAATTTCTCTGAAGTTTCTGATAAGGAAGAATTTCAATATACAATTGCATCAAATATAGAAGATTTTATTTCTAATAAACAATCATCACTTGATGACTTATTTGATAAACTTCTTCTGTCAAATTCCATTTTTAAAAATAAAGAATTTTTGCGACATTCATACACTCCTCAAATTTTACCTCATAGAAAAAACGAAATTGAAAAATTGGCTGCAATATTGGTATCTGCAATTAAAGGGGAGACTCCATCCAATATATTTGTTTATGGTAAAACTGGTACGGGTAAGACAGTTGTGGTAAAATATGTTGGTAATGGTCTTGTAAATAAAGTTGGAGGTAAGGCCTTTTTAAAAACTTCTCCTTCAATTGATTGTAATACTGGTCTTCCAAAACCAGATCTTTCTTCGGAAGTTAAGATGGATATGCCAATAACTTTTATTTATATCAACTGTGAAGTCGTGGATACCCAATACAGATTGTTATCAAAATTAGCCGAATATTTTGGCCAATCAGTCCCTCTTACGGGTTGGCCTACAGATAAAATTTATGATGTTTTCTCCCAAAGCTTAGATAGTGAAAAGAAGCTAGTTATTATCATTCTTGATGAAGTGGATCAACTCTTAAAAAAGGGAGGAGATGATGTTCTTTATAATTTGACTAGAATTAATGGTGATTTAGAAAATGCTAGAGTTAGTATAATAGGTATTTCTAATGATTTAAAATTTATTGAATTTTTAGATCCTAGAGTTAAAAGCTCTCTTGGAGAAGAAGAAATAATTTTTCCCCCTTATGATGCACCACAACTAATGGACATCCTTGAAGATAGATCTAAGATATCATTTAATGATTCAGTGATTAGTCCTGGGGTTATTCCTCTTTGTGCTGCTTTTGCTGCACAAGAACATGGAGATGCTAGAAGAGCACTTGACTTATTGAGAACAGCTGGAGAAATAGCTGAAAGGCAGAATGCTAAAAAAATTACCGAACCTCACGTTAGAGTCGCAAAAGATAGAATTGAACAAGATAGGATCTCTGAAGTAATAAAAACACTCCCCACCCAATCAAAACTTATACTTTATTCTGTTTATCTTCTGGAAAAATATATGCCCGGAGAAATCATAACAGGGGATGTATTTAACATATACAAAGATTTGAGTAATATTCTAAAACTTGATATTCTTACTCAAAGAAGAGTATCTGATTTAATATCTGAGTTAGACATGCTTGGCATATTGAATGCAAAAGTTGTAAGTAAAGGAAGATATGGAAGAACAAGAGAAATATCTTCTGGAGTTCCACCATCTCAAATAAAACTACTTCTTGAAAATGATTTTAAAATCAAAAAAGTATCTAGCTATGTTCCACCTATCCAACATAGGCTTATATAACTTGCTTAATATTTTAAAAAAGAAAAAGATAATTTATTTAACATTAACTTTTAATGCT
Source organism: Candidatus Methanofastidiosum methylothiophilum (assembly GCA_001587595.1). Taxonomy (GTDB): domain Archaea; phylum Methanobacteriota_B; class Thermococci; order Methanofastidiosales; family Methanofastidiosaceae; genus Methanofastidiosum; species Methanofastidiosum methylothiophilum. The sequence goes on from LNJB01000013.1 coordinate 29,467, forward strand.
TTATCTTTTTCTTCAGCTTTTTTCATTGATATTTCTAGAATACCATTATCAAATTTTGCTTCTGTTTCCTCAGGCTTAATCCCAGAGGGTAATGGGAAAGATCTGTAGAAGCCTTGGTATCTCCTTTCTTGGAAGAAATATCCCTTTTTAGGGTCTTCCTCTTTACTTTCAAATTTCTTTTCAGCTTTTATTTCAATTGAATCTTCTGTAACTTTTATATCAATGTCATCTTTAGTTATACCTGGCATTTCAAGTTCCATTATATATTCATTTTCTGTTTCTTTTAAATCTGTCAATGGCCTTCTATATTTTATTACTCCTCCTTCTTTTGATTCACCTGGGATTAATAATGGTGTTCTTCTCCAAAATTCAGGAAATGCTCTTTCAATTTCTTCTTGCATTTTTCGCATATCTTCCATAATATCAAACCATGTCATAGGATACACCTCCATATTTCCTATACAATAAGTTAAGTTAACTTATAGTATATAAATCTTTCGCTTGATATAAATTGTTGTAATTAAAAACATGTAAAACTGAGAATGTTTTGTACATCCATAATTATTTAATTTGGATTGTGTGATAATTTTTTCACGGAAATAATTATATATTTATCCTGATTCTGTTTCATATGGGCAAACAATCAACTACAAAAAAGGGCCAAGCATGTTCTACAGGTGGCTGTCCTCTATGCACTAAAGAGGGTATGATACTAGCTTTAATAGGGATTATAGTTGCATTTTTAATGCCACCACCTTTTGGCTTTATAGGATTTTTAATATTTGGACTATCTTACTTCTTACCTTCAATTAAGAAGTTAAAATTAAACAATTCGATAGAAAAATAATTTATTCCTTAATAACAAAGCAATATTAATCGCATAGGCATCTCTAATTTTTAATATACTAAATATGATTGATAACCTTTTAATATTAAATTAATATATTCTTTCGTGGTAAAATGAGCGAAGATCTTCATAAACTTGCATTTAAATATGCCCTTATCAATGCCTTTCAATTTGGAGGTACTCCTAATGCTAAGGCCGTTACAGGCAAAATAATGGCTGAGTTGCCCGAGATGAGAAAATATGCAAAAGAAGTTATATTAGCCGTTGAAGGCGCCATTAATCAAATCTCTAAAATGTCTAATAATGAAATTGAAAATAATTTAAAAGAAATCAGCCCTGAATTTTTTTTTGATAAGCCCAAAGAAAAGGAAGTGCCTAGGGAGCTTCCTCCATTAGAAGGTGCAGAGAAGGGCAATGTAGTTACGAGACTTCCACCAGAACCAAATGGATACCCTCACATTGGCCACGGAATGTCATTCTATTTTAACTATTATTATGCTAAAAAATATGATGGTAAAGTAATCTTAAGATTTGATGACACCAATCCTAAAAAGGAAAAACTTGAATATTACGATGCAATAAAACAAGATTTAAAATGGCTTAAAATTAATTGGGATGAAGAACGAAATATGTCCGATGACATGGATCTTTATTATAAATATGCCCTAGATCTAATTAAAATTGGTAAAGCGTATATCTGTAATTGTGATGCAGAGTACATATCCAAACTGAGATATGATTCCAAGGATTGCTCCTGCATTTCTAACTCTGTCCAGGATAATCTTTCTCTTTGGAAAGAAATGGAATCTGCGGATGAAGGAAAATTTTCTCTTAGGCTTAGAGGAGACATGAATTCAAAGAATACTGTCATGAGAGACCCCACTATGATGAGAGTTGTTGATCACCCTCATCCAATCCAAGGTGACAAATACAGAATATGGCCAGTTTACGATTTTGCATGTGCAATTGAAGACTCTGTTCTTGGTGTAACTCATGTGCTAAGGAGCAATGAATTTGCTTTGAGGATAGAATTACAAGACTATATCAGAGGACTTCTTAACTTAAGAAATCCAAAAATTATTGAATATTCTAGATTTACTGTAAAAGGAGCCCCTACATCAAAAAGACTAATCAGACCTTTAATTGAAAAGCATCTTGTTTCAGGATGGGATGATCCAAGACTTGTTACAATTCGTGGCCTTAAGCGAAGAGGAATTACCCCAGAAGCCATTCACATGGTGGCAGAGGAAATAGGGCTATCTAAATCTGAACCTGTAATTGATTGGTCTTTAATTGAATCCCTAAATAGAAAAGTAATCGATTCTACATCAGACAGATATTACTTTGTATCAGATCCAAAATTTCTGGAAGTGAGCAATGCTCAAAACCAAACAATTCAGCTTAAACGACATCCTGACTATGATAGAGGGTTTAGAAATGTTGATATATCAGGAAAATTTTTCATTTCAGGTAGTGACTTTAAAGATATAACTAAGGGCCAAATACTTAGATTAAAAGATCTCTATAATATTCTTATAATTGATGTTCAGGATGATTTAATTAAAGCTATGCGCACTGATGAAAAATCTTCCAAAGATGAACTTTCAAAAGTTAAAAAAATACAATGGGTAACTGATAAAAATGTTAAAGTGTCTGTTATAGTCCCTGGAATTTTATATGAAGGGGAGGATATCAACCCAAATTCTCTTACTACAGTTGTTGGCTACGGTGAAAGAGAAATAGGACTTCTTAAAGAAGGTGAAATAGTTCAGTTTGAACGTTTTGGCTTTGTTAGAGTTGATAGGATAGATCCAAACGAAGTTACAGTTATCTTTGCCCACAAATAAGGTGAGTTATGGATTTCAAGGAAGCATCTCTTCGAGAGAGGAGGATATATTATCATGAAGAATGGAAAGAAAAAGATGTGCCAGAGTTTATAATCGAAAGAATAAAAGAAAGAGAATTTGCTTTTGATCATGATGGGAACGGATATAATGATAGATATAAAGGATTTGACAATGTTAATCTATTTTCTGATTTTCTGATTAAAAATTTTCCATATGCTGTTTGTACTAGTGTTTCTTACTATTCAAAACCTAAAAATAGGGAAGATTGGAAAGGAGCAGAATTAGTTTTTGATATAGATGCCAAAGATTTAATCGTTAAAACATGTGAATGCAAAGCGGGATATGTATGTGAAAAATGTCTTTTTGAAGCCAAAGAGATAGTATTGCAAATAAGGGATACATTGATTAGCGATTTAGGTATCAAACGATTATTCTTAGTTTATTCAGGGAGAGGGTATCATCTTAGGGCAGTCGATAAGGAGATTCTACCACTTGAAAGAAGGTCAGAAATTTTAGAATATGTTACAGGATCCAAGAGACCAAAAGAATTATTCCTGTTTAACAGTTACCCTGCAGTTTATAGAAAAATGTTTATTTTAACATTTGCTAAAATGACTGAAAAAGATTTTCCTTTTACTAAAAATATAACTGATTCACTTCTCTCAGAAAAAGAAAATATTATATCCAAATTAAAGGCATATCACGTAGATTTTTTAACTATTAAAGGGATTGGTGATAAAACAAAAAATGATTTTTTAAGTCTTATTGAACAAATTAATTCCTCCTTAGTTGATGGCAAAGTTACTGTAGATGTCAAAAGGATATTGAGACTTCCCTCTACCTTGCATTCCAAAGTTTCAATGAAATGTGTTGAAATAAAAAATATAGAGACTTTTGACCCTTTAAAGCAAGCAGTTCCACAATTTGTTCATGAAAGAAAAGATTAGACTTACCAAAAACCTTTAAAACCTCTATAGTTATTGACTTCATGGTTTCTGAGGTGCCCGAAGACTATAATCCAGTATCTTTAGAAATTAAAATTCTAGAAGAATGGGAAAAAATAGACATTTACGATAAATTGAAACAGCTAAGATCTGAAGGCCCTAAATTTTTCTTTTTAGATGGGCCCCCCTATATGAATGGATTGCCGCATATAGGTCACGCTAGGACTAGAGCATTGAGGGATCCGGTTCTCAAATATAAATCCATGAATGGCTATAATGTATGGCACCAACCGGGATTTGATATGCATGGACTGCCCATTGAAGTAAAAGTTGAAGAAATACTAGGCACTAAAACAAAAAGCGATATTGAAAAAATAGGAACTGAACTTTTTATAAAATCATGTAAAGAAAGAGGGTTATCCTTCCTTAAAATATGGATTGATTTTTATAGAAGATTTGGAATGATAGGTGATTTTGATAATCCCTATATGACATTATCAAATTCCTATATCGAGTCTTCTTGGTATTTTTTTAGAAAGGCATGGGAGAAAAATCTTTTGTATAAAGGTAAGGCGACTGTTGCATGGTGTCCAAGATGCGAAACACCTCTCTCTGGTTATGAAGCAACTGATGAGTATAAAGATGTTGAAGATTATTCTATTTATGTAAAATTTCCTTTAGAAGGAAATAAAGATGAATATATTATTATATGGACTACAACACCTTGGACTATCCCTGCAAATGTTGCAATTGCAGTCAATCCTAAATATGAATATGTAAGAGTCAAAGTAGCAAATGAAGTATGGATAGTTGCTAAAGAACTTTTAGAAAAATTAATGACATTATTTGGTATTCAAGATTATGAAATACTTGAAACTGTCACAGGTCAAATCCTATTTGGCCTTAAATATAGGCATATTATGGAAGATGATTTACCGATTCATACACAATTCAAAGAGCCAAATGCACATACAATCATCCTTACAAATTATGTAACGTTGGAAGATGGTACTGGCTGTGTTCACACAGCCCCAGGGCATGGGCCTGAAGATTATAGTGCGGGGGTGGAGTATAAACTCCCAATACTCTCTCCAGTTGATCAAACTGGTAAATTTACAGATGAGGCTGGAAAATACAAAAATATCTATATCAAAGATGCCAATGATTTAATTGTCGATGATATCGAAGATAAAGGTTTTTTATTACTCAGAGATTCAGTTTTTCATAGATATGCTCACTGTTGGAGATGTAAATCACCTTTGTTATATAGGGCATCGGATCAATGGTTTATAAAAGTAGAAGCCATTAAAGATCAAATCTTGAAAGAAAATAAAAAAGTAAAATGGATTCCAGATTGGGCAGGGGAAAAGAGATTTCATAACTGGATTGAAGGTGCAAGGGATTGGTGCATCTCAAGGCAAAGATTCTGGGGCATCCCCCTCCCAATATGGGAATGTATGTGTGGAAACATAATCGTCGTTTCTTCTACTGAAGAAATAAAGTCTTTGGGCGGAACCATTCCAGAAGATCTTCATAAACCCTATATCGATGAAGTTTTCATTAAATGTCCAAAATGCTCTAAAAAAATGAAACGTGTTCCTGATATTGCGGATGTATGGTTTGATTCAGGGGCTTCAACATGGAGTTCTTTAGGATATCCTCAAAATACAAAAAAATTTGATGAACTTTTTCCTGTTGACTTTATTACCGAAGGGCTTGACCAGACAAGAGGGTGGTTTTATACATTAATGCTTGAAAGTTTTATTGTATTTGGCAGAGCCCCTTATAATAAAGTTTTAATGAATGATTTTGTCTTGGATCAATTTGGCCAAAAGATGTCAAAGTCTCTTGGAAACGTTGTTGATCCAAATGACGTCATAACGAAATATGGCGCGGATGTTACAAGATTTTACCTTTTATGGGAAATTGCACCATGGGATAAATTAAAGTTTAACTGGGAAAATGTCGAAAGTATTTATAGAACCTTTAATATACTTTGGAATGCTTATAAGTTTGTTACACTCTACATGTCTCTTGACAAGTTTGATGTTAATACCCCAATAAATGATGTTAAGAAATACCTAAAAGATGAAGACAAATGGATACTGTCTAGAATAAATACCCTTACTAAGGAAGTTGAGGAGACTTTTGACACTTTAGAGCTTCATTACATCCCAAGAAAAATAAAGGAATTCATCCTTGAAGATCTTTCTAGATGGTATATTAGGCTCGTAAGAGAAAGGATGTGGCTTGAAGATGACAACAAGGAGAAAATTAGTGCCTATGCCACTGCATTCTATGTGTTTAAGAGACTATCAAAAATATTAGCACCAATATCCCCATTTATTTCTGAAGCAATTTATAAGAACTTTGTAGGTGAATCTTCAATTCATCTTTCAGACTGGGATAAATATGATCCTTCTATGATTGATTCTGAACTTGAATTAAATATGAATATACTCAGAAACATAATAGAGGGCACCCTCCATGCTAGACAAAAAGCAGGTATTAAATTAAGGTGGCCGATGTCCAAAGTCATTGTTGAAACACAAGACGAAACTGTTAAAAAAGCTGTTATTTCTTTATCTGAAATCATGAAGAAACAGATTAATGTCAAAGAGATAGTTATTGGCGAAGTTGTGCAAGAACTTGAAATACTACCTAATCATAAATCTCTTGGCCCTAAATTCAAGGGTGATGCAAAGAAGGTCGTTGAATTATTAGGGGCCGTTGATTCATGCCTGATAAAGTCAGGACTTGAAAAAGAGGGTACATTTGATTTGAAAGGATTTCAGATAACTCCTGAGGATGTTAATTTTAACTACATACTACCAAAAGGATACCAACTCAGTGAGTTTGAAAATGGAAAAATTTATTTATATACTGAGATTACTGAAGAATTGAAATCCGAAGCCATTGCAAGAGAAGTAATTAGAAGAATTCAAGAAATGAGAAAACAGTCTAATTTGAATGTTGAAGATTATATTAGTTCATATATAGTTTCTAATTTTGAATCCGATTTAAAGATACATGAAGACTATATTAAACATGAAACAAGGAGCAAGTCTTTAGCATTTTCCAAAAACAATGATTACACTGGTAAAGAGTGGGAAATAGACGGCGACAAATTTTTAATAGGGATTCAAAAACTCAAATAAGTATAGCATTTTTGCGTTTGTCCAATGCCGATATGTCTATATTTTCATTAAGATTAATTTAATGTTTAACTAGACTAGTTTCATGTAAAAATAATATGACTAAAAAAAATAATTTAAAAATATAAATAAATTTACTTTCCGCACTTTGAGCTAATTCCAGAAGAATGCTCCATTGTAAGTCCCATCTGTTCATAGTCCAATGTCATTGAATTACTCTCTTCAGTCTTCACTACTCCATGCCCATCATTAGTCCTGAAAGAGTATTGTACGCCCCACTCACTTTTACCTTTCATAAATTCAGTCAATTCCTCATTTGACAACGATAAGGTATAAAGGATGCCCTCTTTTGCATTTAATTCCAATGGGTCAGCTTTTACCATTGCCCTTCTAGATCCATTAATATATACAAACATATATCGCGGAAGATCTCCATCTATATCCTTATACATTACTTTAAATCTGTAAGATGTTACGTTATTGTTTGTAGTATAAAGAAGAGCCCCTCCTTCTAGTATTGGTTTATTGTTTTGAGCTGCACTAAGTGAGCCCATANCAGCTGNAGAAACTAAAATTAAACANATGGTAATAATAGCTAATTTTTTCACAATGATCACCTCAAATTGATAAAATATCTAAAAAAGGCTTACTTTATAAATTTCATTGATTTAGAATATCAATCATTTTATTTNCTTTATTATATTTAAAACAAGAATAATCACTTCAGCTCCAGNGTTATAGAAAAAATAATCTCAACATATACTGGTGTTAAAATTAAGGCCAATTAAAANTTTAATAANTCTTCTTCCCATTCTTTCTTACAATCACACCCATATTCTAAAATTTTTGGATCATTTTTAAGCGAAAAATCTAAAATTCTTTTTTCAATCTCTCTGTTGCAGATCTTACAATTTTTAGGGCCACGCGATCTTCCAAAAGCAACCGGATGACAAATAATATCTGGCCTTAAATTTGAAGTTTCTTTTAAAATCTCTAATATACTCCAACCCCATGGTGGTGAATATTCTCCTTTATTCCAGAGATATTCAACTATGGTATTCTTATGGACAGTCATAGGATTAAATGAGATAACGTCAGCAATATTCTCGATGGATCTCGCAGAATTTATGGCATCATGTATTGCTTCCTTTTCAGTTACAAATGGAGGTTTTATCATTATATATGCTTTATTTTTAATACCAAGTTTTTTCAAAACTTCACTTGCAGAAAGGAAATCTTCAAAAGTGAAACCTTTATTAATTGAATGTTGAAGTATTCTATTATTAGATGATTCTAATCCAATCGCAACTTCGATCTGTACCCCAATACCTACTAATTCTTCCAAATAGTCTTTTTTTATATATTCTGGCCTAGACTCTAAAGTTACTTCAGGTATACCTCTCTCAGAAAGAAATGTGATTATTTTTTTAGCACAATCCTGATTTACTTCTTTTGGATCAAGAAAACTACCTGATGTAAAAATCTTAACTTTTCTAATTTCTTTATCATAAGCACTGTTGAACTCATCAACAAACACGTTGAAAAGATCAATTGAGGGGTCACTAGGAGAATCTTCAAAGTAAGAGCACATATTGCACCTTCTCCATCTGCAACCTATAGTCGGTAGAATTATTGAAAGTGCCTTTCCTTCTTTTCCTTGAATATTTTCCCGATTATAAAAGAACATTAAATTATATAAACAATTTCAGTTTAAAAATCTACTCAAAGAGACAGTTCATGCAGTTAACAGCAATAATTGATATTATCACTGCAGCGGCCGCGAATATAATCCAAAGTATCCTCCTGAAGTATCTCTCAGATAAATAGATTATAAAAACAGACGTTGCAATAAAATAGCATAGCAAAGGAAATATAGGCATAGCTACCAATTGAAATAAGTTATATCCCATTAGATATAAAGACCATTCAATTCCACTCCAACTGATCCCAATAAAAACTACTCCAAAAATGAAAAACTCCTCTGCTTTTTTGTAATCTATGTCCCTTAAGTAAAGAGAATAAATAATTAAAAGAGAACTTAATATTGAGCTTATAATCGAATAATGGAATCCTAAAGATTCTAGGCCCATTTTATTCCAGCACCGCACCCTTCTCAGATGAGGACACAAGTTTTCTATATCTTAGGAGCATTCCTGGAATGTCTTTTTTTGGGGGCTTTGCTAATTTTAGCCTTTCTTCTATCTGCTTATCTGTAAGTGCGATTTCTAATTTTCTTTTAGGTATGTCTATCTTTATTATGTCTCCATCTTTTACCGCTGCAATTGGGCCGTTTTCAAAAGCTTCTGGGGATATATGACCAATACAAGGACCTCGAGTTCCTCCAGAAAATCTTCCATCTGTGATTAAAGCAACAGATTCAGATAACCCCATACCCGCTATTAAACTTGTTGGTTCTAACATTTCCCTCATACCTGGGCCACCTTTTGGGCCTTCGTATCTTATCACTATGACCGTACCCGATTTAATTTTACCGCCAAGTATGGCCTTAGTTGCAGATTCTTCACTATCAAATACCTTGGCCTTACCTTCGAACTTCATTATCTTCTCACTAACTGCAGTCTGTTTAACAACTGATCCATTTGGCGCAAGATTCCCTTTGAGAATTGCAATTCCACCTTGTTTGTGATATGGGTTATCTACACCCCTAATAATGTCAGATTTCATCACTTTTACTTTCTTTAAAGCATCGCCAAGAGTAGTNCCCATGATGNTTTTAGTTTCAAGATTTAGCCTGTCTTTTAGTCGTATCAAAATTTGAGGAATACCCCCTGCGTCATCAAAATCTCTCATAAAAAATGGNCCCCCTGGCCTTAAATTTACGAGGTGAGGNGTCTCTTTTGATAGTTTATCAAACAGACTTAATGGAAGATTGATACCAAACGCATGAGCAATTGCCGGTAAATGCANTGCGGTATTAGATGATCCGCCTATTCCCATATCCACTNTGATAGCATTTTCAAAACTAAGCTTAGTNACTATGTCTTTTGGTTTAAGATCTTTCTTTATCAGTTCAACNATAAGCTTACCTGTTTGATAGGCTATATCTTCTTTTCTTTTATCTGTAGCATGGATAGTTGCACTTCCAGGTATCGATAGACCAAGTGCTTCAGTCATACATGCCATTGAATTTGCCGTAAATAATCCTGCGCATGCACCTGCACCTGGGCAGCTTCTCTTTTCAATCTCTTTAAAATCTTTTTCACTCATCTCCCCCTTCTTATAACTCCCAATGGCCTCAAAAATAGAGATTAGATCAAGTTTTTTACCCTTGTATTCTCCAGGTTCCATCGGGCCACCTGTTACAATAGCAGCAGGAATATTTACTCTTCCTGCGGCCATAAGCATGCCGGGAGTGATCTTGTCACAATTTGTGACTCCGACCCATCCATCAAATAAGTGAGATGAAATCATCAATTCAACTGAATCTGCAACAATATCTCTTGAAGGCAGAGAATACCTCATACCTTGATGGCCCATTGCAATTCCATCACAGATTCCTGGAACTCCAAACTCAAATGGTATCCCCCCCGCATCCTTGATACCCTTCTTAACAAGTTCCGTAAGTTTTCTAAGATTAATGTGACCGGGCACTACTTCAGAGTAGGCGGATGCAACACCTACAAATGGCTTCTTAAAATCTACATCTTTAAGGCCATCCGCTCTTAATAATCCCCTAGCACCTGCTTTGTCAATATCTTCTCTAATAATTGAACTTCTCATTTAACCACATCAACAAATTTAGCTAGTCCATACTCAACACTATCTACAAGNGCATACCAACTTGCAGTTATAATATTTTCTGAAACTCCAACAGTATCCCATGTTTTGTTATGCCCATGAGTTCTAATCAANACCCTTACTATTGATCCNGTTCCTTCTTCACCTTCAAGTACTCTAACTTTATAATCTGTAAGATTAAAGTTTTTAATCTCNGGGTATGCACCAATAAGTGCTTTTCTTAAAGCCTTGTCCAGTGCATTTACTGGACCTTTTCCTTCTGCAGCGGTATGAAATTCTTTTTCATTGACNCTAAGTTTAATTGTAGCTTCAGAACGGGAGTCCATATCCCCTCTTTTGTCTATAACTACTCTGAATCCTTCAAGCTCAAAAAATTTCTTATATGTGCCCAAAGCCTTTTTCATTAAAAGCTCAAAAGATGCTTCGGCACCTTCAAACTGGTATCCTTCATTTTCGAGCTTTTTTATTCTTTCAAGTATCATATCAAGTTTAGAGTCGGAAGACTCCAAATCTACGCCATACTCTCTGGCCTTAAAAATAATGTTACTTCTGCCAGATAGTTCAGAAACAATGACCCTTGTTCTATTGCCTACAAGCTCTGGCCTAATGTGCTCATAAGTATCTGGGTGTCTTTGAATAGCACTGACATGTATACCTCCTTTATGGGCAAATGCACTTGAGCCTACATATGGTTGATGCGTATCTGGAGATATGTTCCCAAGTTCTGCTATATATGCTGAAACGCTTTTTAGTTTACTCAATTGTTCATCTGTAACACAGTCAAGTTTCATCTTAATTTTAAGGCCAGGTATAATTGAACACAAGTTTGCGTTCCCACACCGTTCTCCGTATCCATTAATGGTTCCTTGAACATGCACGGCTCCTTTTTTTACTGCTTCAAGTGAATTTGCAACAGCACATTCTGAATCATTATGAGCGTGAATACCTATGTTACATTTTATTTGAGATTTGATTTCTGTGATTATTTCTCCAATTTCAAATGGCAAGCTTCCTCCATTTGTGTCACATAAAGAAATACAATCTGCACCTGCTTTGTCCGCTTCTTTGATAGTTGCTAAAGCATATTCTTTATTTCTCTTGTATCCATCAAAGAAATGCTCTGCATCATATATCACTTCAATTCCATGATCTTTAAGAAATTTTATAGAATCATAAATCATATCGAGATTTTTTTCGAGAGGAATTTTCAACGCTTCAATCACATGAAAATCCCAGCTTTTGCCGAAGATAGACGCAACATCTGTACCTACATCCAAAATAGCCTTTAGATTGGGGTCTTCTTCAGCTTTGAGTTTTGCTCTTCTGGTACTGCCAAAAGCCGATATCTTTGAAGTAGACAATGAGAGAGATTTAGCATTTTTAAAAAATTCAACATCTTTCGGATTTGAACCGGGCCACCCACCCTCAATATAATGTATCCCTAATTCATCAAGCTTTT
>LNJB01000014.1 GCA_001587595.1 Candidatus Methanofastidiosum methylothiophilum
ATTGGAGAAGCTTTTTTAGAGCTAAATCCTTTTATCAAGGCAGTTTTTAGAAAAGAAGTCATTGAAGGAGCATATAGAATTCCAAAATTAGAATTAATTGCAGGGGAGAATATCACTGAGACTATTCATAGAGAGTTTGGAGTTAGGATATTGCTTGACATTTCTAAAGTGTACTTTTCACCGAGACTTTCTGAAGAACGAAAGAGAATATCCTCTCTAGTCAAAAAAAATGAGATTGTCTTAGACATGTTCTGTGGCGTTGGCCCTTTCTCTTTAATGATTTCTAAAAAATCAGAGGCTAAGAAGATATATGCAATTGATATAAATGAAACTGCTATATTCTATCTAAAGAGAAATGTTGCATTAAATAAGACTTACAACATATTCCCTATTCATGGAGATTCAAGAAAAGAAATTAAGGATATTGAAAACCCAGATAGNATAATCATGAATCTTCCCCATTCATCATTTGATTTTCTACCAGATGTATTTTCAACATATNCAAGTTCAATAGTTCACTTTTACTCNGTTTCGGAAAATATTGATTTTGTTATGGATAAAATAATNGAAANCTCAAAAAAACATGATAAAAANGTAGAGTTTATTTTTGAAAGAACTGTAAAGAGTTATTCTCCTAACACAGACATATANTGTGNGGATTTTNATTTTTCATAGACCGTTACTTTTATTTTTTTACCTTTTTTTAAGGATTCAACTATTTTTCTGTCAATATNAATCGAGGCTTTAGTAGATGCTATTGCATATGTCCTTTCAGATACAAAAGAGGAAGTTCTTATCACAAGTTCTNTNTTATCTNCTAATTTATGATTTTTTGGGATAGTGGCNTCAAAAGAATCTTTTATTCCATCTACACTCATCACAAAAATTACCCTTCCACTCAATTTATTAAGATCATTAACATTATGATTAGAGGATACACCTAATATACAGTCACCGTTTCCCTTAATATGCNCNTCTTTTGTAAATTCCAGAGTACTTTTGTGCTCTGCAGTGATTTTTGNATGACCGTTAACTGTGAAGGTGATCATAACCGGAGAAAAAACTCTACTTTTATAAGATTTGCCTAAAATTAAACATTGTGCGAAGCTATATTGATGAATTAAGGGAATTGTCACTTATCCATAATCTAATAGATCTAACAGAGTTTGACCCGTTGTTACTCTTACCAGAGGGCAATATACGGAAATATTGCTATGAGAATATATGTGGGAATTATGGAAATCACTGGATGTGCCCTCCACTTATTGGTTCAATTGGGGACATTAAAGTAAAGCTGGCAAGCTATAACAAAGCTATACTCATAAGATATATGGAAGAAATTGATGTAAAACTAGACAAAAAACAAATCAAAAGATCAAAAATNAATTTTCACAAGAAGATATTGGAAATAGAAAATTTTTTCAATCAAAAAGGTATTGATGCCTGGGGATTAGTCGGAGGCAGTTGTTCTTTTTGTATTGAATGCAAGGCAATNACAAATAGGCCCTGCAAACATCCACACAAGGCAAGNCCTTCTTTAGAATCACTTGGAATTNATGTACAAAAGTTACTTGAAAATTTTGGTCTNGATAANAANTTCTATTCTGATAAAATTATCTGGACNGGGTGTATTCTANTCAAAGAAAAATAAAGATAAATTTAAATAANATTAAGGANTAATATTTCTATGAAAAAAATATNTTTAACTCTCTTTTTAGCTGCTTTTTTAATTTTTTCAAATGNACTTGCAGTTTCATCNCTTACAAATTCNCAGAAAAACCAAGTTGCACAGAGTTTTTACAANACTGGNGCAACTTTTATGAGGGGAGAAGAGTTTTTAAAGGCTAAAGACTTCTTCATATATTCCTNTAATGAAGCAGTAAAAGTGGGAAACNATTATTTAGCATATNCTTCAAATGAAAGAATCAAAGATTGTAACAATATGCTAGGGCTAGAATTAAATGACTATACNTTAAGTAGGAATCTNACTTCAAAACAGATAATTTTACCTTCAAGTATCTATGATTCCCCAAATATNAAAAAAACTATGACNGTTTCACAATATAAAAAATTTGATTCCATTAAAATGGAAGTCTTTAAAGATCAAAATTTAGAGTTTAAGTATCAAGTTATTTCTGGTGATGTTTCCATTTACTTCATTGATAAAGACTCTTACGATGCATTTTTAAGGGCCAATTGGTTTCTTCCTTTTTCTTCTGAAGGAATAACTGGGATACAGCTGCCTTCTAACACAGGACCTTTGGTGAATACAAGTTACAATGTTCCACATCCTGGGTATTGGTACTTCATCGTTGTTACTGAATCTGCTGAAAAAGGCGAAGTTGAAATAGAAATTTTATAACAAATAATTTAAACTTCTTTAGTTTTCTTAAATANGATGAAGATTATATTCCTTGGNACNTCAGCATCTAAGCCGACTTCAGAGAGAAATCCCTCTTCTATAGCGTTACAATACAATAATGGCGAATTCATACTTTTTGACTGTGGCGAAGGGACGCAAAGACAAATGATAAAGAAGGTATCTCNCATGAAAATATCTAAAATTTTTATTACTCATCTTCATGCAGANCATATAATTGGTCTNGTAGGATTAATTCAATCTATGAAGTTGAACGGTAGAACNCAACTGCTTCATATATTTATTCCGAAAGANACCATCGAATATATGAATCAATTATTTTCAATACCTTATTTTTCTGCAGATTTTGATATACTCATTACAGAGGTATTTGATGAGAAGATNGAATTTGATAGTTACTGGATAAGGCCGTTTCCTGTATCNCATGGCGTTCCTGCAATTGGATATGTGTTTGGAGTTAATGATTCAAGAGGAAAATTTAACAAGAAACTTTGTGATGANCTTGGTATAAAAGGTGAGATGTTTGCCATTTTAGAAAAAAATAGAGAAATTGAGATNAATGGCCGGAGAATATCCATCGANGAAGTTACAGGAAAAATTAANAAAGGGAAAAAAATAGTTTATACNGGNGATACGGAAAAACTNGANTCNTTNCCNGNAGAGGCTTACAATTGCGATATTTTAATTCACGAATCAACTTTTATTTCCCAAGAGGATAAAAAAGAAACATANCATTCAACAGTTAAAGAAGCATGNGAAGTTGCAAAACTACTATCAGCAAAAAAACTTATCTTGACACATATAAGTCAGCGNTATGAAACAAGTGAAGTAGCTGAAGAATCAAAAANATANTGTGAAAANGCAATAGTTGCAGAAGATTTTATGGANATTAAGATATAAGTTGATAAATTGTGTTTTNTTTTATTCTTAAAACTACTTCGTNATGATTTAGNATTATTGGTAAATAAATAACAATTCAATTATAGGATTATGTAATAGGATACGTAGAAACAGTAAATGAGTATTAACTCTATTCAAAGCAACTGTTAACCCAATTGCTCCAATAATTCAAAATTGCCTATACATATAGAGTTAAAGGCATCTTACAACAACAGGATGAAAGCTGTCAATAGCTTACAATAATTAGATTATAAATAAGCCTTCAGAAGATTGCAAACAAGGAAAGATTTCTAGTTAAAATTCCAGTGTATCTATATACATAAAATCAATGTGGGACAAGACTGAACAATGTATACAAAATGTAAAAAAAGGATACTATTAAAATAGTAAATGACCTTAAAAAGCAACAATAGTACGAATATTAAGAAAAATTTAATATTTATTTTTATTAAATTTTCTATAATTTAAAAGATCTGTTTACTTCTTCTATCAAGACGTCACAATCAGCCTTTATTTTTTCTAGAGTTTTTATTATCCTCTTTTTTTCCAACTCAACTGATTTCATGTTTTCATAGGGCCTTACAGCTTCCCTAAACATCACTTCATCTACAGTGACATAAGGACTATCATTTAATTTAGTAGATAAGTCCTCAATTATCTTGCCTAAAAAAAGATTCATCTCTTCTTTAACTTTCCTTGAGATCATCTTATCGTTATCGAGATGTCCCCTCATAAGTCTCACAATTGTACCCATGGGCAAAGGAAATTTTTGACTGTCTTCAATTGTTTCATCGTTGTATATTTCTTCTTCCACATAACCACCTATAATCTGAATAGACTATAAAACTTATAAGACTTTCCAATATATTAAAAAATGTGAAAAATAATTTTAATATTATTAAAGTTGGGGTAACAAATTGTTATCTTTTGAAATCTAGCCGTTCAAATATCCTGATTGATACAGGATACAAAGGCAAAGCTAAAATAATATTGGAATATATTCAAAGTTTGGGAATTTCACCTAAAAGCATTAAACTNATAATTTTGACNCATGCACATTATGATCATGTTGGAAATGCTTTAGNATTGAAAAAGGCGACTGGAGCAAAAATACTTTTGNATAAAGATGATTTACCGCTTTTAGACTCTGGCATTACTACTAATCAAAGTANAAANCCCCTAAATATGTGGGGCAATATTCTTTTGCGTAAGATATCTTCAATTGATACAAAATTTAGTAAAGTAANTCCTGATATACTAATTGACTCTGAATTTGATCTTGCTGAATATGGTATAAATGGAATGATTATCCATACACCTGGACACTCTAAAGGTTCAGTTTCTATTTTATTGAATTCTGGTGATGCTTTTATAGGGGATATTGCAATGAATGGCCTTCCCCTTAGATTAGGCGCTGGGGAACCAGTATTTGGTGAGGATATTGAAGAAGTATATCAAAGCTGGAAGAAACTAGTTGAAAATAAGGCCAACACATTATACCCTGGACATGGGGCACCTTTCAATATTAAAGTAATAAAAAGAATACTTTCCAGAAAAGGGTATATTTGATTATATCCAAAAAATAGATAAATTGGCAAATCCCAGAGCGTATAATAACATGATTATTATTGGCTGGTGAATCAAATAAATCTTTAGGGAATGTTTTCCTAAAAAAGATAAACTTCTAGAAACTATATTGCCTGAGAAATCAGGTATGTCAAACCTCCTTTTAGATTCTGGATAGATCAAATTACCCAAGAAAATACCAATCAAGACAACACCATACCAAGGCAGTATCGGGAAGTAATCAAATGAGAAAAAAGAGTTTGGCTCAAATCCCAACCACAAGAGATAAGTTGTATCGAATGTGAAATTACTTAGATATACCCCCATTGATATCACTATTAGTCCCAATGCAAGATTTTTGTATTTGTAGTCTAGTAAGGGAAATGATATTATTATAGAAACTCCAATTAGATGAAGTATGCCAAAGAGAATAACACCGTTACTCAAAAAAATGAAAGTAAAGATTGTTATGACTACACTCCATGTAAGTATCTTGATGCCTCTTTTTAGATTTCTAAAGAAAAGTTCTTTTCTTTGATATTTTGATTTAAGCTTTGAATAACTAATTGTTAATGATGTGCCGACAAGCAACAAGAACAAAGAAGCAGTTGTTCTCTGGAAGAGAGTCCAAGAAAGGGAGTATATTTTTATTGGAAAATCGCCTAGAAAATAAAGATCGTAACATAAATGATATATAATCATCATAATTATGGCTATTCCCCTCAAGACATCGATCTCCCAAAATCTCTTAGAAGAATACTCCATAGGCTATTTTTGAATTTTGGGCATATAAGGATAGCCTATATACAATTTGATTAACACTATTAGTCCCAATGCAAGATTTTTGTATTTGTAGTCTAGTAAGGGAAATGATATCATTATAGAAACACCAATTAGGTGAAGTATGCCAAAGAGAATAACGCCGTTACTCAAAAAAATGAAAGTAAAGATTGTTATGACTACACTCCATGTAAGTATCTTGATACCTCTCCTTAGATTTCTAAAGAAAAGTTCTTTTCTTTGATATTTTGATTTAAGCTTTGAATAACTAATTGTTAATGATGTGCCGACAAGCAACAAGAACAAAGAAGCAGTTGTTCTTTGGAAGAGAGTCCAAGAGAGGGAGTATATTTTTATTGGAAAATCGCCTAGAAAATAAAGATCATAACATAAATGATATATAATCATCATAATTATGGCTATTCCCCTCAAGACATCGATCTCCCAAAATCTCTTAGAAGAATTCTCCATAGGCTATTTTTGAATTTTAGACATATAAGGATAGCCTATATACAATTTGATTATATAACTTTTCGATTTTGAACACTCATAAATTATCCAATTATATTTGTATCTTCTCGTAACTTAATTAAATGTAGACATACTCTTTGCATGTCTTATCTAATTAAATATATCTTGTAGATATATAGAATTATGCCATAATAAACAGAATAACAGTAAAATTTAAATAGTATTAGCCTTATTTATGATTTGGAGTAGTGTTAAAAATGAAAAATTTAACAACTTTTCTATTAGTTTTAATCTTTCTAGTTTCTATTGGATCGGTCTATGCCGCAGATGGAGATTTAAAGTGGCACACCGGACAGGTAGGAAAAGCGAATATAGGTGACGGTATTGTTACATCACCCGCAATCGGTAGTGACGGCACAATCTATGTTGGAACTTATTCTAATAATGGGCAACTTTACGCAGTAAATCCAAACGGGACATTGAAATGGAAAACTGACTTCATAGGAGAATCAATTTATGCTTCACCTGCAATAGGTAGTGACGGCACAATCTATGTTGGAACTTATCCTAATAATGGCAACTTTACGCAATAAAACCAGATGGAACATTAAAATGGAAAACAAACTTCATAACTAATCCGATTTATTCATCTCCAGCAATCGGTAGTGACGGTACAATCTATGTTGGAACTGAAGGGAATCCTAACTGTCGACTTTACGCAATAAATCCTTCGGATGGATCTAAAAAGTGGGAAACTAGTTCCATAGGAGGAATGTTTTCATCGCCCGCAATAGGTAGTGACGGCACAATATATGTTGGAACATATTATAGTCCCTATGGTATTTACGCAATAAATCCTTCGGATGGATCTATAAAGTGGAATTACCCCATATCGGAACAAGTTTGGTCATCGCCCGCAATCGGTAGTGACGGCACAATCTATGTTGGAATATTTTCAGGAGACCCAGAGCTTTACGCAATAAACCCAGATGGAACATTAAAATGGAAAACAAACTTCATAGTAGAATTAATTTATAATTCTCCGGCAATTGGTAGTGACGGCACAATCTATGTTGGAACATATAATATTGGATATGAGACTTCGAGTAACTTTCAGATTTACGCAGTAAATCCCAACGGTACTCTAAAGTGGAAAACTAACTTCATAGGATTTAGGATGTTCAGTTCTCCAGCAATTGGTAGTGACGGCACAATATATGTTGGAACTTATTCAGCCACTCAAGGCGAACTTTATGCTATATACAGTAGCCCAGGATGGACATATGCAACATATGAAAGTTCAATGAGAGCATACGCAAACTCTAATTGGCCAAAGTTTGGTCAGAATAACTATAATCTTCGGAGAGTTGTATCCGCACCACCCCGAGGAGATCCAGAGATAAGTAAATCTCTTCCAATAGCAAAGATAATGAAGATACTAGGACTATACCCAAAAGAATAAAATTTATTTTTCTTTTTATAATTCTGTTTTTAGGCATCCACCCTAACCTTAAAGTTTATAATTAAATATGAATTTGAGATTTTATGGATAATAGAAAGGCATTACTTCTTGGAGTATTTTTTCTGATAAGCATACTTATTTTATTTTCTGGATGCAACATCTCAAAAGAAGAGTCATCACCAATTTCCCCAAAAGATCTATGCGATAATATAGAGTGCCCTAATGTTTGTAAGGGTGAAGATTTGTGGAATCAGAAATGTTTGGATGGGAATTGTGTTGATTTTGTAAGAATTGAATCTTGCTCTGAAAAATGTGGATGCATTGTTGATCTATGCCAGAGAGTTAAGTGCAGTGACCAGTGCAGAAACGAAGACCTTTGGACTTACAAATGCGTAGATGGATTATGCACACCGGATATCATTAAAGAAAAATGTTCTGTTCAATGTGGTTGTGCGCCAAAATTTTTTTATAAATTAATTCCACAAGCAAGATACCGCCTTAGGGAAGTTGGAATAATTGCAAATGTTTACTCTATCAGAAGTGATCAAGTCATTAGAGCAGTTGTCACGTGCAGAACTTCATTGTGTACAGATCCGCCAACTGTATATTATACTGAATTCGATGATCCATTTGAGCGAAGTGAAGATGAAACTGTTGAGTATTTTGGAACTATTTGGAAGAACTTTGAACCCATGAAAGGATATGAATTAAAGTTTGATAAAAGTGGAACTTATATGATCGGTGTAAGTGATCAATACTATATTGAGGTAGGATTTTTGGGGGACAAATAAGTAAAAATGCTTCTTATGTATTATTTTATTAACTTTGATTATCCATTACGTAGGACACACATATCCCTGTTTTATTAATCTTACAGTATACTGCCTCATTATAATGTATTTAAGTTCTAGATTTCAAATGACGATTAATTACTAATCCTGCCATAAAGATAATAATCGAAGCTATTAGAAATATGGGTAAAAATCCAAATGAACTCAAAATTTTTCCATTTACAAAAGTTCCTATTCCGCCACCTATGAACATATTAAACGAGGCAAGGGACATAACGGTACCTCGTTGGCTAGGCATTAATTGCTGTGCAGTTTGAATTATTGTAGATTGGATTATTATGAATGCAAATCCAAATCCAATCAAGGATAAAGACATCAGGATCGGATTTTTCCATAAAATCATAGATCCCCAAGAAAAGCATCCAACAATACCTGCATAAATAAGTAAGTTATTACCAATTTTTTGCCTTAATGTTCCAGCCTTCCTACCAGTGATTGCAGTGGATAGCCCAAATAGTGATAACAACGCACCTACAAAAAGGATATTATATCCCATAGTTTCTTGAATAAAATTTCCAGAAAACATGAAGCTACCAAAAACAGAAAATCCTACAAAAAAGAGAATGCTTACAACTTTTATCAAATTCTNATTACTAAATGATTTTTTATATACATCTATGAAATTCAAACTTTGAATAACTCCNGGATTTCTTTCCAAACTTTTTATCATAATTAANGCTACTATAAGTTCTGCAACACCATATATTAGGTATAATAGCCNCCATGACCCATAATAAGAAACTATCCCGCCAATNCCAGGGGATACNGCCCCACCAAAAAACATCATTCCTATAACNGTACCTAGGGCATTTTGCCTTTTTGAGTCTTCAAAACTATCACCGACTAANGATACTGCGACGGGTAAAACTGCTGCTGCAAAAGCGCCATTGGCTGCCCTAAGCAAACAAAGTGATATTAGGTCAAATGAATATGCACACAATATGCTAAAAATAGCGGTGCAAAAAGATGCAATATTTAGTATCTTAGCTTTTCCATATCTATCCGCCAATGGTCCAAAAAATAATGTGAAAATGCCAAATGGTAGCATATATGCTGTAATAGATAATGCTGCCGATGGAATTGAAAGATTCAAGTCTTCTGCGATACTTATAATCAAGGGGGCTGCCGCATAATTATCCCCTTGGGCTAAAAAAGCAATACTACCGAGAAGGATTAATAATTTTTTTGGATTATTTGAAATCATCTACTCTTACGCTTTTTCAATCATTTATAAGTATTTCTAATTATTAAAAATTAGTTTTATGAAAAACATTCAGAACAAACTGGNCAATCGTTTCTTCTCTTAAAANTAATTGTGTCAAAATCCATNCANTTAANNTCCACAATGAGTAATTTNCCNGAAAGTGTATCTCCAATTCCCAAAAGTACTTTGATAACCTCCATAGCTTCAATTGATCCTAAGACNCCACATATTGGACCAATTATNGGAAAGACATCCTTTTTATTTGGCATATCAGGGAATAGACACTGTATACACGGTGTTTTNCCTGGGATTATGGTAGTTATCTGNCCATAGTAAGCTTCAACTGCAGCATGAATTAAGGGGATTTTTTCTTTTAATGAAAANNTATTCAAAAGATATCTTGTTTGAAAATTATCCAAACAGTCAACTAAAACATCACTTTCTTTAAATTTAGAAATATTATTTTCATCAACTTTCAAAGAAAATGATTTTATCTTTATCGAGCTGTTTAGTTTTTCTAGTTTTTCTCTAAGTGAATCTGACTTATTCTTTTTACCTATATCCTCTTCAAAATGCATTATCTGTCTGTTGAGATTTGAAAGTTCAGGTTTTTGAAAATCGACTAGATTGATTTTTCCAATTCCACTTGCAGCAAGATAAGTTGCTGTTGGGCATCCCAAACCCCCACAACCAAATACGGTGATAGTAGAATCCTTTAAAATCTTTTGTGATTTCTCTCCAAAATCTTTTAATATCAATTGTCTTTTATATCTTTGAAATTCTGCATCTGAAAGGTCTGTTATGGGATCACCTTAATATATTATCTTTTTAGTATAGATAAAACTTTACCTTTATTAAAATAAACCTTTGCCCTTTTTTTAACTATCATGTTTCTCAATGTCAAGGTTTGACCCATATGAACTTTTGCATTTACGAGATTATATCGGCTACCTACAATGTTAAGGCCTTCTACAGTTTCAGAAATAGGAATGAGAGATAATTCTTGCCCCACTTTTCCAAGATATTCTTTTTCTTTGTTTATTATTTCTATATCGTATTTTTGGGTTAGTAGTTTCGATTTAATTCCAAATTTATCGATTTTAAAAAGTAGAAATAAATTCCCCAAGGCATGATCAAGCTCTTCNTTGAAACTTCCNAGTATNGTGATATCATTTGAACCTAAACTGATAGCNTAATCTACAGCTAATTCTCCATCTGTTCTATCTTTTTCAACTGGNAATNGAATGATTTTGATACCTCTTNTTTTNGCTTCNTNNAGATCNTCNCTAGTTANAGAATCAAAATCTCCAATGAGAACATCTANNTCNAAATTCATTTTCTTAGAAGTTATGTAACCTCCNTCAGANNCCAATATNATATCAAAAGTATCCTCTAGAGTACAGGGCTCTGACTCACTTAGTATGATTAAAGTTTTTTTATTTATAGACATCTATTAGCTTCTTTTTAGACAATATATAAATAAATATCGCTGTTACAATAAGTTCAGGCAATAAATAGGACCCATTATAAATTGCCGAATAATAGAGAGGATTAATACCTTCTGGAGCATACATACCAAAGAAAATAAATCCTGAAAGGAAATGACAAATAAATCTTAATACAATCCCTATACTTGCCCCTACTGAGGGATATTTTTTTATCAATGTGGTGATGCCAAGTGCACCAAAGGCGAAAGGATAATCTAATAGAAATTGAATAGGATGGACAAAGAAAGGTTCTACCATAAACTGAACGAGCCCATAAAGAATTGCTCCCGTAATTGCAACTTTGGGCCTATTTCGTAATGCAAGATAAATAATTGGGATCATGCTTCCTGCAGTAATTGATCCTCCTTGTGGCATCTGGAAAACTTTGATAAAACTTAGAACAGTAGAAAGAGCTATTGCAATTGCCATTTCAGATACTTCTCTAGCAGTAAACATACTTTTGTGTTTCATAGTATAAACCATTAGATTTAATAAAAAATAATATTTAAGTATATCGACTAAATTGAATTTGTCATCTCTTGATAGGAAGTTTCTTTTTTATCAGATTTAATTATTTCTAATAGTCTTGCTACACCATCAATATCCTTTATTACTTCTACAGTAGCTTTTGGAACTAATATCTCCCAATCTTTGTTTTCTAAAATTCTGTTTCTTATTTCTTCTCCAGAGTAAACGTTTCTTTTGTATAGCGCAGTTACTTTTACGTTATAATTTGATTCTTTGAACAGCCTTACTGTAACGGGTTCGTTTGCATAGACCACATCAAAGGGGGGGGTTATAGTTTCAACATGCTTTACCCACAATGCATTTCTATAGATATCTGGCACAGGCAAAATGTGAACTCGTCTAAGATCCACTCCTTCAGTTTCCAATGTTTTTTTAATCATTAGAAATCTCTCTCCAGCAGTAAATGGATTGTGTACAGTATGTGAAACCTGTGAACTCCCTATAGCAATAATAACTTCTTTAGATACCTCTAGAATATATTTGACAATATGAAGGTGACCCAAATGAAATGGTTGGAATCTACCAATATATAAAGCTCTCATAAATTCTTACTTCTCTTATCATTATTTAAATTTATGCTACCCAAAGATTTATAATTATTATTTTTTAGATTAAAGTATAGATAATATTGAGGTGGTTTTTTGCAAAATATTCCAGAAAATATACAACAGGAACTAATGCAATTTCAGCAGTTGCAGAGTCAATATCAGATAATAGTAAGCCAATTACAGTCTTTGAAATTGGAAATCAATGAAACAGAGGCAGCATTAGCTGAACTTTCAAAAACTGAAAATCCTGTTGTGTATAAAAGTATTGGTAGCATCCTAGTTAAATCTGAGAAAGCAGATATGTTGGATGATCTTAACAAAAAGAAGGAGTCCATCAGTATCCGGATTACTACTATCGAAAAACAAGAAGATAGAGTGAAAAAGAAGCTTGAAGAGATGCAGAAAAATCTTCAGAAGGCTTTAGGTGGACAACCAGCATCAAGCTAATGCTTTGATAAATTTTGTTGAGAATGAATAAATGTTAAGTAATGTAGAGTATACTAGATTAATGGAAATTTTATTGAGACAAGATCAGTACATAATACTACTTCATCAAAATGCAGATCCTGATGCTATAGGGAGTGCAATTGCCTTAAAAGAACTTCTAAAATCTCAAGGTAAAAACATAATGATTGGAGCCGAAACATTAAATAATTTATCAAAGAATTTACTTTCTAGCCTTGGAGAATTTATTGTGGCATCCCCTACTAATCATAAGAATTTAATAATTCTTGATACGTCTACCCCAGTTCAGCTTGGAACTTTTGAAGACATGATTCAAAAGGCGGAAGTTGTAATTTCAATCGATCATCATGAAACATTTGAAACTAGTAAATTTAAGGGTACTAAATATACATATTTTATCAACAAAGAAAGGACTTCCACAGCAGAGATTATATTTGACATAATGCTCAAAATGCAAGATGAAGGATTGCTAGATAAAGAAAATACAAACTATGACAAAATCATTAGAGGTATCCTAACTGGAATTGTAACCGATACAGGCCATTTACGATTTTCTGATGTAAATACACTAAAAACTTTGATACAAATTTTCAAGAGAGGGTATCATATATCCGATGTAGATGAGCTTTTGAGAGTTGAAGATGACATATCCAAGAAAATAGCTATTTTAAAGGCGCATCAGAGAATGAAGCTTTACAGCTTTTCTGAATTCATCATTGCAACTTCAAATGTTTCAAGCTGTGAGGCGCTTGCAGCAAAGACGATTTTATCGACTGGGGCAGATGTTGCTTTTGTAGGTGCAGACAATGGAAGTGAAGTCAGAATAAGTGGCCGTGCCAAAAAGGCGGTAATTGATAGAGGTATTAATCTTGCTAAGATAATGTCTCAAGTAGCTCCAATAATAGGTGGTGAAGGCGGCGGCCATAAAGGTGCGGCGGGTGCCAATGGTAAAACTAACATGGAAGAAGGACTAAAAAAATGCGTGGAGTTCTTTATTCAAGATTTGGGGGGCCAAAGCAATGGAGGACGTTTGGAGTACACTGAAGAGACAGAAATACAAGATTGTTGGGGCACATAGCGCAGTAAAAATCTGTCACTGGACAAAGAAAAGTTTAATTGAAAATAGGGTGTGCTATAAACAGAAATTCTATGGCATTGAAAGTCATAGATGTCTTCAAATGACCCCTTCTGTTGCATGGTGCACCCATAAATGTTTGTTCTGTTGGAGACCTGTCGAATATAATGAAGACACTCCTTATAGTTATGACGTTCCAGAAGCAATAGTTGAGGGATGTATAAATGCCCAAAGAGAACTTCTTTCTGGATACCACGGATTTCTTGAGAAAGTTGACATAAATAAATTAAAAGAAGCAGAAAATCCTACAAACGTTGCAATTTCCCTAGCAGGCGAACCTACACTTTACCCGGACTTATCTGGACTCATTGAAGAATTTAGAAAAAGGAAATTTTCAACTTTTCTTGTTACAAATGGGACCACTCCTGATGTTTTCTGTTGTAATTATACCCCTAATGTTTGTTCAATTAAGATTGAAGGTGTTTTTATCTTCGATGGGTCTGATAAAGAAGGGCTAATTAATGAATGGAAAGAAAAAAAGAGACTTGATACAGATAAATTTCTTTTTATTCACAATTCAATATTATATAGATGTTTTGTTGAGGCCGTAGGTGTTTCTAAGGATATTAATGTACCATCTCCTGTTTCGATACCTACAGTTTCAGTAAAGAAAGAAGTTGAGCCAGGAGAGGGATTAGTTTATGGGTAAACCACATGCTCTAGAAGAAACAATATCCATGCTTAGACATATTTATCTTGATCTCGATTTTGATGAAGTTTTCAATCCTTTATTTATAACTGATGAGGACATGTTTAAACAATGGGGGTCAGAAACTCCAGCTATATTAGATAGGGTATACTATCTTGCAGGACTCCCAAGACCAAACGTTGGGCTTTCAAAAGAAGTTAAGGATAAAATTTCACAATTCGTAGAACTTGATGAGAGGAGAAGTAGGAATCTAGAGAGAGTCCTTCAAGATTATAAGAGGGGAAATATTGAAGGCGATGATTTTGTTGAATCTATTTCAAAAGGATTGGGCATAGGATTTGATTCATCTGAGAAGATATTAGATCTTTTCAAAGAATTTAAAGAGTTAATTCCTGTTCCAACAAATCTCACCTTAAGATCGCATATGACATCAGGGTGGTTTATTACTTTGCAAGCACTTGCCGGTAGAAGTGAACTACCTTTGAAGTTATTTTCAATTGATAGATGTTTCAGACGTGAACAGAGAGAAGATCAGACCCATCTTAGAAGTCATTTTTCTGCATCTTGTATCGTCATGGATAAGGAACTAACACCTGAGTTAGGAAAAGAAATTGTTACAAATTTCGCAGAAAGACTTGGTTTTGATAAGGTTAAGTTTATTGTCAAAAAAAGGAGTGCAAGTTACTATGAGGCTGGGACTGAGCACGAGGCATTCATTAAATTAGGGGATTGGATTGAAATTGCTGACTTTGGGCTTTATTCTAAGGATGTTTTAAATAAATATAAAATTCCATATGATGTCTTGAATATAGGCCAAGGTGCTGAGAGAATAACAATGATCCGAAACAAAATAAATGATATTCGAGAACTTATATATCCCCAATTCTACAAAGTTGATTTCTCAGATCAAGACATAGCAAAATCCGTTGAATTTATTCAAAACATTAATACTCCAGACGGAGAAAAATTGTTAAAGGCTTTACTTGAAACTGCAAAGCAAAATAAAGATGCACAATCTCCATGTGAATTCATTTCTTATAAAGGTGAGTTTTTAGGTAAAAAAATAGANGTCAAAATAGTTGAACCTGAAAACAATACAAAATTAATTGGGCCTGCAGGATTCAATCAAATATATGTATATGAAAAAGCAATNGTGGGCTTACTTCCAGATTCTAAAGATGAAAACTCGCTGAATATAATAAAAAATGGTGTGGATACAAATATATCGTATCTTGAGGCATTCTTTAGGAAAGTTATCTCAAAGATTGAATCTACAAAAGAATATGGAGAATATGAGGAAAGAATTCCTATAGTCCGAAGTATTTCTGACATTAACATAACTTTACCAACTTATATTCACCAATATCTAAGGGGAAAAGGAAAGATTGATGTTAGAGGGCCAGTATTTACAACTGTAAGGTGGAATATTATTTAATTTATTTGCCTTTAAAAAATAGTATAATAGAAAAGTATTAAAAAAAATTATACGTTTTTTTGTATTCTTTTTACAAGTTCTTCTTTAGGTACAAAACCGATTATAGTGTCGAATACTTTCCCATCTCTAAAAATTGCAATTGTTGGAATACTCCTAATTCCGTATCTCTGAGCTATAGTCATACTCTTATCAACATCAAGTTTGCCGATTTTCCACTCAGGATACTCTCCCGCAACTTCTTCAATAACTGGGGCTATCATTTGGCATGGCCCGCACCATGAAGCCCAAAAATCAACTATAACTGGTTTAGTGGATTTTAATACTTCTTGATCAAAATTTGCATCTGTCAATTCAATTGTATTCTTTCCCATGTTATTCACCTAAGTTTCAAAAAACATAATTACTTAAAAATCTTTGGTGTGATATTTATTTCATATAATCTCAAAGAGATTTGACAGATTCTTTGAGATCTTCATACCAAAGATTGATACTTGTCAAAACTTTTTTTCTGATTTGCTCGCGTTCTAGGGATTTATAGACAAAGTACCGCCCTCTTTTCCCTTGAACACAACATTTTGATTCTCTAAAAACGAGTTCTTTCTCAACTAAAATTTTCAATGATTTTTGGATAGTTGTTCTGTCTTTCATGAGAATATTTTGAATCTCTTTTACTCTCATACCTTCTAAAGGCAGCATCAAAATAATGTTAACCTCTAGATCAGTTAAATCAAATACACACTTTAGAATCTTTTTTAATTCCGTACTGTTTTTCATGCTTGGGATATCTCTCATAAGACCACTAACATACAGAACAACATACTTTCGTTATAACAATACTTTTATCGTTTCTTATAAATTTAATCATATTTTTTGAGGGATTCACGATGTTATTAAATATTGGAGCCATTTCATCTAATTCCTGTATTCTGGGCCTCATGCAGCCTAAAGATAGCATAGTGTCGGGAAAAGACTTCCTTACATGAAGGAAAAATTTTTTTATTGATTGGATATCATAGAGTATATTTTCTTTTTTTTCAAGTTCACTTTTAATAAGAACAAGTAAAGTTAGAGAATTGATTGGATATTTCTTTAAAATCTCAACTGCATTATACTCTCCAACAATTTTTCCCTTATCTAGCCCTACGCATATATGTGGAACAACATTCACACCCTCTTCAACTAAATATCTTACAGTGTTTTCGTAATCTGAAACTCTAAATGGCATCTTTAGTATATTTTTAATTGTATCATCACTTCCAACAAAATCTACCGATACGGCATCTATTCCACTTTTTTTAATATTCTTGGCATCATCTTTAATTAAAAATCCAGAATGGTGATTAATAATTAAAGACGTATCACGCTTTATTTTTTCAAGAATCGAATAATCAATTGGAACTTTACCATTTTCATCTAAACCACCACTAATAAGAATTCCTTTAATACCTTTGTTTTGAAGCTCAATTGCTTTTTGATATAGATTTTCTTGAGTAACATGCATCATATATTTTAAATATTTATGATTACAATGAATACAAGAAAAATGACATTCTTCTCCTGTGACTGAGATGCTTGGAAATGATTCTTTGGAAGGGTAGCATAAGTTCTTAGTTTCCATCGATAGCCCTCTTAAAAATTTCCGTTAAATCCTCTTTTGTTATCCCCAATACTCGAACATTAGATGAAAAAAAGTTATCTAGCATATTTTCTAATTCTAAAAAATTTTTTCCATTAATTGATTTCTCTAAATTATCTATTTCTCCTTCTGGAAAAGCAAAAAAATCACCCGATATTACTACGTTTGAAAAAATACCGTCTTCATAATCAAAAGAAACAATAATTAATTTTCCATCAATTCTCTTATGCTCAAAAATAGCCATTCTGTCTACCAACTAAAATTTGATGCATCTACTTAAATAAATATTGTTACTACTATATAATAATTAGAGTATGTTATCTTTATATATCTCTTCAAATAATAAATTTAAGATATAATGGCGAATCAGGAATTTTTGAGAGTCAATGATTATTATTTATGGAAGAAAAATATCACTTATTCTAATTTTCCTTGGGATAGGAGTTATCTTAACATTGAATTCCTAGAATACGAAAAGAAAAGGATTTGCAAGGTAGAAGAATGGTATAAAGATTTCAATCGATCAGATAATAAAAAATACTTGGGAGAAATATCTTTTTACGTCGTACCCTTATCTATGGATTCTTCTTGGAATGTAGCTATTGAGTCTCAAACTAGTTCTAAACCAATAGGACTATCTGCTCTTTATAACACTCCAATTGCGATTAATATAGGATTAATTCCGACTGGTAAAAAGATGCCTGAAGAGTATAGTCTAATCAATATTATAAAATCAAAAAAAACATATATACTTAATGAGAAGTTGAACAAAAGCGAATCTGCCATCTTAATTGAGGAATGGGAAGAGTTGCCTACAGATTTTATATACCTAGATATCCCCTATGAAAAAAGAATAATTGAAAACTTATTCACAGAAAACTTACCTTTGGACAAAGAGGTATCAAGATCATTTCAATCCCCTATTTTAAGTGCACCATACGATGGAAAAGTGGGAGGTATATCCTTATCATCTCTTTCATGGAATTCAAGACTTGCAATTGAATTAATGAAGATAATCCAGTTAATGGTGCCACCGGAATATAGAACTATTGATCTNCCAAAAAAGGCNATCAATGGAATAAGCTTTGAATCAAACACATTTCGTTATAAAATTGCAGAAAAACCTAAAGTTGGNCACAATCTTCTCACAAGAATTTATTCTGATAACTATAATAAACTTCATCAATTTCTTTTTGAGAGGAAAAATTTTGAAGGAGAATACTCAGTATTTTCTTCNATTAAGGTAAGCGAAGGAACCCGAAGGCAGAAGATCTTACAAACNTTTAAGAATTTTACCNAGACNGAAATAACTCTTGCAGATATTGATCAACTATTAACTGAAGACGATATATATATTCGACCATTAATGAAATCNATTGATGAAAATTTATGGATACAAGTTGTACACGCACATTACACTTATCCTGTGGATGGAAAAAATTATAGTANGAATCATAAGAGTATAATAAATTTGTTGTCTAAAGATTATGATGTTCTTTTATCAGATATAATAAAACAAGAAAAAACACGAGAAATGATAATTCGTCCAATAATAAATGAAACTAGTTTGAATATCAGGAGATTGGCACAGTCTTTTGCAAGAGCAGAAGATAAGAATGAGATAACAAAGAAACACCTAAAAGATTCAAGAAAAATTACACTTGATAATTTTGAACGCTTAATAGCAGAGCCTTCAATTAAGAAAGAAATAGATTCTATAAAGAACTACGAATCAGATGAGCGGTATAATGTTGTTCAAGCCACTTTAATTAATACTCCGTATCTCACTACAGTTGAAATATTTCTTGAAGTAAAGTCGACTGATTTATTTAAGGATGAATATGACCTTCAGAGCCTGTTAGATTGGATGCACAAAAAAGGACATGTCATAAGAGATTCACAAAATCGTTATTATTTTACTTCTATCGGTATTTAGATTAATGAAAATATTATTATCAATAAAAACACTTAAATACTTATTTTCTTAATGTTCAATTCCGGTGGTACCCTGTCGAAGTTGCTATTAAAAAAACTAGAATACTATGATGGTAAAAAACTAGTGGTATCAATTGACGGTAGTATCTTTAAAGGAAAATTAATAGATTTCGATGAAGATATGCTTTGTCTTGGTGATGTAACGGATATCGGCGGTTCAACAGGTAAAGAACTCATTGTTAGTCTTAGCAATGTAGTTTGGATCATATTGGCAGAGGATAATAAATAATGGAGAAGTTAACTCACCATAACATTTATAAATCCCATAAAATACTGCCAATACAGCAGAAATTGCTTAATAAAAACGTTACGAATTACATACGGGGATAAAGTGAAAGCGACTTTATTCCTCAATTCTTGACTAATAATAGTACATAATAAAATTTAGAGATATGGGCTGTTAGGCTCAGTACTCTTTATTTAAAGCCGGAGGCTTAAAAATGGGCGGTAGCGGACGAAATAAAAGACCCCGTAGAGGTTCCTTGGGATACAGCCCCAGAAAGAGGGCTTCAAAGATAGTGCCAACTTTGAATAGTTGGCCGGATGTGGATGAGGTTAAGATCTTAGACTTTCCCGGCTATAAAGTAGGGATGTCCCACGTATTAAGGATAGATGATAGAAGGTATACACTTACAAAAGGAAAAGAAATGGTAGTGCCTGTTACTTTGGTAGAAACTCCACCAATTTATGTTTGCGGTATTAGGGCATACAAGAAGACCCCATATGGACTAAAAACTATAACAGAGTCATGGGCAGAGGGTCCAAAAGAACTTTCACGATCAAAAACAGTTTCAAAAAATCCAGAAAAAGACCTTTCTAAAATAGAATCACTTATAGAAAATGGGAACGTAGATGATTTAAGAGCTATTGTGTGTACTCAACCAAAGCTGATTAATTTAAAAAAGAAACCAGAGATCATGGAAAGTGGAATTGGCGGATCAGATGTCAAAGCCAAGCTTGAATACCTTAAAGGAGTCTTTGGAAAAGAATTAAAGGTAAAAGATGTTTTAAACGAAGGAGAATTCGTTGATGTTATATCGGTTACAAAAGGAAAAGGATTCCAAGGTGTAATTAAAAGATGGGGAGTTAAAATTCAGGACAGAAAGGTCAACGATGCAAGAAGGCATGTAGGCTCAATTGGTCCATGGCATCCTCCAAAAGTCATGTGGACAGTTCCATATGCGGGTCAGATGGGATTCCACACTAGAACCGAACTTAACAAAAGAATATTTAGGATAACAAATCCAAAAGATCTCAATGTTACTCCAAAAGAAGGATTTAAGAATTATGGATTATTAAAGTCTGACTATGCTATGTTAAAAGGTAGCGTAGGAGGATCTACTAAGAGAATTTTAAGGCTTAGAAAATCTGTAAGAGTACCATTAAAGAGAACTGGAGGAGTACCAGAGATTACTTACTTATACAAGGCTTCTGTAGGGGAGGCATAAACAATGAAATCTAATGTATATTCAATAACTGGAGAGAAGATGAAAGCAATAGACCTTCCCTCTGTATTTTCTTATGAGTATAGGCCGGATTTAATCAAGAGAGCTGTATTAGCATCCATTACCCATAGAATTCAACCATGGGGAGTTAGCCCAATTGCAGGGAGAATGACTTCTGCACATCCAAGAAGAAAAAATCTTGGGATATCTAGGGTGCCTAGGATGAAATCTGGGCCAAGAAGGGCAGCTTTTGCACCTCACGTGGTGGGGGGATTTGTAGCACATCCTCCAAAACCTTGGAAAGTACTCAGTGAAAAAATTAATAACAAAGAACGAACTGTAGCAATCAAATCAGCAATATCTATAACAGCTAATAAGGAAATGGTAATGTCAAGAGGCCACAGATTTTCTGATAATGTTGAATTTCCGATAATTGTTGAAAATAAAATTCAAAATATAACTAAGACAAAGGAAACAAGGGATATATTCAAGAATCTTGGCGTTTGGGATGATATAATTAGATCAAAATCCAAGACAATAAGAGCTGGAAGAGGAAAGATGAGAGGAAGAAAATACAAAAATAAGATAGGCCCATTAATAGTTATTGGAAAGGACGCAGGCATAATGAAAGCTGCAAGAAATCACCCTGGTGTGGATATTGTAATGGTTGATAAGCTGAGTGCAGAACATCTCGCTCCAGGTACCCATGCAGGAAGACTCACAATATGGACAGAAGATGCAATAAAGTACCTTTCTAAAAGTGAGGTGTTTAAGTGAAAAATCCACACGATGTAATTGTCCATCCACTTATTACAGAAAAGACTGTAGCTACTATGGAGAGAGATAATGTATTGACCTTTATTGTTACGATTAATAGCAACAAGCAGGATATATATAATGCTGTAGAAGAATTATATGAAGTAGAGGTGGAAAAAGTAAGCACGACTGTATTACCCTCTGGAAAGAAAAAAGCATATGTTAAATTAAAAGAAGAGTATCCTGCCGATGAGGTCGCAACAAAAATAGGTGTGTTTTAAGGTGATATGATTGGGTAAAAGAATTATTTCACAGAGAAGGGGAAGAGGAACAAATACCTATAAGGCACCCTCTCACAGATACAATGGAAAGGTTAAACATAGAAACTATGATAGTCTAGAGAGAGAAGGGGTAACACGTGGTGTTGTTAGAGAATTATTTAATGATCCTGCTAGAACTTCACCAGTAGCAACAATTCTTTTCGACAATGATGAGGAGAAAATATTTTTAGTGCCCGAAGGGATTAGACTAGGTAGTACTATATCTACTGGCATTATGGCTGAAGTTGAAGTAGGTAATACTCTTCCTTTGAGAAATGTTCCCGAAGGAACTTATATTTATAATATAGAATCAAGACCTGGAGATGGAGGCAAATTTGTTAGGTCTTCAGGAACGTATGCTACATTAATAGCTCACGATAGTCAAAAAACAGTAATACAACTTCCTTCAGGGGTAATGAAAACATTGAATCCTGATTGTAGATGTACAATTGGAGTAGTGGCTGGCGGTGGAAGAAAAGAGAAACCTTTAGTCAAAGCAGGAAAAAAATTCCATAAGCTTAGAAGCAAATCAACAATTTATCCGAAAGTCAGAGGAGTTGCAATGAACCACAACGATCATCCATTTGGTGGAGGTAATCACAAACATGCAGGTAAAGGTACAACATCTTCAAGAAATGCGCCGCCAGGTAGAAAAGTTGGTCACATAGCAGCAAGAAGGACAGGTAGGAGGCGTTAAACTTGGCTAAAAAAGAATTTAGTTTCATGGGTTTTTCTGTTGATCAGATGACAAAAATGTCTATGGATAAGTTGATTGAACTCTTGCCATCAAGACAGAGAAGATCCCTTAAGAGGGGACTTCCAGTAAGACAGAAAAAATTACTTAAAAATATTAGAGAGTCAAAAAAAGAAATGGAAGCTGGAAACAAATATTCTGTTAAAACTCACTGCCGAGATATGATAGTTCTCCCTGAAATGCTTGGAGTTACAATCGGAGTTTATAATGGTAAAGAATTCGTTCCGATAGAGATTACTCCTGAAATGATCGGCCACTACTTAGGGGAATTTGCACTAACGAGAAGAAGAGTTTCACATGGCGCACCTGGAGTAGGTTCTACAAAGTCGTCACAGTATGTTCCATTGAGGTGATCTTATGCCTTATTCAAGAACGGATATAGATGATACAAAAACTGCAAAAGTATATGGAAAGAATATTGACATATCCCCAAAACATAGTAGAGAGATATGTCATACAATTAAAGGCATGAAGATCGAAAGAGCAAAGGAACTATTGGAAAGCACAATGAAATTAGAGACTCCAATACCTTTCATGAGGTATTATAAAAAAGTTGGCCACAAGAAAGGACTTTCAAAATGGTTTGCAGGAAGATATCCTGTAAAAGCATCGAAAATGTTACTTAAACTTCTCAAAGAAGCAGAATCAAATGCTGAATATAAGGGGTTGAACACCTCAAAACTAAGAATAGTTCACGCATCCGCCTATAGGGGCAGAGTAATACCAGGATTTATGCCAAGAGCTTTTGGAAGAGCATCACCATTTAATAAAGAGCTTACTAACGTTGAGATAATTGTGGAGGAGAGATAATGGCCATTGAGAGAAAGTTTATAGAAGAAAGCGTTTCCAATTTGACGATTGATGAATTTCTTGGAGATTCACTTAAGAGAGCTGGCTATGCAGGTATGGACATAAAAAGAAATCCTCTTGGAACAAGAGTCATTGTTTTTGTCCAAAAACCAGGAATTGTTATAGGAAAAAGAGGAAGGGCCATTAAAGATTTAACAGAACAACTTGAAAAGCCTCCTTTTAATCTTGAAAATCCTCAAATTGAGGTACAGCAAATTGAAAATCCAGATCTCAATGCCGATGTAATGGCATTTCAACTTGCTAGTGCAATTGAGAGAGGAGAACACTACAGGAGAGCAGCTTACAATTATCTTAGGAGAATAATGAGGTCTGGGGCAAAGGGCGCTGAAATTAAAATTTCAGGAAAACTTAGCGGAGAAAGGGCTCGTTCAATGAGATTTGCAGAAGGATACCTTAAGAAATGTGGGGATCCTGCAATTGAGCATGTTAGAGTTGGGTATTCGCCTGCTAAGAAGAAATTAGGTATTATAGGGGTAGTAATTAAAATAATGCCTCAAGACGTATCATTGCCCGACGAAATTAAGTTTAAGTCATAGAGGAATAGTAATGGCAATATATAGAGCAGATGATATACGGGACCTTTCAATTGAAGAAATTGAAAATAATATTGATGAACTCAAAAGTGAGTTATCAAAAGAAAGGTCATTACTTGCTACAGGTAGCGCACCTGAAAATCCAGGGAGAATAAGGGAGCTTAGGAGAACTATAGCAAGATTAAAAACTATAAAGATTGAAAAGGAGAAACAAAATGAGTGATATTTGTGCAGTTTGTGGACTTCCCAAAGATCTTTGTGTATGCGAAGAAATTGCAAGGGAAGAACAACAAATACGCATTTTCACTGAAAAAAGAAGATTTGGAAAACTTATGACGGTCGTTGAAGGAATAGATTCATCAAATATCGACATCAAAGATTTATGTACGACTCTAAAGACAAAATGCGCATGTGGCGGAACATCAAAAGACGGAAAGATTGAACTTCAAGGAGATCATAAAAATAAGGTTAAAAAAATATTAATTGACCTTGGATTTAGTAAAAATATGATTGTAGTTTCATGAATCACATAATACTCCTTGGAAAATTGGTTGAAGTAATCCAAAGCTCAAATAGGTATGAAGTTGGTCTTAAAGGGATAATCATTGAGGATACAAAAAATACGATAAAATTAAGAACAGAAAAAGGAGTTAAAGTATTAGTAAAAAAAAATGTAATCTTGATGATTAACAATAAAAAAATTGATTGTAATTCACTCATAGGAAAGGAAGAAGAAAGGATCAAGAGGATGTGATGTGATGATAGGCATCGAAGTAAAAGAACCTAAAAAAAGTTGTAATAATGAAAAATGTCCATTTCACGGAACTTTACCTGTCAGAGGCAAATTAATGGAAGGGAAAATTGTTAGCGATAAGATGAACAGTACTGTCGTTGTTAAGAAGGAATATATGGCAAAACTTGACAAATATGAAAGATTTGAAAAGAGGAGCACTAAAGTTTCAGCACATATTCCCGACTGTATAACTGCTAAAACAGGGGATAGTGTGAAAATAATGGAATGCAGGCCATTAAGTAAAACAAAAAAGTTTGTTGTAGTTGAGGTGATCTGATGGCAAAAGGTGCGGGAGCAACTCGTGGTAGATCAACTGTAAGGCCTGGAAGATTTCACACTACAAAAACAAAGTTAGTTTGTGCCGATAATACTGGTGCAAAAGAACTTGAAATCGTTGCAGTAATCAACTATAAGGGTACGTCTAGGAGATATCCTAAAGCAGGCATTGGTGACATGGTAATGGTATCTGTTAAGAAAGGCAGGCCTGACATCAAAAAGAAAGTATTGCCTGCAGTTATAGTTAGACAAAGAAAAGAATACAAGAGGATAGATGGTACTAGAATTAAATTTGAAGATAATGCAGCCGTCATTACTGGTGAAGACGGCGTTCCAAAAGGCTCTGAAGTTAGAGGGCCAGTTGCAAAAGAAGCAGTTGAAAAATGGGTTAGAATTGCCAATGTTGCAAGTATCATTGTATAGAGGGAGATAAGAATGATGAAAAAATACTCAGGAAAACCATCAAAGCAGAGAAAAAGGCACTTTAGTGCACCATTTCATAAAAAACACAGCTTAATGTCCGCTCATTTAGCCGCGAGCCTCAGAGGCAAGATAAATGCAAGATCCTTGCCATTAAGAAAAGGCGACAAAGTAAGGATAATGAGGGGAGATTTTAAAGATTACGAGGGGGAAATCACAAAAGTTGACCTCAAAGCAATCCAGGTGTATGTCGACGGCGCAGTCGTAGAGAAAGCTGATGGAACTAGAATTGAGTACCCTATACATCCATCAAATATAGAGATCATTGATATTAATAGAAAAGATGAAATGAGAGATAAAGCTATTGAGAGAAAAGGAGAGTAAGGTGGTAAAGTGGGGAGAAAAGGACAGAGAAGATCATTAAAAAGATTATTTGCTCCAAAAAATTGGAGAATTGAGAGAAAAGTCAAAGAATGGACCATAAAACCTATTCCTGGCCCTCATTCTAAGGAAATGTCTATTCCAATTACGATATTACTGAGAGATTATCTTAAAAATGCCACAAATAGGAGAGAAGTAAACTACATTTTACATAACGGGGATGTTCTTGTAAATGGTAGAGTAATAAAAGATTCCAGTTTTCCTGTTGGAATTATGGATGTCATTGAAATTCCTAAAACAAAGGAATATTTCCGAGTATTATTCGATAAAAAAGGATCCATAACTCTTCTTAAGATAGATGAGTCTGAAAAGAATACTAAACTCTTTAAATTAATTAATAAGACGATGGTGAAAGGGAATGTGCTCCAATTGAATCTTCATGACGGATCAAATGTATTGTCTAAAGAAGGTTACTCAACATCTTCAACATTAGTTATGAAAGTTCCAGAGATGAAAGTTGTAGATTCGCTTGAATTTAAAGAAGGATATATGGGACTAGTCATTAAAGGTAAAAACGTTTCAAAGATAGGTAAAATTTCAAAGATTACTGGATTTGGCATATACAAGGATGCGGTCTTATTGGAATCTGGAAACGATAAATTCCAGACATTGAAAGACTATGTGCTTGTCGTTGGAAAAGATTCCCCAATAATCAAACTAGAATGAGGCTGGTAAAGATGGAAGAAATACAGAAAAAATGGGAAAACCCTATGAGGAAACCATACCTCTCTAAAGTTACTGTTAATATAGGGGTAGGAGAGTCCGGAGAAAAACTAGAAAAAGCTAGGGCACTTCTTGAATTTCTTACCGGTCAAGCACCAATTAAAAATAATGCTAGACAAACGAATAAAGATTTTGCAATTAGGAAAAGTGAGCCTATTGCAGTTTCTGTTACCCTTAGGAGAGAAAAGGCAATTAAATTTCTTATGAGGACTTTAGAAGCTGTTGAATTTAATATAAAAGAAAGAAGCTTTGATACTCAGGGTAATTTCTCTTTTGGTATAAAAGAGCATATTGATCTTCCTGACGTTCAATATGACCCAGATGTTGGAATATTTGGGATGGACGTCTGTGTTAATCTTCAAAAAAGAGGATATAGAGTTAAGGAGAGAAGAATTAAAAAGAGCCACATCCCCAGAAGACATCAGTTGACTAAAGAAGAAGGGATTATATTTGCTAAACAAGAGTTTGGGGTGAATATTATATGAATAAAAAATTTGGGATTGGCTCGAGAACTTGCAGACGTTGTGGTACACACCGTGCAATTATTCGTAGATACAATCTTATGGTCTGCAGACGTTGCTTTAGAGAAGTTGCTTCAAAAATTGGCTTCAAAAAATATCATTAGGTGATTAAAGATGAAACTAGATCCTTTGGCCGATGCACTTTCAAATATTTATAATTATGAAAATGCTAGAAAGCCCGAGTGTATTATCCCTGCATCAAAGCTTATGGGCAATATCCTAAGAATCATGCAGAAATGGGGTTACATAGGGGCATTTGAATTTATAGATGATGGTAAAAACGGCCTTTTTAAACTTGAATTATTGGGTGCTATAAACAAGTGTGGAGTTATAAAACCAACAACTCCTGTTAAGAAATATGAAATTGAAGATTGGGAAATGAGGTACCTCCCAGCAAAAGAATTTGGAATATTGATAATGACAACTCCAAATGGTGTCATGTCCCATAAAAAGGCTAAAGAACAAAATATTGGAGGCA
Source organism: Candidatus Methanofastidiosum methylothiophilum (assembly GCA_001587595.1). Lineage (GTDB taxonomy): Archaea > Methanobacteriota_B > Thermococci > Methanofastidiosales > Methanofastidiosaceae > Methanofastidiosum > Methanofastidiosum methylothiophilum. Next base: position 27,823 of record LNJB01000014.1, read on the forward strand.
TTCTTTTAGCTTATGTCTACTAGGTGATTCTTATGGTACAGCATGTCGAGTGGTTAATAGATATTCCAGAATCTGTAAACGTTACAATAGAAGGGGCCAGAGTTAGTGTAGAAGGTCCAAAAGGTAAATTGGAAAGAGATTTTCACCTAAAAAATCTTATAATGGAAAAAATAGATGAAGATAAAATTATTAGGGTATCAATGCCTCACGCATACAAAAAAGAAAAAGCTATGATTGGTACTATCAGTTCACATCTAAAAAATATGATAAAAGGTGTTTCAGAGGGATTTGAGTATAAAATGAAAATTATTTATGCACATTTTCCAATGAACGTTAAATTAGATGGCAAACAGCTTATAATTTCTAATTTCCTTGGAGAAAAGAGTCCTAGAAAAGTAAATCTTTTTGGCAATGTAACTGTAAAAGTTTCCGGTGAATTTGTTACTATAAATGGCATTAACCTAGAAGAGGTTGGCCAAACTGCAGCTAATATAGAAATTGCCACTAGAGTAAAAAAGAGAGACCCAAGAGTTTTTCAAGATGGCATTTATTTATTTGAAAGGGATGGGGTTCCAATATAGGTGAGAGAAATGAGTTTAAGATTATTAAGAATGAGGAAAAAACTTAATAGCAAGAGGCCAAAGTTTCTAAGGACAGAAACATGGAAGCATATTTCCTTTAAAAACGACCCTAAATGGAGAAAACCTAGGGGTAAAGATAATAAGATGAGGATCAAAAGAAGTGGAAAACAACCTTTAGTTTCTGTTGGATACCGTGGACCAAAAGAGGTTAGAGGCACTCATGCATCTGGATTAAAAGAAGTTATGATTTCGACACCCGGACAGATTGATAATCTGGAAAATGTCATTCTTAGAATTAATGCTTCAGTTGGAAATAAAAAGAAGATTGAAATCGTCAAAAGAGCAGTCCAATCTAATCTTAAAATTGCAAATCCTGCATTGGCATATGTAAAAGTCAATTCAGTTGAAGAATTTGAAGCCATAGAACCTATTAAGAATTACATCAAAAAATTGGTGGTTCCTCTTAGCCTTGATAGCGAAATAAGGTCTGAGATAGTCAGAAAGGCAGAAGATGCAGGCTTATCGGTGGAGGATTGATTATATGGATTTAAGTGTTCAGAAAAGACTTGCAGCACAACTATTAAAATGTGGGGAAGGTAGAGTTTGGATTGACGGTAACAGCGCATCAGAAGTATCTATGGCAATCACCAGAGATGATGTACGAAAATTGATCCATAATGGCAAAATAAAAAAGAAGCCAGAAGTTGGGATATCAAGACACAGAGCTAGAGAAAGGCATGAAAAAAGAAAAAAAGGCAGAATGAGTGGATTTGGATCAAGGAAAGGAAAATCTACAGCTAGATACCCAAGGAAAAGAAGATGGATTAATACTATTAGACCGCTGAGAAGAGCTTTGAATGATTTGAGAGAATCCAAAAACATTGATAAGATGTCCTACAGAAAACTTTATAGGATGGCTAAAGGTGGAGCTTTCAGAAGTGTATCTTATATGAATACTTACATAAAAGAACGTGGCCTTATGTCAGAGAAGAGGAAGAGGTGAAACAATGTCAACTGGACCAAGATCGAGGGTACCTTTCAAGAGGAGAAGAGATGGCAATACTAACTACAGAAGGAGATTAGCTTTAGTTAAATCTGGAAAGAATAGGGTCGTTATAAGAAAATCATTAAATAATATAATTGTTCAAATTGTTAGCTCAAATTATGAAGGAGATAAAACAATTACAACTGCATTTTCTAGAGAATTGAGGGATCTGGGTTGGAATTTTCACTGTGGTAATACCCCATCTGCATATCTTACAGGATACCTTTGTGGGAAAAGGGCTAAAAAAATTGCCGATGAATTTATATTAGATATTGGTCTCCAAAGGTCTATAAAAGGCGGAAGGAGCTATGCAGCATTGAAAGGGTTTGTAGATGCAGGATGCAACATTAACGTAGATGAGAGTATTTTCCCAACTGAAGAGAGAGTAAAGGGTGAAGTCATTTCCTCCTATTATGTCGGTCTTGATGGAACCTTGAAAGAAAAGATATTTTCAAATTATGTAAAAAATAAGACTGATCCTTCAAAAATGCCAGGGATGTTTGAAGAGATTAAATCAAAAATAGATAAACTATGAGGTGGGTATAATGCCAAGAAAGAAAAAAGAAATCATTGAAGAACCAGTTGAAGAAGTTAAGAAAGAATCCTTAGAAGATACCAATGATGCAGAGATGGTTGATGAACCAAAAGAGATAGTTGAAGACCTTCCTGAAGAAACATCGGAAGAAATCCCCCTGGAAGATGAAGTTACTGAAGATGACATCATTAAGGATACAGTTTCTGAAGAAGAAGTAATCAAGAAATTGTCTATTGCTGAAAAGAAAAGACTCGAAGAAGAAAAGAAATCTATGGGAAATAGATGGATCCCTAAGACAAAACTTGGTAAAATGGTAGCCAATGGAGAAATTACTGATATTTCTCAGATATTAAACAAAGATCTAAGAATAATGGAACCTGAGATAATAGATGTGTTACTTCCTGAAGTAACAGATCAAAACAATCAGGAAGTCTTAAACATCAACATGGTTCAGAGAATGACCGACTCTGGAAGAAAAGTTAGATTTTCAGTAATGGTTGTTATTGGTAATAGAAATGGTTATGTGGGAATTGGTAAGGCCAAAGCAAAAGAAGTTGGCCCTGCAATTAGAAAAGCTATCAATAATGCTAAACTAAATATAATCCAAGTTAAAAGAGGCTGCGGAAGTTGGGAATGTAAATGTGGTACAGCTCACACAGTTCCATTTAAGGTCACTGGAAAAGCTAGTAGTGTTACTGTGACTTTAATGCCTGCTCCAAATGGATTGGGTCTTGCAGTAGGAGGAGTAGGGAAGAAAATCTTAGCTCTAGCAGGAATAAAGGATGCATGGTCAAAAGCAGATGGCCAAACACAAACAACAGTTAATTTTGCAAATGCAGTCATAGATGCACTTTATCAAACAAACACAATGAGTTTCCAAGAGCGAGATATTGAGGCCATAGGTATTGTCACAGGAAATACTAATTAGGTGAGATTATGAATAGAATAGCCGTTGTAAGAGTAAGAGGAAGAGTGGATGTAAAAAAAGACGTCCAAGAAACCCTAAAAATGCTTAATTTGACTAAAACTAATCATTGCGTAATAATAGATGATAGGGATTCTTTTGTAGGGATGTTACAAAAAGTTAAAGATTATGTTACATACGGGCCGATTGATTCCAATACTTTGTCTAAACTTATTATCAAATGGGGAAGGCTTGAAGGGAATGTTAGGATTACAGAGGAATACATCAAGGAAAAAACTGGAAAAGATCTTGAATCTTTTTGCAAAGATTTCTTAGAGTTTAAGAGTGAGCTTTCCGATATAAATATTAAAAAAGTATTTAGACTCCATCCCCCCCATAAAGGATACGAAGCTACAAAGAAGCCATATACTTTAGGCGGAACCTTAGGCCCAAGATATAATGAAATCAACGGCCTTATCCAAAAAATGATTTAGGTGTTTTAAGATGATCAGAGTAAAAAAGAAGAGTACAAAAATGAGAGGATCAAGAACATGTGGCGGTGGCTGCTCTAAGAAGAGGAGAGGGGCTGGCCATAGAGGCGGAAGAGGGCTTGCCGGAAGTGGTAAGAAAAAGAAGACAAAATGGACAAGAACAATTGTTACAATGCCCGATCACATTGGATCTTATGGATTTTCTAGAGATTCTTACCTGAGAAAAGATTCTTCCTTTATTAATGTCGGAGCAATTGAAGAACAAATTAATTCTTTAATTGAAAAAAAGATTGCTAAAAAGAAAGAAGGAAAAATATTCGTTGATATATCAAAATTAGGTATTAATAAAGTATGTGGAAAAGGTAATGTAAAAGGAAGTTATATTATAACTGCAAATGAATTCTCTAAGAAAGCCGAAGAAAAAATCTTATTGGCCGGGGGAGAAGCAGTTATTGTAGGTGACAATTGATGAATTCAGCTATTGAAGGATTTCAGCAAAACATTTTTAGATTTTTACCCGAAGTTACTTTGCCTAAGAAGCGTATTAATCTAAAGAAAAGGATCATTTGGAGTGCAATGATGTTACTGATCTACTTCATACTATCTGAATTACCAGTCTATGGGATCACTGGGAGTCAGACTGATTATTTTGCTGGGCTTAGAGCAATTATGGCTGGTGAAAATGGTTCAATATTAACTTTAGGTATAGGGCCCGTTGTTACTGCAGGGATTATAATGCAGTTACTTGCCGGTTCTGACATAATTAAATTTGATCTCTCTACTTCTAGAGGAAAAGCATCATTTCAAGGAACTCAGAAAATATTAGCAATTTTTTTATGTTTCTTTGAAGCTGCGATATGGATAGTGGGCGGTGCATTTGGAAGACCAGACAATTCTTTTTTAGTAGGATTTATGATTTTACAACTTGCCATAGGTGGACTTTTAGTATTAATGATGGATGAAGTTGTTACAAAATGGGGATTTGGGTCTGGCATATCATTATTTATTGCTGCAAATGTTTCTCAAAAAATATTATGGGAAGCATTCAGTTTTGCTAAATCACCAATTAATCCCGATGAGTTTATTGGAGCTATACCCTCTTTTGTAAAATCATTTATCGATGGACAACCAGTCTGGGTTAGAGGTGGAATACTTCCTGACATAACTCAAGTGTTCTTTACAATACTAGTATTTTTAATTGTAGTGTATGCAGAAGGAATGAGATTAGAGATACCTTTATCTTACGGAAAATTTAGAGGGGCTAGAGGTAGATACCCTATTAAATTTTTGTATGCTTCAAATATTCCCGTTATTCTTGCAGCAGCATTATTTGCAAATGTCCAACTTGTTGCTAGAATTTTAACTAGTAGAGGAATCAATTGGCTTGGTACATTTAATGAATATGGTGGCGCAAAGAGTGGATTGATTTATTATCTAACCCCACCCCGTAATATTGATGTTTTACTCAATGAACCATTAAGAGCAATAATCTACTTAGTCGTATTTATAGCATTATGTGCTATGTTTGCCATCCTTTGGATAGATCTAACAGGAATGGGTCCAAACGAAGTAGCTAAAAAATTACAAGGTTCAGGAATGCAAATACCAGGTTTTAGAAGAGATATCAGAATTTTAGAAAAAGTTTTAGATCGATATATCCCCCCAATAACTTTAATGGGAGGTGTCTTTGTTGGGCTTCTTGCTGCATTTGCTGATTTTACCGGAGCCTTGGGTACAGGTACAGGAATACTTTTAACAGTAGGTATTGTATATAGAATGTACGAGGAACTAGCAAAGGAGCAAATGGGGGAAATGATGCCCGGATTGAGACAATTTTTAGGTTAGGTGTTAAATAATGAGTTTTTATGATACGCTAGTAAATCCCATATATAAAGCACTGGACATATCGTTTGGATGGCTGTTTGAATTTGGTTCGATGTATGCTATCTTAGGGGTAGCTATAGTAATAGGAACTACTTTAACGGTAGTCCAATATCTTCTTGTAGATCAAAAGGAATTAAAATCTATGAGAGAAGAGACAACAGCTTTTCAAAAAGAAATGCTTGCCGCACAAAAGTCAAATGATAAAAACAAAATTAAAAAACTCCAAAAAAAGAAAGGCAGGATAGATGAAATGCAGAGTAAACTAATGACAATGTCAATGAAACCATTATATATAACTATGATCCCCATACTTATATTCTTTTCATGGCTTAGACAATCTCCTGCTGCAGATATAGTGGACCCTGTAGTTGTTAAACTACCCTTTGATACTATGTTAGTGCAGTTGTTTCACAAAGGGAGCCCACCAGGATTACAAACAGGCGACTGGTTAGGATGGCTTGGGTGGTATATATTTTCAAGTTCAGTTGTATCAAATATCCTTAGGAAGATAATGGGAATGGCTTAGAGGTGAGAAATTATGCCGAGACCAATGTATAGATCAAGATCTTTAAAAAGAAAAAAAATTAGTACCCCTTCTGGAAATGTAGTTACACATTACAGAGAAAAAAGAACAGGTACTCCTCATTGTGCCGAATGTGGAGCCATCTTAGGTGGTGTGCCACGTGGTTTGAGGCCCTACGAAGTAAAAAGGCTGCCTAAAACTAAAAAGAGGCCCGAAAGAAAATTCGGAGGGGTGCTATGTCCTTCATGCACAAGCGACTTAATTAAAAAGGACGTAAGAGGACAAATCTGATGCGTGTTACTATAGGTGGTCCTCCAGGTAGTGGGACGACAACCGTAGCTAAAATTGTTTCAAAAAAACTTCAATACACACACGTGTATACTGGAGATATTTTTAGAAATCTTGCAAAAGAAAAAAATATGTCTTTAGAGGACTTTTCTAAATTAGCTGAGAAAGATTTCTCTATTGATATGGAAGTTGACCGAAGACAGAAAGAATTAGGGGCTAATGATAACATAATTCTTGAAGGAAGAATGGCAAGATTTATGATTAATCCAGATCTAAGTGTTTGGTTAACAGCCCCAATTGATGAAAGAGTTAGGAGAATATTTCTAAGAGAAAATCTCAATTACACAGAGGCCTATAAGAATACAGAATTAAGAGAAAATAGCGAAAAAAATAGATATCAAAAGATTTATAATGTGGATATATCTAATCTGGCTTCATATGATCTTGTGATTAACTCACTTAGGTTAAGTGCCGAGGGGGTAAGTCAGATCATAATTGCAGCCATAAATAACATATCACCGGTACCAAAGGGCGACCGGGTATAAATTGGAGGGTGACATAATGGCAATAGAAGTAGGAAGAGTTTGTACAAAACTTTTAGGAAGAGAAGCAGATAAAAACTGCGTTATTGTAGAAGTTGTAAACAAAAACTTTGTTGTTGTTTCAGGACCAAAAGAATTAACTGGTGTTAAAAGAAGAAGATGTAATATTAAACATCTTGAGCCTTGGGATGCTAAAATCAATGTCGAAAAAGGTGCATCTGACGCTACCCTGAAGGAGGCTATTTTAAAGGCCAAGATAGAGGGGTACAGTTGAAGGGCTCCAATGGAGAGGTATTATTTAAATCAAAGGACAAGACAAGTTCAAGATATGGAAAAAGACCTGAAGAGCGAAGTTTAAATGAACTTTTACAGAAAGGTATCGTCAATATAGATAAGCCTAGAGGACCTACTTCTCATGAGGTAACTTCTTGGGTAAAAAAAATCCTTGGTATATCAAAAGCAGGACACTCAGGAACGCTTGATCCTAACGTTTCAGGAGTACTACCTGTAACTTTGGGTAAGGCAACAAAACTTGTAAAACTACTAATGACCTCACATAAAGAATATGTATGTACGCTCCATCTCCAAAAAGATATACCAAAATATGATCTTATGAGAGTTTTAAAAGAATACGAGGGAACGTTATATCAAAAACCACCCGTCAAAAGTGCTGTCAAAAGACGAGTTAGAACTAGGAAAATACATTACATAACACCCATTGACATAGAAGAAAAAGATGTGCTTATGAAAGTGGGATGTGATGCTGGGACCTACATAAGAAAACTTTGCTATGATATTGGATTATCCTTGGGGTGTGGAGCTAGCATGAAAGAATTGAGAAGAACAAAAACTGGAGTTTTTGGAGAAGATTCTACAATAATGCTCCAAGATCTTCTTGATGCGAAAATTTTCTCTATTGAAGAGAATGATGAAAATATTTTAAAAAAATATATCTTTCCTTATGAAATAGTTCTCGATCCATTGAAGAAAATATGGATTAAGGACACTGCAGTTGAAGCTCTATGCCAAGGTTCCATGCTTACTGCTCCAGGAGTATCTAAACTACAAAATGGAATATCAAAAGGCGACACAGTAGCTATAATGACCCTTAAAAATGAAGCAGTTTCAATTTCTGAAGCCAAGATGAGTTCAGAAGAGATATTCCAAAAAGAGACGGATATTGTCGCAAAGCCTTTTTCTGTTTTAATGGAAACAGGCGTTTACCCTAGGATGTGGAATTAATGTCTCATTATTACTCTGAAGAGGTCTTAACTCCTCTAAAACTAAGAAGAGTTTCGGGGATGATTTTGGGAAAAATGTACCAATTTGACATTGCTCCTGGAGTGTTCTCCTCACAGAAAGTAGACAAAGGATCTTTAGCATTATGTGAACTAATGCAATTGGATAAAGGCCACAAGGTACTTGATATCGGTTGTGGGTATGGAGTAATAGGAATTGTTGCATCATCTTTTGTTTCAGAGGTACATATGAGAGATATCAATAAAAGGGCAGTATATCTGACAAAAAGAAATATAAAGCTCAATAATATCAAAAACGCATCAGTAAGTCAAGGAAATCTTTATGATGAGCTTGACAGATTTAATAGCATATTGACAAATCCACCCATATCTTCAGGGATGGACACAGTTGGACTTATGATAGATGAAGCACCAAAACATTTATATGAAGGTGGAAATCTACAACTTGTAATACGAAAAGGAGTAAATATTATAAAAGAAAGACTAGAAAAAAGCTTTGAAAAGGTGAATATAAAGAAAAAATATGGATATTATATTATATTTGCTTCATAGCCGGGGTTGCTGAGCTTGGGACGGCGCGGGCCTGGAAAGCCCGTTCTCCATTGGAGTGCATGGGTTCAAATCCCATCCCCGGCGCTATGGTGATTATATGGATGAAGAAGTAAAAGGTATTGTTCGTGTACTAGGTACAAACATAATGGGAAACGACATCTTTGAAGTCGGAATACTAAATATAAGGGGCATCGGACCAATTATGGCTAGGGCCGTAGCCCAAGTGGCGGGTATATCTTCAAAAACAAAAGTAGGAAATATCCCTCCAGAAAAATTAAAGCTAATTGAGACAATCATTGAGGATCCAATAAAATATGGCATACCAATATGGCTTGTTAATAGAAGAAAAGACTATGAAACAGGAGAGAATTTGCACGTAATAGGGCCAAAATTGTTAATGTCATTAAGGGAAGACCTAAACAGGATGAAGAAGATAAAGAGCTATAAAGGTATTAGGCACCAGCTTGGGCTTCCTGTAAGGGGACAAAGAACAAAATCCTCATTTAGAAAAGGAACATCGTTAGGTGTTCAGAGGAAAAAGGCTGCAAGGTGATTTGAGTGGGAGATCCAAGAAAAACTAGGCGTAAATACGATAAACCATCGCATCCATGGAAAAAAGATAGAATTGATTCCGAAAATGTTTTAATGAAAAAATATGGATTGGCGAACAAAAAAGAAATCTGGAAAGCTTTAAGCTTTCTTAGAAATGTAAGAGGACAGGCAAGAGAGTTATTGGCAAGTCACGACGAAGCTTCAATGAGACAAACTAAAGATCTTATAGCAATGCTTCAAAAATATGGGATACTAAAAGATGAGTCTACATTGGAAGATGTATTGACATTATCTTTAGAAGACATTTTAGATAGGAGATTACAATCACTTGTATTAAGGAAAGGCTTAGCAAAAACACCTAAACAAGCAAGACAATTCATTGTTCATAAACATATTCTTCTTAATGGTGCTAAAGTTTCAATTCCAAGCTATCTAGTTCCTAAAGTAATGGAGAATTCAATCGGATATTCCGCTAGGTCAACCTTGAATGATCCAAGTCACCCAGAAGTTCCTAAAAAAACAATAGTTGAGGAGGGTAATTAATGCCAAAAGAAGGTGGAAGATGGGGGGTAGCCCACATATATGCATCATATAATAATACTTTAATCCATATAACCGATCTAACTGGTGCTGAAACAATAAGTAGGGTATCAGGTGGCATGATAGTAAAGACAGGAAAGGACGAATCATCCCCTTATGCTGCAATGAAAGCAGCAGCGAAAGCAGCTGAAGAGGCCATAGAAAAAGGTGTTGTAGCCGTCCATATAAAAGTTAGAGCTCCAGGTGGAAACAAAGCCAAGACTCCTGGAAGGGGGGCTCAAGCAACTATTAGAGCACTTACTAGGGCTGGACTTAGAATCGGAAAGATAGAAGACGCTACACCTATACCTCATGATGGTACAAGAGCCAAAGGGGGCAAGAGAGGTAGAAGAGTATAATGGAGATAGAGATTTTCAAAAAAGACGAGAAGGAGTTAAGATTCTTAGTTAGAGGTATTTCTGTACCATTGGTCAATGCTTTGAGGCGTATATTCATTTCTGAAATGCCTTCAATAGCAGTTGATTATTTAAAATTTTATAAAAACAATTCTCCAGTTTTTGATGAAATTATAGCACATAGAGTAGGTTTAATTCCATTGAATAATGCATCTGAAATTTACATTACTCCTGAAGAGTGTGGGTGCAGAGAAGGATGCGAAAAATGTTCAGTTACTTTATCTCTTGAAAAAATTGGCCCTTGTACAGTATATTCAAAGGATTTAGTTTCTGGGGATTCAGATATATACCCAATTTTTGAAGATATACCAATCACTAAACTTGGCGAAGGACAAGAATTAAAATTTGATGCAGTGGCCAGAATTGGAACGGCAGAAGATCATGCAAAATGGCAAGTATCAAATGCAGGGTATAAGTTTGTTCCTAAGATAGATTTTGATTTAGATAAATGTGATGCTTGTGATGAATGTGTTTCAAAGTGCCCTAAAAATATTCTTTACAAGGAAAAAGACCAAATTAAATTTAAAAATATTTATGAATGCACTATGTGTAGGGCGTGCGAAGAAGTTTGTGAGCAAGAGGTAATTAAAATATCTTATGAAAATGATGCGTTTATATTTTTTGTTGAATCTTATTTGAATATGAATATTAATGACTTAGTTTCTAAAGCTTTAGATTTGATGTCTAAAAAATTGGAAGATTTAAATAATCTTGTTGAAAATATTTAGAAGCGCGGGGGTTGCCGAGCATGGCCAAAGGCGCAGGATTGAGGGTCCTGTTACGTAGGTATTCGTGGGTTCGAATCCCATCCCCCGCACTTTTTTATAATACAAATGCGGGCACTATTTTACCCTAAATTTTAAATAATTAATCTAGAAAACTAAAAATTAAAAAATAAAAATAGATTTAACTCTGATTTAGTATTTCTTCGGCCTCAGAAATAACAGAAAGAGCCATGGCCCTGATATAGGGATCGCCTATCCTTGCAAGATCTTGCAACCATTCCTTGTTCTTTTGATAGTATAAGACAACTCTCAACTTTGGTTCTGGAATATTTTTCCCCATATTCTCACCTCTAAACAATTTTTTCCTTGAGAAAATTTTCTTTTCTTTTGATTTCATTCGACTTGAATCTATGCACATCCTTGACTCGTTGGAGATATCCCATTAAGTCTTTCTTTATTTTGTCCACTATGTCTGAGGAATCTACTTCTCCAAAACATAAAAGCAAAAATCTGTAATCTTCTGCGCAAGAGATGGCCTTCTCAATTGAGATTATTAGTTTGGAAAGTTCGGGGACTCCAAAATAGTATAGTTCTTCTTTAGAAAGCGTATGGGCTGCACTGTTCCAATTC
>LNJB01000015.1 GCA_001587595.1 Candidatus Methanofastidiosum methylothiophilum
ATAATATTTATTCCAATAAAATGATTGTTTAACAATTTAGCTTCTGTTTAAAGAATCTGGCATTTATATGGGTAAATGACTAAATTAAGTTAGGCGAAACATTTAAAAAGAATAACATCCGCATTATAACAACAATAGTGGTGACTAATTATGAAAAAGATAATAGCTGTTTTGATAAGCTTGTTGTTTGTTGCAAGCACTTTGGGATTGCTTCTGTATTAGGAAAAAGTGGTGGCCCAGACAACTTTGGCTACATATTTATAGACTCAAATGATGATCCTTCTCTTAAAAATCATTATCCATGGATTGAAATAAAAGATACTGGAACTAAAATCACATCTTGGGATACTGGAGGGTGTGATGATGGATACAAAACGGGCATACCTCTTGGATTTGACTTTAGGTATTATGGTAACAATTACAACAAAGTTAACATAATGACAAACGGCTGGATAAACTTTGCTACTCCTGACACTTGGTATCCAAGTTCTCCTTTTCCAACTTCAGACAGTTATGTTGACCCAATATCGCTTTTTGGGAGAGACATATACCCTTGTTGTTCAGATAGTGGCGTTTACTATGAGACTCTAATAAAGAATGGAGGAAAAATTTTTGTTGTGGAGTATTTCCAAGTTCCCAAATGTTGCGATTGTAATAATGAGAGGTATACGGTCCAATTACAGCTTCATGAAGGATCAAATAACATAATTTTCTTGTACAAGACTACACACACATATACTCCTTATATTGGCATTGAGGGAAAAAATCAAACAGATGGCCTAACATATATGCTAAACCAAAATCCTGGCGATGGAACTGTAATACTATTTAATTACCCCGGCTCCCCACGATATCCCCAATCAGGAGTTCTTCCCATTGATAATATACTAAAGATCCTAAAAAAGAACAAAGACAAGGAATAAATTTATTTTTTCTTTTCTATTATTTTCTTATTATTTTTAAATCAAGCTTTATTCTTTCTGGTCTTAAAAAGATTAACGCCAAACTTAACAGGTCGATTTTAATCTAATAATTACTAATACTTTGGAATCTACATATGTTTAATCAAGAAATTCAATTTTTTCCATAAAATATGGATTAATTGCAAGCAAAATGCATAAAGTTAAATAGATTAAATTTATTTTATGACAGGGAGATATTATGAATAAATCTCTAAAAATATTTTTAATTATGGTTATTCTCACTTTTGTCACGTTTTCGGGAGTCTTAGGAACTAAAGTTATTTCTGAAGAAGAGAGGTTAACAAAAGAGACTACTGCAATAGGCGCTATTTCTTTTCCAGCAATTTACGGCAATATTGTGGTATGGGCTGACAATAGAGGCGGCGGCAACTCGAACATCTGGGGCTACAATCTAAAGACAAAGACAGAATTCCAGATATCAGACTCAGGCAATGCCAAGTTTCCAGCAATTTACGGCGACATCGTCGTCTGGTCTGACAATATAAACGGAAACTATGGTATCTACGGCTACAATCTAAAGACCAAGGAAAGATTCCAAGTATCTGACTCAGGCAATGCTGTATTTCCAGCAATTTACGGCAATATTGTGGTATGGGCTGACAATAGAGGCGGCAACTCGAACATCTTTGGCTGCAATCTGAAGACAAAGACAGAATTCCAGATATCAGACTCAGGCAACGTTATTCCATATCCAGCAATTTACGGCGACATCGTCGTCTGGTCTGACAATATAAACGGAAACTTCAACATCTACGGCTACAATCTAAATACCCAGGAAAGATTCCAAGTATCTGACTCAGGCAATGCTATGTACCCAGCAATATACGGCGACATCGTAGTCTGGACTAAAGTCGATAATAATGAAAATAAAGCTGACATATGGGGATACAATCTAAAGACCAAGGAAAGATTCCAGATAACAGAATCAAATGATGCTGGAGTTCCAGCAATATACGGTGATATTGTTGTATGGATTGGAGGGATACAGTTTGAAAATACTGAAAATATTGACATCTTTGGCTACAATCTAAAGACCAAGGAAAGATTCCAGATCACAAAATCAGGCAAAGCTATACTTCCAGAAATATATTGTGACCGTGTGGTCTGGCTTGACTATAGAGATGGCAACATTTATGGACTTCTCGACGTCTATATAATTTATCTCGATGTTGTTTGTGGGGAAACTAACAACTCACTTCCAATGAACTGGATCATGAAAAAGTTTGGCCTTGGCAACAAAGAATAACTTTATTTATTTTTTTCTTTTCTTAATCTGATAATTTTCTTACATTTAATTGGCATTAAAGCTGAGGGTAGTGAGCATCAGAAAATTCATAATTCTTCTAAAGATGCGGTATGCCTCTAAAAGAATAAAATATCGATTTAATAAAGGAGCTCAACTAAGGTCTAAGAATTTATTGAGTTCATTAAAAACTTACAAAAATGCAAGAGAGCTTTAATATTTTTTGGATAGGATTACGCAGATAATCATCATGGATGGCAGTTATTCATACCATTCAAGCATATGCGTAAGCTCTGGAACTGGCATAAGGAATACCATTGAGAGAATATAACGTGAAAATTGGCATGTAAAATTTCATTTTACATCTATTCAAATTAGATATCTTTTATTATTTCGTAAATCTCATAAGCAACAAATGTTTTTTCTCTTTGCAGACGATTCGTTTCTTTTAGGATTTCATATTCAACTAATTTTTCCACATACTTTTTACCAGTTGGGTATGTAACGTCTAGGATATGTTGAGCTCTCTTGACTGTAATAAACGGATTTGAAAACAAGTAGTCTATTATGTTTAGAATATCACTGGACTGTGCTTCCCTCTGTACCCTCTTCCTATACGATTCCCTTAGATACAGAAGTTTATGTGCCCTTACCGATGCGTCCTCAGATTGGACTTCAACAGCCTTCAAGAAGAACTTAATCCAGCCCTCAAATTTTCCCGTTTGGCCGGTTTTCAACAAGAGCTCATTATATTCCAGTCTGTGCTTTTCAAAAAACTCACTTATGTATAACAGCGGTTTTATTATCTTCTTTTTTTTGCACAGGTAGACCGTTATCAGGCTTCTCCCTATTCTGCCATTACCGTCACAGAAGGGGTGGATAGTCTCAAACTGATAGTGCATCAATGCGCACCTGACAAGAACTGGAACATTATGCTCGGTGTTTAGGTACTCGATTAGATCTTCCATCAATTTAGGGACAGCTTCAGGATTTGGAGGGACAAAATTGGCGTCTGACACCTTAGATAATTCAGACCCAATCCAGTTCTGGACTTCCCTAAATTCCCCGGGTGCCTTCTCATCCCCCCTAACGCCCTCCATCAGAACTTTATGCATCTCCTTTATGAGTTCTACATTGATGGGGGATTTTTCGATTTTAGTCAGGGCGTAGTTAACGGTATTAATGTAATTTACTACCTCCTGCGCGTCCTTTGTTTTCTCTTCCCTCTCTTTCGCTTCAGAGAGCAGGACTTCCTGCATGGAGATCCTTGTCCCCTCAATCCTGGTGCTCATTATGGCCTCTTTTCTCAGATAAGGGATGATAAGGAGGTTTGGGCTTGGAAGAGTAAGGCATACCCCTGATAGTTTACCTAGTTTCTCTTCAGCCCTTGACAAAATGAGGACTAGTTCCTCATCAAATTCTATATTTGGGGGAAGTGGATTGGGTATGAAAACATTGTACTGATCCCCATTTACACCATCCACTTGCACTACCTTGCCAAAGGCATTCTTATAATTTTCAGCTTCCATATATTAATATACGTGCTAATTCTATTTAAAAATATCCTTTATTTTTTTAATAGACTCACTTGCTATTAAAAGAAAAGGCATATTTCTTTAATAGAAGTTGGTAATCTTAAAGTATCGTTTAATATTACCATTTCGCATTAAAAAATAGGGCCAATTTGTTTAATGGGGACATCGTCTTAAAATTAGGGCCAGCAGAGAAGCCTAGGATTAAATATTTAAATTTGACGATGAATTGATTATTATGGAAAGTAAGCTAGAGAAAATAATAATCGAAAAACTAAACTCGATAGAAAAAGACCTTGCTTATATCAAACAGCACATGATGGAAAGGGAAGATGCTTTGAGCGAGGAAGAGTTCAACGCTTACATTAGAAGTTTTGATGGGGAAAATCTTGTTTCATTAAAGGATGCAAAAAAGCAGCTTGGGATATGAATGTCCCGTACTATTCTATTAGAAAAGCACGCACTTAAATTTCTTGAAAAGTTGGATAAGGATACCGCCTGCCGCATTGTAGAAAAACTTGAGAGGCTCGAAAATGATTCTATCCCTCCTGATGCTAGAAAACTCATAAGCTTGAAGCAGAGCTCATACAGGATACGAGTGGGGGATTACAGGATTTTATATAGAATTGAAAAAGACAGCATAGTTGTATTCTCCATAAACAAGAGAAGTGTAGTCTATAAAAGATAAAGGATACAAGCTAATTTTAGGGCCAATTTTGGAGTAATTTATTTTCCTTTTAACTGTATGAATTCTCCTTGCCCTAAAAATACTAAATACTATTTTGCTCTAGGATTTGCATAATATACCTGGCCCTAAAATTAGGGCCATATAAAAAAAAATATAATTTGTCTATAATCCTATTAAATCCATAAAGTTTTATATATACAAATGCATTATATTGTTGGCTGGGTGAGGACTTGCAAGTTGAGGAGATTTTTGATAAAAAGCTGCACAAGCTAGAAGTGCGGATAAATAAGCTAGAGGGCATAATGATCGATGCGTTAAGATCAAACAATATCTTTGTCATGGATCCTGAATTAAAAGAAATATGGGACAATGAAGAAGATGGCCTCTGGGACAACATTTAGGCAAAGAGAAATAGTGCTTGGCCTGTTTCCTTTTGATGATAAAAATGAGTTTATGAAGAGGCCTTGCGTCATCGTTTCTAATGAAATATATAATTTAAATCACAACACCTTTATAGCCATACCTATAACAAGCAAGATCAGGAATTTTGAAGATAGCATTATCATTGACGATGATGATCTGGAAGAAGGGCACCTCGTCAAGAAAAGTGAGATCTTGCCGTTCAAAATATTTACTATCAACAAATCCCTAATGCTAAAGAGTATTGGCATGATCAGTTTAGAAACTGCAAAAGAATAGAATCAATTATATATTCGTGTTTTATTTTAGATATTATCCGTAGTAAAAATTACGTTGACTTTTGTATCAGTTAGTAAAGTTATCCAATCAATAATTTTAGGAGTTTATAGTAGCACGAAAAGGTATTTAAACAGCATAATGATTGATTTGCAATATTTTTATTTTTTTTATTAAAAATAGCCTAGTGCTTTACAACTAAGTTATGAAGCCCTGGGCGGGGATTGAACCCGCGATCTCCTGCTTACCAAGCAGGCACTATACCACTAAGCTACCAGGGCACAAGTTTTAGATTTTCATAGTATTATAAAAGGTTTTTCTATATAAAATGATGAGAATCATCTATTTTCCCAAAATTTTGCACCCCATACAGACACCATCCATTGTAGGTTCCCCGCATATCTTGCATGCCCCAATGGATTCAGGGATAAAGCACTTGTTTAAGGCTGGAAGGATTTTATCGTATCCAGATAAAAGAGAGTATTTAGTAGTTGGCCTCAAGTCTTCCATTTTATCAAGAAACTTCCCCACTTCCCCTCTCATAGCGTAAACAGCATAGGGGCACTCCGATGAGTCAAAGATCAGTTTATTATTCAAGGCAAAGATTACTATTTCTTTTTCTAAAAAATATCTGAGCGGTTTGATCCTTTCAACAAACTTGTCGCTGATCTTTTTATAGTAGTTTTGCCCTCTTGAAAATCTTATGATGTCCCCTCTCATGAGATTCATTATTACAGACTGGCCCTCATCGTCAAGATTGTGCCCTGTGGCAAGCTTAGTGCAGGACAACTCTCTTGCTTTCTTGTTTAGTAAATACCTTCGTAAAACTCCACATGTAGAACAAGCGTTTTCCTTGTTGTTTTCCACAAATATATCTAAGGTCTTATCAAAATTATCTTTAAACGATTCTATATGGTAGCTTATCTCTAGCCTCTCAAGCTGTGCCTTTGCAGCATCAAGTGTAAGATTCCTATACCCAGATATCCCCTCGTCAATAATAATGGCTTCCATCTGAAATGGGTACCTTAGTTGTAACTTTTTTAATAGGTATGCAAGAGTGATACTGTCTTTCCCACCGCTTACAGCAACAGCGACCTTTTCATTCTTTTTTATTAGCTGCTCTTCTCGCACCCCTCGCATGAATTTTTTAATAAAATGGGTATTGAAATGGTCCCCACAGTAATACTGGCCTGACTGTCTTTGAAAATAGATTGCATCTTTTCTACACCTTGAGCACTTCAATTAACCACCTGAAGCAACTGTGAATAACTCCAAAGTGTCCCCTTTAGATAGGGATTCATCCTCACAGACTATCTTGCCATTTTTTATCGCGACATACTGTTCTTTCAGTATGGATAGCTTTGAGAATACCTCAGAAACATTATCTGCTTCTATTTCAAGACTCTTCTTGTCCCGTAAAAAAACTACCTTTATCATAATATCATAAAAATGAAGGCAGGATATTTAATGCAAAAAGCAGTATGCCAATTACTGCAAATATCTTCTGAATTGCATTAGAATTTGCCTCACTAAACCTTGTATCAACTATCTCTTTGAATATCTTTCCCCCGTCAAACAAAAATGGGAGTGGAAAGAGGTTGATTAAACCTATGTTGAAGTTCAAGAGGAAAATCCAGAACAACATCCCACTGATGGGTGTCAGAACTTTCATACTAATCTTGGAGGTATAGTTTTGTGAAGTCACAATACCGATGTAGCCTTTCCCAGGCTCCCTTGGGTGATTGCTTAGTGCGACACTAAATGTGCCTTTGTCGGTAATTATGTTTAATTGATCCCCCGGTTTTGTGTTCTGCATGATGTCATAAAAATTCTGCAAAGTCTCAATTTTTATTCCGTTTATTTCATTTATTATGTTCCCCTCAGACAAGACTCCAAAAGCACTTGATGAGCCTTCTATTGAAACAATTTTGATGCCAGAGGGCGTCAGTAGGGGATTTATTAAACCCACTATAAGTATGAATGTAATCAATGCTGTTACAAAATTTCCCATGGATCCAGCGGCATAGACCTTTAATCTTGTGAGCCTCGATGTCGTCTTTAGCTCTTCCTCATCTGGCTCAACAAAAGCGCCTGGTATAGCGATAAATAGGGCAAGCCCCACAGACTTTAAGCTAATGTTATTGGCCCTTGCTATTATACCGTGGGAGCCTTCATGAACAAGCAGCACTACAATAAGCCCTATCAAGCTGTACCAAAATGGGACGGTGACCCCTGGTATCACAAATCCCACCCCTGGGGCTGGTTCAGGTGAAATTAAGACTTTGATGGCATTAGAAAATAAAAAGTAAAAGACAGTTATCATGCCTAAAACTGCAGCACCTATGCCTACAATGCTATAGGCCGCCCAGAACTTTTTGCCTTTCTTTGAAACATTGTCAATAAAATCGTTAAACTTCCTAGTTCTCCACAAAAGAATGATGCCTTGAAAATCGACCCCGTACTTTGATAGGTCATGCCTTTTATTAGCCTCTGAAAGGACTACCCAGAACATAATTATGCTTATAAGCACTACATAAAGTGGATTCATACCAGATTCCTAAGATAATGATTTATATTTCTAACTGTAATTTTTTATAATGAAGGAGAAAACTGTCCCGTTTCACAGGAGGAAAGTGGTCTATAACGATGAAAACTGGCGGCTACTTTCTAAGATAAGGTCAAAGGCGCTTACGGTCATGGAAAGGATATCGGAGTTTCAACCAATTCTTTATGGTTCTGTTGCAAGAGGGGATGTGCACAAAGGCTCAGATATTGACTTTTTTATAGACCACATACCTGAAACTTACCTTTTAGAGATGGCGTTTGATGATATCGGGATTAAGGAACGGCACATCATTCAGGCGACCCCTTGGCACCTTGTCAAGGGCTCAATTACCCTATTTAGCGGGGAAACGATAACTTTCCCCATAACTGAGTCAAAGGTTAAGGAGATTGAATTTTACTATTTTGGGGGGGCAATTGAGTTTGAAGATTTGAAGGAGGATAAGAGGGTGCCCGGCGTGGACAAGAGGCTCATATTGATTAGGCCAACTGAAGAGGGGCATATTGAAGAGGATATAACTGGGAGGGAAGCCCAAGTGTCAAAACTCCTTAATGTATCAATTGATATTGTGAGGGAGCGGTCCCAAGTTCTAAACAGAAGGGATAGGATAGGTAGGACCGGCGTATACCTTAACAGAAGGCTTATGCTTGATGAATCCTTTGAGCAAGTCTTAAAAGAGATATCAGATAAAGATTCAAACGTGAGACGGAGAGGTTAGACATGCATTGGGCNCTGACTTTTGCTGAAAGAATTATTGCTGAAAGAGGAGAGAAGAAAGAATACGTGTGTGAATCAGGGATTACNCCCTCTGGATTCTGTCACATAGGCCACTTTAGGGAGGCCATTACCACAAGCCTAGTAGCGCTTGCATTAAAGGACATGGGGCATAATTCCCGACATATACATATATGGGANGATTATGATAGATTTAGGAAAGTTCCATCAAATGTTCCATCTAACTATTCTGATTACATTGGCCTTCCTGACTATAAGGTGCCTGATCCGGAAGGCTGCCATAGTTCGTTTGCCGATCATTTCATNGAGCCTTTTGAGGTGTCACTTTCCGAAGCAGGGATGAAACCTGATTTTTTAAGGGCCTCTGACCTATACAAAAAAGGCATCTACAAGAATAACATCAAGATATCCCTAGATAAGAGNGGGAAGCTAATTGAAATATTGAACAGCCAAAGAGGNGGGGAGAAACTGGATTCTAACTGGTATCCTGTTTCTATTTATTGCCCTAGCTGCGGGAAGGATTTGACTAAAATCAAATCTTTTGATGGAGAATANGCTCTTGATTATTCATGTAAATGCGGCTTTGAAGAAACTGTCGATATAAGGAAGGCAAACTACGTAAAACTAAAATGGAGGGTTGACTGGCCATCAAGGTGGGCTGAGTTGGGGGTTGATTATGANCCTTATGGGAAGGATCATGGCACGCAAGGCGGCAGCGCTGATACAGGACAAAGGGTCATACAGGAGATATTCAATAAACCCCCAATTATCGGTGTGACTTATGAGTTCGTATCTTTAAAAGGTGCAGCNGGCAAGATGTCATCTTCCAAGGGGAATGTTATCCTCCCATCAGACATCCTCTCTGTCATGGAGCCAGATGTNTTCAGGTATTTGTTTGTGAAGACTAAACCGGCTAAGGAATTAAAGATTGCCTTAGACCTTGATTTTCTAAATGCTTATGATGAGTTTGATAGGGTTGAGGCCACNTATTTCAGTGATGAGGAGATAGATAAGAGGGATAAGTATGACAAGCTCTATGAATTTTCTAANATNTGGGGTTATAACAGTCTACCAGCACAACCATCCTTTAGATTCATGTCAGTCCTTGTGCAGATAACTTCCGATATCGATAGGATCATTAAGATCCTACAAAAAGAAGGNCATATAAAAAATGAGCTTTCTAGTTTGGATATTGAGAGNATAAAAACAAGGGCAAAACTTGCAGCAAANTGGGTTAGGCTTTANGCNCCTGAGATGATAAAGTTTCAGCTGTTGGATTNGCCACCAGATGTAGAGCTTTTGAGGGAACAAAAAGAGGGGCTTAGGATGATATCTGATATTCTCCAGGAAGAGGGTGATATAACAGATGTTGAGCTCCACAATAAGATATATGAGATTACAGCCAAAATTCCCATAGAGCCAAAAATACTCTTTGGAGCCATATACCAAGTTTTGATTGGCAAGGATTCTGGCCCTAAAGCAGCGGCGTTCATAAATGCGCTTGAAAAAGACTTTGTAGTTGAGAGATTTAGGAGTTACTGAATCTCTTATAGAGGTAGAATAATAAAGCTGCAAGAGCTGTTCCTACTCCATAGAACGGGACATTTTTTGTTTCTCTATAATAAGTATAGACGTTATCATCAAATGAGCCAAAGACTACATACCTCTTATTTTTCACATTGAAGCTATCAACTGCAGATACATAGGAGCCTGCCGTCGCAGAGCCGATAAATTCGCCGTTTCCCTTAAGCATGTAGAAATTTTCATCCATTGATCCAAGGAGGATCAAAACATCATTTCCTTCCCTATAAGATGAGATGTCCTTTACTTCCCTTTCCACTTTGTAGTTCCAGAGACTGTTCAAAGAGTAATCGTAGCTGTTCACATTCCCTTTTCCATCCGCCAATAAAATCATATTGCCTGTATCATGGCCAGCTATGAAGTATTCGTCCATATTCTTTTGATAGACTTTGTTTCCATCCTTATCTAGGACATAATAACCTTTAGTTAAAACAAGTATTGAAGTATTCCCAAGATAGTTAAACGGAATTGTGCCCCATACAACTGAGTTACTTTGATTCTTCCATAAGAGATTTAATTCACTATCAAAGACGTAAACGTAGTTTCCAAGGCCGCCTGTGATGATCTCCAATTTTTTGTCTCCATTTAGATCATAGGTATTTAGATCCATAATCCTGTTTGATGTGCTATAGCTCTTCACTTCTTCCATGTTCTTGAAGATCCTAATATGGGATGAGCCTGTGATTACTTCATTTTTTCCATCCCCGTCAATATCGGCTATTTTTATTTTTAAGACGTCTCCGGTATCGGAAAATACTTTAAGAATTTCTCCCTTGTTTGAGATGAAGTAAATCTTTGAATCAGTTGCAGCACAAACTGCATCAAGCTTCCCATCCCCGTCAATATCCCCTATGTCAAGAGCCCTGACTTCATAAGGCATCTTAGCTTGCCAGACAATTTTTCCTGACACATCAAAAACAGTGACATACCCAGGATTTCCACAGCATCCAGATGCGACAATGATCTCTGGGATTCCATCGCCTGTGAAATCCCCATGAAGAATTTCCCAGACATTTCCCCCCATATTGTGGGCCCACAATGCATTGATATACTCTTCCTCTGCATATATGCCTTGGAAAAGTAATCCTGATATAACAACTAGTGCTAAAAGAATTTTTTTCATACTATCCCCCCCTGAAAAGCGATATTATGTAGGGGAGTGCATAAAGCGTTCCAATAGTCCCCCCAACATTTGTAAATGCGACAACTAGGATAATCCTCGTGACTCTATTATCCCAAAGGTCTCTAAAGCCGTTTATATGATTTAGATCCTCAAAATCCTTCATCGTTGGCTTCCTGTACTTAAGTTCCGCCAATCCAGCAAACCATCCTGAGGCAAGAGTTGGGTGAAGTGTAGTGATTGGAGCTACAAGGAACGCTACAAGGATTGATACGGGGTGTGCAAATGCAACTGCGGCACCAATTGCAGCGGTAGTGCCTGTCACAAGGATCCACATNAGCATGATGTTTAAGGTAAAATGAATGCCCCTGTCAAAGAAACCGTATATGACCAANCCAAAGAATAGCATAGGTATGAGATACCCTATGTATTTAAGGTAGCTCTTCTTTTCAGGGATCACNTCGAGCCCTTTTATATCGTTTTTCAAATTCTTTTTACTAAGCTTTTTTAANGCCTTAATTACCCCATCCATATGGCCCCTTCCAACGACGGCCACAAATTTCTCTGCATCACTNTCTAATATTTTTAGNGCTATGTATTGGTCTCTCTCATCAATTAGGGTTTCTTTTACTGAAGGTATCTCTTTAGATAAATCATTTAATAGCTCGTTTACGATATCCTTGTCTTGGAGCTTTTCAATGATATCTTCCTCTCCATCCTCTTCTTCAAAGAACCCCAAAAACACTCCAAACATGAGTTTGAATTTTTCTTTGAGCTTCATTTTGTTCCAAGCTCTTTTTAATGTCGTTTGAATGTTTCTATCAATAAGTGCAATTTCGATGTTCTTTTTCTCTGCAATACTAATTGCTTCTATAAATTCAGATCCAGGCTTAACACCAAACTTGTCTCCAAGCCTTTTCTGGTAATTTGAGAGCAACAGATTAATCAAAAAAAGGAATATCTTGCCCTCTTTAATAATATCTAAAATATTTGTATCTTCCCATTTCTTAGCGTTTTTCAAGGCATCGAATCGGCTTTCGCAAAGCTCAACACCCACAACATCGGGATTCTCTTTTTCAATTACATTTCGCACCTCTTCTACACTATCCTTTGAGATGTGGACGGTGCCTATTAAAATAACTTCTTTTTTTCCTATTTTTACTGTTTCTCTTGTCATTGTCTCTTAATAGACACAAAGATTACTCCTTTTAAATATTACTTTGGAAAATCATAATGAACCTAATTTTCCCTATTTTCCCTATATTTTTCCATATCTTTATATATATGAAAAGCGGCTACTAATTGATTCATAACTAGCCATAATACGGATGTAATCTTATGGAAAACCCCCGGGGCAAGGATACAACGGTTAAGAAAAATAACAAGTTTAATACTTTTCTACCGAACACCTACGTTAATCTAGCATATATATTTCCCAACATATCTATAAATAAAGACGGCATCATTGTTTATACAAACGAAGATTTATCACGTATTTTAGGGTACCAAAAAAAAGACCTTTTGGGAATGGATGCAAATGAGATCTACTTCAATACTGCCGATTGGCAGAATTTATTGAAGGAATTGTATGACAAAGAGAATGTACAAAATTTTGGTACAATACTAAAGAAAAAAGATGGCAAGCAGGTTGAGTGCACCATTGAAATGCAAGTTTTTAGGGACACTGAAGGGAATATTCTTGGGCATACTGGGACCATAAAGGATTTGAATTTAGAAACAGATCTTAGAGAAAAACTCCAAATTGAAAATAAAAGACTTTTTTCAGTATTAGAGAAAATTCCTGCGTATACATGTATTTATGATACTAATCGTAATATTGTTTTTGCAAATAAAGCTTTAAAAGACAGATTCCATAAATTAGAATCAAAAAAATGTTACAAAGTATTTTATGGTGCCGATGCACCATGTGAAGATTGTCAAGTTTTATCTGTATTTGAAACTAATAAACCAGTAATTAAAGAAAGAATGCAAAAAGACAATAAAATATGTGAGATTCATATTTACCCATTTACCGATGCAGACGGTAAAAAATTAGTATTGGAGTTTGGAATGGATATAACACAACGCAAAAAAATAGAGGAAGATCTAAAAAATTTAAACGATACACTGGAAGTATTAAATAAAATATTAAGGCACGATATTTTAAATGATTTAACGATTGCATTGAACTTTTGCGATTTAATTGAAACAAAAGATGAGGACATTAAGGCAAAAGTGATGAAGGCACTTATAAAATCTGTCAAATTAATAGAAAATTCAAGAGAGTTTGAAAAGGCCTTAAACGAAAAATTAGATAAAAATACTATGAACTTATTTGATATTAAATCTAAGCTGTTAGAGCTCATAGAATTTTACCCTGAAATGAATATTAATTTTTTGGATGACTGCAAGATATTTGCAGACGAATCAATGATTATAGTATTTAATAATATTATTAGAAATGCGAAGATTCATGGAAATGCTGACTTTATTGATATTAGCTTAAAGAAGATTGGGAAGTATTGTGAGATATCATTTGCAGATAACGGAATAGGTATCCCTGATACATTAAAGGATAAGATATTTAACGAAGGAGTGAGTTATGGACCAAATAAAGGCTCAGGGCTTGGGCTATACTTAGCAAAAAAGATAGTGGAAAAACATGGTGGAGAGATAAAAGTTTCAGACAACAAGCCTAAAGGCGCAATAATAACTCTTAAATTTATTGGTGAAAATCCTTATGAAATCTGCTAATGAAGAAATAGATATCAATTCTGAGTTTGTAAAAGAATATTATACCCTTGCGATAGAAAATGCTACAGATATGGTATTTATCCACGATAATGAAGGGAAAATAACATATATTAATGAAACTGGTATAAAGGAAAGCGGGTATTCTAGAGAAGCGCTATTAAAAATGAATCCTCTGCAGTTGGTGCCTCCCGAGTACTATAATAAATTGGCTGAGTTTCAGCTAAGAAGATTAAATGGGGATATGGGGGTATTCCAGTATGAAATGGAGTTTACCAGAAAAAATGGAGAAAGGATTCCAGTAAGAGTTAGCTCCTCACCCATCCTAAAAGATAACAAGTTGGATAAAGTCATACATGTAATGAGAGATATCTCAGATGTCAAAAAAGCAGAAAAAATGATAATTTCTCAGTTAGAGCTAAATTCAAAATTAGCCAAAACTTCTGATATTAAACTGGCACTTGAAGCGGTGTTAGACACAGCATTTAACTTAGGAAATGTTGATTGCGGCGGTATTTACATTTTTGATCATAGTATTAACGAATATGTCCTTAAAACTCACAGAAATTTAACTCAGGAATATGTAGATGCAGTGTACAATTTTGATAATGATTCAAAATATGCGAAGAATATTGAGAATGGCAAACCTATTTTTGTTAGCTATAGGGATTACCCAAGTGTTTTGGATGATGAGAATCTTGATTTACTGTTAAATAAGGAAAAAATAAAGTCAATTGCATTAATTCCATTTTTTTATCATAACGAACCTGTAGGGGCCCTTAGCCTTGGAAGCCATTCTATGGATGAGATATCTGATGCCTCAAAAAATATCCTAATTATACTGGCTCAGAAAATGGGTGGTGTGATTTCAAGGATCATTACGGAAGAAAATTTAAGGGGCAGTGAGATTAAATACAGAGAGATCGTTGAATCAGCAAACAGCATTATCTTAATGTTTGATAACAAAGGTAAAATATTATCAATAAACGAATACGGCACATCATTTTTTGGATATGGAAAAGGGGAGTTAATTGGCAAGAATGCATATGAAACAATCACACCTGAAGTTGAGTCGACAGGTCGAATCCTTAAGAATTTGGCAAATGACATCCATTCAAATCCAAAAGATTTTGAAACGCATATTAATGAGAATCTCAAAAAGAATGGTGAAAGAGTTTGGGTATATTGGTCAAACAAGCCGATTTATGATGATAGAGGCAACTTAAATGCAATTCTTTCCATTGGCATCGATATAACTGAGAAGAAAAATCTCGAAGAGAAGATACAATATTCTGAGACTAAATTTAAAGTGTTGTTTGAGAATGCCCATGAGTCTATACTTATTCTTAACAACGATTTCCTCATAGAAGATGTTAACAAGGCTACGCCGAAAGTTTTAGGATATCCAAAAGAGAAACTTCTCAGCAATATGAATATATTTGATCTTGCATCCCCCCTTGAAACAGAAAGACTCAAGCACTTACTTTTTAGGGATTTTAGCGGGGACAACATATCATTTGAAACTTATTTTATTAATGGCAGCGGCAACGTGTTTCCTGTAAATGTTAGTTTTAGCAGAATCAAGGTCAAAGATGTGAAGTCTATCATATGCATACCTAGGGACATCAGTGAGCAGAGGAAAAAAGAAGATGACCTCAGGAAACAGTTATTAAAATATGACCTAGACGAGGGCCACGTTTATCTTTCAAATGAGCCTTCAACATCAATCCCCTTTGAAGCATTCAAGGAGTTAGTTGATATAGGTTATAGAGGGCTTATAATATCAAGGGAGGATAGGGATTCCTTCAACTGTGAAAAACAAAATTGTGACTATTTCTGGATTTCTAAACAAGGAGGGGCTAAAACAGTATCAACAGATTTGATAAAATTAAAGGAGTTTATATCTTCCCAGACTAACAGGACCATTATATTTCTAGACAGCATAGATTTTCTTATTTCAAACAACGGATTCAATGAAGTCTACAAATTTATTTGTGGATTAAGGGAACTTGCTTACTTAGGAAAAAATATAATTATTCTTTCAATCGATAAAAATACTTTAGACCAAAAACAGCTAAAGCTTTTAGAAAAGGAAACAAAACAGATCCTCCTAAAAACTTATGATTCTGTGGGCCATAAGACGATTGACATACTCCATTATCTTTTGAATCAGAACAAAGTGGGAACTAATCCTTCATTTTCAAGCATTGGTAAGGAGCTGGGGATGACAAGACCAACTGTTAGGAAAAATATCAAATACCTTGAATCTAAAAGATATGTCATTGTACATAGAAACGGAAGGAACAAAAAAGTTGAGCTAACTGAAAAAGGAAAAAAATTACTGTGATTTTCCATTGGTATCTTTATATGTCTAGAAGACCATCCAATAGGGAAAAATTGGATGTAAATTTTTTTCCATATAATTTAACTTTTTTTCCATATCTTTATATATAGGGAAATGCTAATCTATTCAACTATATTACAACTGAGGTGAATTAAATTGAAAAAAATTAAATCTATAGTCTTAGGAGTTTTATTAATAGTATCTATTTTGGCGATAATTAATCCTGTTAGCGCAGCTACGCTTGAAGTTGGACCAGGAAAGACTTATGCAACGATCAATGCTGCAATAGGGGCTGCAGGTAATGGCGACACTATACTTGTATATCCAGGAACGTATAATGAAAACATTAATATTACTGTTTCAAACCTAACACTCAAATCAGTCGGAGGTAGGGATTCTACAATAGTAGGCCCTGGTACAAGCGATATAGTAATCAAGATCAATAGTAACTTAGGAACTATAACTGTAGACGGATTCACAGCCCTCCTCTCTAACACAATAACAAATCCCGGAGGAATTATTCAAGGCATGGGTTCAGCAACAGGAACAACTTCTATAGTGAAAAATAATAAGGTAGTAACTCAAAAATATCTGAGAAATGGTATACAGGTAACTGGTCAGAATTCACAAGTAATAGGGAACATAATTACTGGTGGACCTCTCACGGAAGATTGGGCAAGTTCTGGTATAACAATAGTATCTAGCACAACTACAAAGAACATTCTTGTTAGGGACAATCATATCCTTGGTGAAATGGATTATGGGATAAGTGTATTTACATGGGATAGTGGAGAAGTTTCAGACACAATAGTTGAGAATAACATAATTGAAAAGACTATATGGGCTGGAATTACAATTGGTGGCAAAGTAAGCAATACTCTAGTCAAAGACAATATAATTAAAAATAATCCCGTTAATGGGCTAGAAGAAATTCATACGAATTACTATGGCTATGCAACCGGAAATCCAACTGGCACAAAAGTATGGTACAATCAGTTCTGCAATAACGGAAAGGACATAGACATATACGACGATCCCAACGATAGTTATGTTATAGGGGAACCAAAGCTTGATGCAAGAGGCAACACTGGCTGTCCAACTACACTTCCAATGAATAGATTTATTTCAATATTCAAAAAGAACTTTGAAAAGAATCATGGTAAAAGTGAAAATTCTAACAACATAGAAAATTAATTATTTCTCTTTCTTTTTTTATTTAATAATAGAAACTCTTATATTTGATTTTCAAAATTACCTTCTGTGATGAAAATGAGAAGGAGAATAGTTTCCATACTTATTTTATTGGCACTATCATTATGTTTTGTGCCTAGCATGATGGCCGAGAGTAAAGTAGCTCTTGTTGCTAACTCAATTGATATTGGAATGAATCCAGAGCTTGTTTCCTTACTTAGGAGGAATAACCTCATGGTTGATTACTTTGGGGTAAAAGACAGCGGATATGCTGCATACGACTATATTATTATTCTTGGAGGACCAGATTCTGATGAACACACGGGGGATTTATCCAAGAGGATACTTTCAGAAACTGATCAGAACAAACTTAGAAATGGGGACTCTAAACTTATGTATGAGACAAGCGACTTCTTTAGGGTTAAGCAGAAGGTGTTTGTACTTGCAGGATCTGATAGGGATTTCACAAAAGTAGCAGTTGACCAATATACTTCACAGGTCATATCAAGGATTACAAATCAACCGATAACTAGCGCCACTTACAAATCTTTGACAGCCTCTCAATTGAAACAATTAATTGACAGCAAGGAAAGCATATACCTCATTGATGTTAGGACTGATGAGCAGTTTGCTGAAAGCCACATACCAAATGCAGTCAACATCCCATACAACAAGCTTGGGGTAATGATAACACAGATTCCAAGAGATAAAAAAGTTGTTTTATATTGCAATACTGGCCAAAAATCCTTAAGCGGTGCACAGTTTTTAGTTGATAGAAACTTTAACAATGTTTATGCATTGACAGATGGCTACTCAGTTTACTATAATCTAACCAAATAATTTATTTTTATTTTTTATTACATATTTTTTATTATGTATTTTATTTAATAGTAGGCATAATTATATTTTCCTTTAATGACTAAATTAAGGAGGTATTATGAGAAAGAAATATATTCCGTTAATTATTTTGCTGGTAATATCTATTGGACTAGCTCCGGGGGTAATTGCTCAAGAGAAAACCGCCATCATTGCAAATAGTATTGATAGTGCGATGAATCCAAATTTTATCCCAACGTTAAAGAAGGCTAATATTGCAGTCGACTTCTTTAATGCAGAAGATACTGGCTATAAAACTTATGACTACATTATAATCCTAGGAGGGCCTGATGCCACAGAACATATAGGTGCGATTTCTGGGAGAATTCTCTTAGAATTAGACCAAGATAAACTTAGGGCTGGTGGCTT
Organism: Candidatus Methanofastidiosum methylothiophilum; assembly: GCA_001587595.1. Lineage (GTDB taxonomy): Archaea > Methanobacteriota_B > Thermococci > Methanofastidiosales > Methanofastidiosaceae > Methanofastidiosum > Methanofastidiosum methylothiophilum. Next base: position 18,673 of record LNJB01000015.1, read on the forward strand.
TAGATTGATATACGAAGCAAATGACACATTTAAGTCCAAACAAAAGGTTTTCATCATAGCTGGATCCAATAGAAACTTTACAAAAATGGCTGTCGATCAATACACCCCTAGAATTATTTCAAAAATAACTGGCCAGCCAATTAAAACTGGATCGTATACATCCCTCAAAGCGTCTCAAGTTAAACAATTAATCGACAGCAAGGAGAGTATCTACCTTATTGACGTTAGGCCCAAAGGACAGTTTGCTGAAAGCCACATACAGGGTGCGGTCAATATACCACTTGAAGAGCTATCCTTTAAGATAAATCAGATACCAAAAGACAAGAAAATTGTCCTATATTGCAGCAGTGGGATTAAATCTGCAAATGGGGCTCAATTTTTGGTGGATTTAGGATTTAAAAATGTTTATGCAATGTCAGAAGGCTACTCCGTTTACTCTAACATGGCAAAATAAATTTATTTTTATTTTAATAAAAAAGTATTAATAAAAAAATTAGTTGCTTCTTTCTTGGACATCAATTTTTACGGTAGTTGGGAGTTTCATAGCTGCCTTTCTCAAAGCTATTCTTGCAGTTTCAATGCCTTCTTTTTCCACCCAGACAGACATTATCCTCTGTCCTCTGTCTATTCTTGCAGCTGTACCGATGGGCTTTCCAAATGAAAGTCTCATTCCATTACCATATCTGTCAGCTTTTTTACCAGACGCCATTGCGTTTTCTCTAATTATCTGAAATGGTATGGTCCTAATTTTGTAGTGGAATCCGCTTTTCCCCAATATCTTCATGAGGTATCTATTTGCAGCAATCCTTGATGCTTCCATTGCGTTAGTCCTTATCTGGCAAGCATTTTTTGATTCAAGATAAACTTCATAAGGGAATTTTCTACCGACTTCCCCCATATCAAAGTGAACTACCTTAATTCCAGGAACTGCTCTCACATATTCTCTTCTTGTGTAGTTAGGCCTATTAATCATCCTGTCAATTCTTGAGGGTCTTAGTCCTGCCATAATAATCACCTTAAATGACTGTAGAGCACCTTTCATAACGCTCTTTATAAACCTTTCTAAGTGATAACCTTTTTAAAATAAACTGCAAAGAGGCTTTATGAGTTTCTTACCTGACGGCAAGGTTGACAGTTCCATTCTTTTAAAAAGGGTGTTCCCATTCCTTGGAGCTCCCCAAAAGGAGGTAATCGTTGGGCCTAATGTAGGAGTAGACGCAGCTGTTATAGACGTATCAAAATTCCCAAGAAATATGGTAGTTTCACAAGATCCTGTCACAGGCGCAGGTGAAAATGCAGGTTTTCATGTAGTAAATGTCTGTGCAAATGATGTCGCTTCAATGGGGGCAAAGCCTATGTTTTTTCTCTCAACAATAATAATGCCAAAGGGAGCAACAGAGGAAGAATTAGAAAGAGTTTCTAAAGATATAGAGCGTGCAGCAAAAGAAATAGGCGTTTCTATAGTCGGGGGGCATACTGAAATATCCTCTAAAGTGTCAGACCTAATACTTTCTGGAACTATGATAGGATTCACAGATAGATATGTTTCGACAAGCGGTGCAAGAGAAGGGGATGATATACTATTGACAAAAGGGGCTGGCATAGAAGGGACGGCAATTTTAGCCGAGTCAAAATATTCTTACCTATCTAAATGCCTCGATACTAAATTATTAAAAAGCGCAATGGGGTTATTAGATCAGATATCTGTGGTCAAAGAAGCTTTAATTGCATCTTCCCTTGGGGCAGTTGCACTGCACGATCCAACGGAAGGAGGGATCTTAGGCGGATTACATGAGATATCAGATGCTTCTAACAAAGGGTTTGAATTTTATCCAGAAAAAGTCAACTTATATCCTGAAACTAAATCTATATGTGATGCCCTTAAAATCAATCCTTTCGGTCTCATATCGTCTGGGGCGCTCATGATTATATCCCCTAAAGAGGCTACTGAAAGCATTATAGCTGCCCTTAAAAAAGAAAAAATCCCCTCGAGTGTTATAGGCAGGATTACAAAAGGGGAACGTAGCCACGAAAGGATTTACCAGGACGAGCTTTGGCGAATCCTTGATACTAAACTTTAAATACTTTCTTTTGCTACATTCCTAGGTGTAGCAGATGGGCATAGAAGATCTAGAAACTAATGATAGAGTTATTTCTTTTAAACAGAATTTGGCTATACAAGAACTTGTTGATGAACTTCGGGACAAGGATACAGACCCTATGACATTTAGGAGAGGATTGACAAATCTTGGGATGTATATGGGGTATGAGATGTCCAAAACCTTTGACTATGAGATTATTGACATTCAGACTCCAGTATGTCCAACAAGAGGCATTAGGATACTAGATAAGGATAACGTAGTAATGATAAACATTCTAAGAGCCGCAATACCTTTTATAGAGGGGTTTTACAAAGTATTCCCTAAAGCTAGAACAGGAATTATAAGTGCATGGAGAGGTCCTGCGCCAGAATCAAAAATAGTAGTTGAGTATGTAAAAGTTCCAAAGACTACCAAGGAAGATATAATAGTTATTGGGGACCCAATGCTTGCAACTGGCCACACTATATCAAGGATTATTGATGAGGTAAAAAGTAGGGGAGAATTCAAAAGAATAATAGTAGTTGCAGTGGTAAGTGCCCCAGAAGGTATACGTGAGATACTAGCTAAACACAAGGACGTAGAAATTGTCACAGCAGTAATTGATGAAAAACTCAATCAAATGAATTACATAATTCCAGGGCTTGGGGATGCGGGGGACAGATGTTTCGGTGAACCAGATAAAAGATAAAATATTATTTTTTATTCACCTTCGAAATCAACGATTGTGAATATCCCATAATTATCTAATCGTCTCATTCCACCAAGCTCAGGAAGGCCAACGATGAATGCAGTTTCGACAACATTTCCTCCAAGCTTTTCTATAAGTTTACATGCAGCCAAAGCTGTTCCACCTGTTGCTATTAGGTCATCAACTAACAGAACATTATCCCCTTTCCTAATTGCATCAAGGTGAACCTCTATAGAATCTCTTCCATATTCGAGCTCATATTCATGATTTTCTGTCTTGTGTGGCAACTTTCCTCTTTTCCTGATTAAAACAAAGCCTGTACCAAGTTTATACGCAAGTGCACCCCCAAGGATAAATCCCCTAGCTTCAACACCTGCAACAAGATCGATTTTTTTGTCTTTATACCGTTCATAGATTACATCTATAGTATCCCTTAATCCTTCTCTATCTTTTAGTAAAGTAGTAATGTCTCTAAACATCACACCTTGCTTTGGAAAGTCATGTATTGTTCTAATCTTTCCCCTAATGCTTTCTACCCTTTTGTCCATATAATCACTTTTTATATATTTGGAATAGTTTCAACTATTAGCTTCTTTACATTATCGGCATTCTTTTTCATTGTTTTGATTATCATTTCAAAAGTTACTGATTCTTCGTTCTCCTTCCAGCAGTCATAGTCCGTTGACATTGCAACTGTGGCATATTCAATCCCAAGCTCTTTTGCAAGTGACACTTCAGGAACTGTTGACATGTTTATTACATCAGCACCTAACACTCTAAACATATTTGACTCTGCCTTAGTTGAAAATCTTGGGCCTTCGATTGTTATTACCGTCCCTTTTGGATGGTACTTTAATCCGAGTTTATTTCCACTATCAATAAATAGACTTCTTAGGATTTCAGAAAATGGAGATGCCATTGGCGTATGTACTACTCTTTCTTCATCAAAAAAAGTGTACTCTCTTTTTTTAGTGAAATCAATAAACTGATCTGGGAATACAAGATGTCCAGGGTGTATTTCCTCTCTTAAAGATCCAACGGCGGTAGTTGCTATTATGTATTCACAACCTATTTCTTTTAGTGCCAATACATTTGCCCTGAAATTAACTTTTGAGGGGGGGATTGTGTGGCCCCTCCCGTGCCGTGCTAGAATTGCTACGTCTACGTTTCTTATTGATCCTATGACTATGGGACTTGAAGGACTCCCGTACTTTGTTTTCATAGTAATTTCTTCATAATCTTTTAGGAGTTTTGGATCATCAAGACCGCTTCCACCTATAATGCCTACCTTTGCCATATCAATCATTAGCTCAGATATTTGTTAATTATATAAGATTTCTTACATCGATAAATATTTAAAGTTTAATATAATCCTTAATTTCATGAAGAGAGAAGAATTATTAAATAAGGAAATTGAACACATCGATATCAAGAGTTTCGATTCTACTGAAATAATCAATGCCTTTTCAAAAATGGCATTCCAAGCCAAAAATCTTGCACGATCAGCTCACATACTTGAAAAAATGACTGAAAATAAAGATTGCTCAATTATATTATGTCTTGCTGGATCAATCTTTAGCGCGGGTCTAAAAAAAGTAGTATATGATATGGTAAAACACAATATGGTTGATGCGATTGTTTCTACAGGTGCAATTATCGTTGACCAAGAATTCTTTGAAGCCTTAGGATTTAAACACTACCAGGGCACCCCCTTTGTCGATGACGAGATGTTAAGAAAACAAAATATTGATAGAATTTATGACACCTATATTGATGAAGATGAACTTAGAGTTTGTGATATGACTATTGCAGAAATAGCAGATTCTCTCGAGCCAAGGCCTTACTCTTCAAGAGAATTTATCGTTGCAATGGGAAAATATCTCCTCGATAATGGTGCTAAGGCGAAAGATTCGGTAGTACTTGAGTCATACAAGAAAGGGGTTCCAATATTTGTTCCTGCATTCTCAGACTGCAGTGCTGGATTTGGACTTGTTTATCACCAGAATGCCAAAGGCAGCAAACCAAAAGTTACAATTGACAGTGCAAAAGATTTCCTTGAACTTACAAAGATAAAGATAGCTTCAAAAGATACTGGCCTTTTCATGATAGGCGGAGGAGTTCCAAAGAACTTTGCCCAAGATGTTCCTGTGGCAGCTGACATACTTGGAAAGGAAGTCAATATGCACAAATATGCCATTCAAATAACTGTTGCTGATGAGAGGGACGGAGCTCTTTCAGGTTCAACTCTAAAGGAAGCCCACTCATGGGGAAAAGTTGAAAGTGGCAATGAGCAAATGGTTTATGCTGAAGCAACAGTAGCGATGCCATTAATTGTAAGCTATGCTTATCATAAAGGTGGCTGGAAAAAGCGAAGAGAAAATAGATTCAACGATTTCCTAAAATAATATTTTATTTAATTTTATAAATTTAGAAAAGAATATTCTATAAAAAAAATATTTATTTTTGCTTCTGCATTATTTCTTCTGCTTTCATTTCTATCTCGTTCATTCTAGCGCGGATATTCTGTAGTGTAGCTTCGTTTTGGCCTAAGTTTTTTTCGACCTCTTTTAGGGTTTCATCAAGTTTTGTGATAGTTTCGTCAATAGTTTTTTCCATTGTGACATCTCTTGCAAGAGTTGTAATCACAGTACCGACATCTGTAATTGTTCCCTTCACAAAATTTCCTGCACCTATGGGGATTAAAATTTCATTACCTGGCTTTATATCTTTCAAACCCTCAAGAGTTATTTTTGAAATAGCAAGTTCGTTTCTGTGGGAAGATAGCAGAGACAAGTTGTTTGAGATCAAATTAGACTGATCGTTTAGGTAGTTTAGTTCTGAACTAAGCTTCCTTAAGGCTTCTTCCTCTCCTGCCATTTACATATCTCCTTTCTTTTCTACAATGCTCTTTATTTCAATATTTTTTCTTTTACAACCGTAAATCGAACCATACTTAGAATAAATATCTTCTAAAACATCTTTTTCCTTTGTGCCGTTAAAATCTTTAACAAAATGTTTTGTACTACTTTTTAGTTTGATAACACCTTCAACTGTATAGGTTTTCATCATAAGATTCACCTCATATACCCATTATATCTTCAATATAACTTAATTCTATACCGGTTGTTGTTTCACCAACAATTGCCCCTTTATCATTTACTATCATACAGGCTCCGATATACGATACGCCTCTGTTTAGAGTTGACATTCTCACATCGACCTTTAGTAGGTCTTTAATTAGTGAAATATCCTCTTCTTTTGCTTCTTTTATTGCAAGACATCCAAAATTGTTTGCCCTTGCAACGCTTCCCACATATTTGTGATTTCCAAGAGATGAAATTGCTGTTTCGACACCAAGAGTGTCTTCGATAAGCTTTTGTTCTTTTGTTAATATAGGGCTTATTATTGCGCCTTTGTCGTTTGAAAGGATAAGATTTCCAATTGCAGTTTCCTTTGTATTAAGGATGCAGTTATTTATCCCAGCATCTTTAATTAATTGAATCTCTTCGTCTTCTATTACATATGGGGATATAATTCCATTATTGTTTCCCGCGATGTAAATGCCTGCAAGATCAGTTGCTGCAATCGTGCTTAGTATGAGTTCAGTTCCTAAAGCTTCCCTTATGGTATCGGAAAGCCCTCCAATATCTTCCCTTATGATAGTTATATTGTTATTAGTAAAACTGAATATACCAACAAACGGATTGCCATTGAACTTTAACTGTCTTATCATTAACTTTACTCCGCAAGATAAGCAGTAATAACGTCTCTTTTTTCTTCCTCTCCTTCTTCGCCCTTTACTATTTTAATCTTTATCTTTGAAGGAGAACTCTGAATTCCATTTTCCCAGAGTTTTTCATTTAATGATTTGTCAATTTTTACATTCTCGCATTTAGAATGTTTAATAACAAATTCTCTCAAGACTCTTGTTGCTCTTGCAGCTCTCTCGTTTCTAGGGGCTTCTTTAACTTTCCTTAAGGGTACAACATACATTCTCTCTTCATTGTTATCCATATTTCTCACCTCTACTTCTTAAGAGAAGTTCTTCGCCAATTTCTTCTTTTTGGATGTGATCTAATTTTTAATTTAGTCTTAGCCCATACCCAAACAGGGACTCTTCTGTTTTGGTTCATGGCCTTACCTAGTCTCTTCTTTTTCCCGAGTCCTTTGTTTCTCGACATAATAATCCTCCAATAATAGCGAGTTTATTAGGCTTTTAAATATCTATTTATATATCTTTTGTTTATGTTTTAGAAGTTGAAAATCGCCTTAAAAAGCTTTCAATTAGCATATCTAAATAAATTTAATCAAGGATTGTAAATATAAAAAATAAAAGGACTTTTCCTATTAACTTACTAGAAATAACCTTTTACAAAAAAACTCTACTTAATACCTTCTTGGGTTTTTCTTTTGGTAGCATTCCCTACAGTAAACAGGTCTTGTACCATCCGGCTTGAATGGAACTTCAGTTTCCTGTCCACAACTTGCACATGTTACTTTGTGCATTTCACGAGGAGGTCTGTTGTAGCCGCCTCGGTTTTCTCCATACATTTATATTACTCCTTTATTTACTTGGCCAATTACTGGCCTGAAAGTAAATTACAACAAACAGTATATAAATCTGTCGTTTTTAATTGATAAATTTAAAACCTAATTTCTAATCTATTAAGATAATTTCTATTAAAACTTATTTATTTAATAAAAAATCCATTTTCTTACACATTCATAGATATTAATAATTAAGAAGTTGCATTTGTTTGTTATTTATATCAATACAAAATATTTATATAATCATCTAGATATCAAAAAATATAATTTACCATGGAGGTGTTAATTTGGAGAATATCGTTAACTGTTTTAAATGCGGAGCAAGACTGCCAGAAGGGTCAAATTACTGTTTTAAATGTGGATTAAAACTCAAAAATACTCAAATTGATAGTATATTCTCAAAAAACACTTCTAAAATTGATTCTCATTATTATGAAAAAGCATCACAGAAATTTTTTATATCCGGCCTTTCGCTTTTAAAAGATGGGCAATATTCAGAATCTATTATTAAATTTACACAAGCAATTGAATTAAAAGAAGATTTTGCAGAGGCTTACTATAACAGAGGCCAAGCATACATTAAAGAAAATAAATTTGATAATGCAGTTGCTGATTTTACCAAATCAATTGAAATAGATCCTGAATTTAAAGATGCATACTTTCAACGTGGTAACCTATTTTTTGAAAAAGGATTTAAAGAAAGGGCAAGAGAGGATTATGAAAAAATCATAGAGCTTGATTTTGAAATAGCATCTCAAATATTTGATAAACTTCATAAATTTATGGAATCTTGGGTCAATAATATTGTTAAAACCAAAGTAGCCCCCACTAAAGATAATGAATATATTAATGATTCATAAGTTTAGATATTATATCTCCTGATATCATCCAAAGATTTTCTTTTTTTCATTCTTTTGGTATCGGCCGGGTATCCAACTGAAATAATGAGTGAAATTGATTTGTTTTTTGGAATTTTTAGTATTTCTTTAATATTCTTTTCATTAAAATATCCTACAATACATGTTCCAAGGCCTTCTTCTGTAGCCTTAAGACAGAAGTGGGAGGTCACTATCCCAGCATCAATAATAGTATAATCTTTACTTCGCGCTAATCTACCAAGGGTACCTGTGATAACTGGATTCTCATTTATTAATACTACGAGGACAGGTGCATTAAGGGTAAATTTGTTGAAAGAGGATACATTATCAAAAGTTTCTCTTGCAATACTTTCCTTTAAATATGGTTCGTCTATTACGATAAAACTCCAAGGCTGTGCGTTTATTGCTGATGGTGCAAGTCTTGAAGCTTCAAGACATCTTTCAATTTTTTCCCTTTCCACAACTTTATCAAGATACTTTCTTGAACTATACCTATTTTCACACAGCTCTAAAAAATCCATTTACTTACCTTTGTGAATTTTTGCATATTCAAGATATGAGTATATATAAATGAATATAGATGCCACTATAGTTGGGATAATCATGAGGAATATTGCTACCTCTTTAAATAATACCCCAAAAAAGGCTATTATACCGGAAACTTTGAAAAGCTTTCCACCAAGATCATGAGTTTTTTCCCAAACCTTTTCATCGCTTAGAGTCCAAGGAGTTCTTATTCCAACAAAGAAGTTACTCTTAGTTTTTTTCAAGACAATACCCATATAATAAAATAATACTGCAAATGAGAGTGACATGGCTTGGACCATATTAAACTTATATCCAATCGCTGCAAGTATTGTCAGGATGTATATATAAAAAAGAAATCCTACTATCATAAGAATTATTCCTTGATAGTATTCTTTGAATGATTCTAAATTACTCCTTCTTGGATCAAGTTTAGGAATTACTAAAAAAAGAGCAAATAACCCCAATGAGATTATTGGAAGCATAAAAAGTCCCCATAATTTTCCCATATAGCCATCAATTTCTCCTTGAGCGTTCCAATGCATGGGCATCATATCAGGCAAATACGAATAAGACACTATCCCAATAAAGAATGATAAGAGGATAATCCCTGCGGAAATAACCCTAGTTCTCATAATTTAGAAAAAACAATCTAACTATAAAAAGCTATTTTTTAATCTAACTAATACCATTTCTCTTTTTTGTAGATTTTCTTTCAAAATCATCTTTTATGTTTAGTCTTTGGCTCCACTTTCATTTAATTCATTTGAAAATGATTTGGCGGCTAAAAACTTCCTATCAAGTTTTATTGTATCTATTGAAGATTTTCCAAGGAGTAACACTGAGATGCCGTAGCTAATCAAAACAGAAAGCATTATTGCAGGAATAATTGAATATCCTCCTGCTATTTCAGATATCATAATTATACAAGTTAAAGGTACTTTTGAAACACCTGAAAAAAAAGCGCCCATTCCGATGAGTGCATAAGCTTCCGGATGAGATATTGTATTAGGTGCAACATGGACGAAGATTAGTCCCATCGCACCTCCAAGCATCGATCCTAAGTAAAGAGATGGCGAAAATAATCCCCCTGAAGATCCGGAGCCTAATGTGAAAGAAGTCGCAAGCATTTTTGCAACGAAAAGTAGCAAGAGTAGAGGTAGTCCAATTTTTCCAGAGAGTGCAGCATTTATGCCTTCAAATCCCGCCCCTAATACTCCATATCCCACAAGAGAAAATCCTACTAAACCTGTCAAAATTCCGCCGATAGCAGGCTTAAAATAGAAAGGAATCTTAATTTTTTCAAATCCATCCTCAATTAAATAAAATACTTTGATGAATATAAACGATGCAATTCCTATCACAACGCCAAGTATAATGTAAAACGGCACTTCAGCTGGATTATAGACAAATGGTATAACGTTTATCATGGCCTCTTGCCCTAAAACTGCTCTTGATAAATTGACAGAGATTACAGAAGCCAAAACAATTGGCATTACACTTAAGGGTGAGAAGCTTGAAAGGATTAACTCGAAACCGAAGATTGCACCTCCAAGGGGGGTATTTAATGCGGCGGAAAGGCCAGATGAAAGCCCACTTACAACAAGTATCTTTGTTTTTTTCTCATCATATTTAGAGAATTGGCCAAAAACAGAGCCGATAGAGGCCCCTATCTGTGCAATAGGACCTGCCCTGCCAGCACTACCACCACTCCCAATTGTTATTACAGAAAGTATAGTCTTAACGATAGCTTTTCTCTTTTCGATAAAACTCCCTTCAGAATTAATGGCGTACATGACTTCTGGGATACCATGCCCTTTTGACCCTCTACAGTACTTATATATGATTGGCCCTGCAATGAGCCCTCCTATCGTGGGTATGAATATAAGAATCAAGGCTTTAGAAAATCCTTGCTGGAAAATCTTTTCAAAAAAATACTTGTTATAATCTATTATTTTTGCAAATATAATAGCGCTTATTGCCCCAAATATCCCTAACATAATCGCTATTAAATTTAGCTCTGCCCACTCTTTCAAATAATTTAAGTTGTTATCTTGCACTGATTATAGGTAATCAATTCCCAGTTTAAAAAATTACCCTTCTTACTAAAAAGCTTTATAAATATAACAACTATGATTTTTTAATACCAAGAGAGGTGAGTATTATTACAACAGTATATGATGTTCCTGCTGATATCTTAATCGACGGTGTTAAGGAAGAGCTAAAAAATGACAAAAATTTAACACCTCCGCAGTGGGCAACTTTTGTTAAGACCGGATCATCAAGAGAGAAAGTTCCAGATCAGAGTGATTGGTGGTATACCAGAGCGGCCTCTATAATGAGAAAAGTTTATGTATATGGCCCCGTGGGCGTTGAAACATTGAGAGTCGACTACGGTGGCAAGAAAAACAGAGGCGTAAAACCTGAAAAGTTTAGAAAATCATCTGGTTCAATTATTAGAAAGATTTTTTCTCAGCTTGAAAAGGGCGGATACATAACAAAGGCTAAGAATGGAAGGATAATTTCTTCACAAGGAATGTCTCTTTTAGACAAAAAGGCTTCCGAAATTAAATCCCAAATTGCAGCAGAGATACCTGAACTTAAGAAATATTAAAGTGTGATTTTCTTGCAAGATGATGCCGAATCCATTAAAAAGAAAAAGTTAGAAGAACTTCAGAAGCAGGCGTTATCTGAAGAACAGGCTAGACAACAGAAGATTGAATTTGAGTTACAAAAACAACAAATAATGCGTGCACTCTTAACACCTGAAGCTAGGGAGAGACTAACTAGGGTAAAGATGGCAAGGAAAGAAGAAGGGGAGCAAATAGAGCTTTTGTTGATTCAACTCTATCAAGCTGGAAAAATCACAAAACAAGTCGATGATGCAATGTTAAAACAGATCCTTGAAAAGGCTCTTTTAAGTAATAAGAGGGAGTTTAAGATACGAAGGATCTAGTCGTTATGGAAACGGCTATCTTATTTTCTGGGGGGAAGGATTCCTCCCTTACAAATATTTTTCTAAAAAAAATACTTCCCTGCAATATTACAAATTACACAGTCACATTTGGCGTAAATTCTAGCTGGAAATACGCGGAAGAAACTGCTAAAATATTGGATTTTTCGTTTAAACTTTTTCAAATTGACAAAGAACTTCTCGAAAAGTCTGTTGATAGGATTGAAAAAGATGGATTTGCGAATGATGGAATTTCTATCCTTCACAAGTGGGTAATTGAATCGTTTTTGGAAGATGTGGATGTTGATGTTATTGCAGATGGTACCAGAAGGGATGATAGGAGTCCAAAACTAGAGCTTTCCGATATGAGGAGGATAGAGGATAAGTATGAGGTATCATACGTTGCACCCCTTATGGGTATAAGTTACAAAATTCTAAAGCCAATATGTTATTCTTTATTTATTATAGAGGAAGGCCCAACAGATTCGATAAAAAAAAGTGATTACGAATCGGAAATAAAAGATCTGATGAAACAAAGAGGTCTCTACCCTTATGATTATTTCCCAAAACACTCTCAGAGTAGGGTAATCGGATATAATGATAGGCATTCTTTCTGAATTTTTTTTTGATTCATTTATCGTACTTTCTACCCTTTATCTTTTAGTATTTTTAAGGATAAAATATTTAGTTAAATGTTACCTTTATTGATTAACATTATTAAATAAAAGGAATAACTATATCTACTTATCAATTACCATAACTGTTGGTGATAATATGTCAATGTTCAATAAAATTTATGCAACCCCACCTAATTTAACTGAACTTGAAATTTTAAAAACAATTAGGACTGCCCTTTATGAAGTTGGATATCCAGGCAGTAAATATCTTGAAAAATTACAGATAATTGCTGTTATATACCAACTTTACAGGGCAAAGGATTTGGCTAGGGATCTTCAAAGAAAAGGTGATTACCCATTTAAAGATCTTATTACATCTATTTACGTTGACATAGATGGACTTTCTAGAGAGTTTGAATACCTTAGGGATCACCCTACAATAGACAGGTGTGATCTTGCAAAAGAAAAATTATTTGAAATTAGGGATAAAATGATCAAGTTGTCAAAAAACGTTGGTATAACAGACGGGGAGATTTCAAATATATTGCGAGATTATGCTCCTAAACCCAATGAAGACCTTACAAGTTATCGCCAGAAGAAATATAGAAGATAATTTTATTCTATCATTTCATTATGATTTTATTAAAATAATATTTGTCGCCCACCTAACTAACCCCGAAGTTCATCGTTCGGGTATCCTCTCTTCCTTCGGTAACTCTCGTGGTGGGCTGATCCTTGCCATTGTAATCCCTAAATCATCTACGCGATACGCCACATCATCAGGTGACCGTTGACAAGGCATTACCCTTATATTTGCTGTTTCACTCATAGAAGAAAGATTTCCCCTCATGAACCCCTCGCTATAAGGGATAATAAAAGAATATTCTTTAGATATAAATAATTATCTCTTGAATTTATACCCACACTCAGCACAGAAGTTTGAGGAAGATAGGACTTTTTTCTTACATTTTGGGCATTTAAAATCGTAATTGTCTGAAGGTTTAAACGGTGATGCAGAAGACATTTCACCCAATCTTTTTGATAAGAAGTATATTAATACTATCAGTAGAGGTATGAATAAGAGTGCAAGTATGGTCTGTGTGAACAGAACAAAATCAAATAATCCATGAGAAAATGCGGCAATTGCAAGACCTTTATAGACAAGATTATTGTTTTTAGGGGATGAAAACTTAGCTTTTCCCACATAATACCCAACTATCCCAGAAAATCCTGCATGACCAAGGCACCCTGTTATTGCCCTCATTAGTATAAGCGAAGCTCCATATTGAGAGATGTATAAGAAATTTTCAAAAGTTGCAAATCCTAATGCTGCCACAACAGAATATAACATTGCATCAATAGGCTCATCAAACTCTTTAGATTTAAGAGAATATATCCTTATGGCCATATATTTTGATATCTCTTCTACAGGGCCTATCACTACAAAGGCAGCAAAAAATTTCATTAGAATACCCATATTTTCAAAAGATGAGGAAATAAAGATTGAATTAATTATGCCGGCAGGGATTGTTACCAAAGCCCCCAAAAGAAATGTGTAGATAATAAGTTTTTTTGGTTCAGGGTCATATCTATCTTTCTTATAAAAGTACCATACCCAGAATATACCGGGGGCAAGTGCAATTGAGAGTAGTGTTATAGGGTCCATTTAATCACCTGTTTTTTTATCAACATATCTAATAAAATTATTACATTCTTTACAATATAATGTTTACTTAGATTTTCGTATCCATATCTTGGCAGTAAATCATGAGAAGAAAATATAATTATAACTTAAATATATTTCTTATTAAAAAAAGATGTGTTATCTGCCAAATATTTCGCCAAGCTTTTAATCGCTCTTTTACCTTAAATGGCATGAAAGTTATTTATCTTGTCTATTGCCCCAAAAAAATTACTATTCTTTATTCCAATATAATGTACCTTTACATGTATTTTGAGTTTAATAAATTAAATACCTTAGTATTAAAGATACATAGCTTTATTAAATTACAAAATCTAATAGTAATTATAAATCAACTTTTGTTTACCTTAAAATAATGCTAAGGTGTAAAGATGAAAAAATATGATGTTTTAGTTATTGGCTCTGGCGCTGGTATGAACATAGCAAGTGATGCTCTTTCCAGCGGATTTAAAGTAGCTATCGTAGACAAAGGCCCTTTAGGAGGAACATGTCTGAATTTAGGATGCATCCCTTCTAAGTTACTTATCTTCCCTGCGGATCGAGTTACAGAAATAGAAAACTCAAAAAAATTTGGAATTGAGACAAATATAACTAAGATCNATTTTAGAGAAATAATGGAAAGAATGAGATCTTCTATTGCTGAGGATAGAAATCAAATAAGAGAAGGAATAAAGCATGCNAAAAATCTTGATTTTTATGAAGGAATCGGGCATTTTGTGGAGGACTACACTATCGAAGTAGATGGCAAGAAAATAATGGGTGAAAAGGTATTTATTGTTGCAGGTGCAAGACCNTTTATACCTAATGTAAAGGGATTAGAAACTGTTGACTATTTAACAAATGAAACTATTCTTGAGTTAGATGAACTTCCAAAAAGNCTTGTTATCTTAGGGGGAGGGTATATTGCATGTGAATTTTCTCATTTTTTGGCTGCGATGGGAAGTGAGGTAACAATTATACAGAGAAACATGAAGCTTGTAGCAAATGAAGAACCTGAAATTTCAGATTTATTACTTAAAGAAATGTCAAAGAGGATGAAAGTATACGTCAATACAGAAGCCATTGAAGTATCAAAGGAAGGGAATTTGATTAAAGTAATAGGAAAAAACAAAAAAACTGGAAAAACTATCGAAGTCATTGCAGAAAAAATATTAGTTGCTAGTGGAAGGGTTCCAAATTCTGATTTGTTAGAGGTACATAATAGCGGTATAGAAACTAATGAAAGAGGCTTTATCAAAGTAAATGAATATCTAGAAACTTCAAAGAAAAATATCTGGGCTTTTGGAGACGTCATAGGAAAATACATGCTTAGGCACTCTGCAAACAAGGAAGCAGTATACGCTTGGCATAATAGTCTTCATCGAAAGAAAGTCCCAATGGATTATAATGCCATGCCACATGCAATATTTTCATATCCAGAAATAGCATCAGTTGGGATGACAGAACGTGAAGCAAGAAATAAACACAAAATATTAGTAGGTTTTGCAAGATATAATAGTGTAGCAAAGGGAATTGCCATGCTTGAGGAAGATTCGTTTGCAAAAGCTATTGTCAATAAAGAAGATAATAAGATATTGGGATTTCATATAATTGGCCCTTACGCTTCAATATTAATCCAAGAAGTGATTAATGTAATGGCAAATAATATGGAAATGAACGCAATCTTTAAAGGTACCCACATCCACCCAGCCCTAACTGAACTAATACCTTCAACTTTTTCAAATCTTATGGAATCAAAAGATAATTTTTAGAAAAATTCATAAAGGAAATAAACAATATTCGATAGTCATGTATGGATATTATAAATCACCTCTACATCCACTTAGGATATCAAAAGAAGGGGTAAATCTCCTAATAGAAAAGGAAGGCAACAATCTCAGGTATAAGAGAACTAGCCCCAATGAAACTGTAGAAAAAATACTTTTGACAAAGGATTGTGGGATAATCATCAATCCGATTGAAGTTCTAAAATTCCAAAAACAGTTAGCCCAGTACCAATTGATAGAATTTGAAAAATCAGTTTTTGTTGAACCAAGGGACACAAATAATATTTACCTTACATTTCCTGTTGACATAGGTATATTTATTTCAGGAAGAAAAAATTACGATCTCTTAGACACCTTTACCTTTGCAAAACAAAAATATACGTTATATGGGACTCCAAGAGATGGCGTCATATGCAAATATCATAAAAGCCCTGTATTTACATCTTTACCCAATAATTTAAATCCATTGGTCGATGGAGTAATGAAACTAAAACTTATAAATACTACAGATACATGGATTGAGGTAACAAAAAGTGTTTTTGATTCCCAAGAAATGAAAGTTTATTTTAATGAAAGTCTTGTTTCCATAAGGGCCACTATGAAAATATTAAGTGGAAAAATTGCAGAAACAGAATTTATTAGCTCAGGAATTAAAAGAGGGATGAAAAAGTCCCTTGAGGTACTAGAATCTGGAAGAATTGTAGCGTCTCAAAAAAAGTTTATTATGGAGGAAGGACTTTGAATCTAGAACAGATCCTAAATATTTTGTTAAATACTTTTAGAAATATCAAAGCTGAAAAAATATTCCCTTTTATTTTAGCAGTAGGGATAATTATTTCATCCATAATAATAGCAAAAGGCACTTCAATGCTTTTAAAAAAATATCTGCGGGACAAGTTCGACAAAGACAGATTAGGCATTCTCCTTAAGGGGAGTTACTATGGGATTATTGCTTTGGCTGTTATTTTATCATTACCTATATTGGGAATTGATACTTCAGGATTTTTAGTCGCTGGGGGAATTACAGGCATAGTTATAGGTTTTGCAAGCCAAAATATTGTTGGGAATCTTATATCTGGATTATTTATTATGGCCGAGAGACCTATCAAAATAGGTAGTCAAGTTGAAATAGATCAAATAACAGGATTTGTTGAAGATATAGGTATAATGTCCACAGTATTGAGAAATTTTGATGGTCTATACGTAAGGATACCTAACGAAAAAGTATTTACTAATAATATTATTAATAGGGGTATTAATGTCGCACGAAGAGTAGAGCGTACTATTGGTATAAGGTATAGCGATGATACCAACAAAGCCATAGATATAATATATGGAGTAATTGAAGATCACCCGTTTATTCTAAAGAAACCTAATTCTGATATTTATATTGATGAAATTAAAGATGGCTCTGTTAATATCATGATTAGAGTTTGGACTCCCTCTGAATTATGGTATACAACAAAAAGAGAACTCTTATTAGAAGTGAAAAATGCTCTTGAAAAGGAAGGGATTCTAGTTTCAATTCCGTATAGGGTAGTATGGTTTGCTAATGACAGGTCTAATAATAACTCAAATTAAGAGTCCTATTTTAACTTTATAGAAAGATAATCTGATTCCCCTAGAAAATCTTTTAAAAGAAAGTGTAGTAACTAATATGGTGATAAAATGGTTTTTTGTGGAAAATGTGGGAAAGATAATCCAGTGGGTGCGAAATTCTGTGAAAACTGTGGAGCTACTTTAGATGCCACCTCAGTAAAACAACAAACTCCGTATGCAACTGGAGATTGGTTATCACATGAGCATGCCGGATTTTTACCTAGACTTGTTGCATGGATTATTGACACTATTATATTAGGGATAGTAGGAAGAATTGTAGCTATCCCTTTTGGTACAAGCTACTCGTACGGTTATGATATGGGATATAACACTGGTTTTAATCTTGGCTCAATCGGAACTATCTTAACTGCCATCGTAGGGCTTGCATACATTATGTACTTTGAAGGTGGAAAGGGTGCAACTCCTGGTAAAATGGTAATGAAACTTAAAGTAATAGGAACCGATGGTAGAATGCCAATAGGTTATGGGACTGCATTTATCAGATGGATTGGAAAAATTATTTCAACAGTAGTCATACTATTAGGATACATATGGATACTCTTTGACAAGGACAAACAAGGATGGCATGACAAGATAGCCAACACATTTGTTGTTAAGGAATAAATTATTTTATTTCTTTTTTTAATAAGTGTGTTATCTGGTAATTATTTCGCTTCATAGTTTTCTACCTCCTTTTCTAAAAGTTCTATGAAGTTCCCTAGCGACACTGGTTCGAGCTTTCGCCAGAAAGCTTGTTCTGGTGTTTCAAGGTTATCCCAGTCAAGGCTCATATGCGGCCTTACACAGTTGTACCAGTGTATAAAGTCATTAAATGATTTGAATTTCTCACGCTTTCTTTTGTAAAGGTCGAACCATTTCTCTACCTTACCATTGGTCTGCG
>LNJB01000016.1 GCA_001587595.1 Candidatus Methanofastidiosum methylothiophilum
TTCCCCCAATATTAGTTTTGATGATTAAAGCCTGATCATCTATTATTTCATCATGAATATATTCGGATTTGATTTTTTTCTGGAATAAGTCGGACACCTTTTCAAATTTAAAAGTACGTTCAATCTCCCCTGTAGTGAATATATTCTTTGATAGTTCAATACTGTCTTTTGTAAGAGTGATGTTATTTAGATCTTTTTCCTTAAATGGCGCACCAATATACTTTGGTCCTAAAGATGTTTTTTTATATTTTTTTTCAAAGATAGAAGGGTGGGCAAATATTTTTGCATTACAGTGTTTTGTTAACTCAATTAGGCCTCCAGTGTGGTCATAGTGCCCGTGACTTAAGAAAATCTTGGATATATCTTCTTTTTTTTCTCCCAATACTTCGAGATTATGATTGAGTGCTTCAAAACTCCTTCCTGTATCAAATAAAATTTTTTCCTTATTTTCAATTAAAAAACTAATTCCATGCTCCCCCCAAAAATTTGAGGAGAGTTTGACATTGTTATCTACAACACATTTTATTTTAGCAGGCATTACAATCCTTCCAAAATTTTATATGTACCTCCCAGGTCAATTTCATAATTTTCAATTTTTCCATCATCACATAATTTTGATATCTGTGGATCAATTGGTATTGTGCCTATTATAGGGACTCCCATCTTGTTTTCTTTACTATCGCCAAAGAGCCTAATTTTGCTACCACAGTCAGGGCATGTCGCATATGACATATTTTCTATAGCCCCCAGTACTTTGACATTCAACTCTTCTGCCATTGCTATTGCCTTTTTTACAATGGTAGAAGCAAGAGTTTGTGGTGAAGTAACTACTAAAAATCCATCTAATTTGATATTTTGCATTAGGGTAAGTTGGACATCACTTGTTCCAGGAGGAAGATCGAATAGTAAGTAGTCTAGTTCTTCCCATACGATATCTGCAAGAAATTGTGATACTGCACCACTAATCAGAGGACCTCTCCAGATTACAGCATCTTCATTATTTGACAAAAGTAAACCCATAGACATTACTTTAATCCCACTTTCAGTTACCACAGGCATTATGCCAGAGCTACCAGCAATTGGTTTATCTTTTATCCCAAACATCATAGGTATACTAGGACCAGTAATATCCAGATCCAGTATTCCTACAGTTTTCCCTTGTTTTACAAGATATGAGGCAATAAGAGATGTAACAACAGATTTTCCAACTCCCCCTTTACCACTTCCGATAGCAATCTTTTTCCCTATTTTTGACATTCTTTCGTTAATGTTCATCTTTTGAGCCTTCATCTGCTCTTGGAGATTAGATACCATTTATATCACCAAACTATTGTACTTAGTACTATTTAAAACTTTTTAGATGGTCCTAATATAAATAATATGTGTATTAAACTATGTCATACCATATACAAAAGTTTATAAAGAATTTAATGTCTTACTTATATAGTATGAATAAATCAATAACGAGTATTTTAATATTATTAGTATTATTTTCTAATTTTGGAGCATTAATTGTTGCTCCGGAAGAAGGCACGAAAAATTTAATGCCCCAAGTTTCATTGGATTATGCTACCGAAGCAACACCAAATCAAGAACTTAAAGTAACTGTAAAGGTAAAAAATACTGTAAACGATGTAATGTGGGATACACTTGCTTACATTGATGAAGATTCTATGACAAAGGAAGCAAAAGCTGCTTTTCAAGTAATAGAAGGAAAGAAATTATTTCCTGTCAGGATGGATCCTGAACAAGAATCAAGTGTTATTTTAGTAGTGAAAGTTACTACAAAGGCATTAAGCGGGGAATATTTACTCCCTATAGTCGTGGCTACTGGAATAGGGGGGTGTAGGGAAGGCTGTGAACCTTCATTATTGACTGTATTCTCTACAATAAAAATTAAAAGAAATGATCCATTGATAACTCTTGAATTTGATAGATATCAAATAGATATAGAACAGGGTGTTTGTGAAGTAGAATTAGTAGTTCCGTATTTGCCAAACATTCCGTTTAGGATTAGTAATATCAATAATACTGAATCTGCGTATAATCTTAAAATGACCGTAGTCCAAGACACCCCCATGGTTAAAGGAATTATTGACCCCCCGGTCAATCAAAGTGTTTTGCCACCTGGGGGGCAAATTACTGGCTCGCTTTATATTCGAGCTTCTTATGAGGCCCCTATTGGAACTCAAGTTATTAGGGTTAGACTAATTTATTCTGATAAATATGGCGCAGATTATGACATGTTTAGAGAAATTAGTGCGACGGTAAAGAACGTTGGTAAGAACTTTTATGACCAGGGAAGATTATATTACGATGCATGCGATTATGAAAATGCAAAAATATCTTTACTTCAAGCAAGAGAAATATATCAAGAAAATAATAACATATTAGTTGTACAAGAGATTGATAAATTAATCAAAAGAATGGAAGCTAATGATAAATTCATGCAGGGTCAAAACAAATTCTTTACAGGAGACCTAAAAAATGCAGTTTCATACTATTCGGAGGCAAAGGCGCTCTACACTGAAATTAATGACTGCCAATCAGTTCAATTATGTGAAGATGCTATGAATGCAGCCAATAGACCGCTTGGAGGAATTCTTGGTGGCGTTTCTGGATCTGGCGGAGAAAGCTTAACTACGTTTTCTATTCATACAATAATTGAGATATTACTTGCAATTATAGTGGCAATACTTTTGATTATATTAATCAGAGGAAAAGGCGGAAGTGGCGGTAGAACTTTCAATATTAAAGGAAAGGTGTCTAGACCTTCTCAACAACAAAATATTAGGCCATCCCAACAACCAATTTCAAGATCATCTATAGAGCCTATTAAGCCAATTAAAAAATAAATAATTTTAATATATTACTTTGTTTAATGAATATTCAATTATTCCTTCTGCGCCAGCATTCTTCAGTTTTGGGATTAATCCCCTAATTATCTTTTCATCGACAATTGTTTCAACTGCCACCCATCCGTCAGAACTCAAATTAGATATTGTAGGTTTTCTTAAAGCTGGCAATACAGATACTACTTCATCTAAATTTACCTTTTGTACATTCATTTTTACGCCGACCATTGATTCTGCGGCTAATGCACCTTTAAGCAATAAAAAAAGATCTTCAATTTTTTTCCTTTTCCAGCTGCTTTTCCAAGACTCTTTGTTACTGATAAGCACAGTTGTAGATTCTAAAATTGTATCAAGAACTCTAAGATTATTTGCCTTGAGCGATGATCCAGTTTCAGTAAGATCTACAATTGCATCAACAAGTTCCGGAACTTTAGCTTCTGTAGCTCCCCAAGAAAATTCTACAGAAGCATTTAATCCTTTATCTGATAAGTATTTTTTCGTAATATTAACTACCTCAGTTGCAATTCTTTTCCCATTTAAATCCTCTAAGGTCTTAATCTTTGAAAATTCAGATACAGCTAAAACCCATCTTACAGGTTTTAAACCTTGTTTTGCATAAATTAATTTACCAACTGTTACAATGTCCGCATTATTTTCTATTACC
The DNA here is from genome assembly GCA_001587595.1 of Candidatus Methanofastidiosum methylothiophilum. Lineage (GTDB taxonomy): Archaea > Methanobacteriota_B > Thermococci > Methanofastidiosales > Methanofastidiosaceae > Methanofastidiosum > Methanofastidiosum methylothiophilum. Next base: position 3,520 of record LNJB01000016.1, read on the forward strand.
CAATCTAATCCCGTTAGGCCGATATCAATTATTCCCTTTTCAACATATCTTGGTATCTCTTGAGCTCTAATTAACAAACACTCGATATTTGGGTCATCAATTGAAGGTTTATATGATCTAGAAGAAATGTTAATTGAGTACCCCGCTTTTTTAAACATGTTAAGGGTAGACTGTTCTAGACTACCCTTCGGTAATCCTATCTTAAGTATCATTTTAATCACTTGATTATAAAAAATTCATTCTAAAAACTATTTATATATTTTATGTACTTATAAGGGCTAAATTAGATTATACTTAGACATAAAATTAATTATATTCGATAACTATTAATCTTGTACTTTGCAATTTTTTCTATATAAACGTGTGTCACACAGTTAGATCCAGTATAAATGACTTATTAAATTTAAGAAAAAAGTTATTAGAATATGAGAAAAGGTGGATGATATAATGGCCACAAGCACTAAATCTCCAATATAATCATTCACAAATACTTGTATCAAAATTAATAGGATCTATAGCCAATTAGTCTATTAAATTGTTATATATTTTTTATTAATTTTTATTATAGATAAATTTAAATATTATTACATATATAATTTGGTAGAGGAGATGTTATTAAAGAATATTTTTTATCAATTTTAGCAATATTTATTCTAATTTTAGCGCTTGGATGTATAAATCAAAAAACAGATTTTAGCGATAGGCTCATTGTTTATGCGTCTATACTCCCCCAAAAAGAAATGATTGAGGCAATTGGAGGGGAAAAAGTTAGTGTATGGATATTAGTTCCACAAGGAAGTGATCCGCACAATGCAGACTTAAAGCCAAGCCAATTGAAAGAATTATCTAAAGCAGATGTTTACGTTATGATTGGCTCAGGCATAGAGTTTGAAGTAAAATCTATGGCTAAAATTAGAGATTTAAATAAAAAAATGCTTATTATAGATAGTTCTAAAGGAATTGAATTAATAGAAGCTAAATCACAGAGACACATAGATGGAAATGAAACTGAAATTAAGGGAGGAAAAGATCCTCACATTTGGACATCGTTAAGAAATGGAAAAATAATGGTTCAAAATATATATGAAGGCCTTGTAATGGCTGATCCAGAGAATAAAGATTATTACTTAAAAAATAGAGACATATATACTCATAGATTAGATGAAGCAGATACTTTGATTACAAAAGAACTTAGAATAATTGAAAATAGATCATTTATGGTATTTCATCCATCATGGGGGTATTTTGCAAGAGACTATAATCTAACGCAAATTGCTATTGAAATCGAAGGAAAAGAGCCAACTTTGCAATCAATTGTAAGTATAATCAAGGAAGCAGAGAGAAATAATCTCAAAACAATATTTATTTCACCGGGATTTAGTAGTAAAGCAGCTGAGATAATCTCAAAAGAAATTGATGGAAAAATAGAAGTTATAGATCCTCTAGCTGAGAATTATATAGAAAATCTTAAAATAACTGCTATTAAAATAAAGGAGAAGTAGAACATGAAAAATGAGATTATAAAAATAGAAAATCTATCTTTTGATTATGGAGATCATAGAGTATTAGAGAATATTAATCTCAATATCTACAACGATGATTTTATTGGTATTATTGGCCCAAATGGTAGCGGAAAATCAACTTTATTGAAAATAATACTTGGTTTACTTACTCCTACAGAGGGTAGAGTGTTTCTTTTCAATAAATCCCCTAAAGAGGGAAGAAAATATGTAGGATATGTGCCGCAGTATGCCCATATAGATAGAAATTTTCCGATAAGTGTTGGACAAGTAGTTCTCAGTGGAAGAATTGGCCATACTGATTTTTTGAGAAGATATTCTAAAATAGATATGGATATTGCAGAAAATGCTATGAAAATAATGGGGATCTCAGATCTTAAGAATACCCAAATTGGTAAATTGTCCGGAGGGCAATTCCAAAGAACTTTAATTGCCAGAGCTCTTTCAACAGAGCCAAAATTATTATTGCTTGATGAACCAACAGCTAACATAGACATTCAAGCAGAAACAAATTTTTATGATTTCCTTCATAAACTTTCAGAAAAAATGGCAATTGTTTTAGTTACCCATGATACAGGTGCAATATCCTCTCATGTAAAGACAATATGCTGCATCAACAAAACACTATATTATCATGGAGAAAAAAGTATTTCTCTAGATGTATTTGAAAAATTATATGGGTGCCCAGTAGAATTAATAGGGCATGGAATACCTCATAGAGTCTTAAAGGAGCATGAAGATTAATGGTATTTCAGTATGCTTTTTTTCAGAATGCAGTTATAGCGGGTATATTAGCTGCAATTGCTTGTGGAATAATTGGTTCATATGTTGTAGTTAAGAGACTAGTCTTTATATCTGGCGGAATTTCTCATGCTGCGTTTGGAGGTATAGGATTAGGATTATTTTTAGGCTACAATCCACTATTTACCGCAATTATTTTTAGTGTAATTTCAAGTTCTATACTTGGAGTAATTTCAAAAAAAACGTATCAGCGCGAGGATACCCTAATTGGGGCAATGTGGGCTATTGGCATGGCATTTGGCATTTTTATGATTTACATGACTCCTGGATATGTGACAGATCTTTCAAGCTATCTCTTTGGAAATATTCTTACTGTTTCTAGAATTGATATATACACCATGATATTCTTAAATGCTATTATTGTTTTAATAATTTTTATAAGATATAATGAATTTCTAGCATTTTCTTTTGATGAAGAGTTTTCTGAGGTAGCCAATGTCCCTGTAATGAAGACTTACATTATTTTATTATCTCTTGTTGCATTGACAGTTGTGGTGTTAGTAAGTGTTGTAGGAATTATACTAGCAATGGCACTCTTGACTCTCCCAGCAGCTACAGCTAGTCTTTTCACAAATAGTCTCAAAAAAATGATTGCATTATCTACTTTAATTGGAATATCATATATGTTACTTGGAATAGGAATGTCTTTCTTGCTAAATCAACCATCTGGGGCAACAATAGTTCTTGTTTCGGGAACTTCTTATTTAGGGATTTTAAGTATAAAGTCATTAATTAATAAATAACAATAATTTGAAGGGATTAGATGTCTATTATAAGCATGTCAATAAATGATGAATTGTTGGATAAACTAGATAAATTACTTCTTGTTAAGGGATTTTCAACTAGATCTGAAATTATTAGAGAAGCATTGCGGAATTATATAACAACTGAAGTGTGGGAGAAAGAAAAAGGGCCTTTGGTAGTCACTGGTATGGTCATATCAAATAAGAAATCAGAAAGCCCATTGAATACGATACATCATAAGTATGAACATGTAATCGAAACTACTTTACATACACATCTTGATGCTAAAAACTGTTTAGAAGTGTTTATCCTAAAAGGTGATTCCAAAGAAATTAAAGATTTTTTGACAGAATTAATAGGTCTCACTGGAGTCAAAGCTGTTAGACATGCTTTACTCTCTGCGGAGGTTTAGGCTAATGCAGATATGTGGGGTAGACGAAGCAGGTAGGGGGCCAGTCATAGGCCCACTTGTAGTTGCTTCTTTTTCATTGCCTGAAGATAAACTTTATTTAATTGAATCCTTAAAAGTTAAGGATTCAAAAAAACTTTCTCAAAAGAAAAGAGAAGAACTTTACTTGGAAATTGTAAATCTTCCTGGAAAATATTTTTTTAAAATATTAAGTCCATCTTTTCTCAATAAAGAAATGAAGAAATTTAGTCTTAACTACATCGAGCTTCTTGCGTTTAAAGAGGCCATTCTCGAACTTAAAACTTCTATGAAAAAAGTCATATGTGATTCATGTGATGTGAATTCAGATAGATTTTCTGGGAATTTAAAAGAATTGCTTGGAGATGAATTTGCTTCGTGCGAAGTTATAGCTTCCCATAAAGCAGAAGATAAATATCCTGTAGTTGCAGCAGCTTCAATACTCGCAAAAGTAAAAAGAGATGAACTCATAAAGAAAATAGAAGAAGATGTTGATGTTTCAATTGGTAGTGGGTATCCTAGCGATCCTAAAACTGTAAATTTTCTAAAAGATTATTACAGATTAAATAATAGATTCCCCGACTTTGTCAGGACTGAATGGAAAACTTTAGATAATATAAAAAATATGAGGAATCAGAGAAAACTTTATGACATCTAGTCATTTTTACTTCCAATACCCAAAATTGTCACTGCTATTATGGCCGCTATAGCTGAGAGTATGTAGTTTCCAAATATTAAGTAAAATATAATGCCTAGACCTATACCAATAATCATGTTAGTTCCTTCAGATCTAAACTTATTCTGACTCTTTTGTTGTTGTTTAATTTTTTCCTTTTTCATGATTGTTCCTCCTTTTGACAAATTTTCTGATACCTTAATATATTTTACTCCCAAGAGTTATTTAATTAATACTATTTTCTAACTATTTTAAATAAAATACTAGATATGCATTCATAATGCCAACTATATCGCCAACTTATCTATCAATAAATGATGAATCCCTAGGAGATTTATTATTAAACATATGGACATTGTCTAATACTATTATTTAGAATTAGAGGTATAAATCAGGAGAAAAATAATATTCATGCGACTAAATGGAATGAATCCCGCCTTATATATGATAATCTTAACATTTTTATACTTCAAATTACTTACATTGGTTAATCTAATTATTTTAAAAAATGGAGATAATAAAATGACCCTAATGGGGGCTATTATTTTTTCCATTGTTTTAAATTATTGTTAACAAAATATTAATTAATAAAATTAAAAAATAATTTATTCGGGAACTTTTGCAAACATCCCTACTCTTTCACTCTTCTTTGGAATTCTTCGAACATCAACAATAATAAAGTCCTTTACTGCCCTAACAGCACTAAAAGGTACAAGAACTAAGTTTTCCTTGTCTGTTATCATATTGTCTAAGATAACCTCAGTTGTAGGCTCAACGACAAGAGCTATAAGCTCTCCAGTATCTTCATTAATAACCACATCGAAAAGAGTACCTATTTCATGTCCTTGTTCTGTTACAATCATTTTATCTCTTAATCTAGTTGCTGCAACTTTACCCATAATATCCCCTAATAATATAATGTTATAACACTGTTTGAATATAAGTTTTTCCCATTATTTCTCGAGTAATTCTATAATTTTGTCAAGTTTTTCTTGAGTCATCATGGTGTAAGGGCTTCTTTTAGCCTCTACCATCTGGGTGGCCTGCGAAAACTTAACGAATTTGTCTAAAATATATCCCAATATGTAAGTTGCTATGAAAGACAAAGGAACTAGTATTAATAAAAGTTCAGTTGTCTTTAAATCAATTATTAATTTTATTTTATCAGATGCTGCAATTATAAGGAGTGCAAAGTTTACGTAAACTAAAAATTGTCTACCAAGATCAAATCTATATTTCTGCTCAAGAAAAGATCTTCTAAAACTTTTTAGCATTTCCTTAGACATATACTGCCTCATATAACTTTTTTATCTTTTAAGAAGGATACAAAACAATTCTTACTACAGAAGTAAAGTCGAGTAAGGTGTTTTTTATCTTTCCATAGTTCTAATACTATGCGATTCTTATCTTTTATATCAAAATCTGTCTGACAATAAGCACATTTTTTAATTTTCTTTTGCATTTGTCTCACCAATCGGGGAAACTATTAGATCGAAAAAGCTACCAAATATTTAATTTTCAGTAGTATAAGAAAAAATTAAATATTTAGGTCTCTTAAGGCTAGTTCGATATCTTCTGCCTTTATTGTTTTTCTTTTAGCATGAGCAGAATAGTCTTTAGCTTTTCTTGCGATTATCCTTGAATAATCTTCAAGAGCTACACCCAATACTTTGCATGCATCTTCCGATACTCTTTCAGCCCCCTCTTTCCTTAACAGCCTCTCAAGAGGTGCAAGGGGAAGTTCTTCCGGCTCTCTCATAATTATACCTCCTTGATTGCCAAAAAAGGCAAAATAAAGTTAAAATTACTAATAAAGAATCTTATTTAAACTTTTCTCTAAAAAAGACGTTATATTAGCCTAAAAAGAAATTATTCGATTAAAACAGCGTTAATTACGCCATCTTGCCCGGGTCTTGAGGTGACCCTTGCCTTACCAAACTCAGTAGTAATTATTGCACCTTTTGTAATTATACTTCTTCTTACAAAATGTCTGTTTGCCGGATTTTCTGCAACACCTGTTATTTTAGCTTTTTTGTACCCCTCTTTGGTCAAAAGATTAGAATAATCAGCCCTCATTAGCTCAATTATTTCGGTTCCCCCGAAACATCTTACCTTTTTTTTGCTGACTTCTCCAATTACTGTAAATGTTGATTCTCTACCCAGTTCTCTCTTTAGTTTTTTTCTTGAACGTGTAAGTCGTCCACCAGTCGGCTTTCTTTTTGATCTAGCTTGCCAAATTGACATATAATCACCATTATATATGGCTTAAAGCTTTGATAATGTTTATAAAGTTTTCCTATATTCCTAAGCACATATGGGAGAATTTAATTCAGATATTATTAAATCTGAGCATGGCGGAGGAGGGGAAATGATGGAGGCAATGATTAAGTCTCTATATGTAAATGGTTTCTCTCTTAACAAAATTATAGGAGGATTGGGTCTATCAGATATGGACGATTCTGGCACAATACCTTTTTGCAACGGACATATTGTTTTTACAACAGATTCACATACCGTAACGCCTCTTTTTTTCCCAGGAGGAGATATTGGTAGATTATCTGTTTCTGGAACAATTAATGATGTTGCAGTTATGGGTGCAAAACCTCTTGCCATCTCTTCAGGGGTAATACTCCCAGAAGGATTCCCCACAAATCAATTTAAAAAAATTATAAAATCTATGGATGATACATTAAAGGAAGCAGGAGTTCCTTTGATTACAGGAGATACTAAAGTTGCAGGAAACGATCTCTTCATAAACACATCTGGTGTTGGATTCACAAAAAATCTGCATTCTGATCAAAATCTTAAAGTAGGAGATTTAATTATAATTTCTGGAACTGTAGGGGACCATGGGGCGGCAATGCTTTCTGTTAGAGAGGATATCCCTTTTTTATCAAATATAAAATCTGATGTTGCCCCTCTAAACAAAATGATAGAAAAGATTCTTCCATTTCAAATTCATGCAATGAAAGACCCCACAAGAGGGGGTATTGCTAATGCTTTAAATGAATTTTCAAAAAAATCTCATGTAAAAATAGAAATTAAAGAGGATAAAATTCCAGTGAGGGACGAAGTGGCGGCTATATGTGATATACTGGGATTAAACTTTATGGAGATTGCATGTGAAGGTAAAGTATTGATTTCTGTTAGTCAAGAAGACGCAGATTCAGTCATTGATATCTTAAGAAAAGATAGACTTGGTAAGAATGCTACCATTATCGGTGAAGTAAAAAAAGGGGAAAAAGTATTACTTGAAACAGCAATAGGAGGAAAAAGAATTTTAGAGGCTCCTGTTGCAGATCCTGTTCCAAGAGTATGTTAGATGAGTTTTCTTATTCTAAAAGATTCTATTTGTTCATCTGTATATTCCAGTTTTTTTAGTATCTCATCGGTGTGTTCCCCTAATACAGGAGGGGATAGTTTTATCATGCTTTTTGTATTAGATAATTTAACTGGCAATCCTGGAATTTTAATAGTTCCATATAGAGGATTAGTAACTTCTTCAATCATTTTTCTATGTAAAACTTGTGAGTCATTTAATAATCTGTCGATTGTGTATATTGGACCAGAAGGAACTCCCGATTTTTCAAGAAGATGTAACCACTCCTCTCCTGATTTCTTTGAAAGTTTATCTTCTATTATTTTTACAAGCTGATCTTTATTCTCTAGTCTTTTTCCATTATCGAAGTATTTTTCATCTTCAGCGATATCTATTTCTAATACTTCACAAAATTTTTTCCATGTTTCTTCATTTCCAACAGCAATGTTAATGAAAATATCTTTAGTTTTAAAAGACTGATAGGGACAAATAAGGGAGTGTGCACTTCCTGTTTTTGATGGAATTATTCCAGAAAAAAGATATCCTGTAGCAAAATAAGTCTGCCACGAAACTTGACAATCTAGCATAGAAATATCAATAAACTGCCCTGTTCCTGTTTTACATCTTGCAATTATGGCACTAAGAATTCCATAGCATGCAAACATTCCTGCAGAAATATCTGTTACCGCAATACCGATTTTAACTGGGCCGCCGTTTGATTCGCCTGTCTCACTCATAAGCCCCCCCATGCCTTGTAATATAAGATCATAACTAGTTTTGAATTTATATGGGCCATTCTGACCAAATCCAGAAATAGAACAATATATCAATTTTTCGTTAATTTTTTTCATTTCTTCGTATCCAAGACCGAGCTTTTCCATAACTCCAGGTCTAAAGTTTTCTAATAAAACATCTGCATCTTTTATTAATTTCTTTACGATTTCTATTGCTTCAGATTCTTTTAGATTCAAACTAATGCTTTTTTTGTTTCTATTAATACTTACAAAATAAGTACTTAAATTATCACGTATAAATGGAGGGCCCCAACTTCTAGAATCATCCCCTCTACTTGGCCTCTCAATTTTTATTACTTCTGCACCCATATCCCCTAAAAGCATGCTGCAGTAAGGCCCAGATAAAGCTCCCGTAAAGTCAATTACTTTAATTCCGTCAAGAGGCATCATTAAATACACCTTAATCTTTTTTATAATTTAAATTTAAATAACTTATCTAATAAAAAAATAAATAATTGAAATGGCTATTCTTTAAAATCATATTAATTGAATCTATAAAAAAATTGAGTAATGAGTGTCTAATTGTTTATAGAAAAACAATAGAAATATTTAATAGTGTTTCGATTGAATATTAATTGGGGGTATAATGACTAAAACAATAGAAAATTTGACCAAAGCTTTCATTGGAGAAAGCATGGCAAGGAATAGATATACTATCTATGCAAAGATTGCTTTGAAAGAAGGATATGAGCAGATTTCTGAGCTTTTTTTACTAACAGCAGAAAATGAAAGAGAGCATGCAAAGTGGCTCTTTAGAATGATAAATGACATAAAAGAAGATGGAAATCCTACAAAAATAATAGTTGAATCAGAAGCACCATTAGTTCTTGGAAACACTATAGAAAACATAAAAGGAGCTATTGAAGGTGAAAATTACGAATATACACATATGTATCCTGAATTTGCAGATATTGCAGAAAAGGAAGGATTCAAGGATATTGCAAAGAGACTTAGGGCAATTGCAATAGCAGAAAAGCACCATGAGAGTAGATATATTAAACTGTTAAAAGAGCTACAAGAAGGAACATTTTTCAAAAAGAAAGAAAAAGTATTATGGGTATGTAGAAAATGTGGATATATACATGAAGGCAATGAACCACCAGAAATTTGTCCCTCTTGTAATCATGAAACAGCATACTTTGAAAGACTATGTGAGGAGTACTAAAACTTTTTATTTCTATTTTTCTTTTAAATATGTATTCAGTATTATTTTTGATTCTTACCTATAAGAACTATAGTTAAATAACTGTAATGATTGTTACAATTATGGCGGAAATTGAAAAAGCGACGTTTGCTGCTGGATGTTTTTGGAAAGTAGAATCTGTATTTTGCCAGATTAAGGGTGTCATTTCTACACAGGCCGGATATTCTGGCGGTTACACAAAAAATCCTACTTATGAAGAAGTATGTAAGGATGTAACAGGACATGCAGAATCTGTNCTAATAGAATTCGATCCAAATATAGTTTCTTATGATGCTTTACTNGAAATATTTTGGAATATCCATGATCCAACTACCCNGAATATGCAAGGTTTAGATATAGGAAGCCAATATAGGTCTATTGTGTTTTATCACAATAATGAACAAAAAAGTAAAGCTTTGAAATACATGGAGAAACTTGAAAAATCTGGTAAATTACGTAGTAAAATAGTTACAGAAATACTACCCAAAAATATATTTTATAGGGCAGAAGAATATCACCAAAAATANTTCCATAAACGTGGAATAGTAAAATGTACGTCAGAATAATGATAGATATGCATAATATACCGCTGCACTGAGAATTGTTAATGAAATTCCCNCCTTTGCAAATTCTAAAAATNTGATAGTTTCATTTGACCTTTTTTCAGCATTTTGAACTATAATAACTGTGCTTGCAGCCTCTAGGATGAATAAATTTCCTGCAATCGTGCTACTTGCGGCGAGTGCTATGATCTCCTTTGANGATGCACCCGCTTCAAGCAACATAGGCANGTAAAGTGCAACAAGCGGAACATTTGAAATTAACTGGCTTAGTACTATACTCACAATAGATCATTAATAAGTTAGTTATATTTATGTTCATATTAGCGATTAGTTTTTGAATAAATCCGCTGTTCCATACACTTTGCATTAAAATAAACATAGAAATAAAAAATATTAATGTTTTCCAGTCCACATTTTTTAGAATCCTCATTTTTTGTTTAGACAGTATAAGCAGAGGTAATGAAGCAACTAACGATATATAAGTTAATCTAAAATCAAAGTTAATTTCAAATGAAACTATTGATATCTTTAGAGATATCAAAATAAAAATATACAACAAATAATATCAAAATCATTAATTCATTAGAGTTTTTTGCGCTCTTAAAAATATTAAAAGAAATATGCGAAAGATAACTACTTTCTTAAAGACCGACACCTATTACAAACATTCCAAATAAAAAAAGGATCACATCTAGATTAATCGATTTAAGGGCATCAATTGGCGTTATCTGACTTGTCAAAAGACAAGTCATTGCACCAAAAGTCATAATATGCCATATCTCTAATTTGAGTTTTCCTATTTGTCTAACTGCAACTAATAAAAATACAATTAAGAGTACTAATAGCGAAATCATTGTGGCCCCCTCTTGCCCCTTGTATATAAGCCTTGTCTAATACTCCACTTATTCAAAGAGATCTTCATTTTTTTAATTGGATTGTTTAAGGTAGTCTTGTATAATTGTTAAAGTTAACGAAAGTCATAAATAGAAGTTTTTAGTAATTATTCTATGGAAAGAGCCGATAAAGAGATTAAAAATATTCATGAAATTGAGGATATTCTAAATAAGGCAAGAATTATAAGGCTCGCTTTATGTGAAGACAATATACCTTATGTCATTCCATTAAATTTTGGTTACAAAAATAATACTATCTATTTGCATACTTCTAAAATAGGGAAAAAAATAGATATTTTAATGAAGAATAATTATGTTTCTTTTGAAGCCGATATAGATGCTGAACTTGTTAAATCTAAGAATATTTGTAGCTGTACTATGAGATATAAAAGTGTTGTAGGATTTGGAAGAGTACGCTTTGTTTCTGATTTAAAAGAAAAAAGAAAAGGTATGGATATAATAATATCTCATTATTTTGGGGATACTTTTGACTATTCGCTTAAACAAATAGAGCAAACATACATCCTCCAAATAGATATTGAATCAATGACTGGAAAAAAATCATAAGATTTATATATTAACTTTTATACGATAACTAGCGGGCCCATGGTCTAGTTGGTCATGACGTCGCCTTTACACGGCGGAGGTCCTGAGTTCGAATCTCAGTGGGCCCACTAATTTTTAGATAAATTTTTAAATGAATTACATAAATGCTTTATGATTGATATGAGCTTTTTAGAATTTTTTTCAAATATAGTAGGAACTTTAGATTCTATTATCTGGGGGCCTATAATGATATTGTTACTTGTTGGAACTGGTTTGTATCTGACTATTATATTAAGAGGCATTCAGTTCAGAAGACTAGTACTATCGATTAAAAATTTATTAGAATGTATTTTTAAGAAGGAAGATCTCCAAGGAGATATTCCTTCATTCCATGCACTAACAACAGCTCTTTCAGCTACAGTAGGCACTGGAAATATTGCCGGTGTGGCCACAGCGATTGTAATGGGGGGTCCTGGAGCACTATTTTGGATGTGGATTACTTCAATAGTCGGCATGGCCACTAAATTCTCTGAAGTTGTTTTAGGAGTAAGATATAGAGAAAAAAATCCAAAAGGAGAATTTTCAGGCGGACCTATGTATTATATCCAAAAAGGGTTTAAAGAAAAATATAATATTGATGCAAAAATTTTGGCAATATTATTCTCTGTTTTTGGAGTCATTGCTTCATTTGGTATTGGCAGTATGGCACAGGCCAACTCTGTTGTCTTAGTGTTAATATCAAATATTGGTAAAGGGAGTGCAATTACTTTGCCTGTCTTTGGAGAAGTATTTACAACTTCATCGATTCTTGGAATAATTTTAGTAGTTATTACGTCTCTTGTTATTTTTGGTGGAATCAAACGAATAGGAGAGGTCACATCTTTTCTTGTTCCTTTTATGTGTATCTTGTATGTCTTAGTTGCAACTGCAATTATCCTGTTTCATTATGATAGAATTCCCTATGTATTTGCGTCTGTTGTAGGACATGCCTTTTCACCAACAGCATTTACTGGAGGAGTAGCAGGTTTTGCCGTATCAAAGGCAATTAGATTTGGTATTGCAAGAGGGATTTTCTCAAATGAAGCAGGATTGGGCAGTGCACCAATAGCACACTCTGCAGCAAAAACACCACACCCAGTAAGACAAGGAACATTGGCCATAGTTGAAGTGTTTATTGACACAATTATTATTTGTTCAATGACCGGATTTGTAATTCTTGAAAGCAATCTTGATATTTGGGGCGATAATTTGACTTCGTCAGCTTTAACAAGTGCTGCGTTTACTCAAACTTTAGGGATATTTGGGACAATAGTTATAGTATTATGTACTGTTCTCTTTGGGTATTCAACAATATTGGGGTGGTCATACTATGGAGAAAAATGCTTTGAATATCTCTTCGGGATTAGGAATAAATCTTTATATAAAATATTATTCTTATTCACAGTATTTTTTGGATCTGTTACATATGTAGACATAGTTTGGAATATCTCCGATATGTTCAATGGACTCATGGCAATACCTAACTTGATAGCGTTAGTTGCATTAGGTGGGATCGTTGTAGAAGAAGTCAAAAAATATTTCAGATGAAAAGAGGAGAATATGGGCTTTGATTCTATAACAAAAAGAAAAACAATAAGAAAATTCAAAAATATTTCAATTGAGAGGGGCTACGTGATATCCTTAATCGAAGCAGCAATTCAAGCTCCATCAGCCCATAATTTACAGCCATGGGAATTTATATTAATAGATTCAATTGAAGTTAAAGAAAAGCTATCTTCTAAAATGGCTTCAACGTGGATAAACAATCTAAAAAAAGATGGAAAAACTCAATATGAAATTGAAGAAAAGATTAACTTATCAAAAGAAAGAATAAACAATGCCCCGTTCATTATTCTCCCGTGTTTTGATACATCAAAGGTGGAAAAATATGGAGACGAGAGGGATAATGCAGAATTTATTATGGGCATACAAAGTGTTGCATTAGCTTCAGGAAATATTTTACTCAAGGCAACAGAAAAAGGATTTGGAGTATTATGGCTTTGCGCACCTCTTTTTTGTCCAGAAGACATACGAGATGTTCTTGGTATGCCCAATCATATTTTACCACAGGAGATTCTTATTATTGGAATGCCAGACGAAGATCCAATAAAACCAAAAAGAAGAAATTTAAATGACGTAATTCATCTTAATGGGTGGTAAACTGATAACTGTTCTTTCCGGAGGGGGTGGAGGAGCTAAATTTGTTGATGGTCTTTCTAGAGTGACTCAGAACTTTTCAGTTATTGCGAATACTGGTGATGATATTGAGATTTATGGATTACATGTATCTCCTGATGTTGATACGCTTATGTATACTCTTTCTGGAGAGCTTGATATTAAGAAAGGATGGGGTATAAATAAAGACACTTTTACATGTCAGAATTATCTGAAACTGTTGGGATATGAGAATTGGATAAATCTTGGAGATAAAGACCTTGCAGTCCACATAAAGCGAACTGAGCTTTTAAAATCTGGGAAATCTTTGACAGAAGTAACATCTGAACTGTGTAAAAGATTCGGAATCAATATCCCTGTAATTCCAATGACAGATGATTTTTTTCAAACACATATTCAAATGGAAGATAATACGGTTCATTTCGAAGAGTATTATATAAAAAAACTTGAGGGAAATATCAAAAAGATTATTTATAAAGGCAAAGGAAAAGCAAACCCCTCTGAAAAATTCCTAAATGCACTTAATTGCTCTGATTGGATAATAATACCGCCTTCCAATCCTCTTGTGAGTATAGGTACGATACTTTCTCTTAAAAGTATACGGAGGCGTATAAGAAAAAAAAAAGTTATCGGAATTTCCCCACTTATTCAAGGGAGAGCTATTAAGGGGCCTCTTGCTATAATGATGAAATCATTAGGTCATGAAGTAAACTCTTTTGGTGTGGCAAAATACTATGAAGATTTATTAGATATATTTATAATTGACACGATTGAATCGGGTATAGCAGAACGAATAAAGAGAGAACTTGACATAGAAGTATTAACGACGAATACACTGATGAAGACAAGAAATGATAGAACAAAGCTGTCTAAGTTTGTCTTGAATAGGATGATTGAATGACCCTGCCTGTAATCCTTCCTTTAAAATATGTTAATGTTTCTAAATCCAGATTAGGCAATATTTTAGGGAAAAATAAAACATACTTAGTAATTGCGCTAATAGAAGACATGATTTCATTACTTAAAAAATTTCCAGAAACTGAAATTTATTTGCTTACAAAAAAAGAAAATATGGCGCTAATCCCCAAAGATCTTGGGGTTAAAATAATCTTTGAAGATGAAGAAGATCTAAACAAGGCTTTGGAAAAGGGGGTAAACATCCTAAAGGAAAAGGAAAAAAAAGTTTTAATATTGCCATTAGATCTTCCTTTCATCAATGAAAGGAATATTAAAGATCTTATCCGTTTATCCAAAACTCAAAGTGGAATTATATCCCCTTCAAATAGAGATGGCACTTCAGCAATAATGTTACCTATAGATAAAAAATTTAAGTTTAAATTTGGAGAAAAAAGTTTTCAGAAACATTTTTCAGAATTTACTAAGAAAAAAATACCTGTTCAAGTATACTATTCTGAGTCTTTATATTACGACTTAGACACAGTGGAAGATATAATACGAGTTCTTACAATTAAGCCAAACAATAAAACATATTTTCTCTTGAAGGATATACTTTCACCTGACATCATTTATAGTAATTTAGTTGACAAGTGATTGAGTTTTTTTATTTTTGGTATACCAAAACATTTATAAATTAGGTCAACCGAAACTATTCATTGATTTAATGCCAAAACAGGACGTTGAAGAATATTTGGAAGCTATACTGGACTTAGTTTTAGAGAAGAATTTAGCTAGAACAACAGACCTTGCACAGCGTTTAGGAATTTCGCCATCAAGTGTAACTGAGATGATTCAGAGACTTAATAAAAACGACTTGATTTTTTATAAACCTTACAAAGGGGTTACATTGACGAAAAAAGGACTAAATATAGCTAACAAAATTAAAAGAAAACACAGAATAGTCGAAGTATTCCTTTCTGAATATCTATATATTACTCCAGAAAAAATTCATGATGAAGCATGTAGAATGGAGCATTGTATCTCTAACGAAGTTACTGATGCTTTGT
Organism: Candidatus Methanofastidiosum methylothiophilum; assembly: GCA_001587595.1. Taxonomy (GTDB): domain Archaea; phylum Methanobacteriota_B; class Thermococci; order Methanofastidiosales; family Methanofastidiosaceae; genus Methanofastidiosum; species Methanofastidiosum methylothiophilum. The sequence goes on from LNJB01000016.1 coordinate 19,164, forward strand.
GTAAAATGATGGAGGGGCCTTCTATATGTCCCTGTGGTAAAGAAATACCAAAATGTAATCCTGATAATAATTGTGACATTTGTAAGAGGAGGCGGTAACAGATGAGTACAATAGTAGCACTAGTAGGAAGCCCGAATGTTGGCAAAAGTGTAATATTTTCGCACCTAACTGGTAAATATGTAACTGTATCTAATTATCCAGGAACAACAGTTGAATTATCTAAAGGTAAAGGATTATTAGGACTAAAAAAAATTGACATAGTAGATACGCCTGGCTCAAATAGCCTTATCCCAATGTCTGAAGATGAAGAAGTTACTAGGAATGTTCTTATTTCTGGAACTATAGATTATGTGGTCCAAGTTGCAGACGAAAAAAATCTTCAAAGAGGGCTAATGATATCTTCTGAACTTTCTGAGTTGGAATTGCCATTTACCCTTGTATTAAATATGGCTGACGAAGCAAGAAGAAAAGGTGTTTTCATTGACATAGACAGATTGTCAAAAATACTTGGTGTTCCCGTAGTTGAAACTGTAGCTGTAGAAGGCAAAGGTATTGACAAAATGAAGAAAACTATCTTGAACTCGTCAAAAGCCCATGTTAAAGTGAATTATGGAAAGTTAGAGGATTCCATTGATAAATTATCAAAAATATTTGGAAATAGGGGAAAAGCAATAATGGCTTTATCAGATGAATCATTTACTGAAAAAAATCTAAAAGATCAAATAAAGATTAATGAAGCAAAAGAAATAATCCAAAATGCAAAAAAATCGATATCTGTACCCCTTTTTTATTATATCCGTGAAAAAAGAAGAGAAGAAGTTTTACATATTTTAAGAAAAGTTAAAGAAGAAGAAAAAATTTTAAAGACGCAGCTATCAGAAAAACTAAGTAGTCTGACATTAAATCCTATTACAGGTATACCAATATTTTTAAGTATAGTATTGTTACTGTATGAATTTGTTGGTTTTCTTGGGGCACAAATAATGGTAGAATTTTTAGAAGAAAATCTTTTTGGAAAAATAATTAATCCATCAATGAAAATTCTTTTTGAAAAGTATATTATCAATGATTTTATTTCTCGAATGTTTGTAGGAGAATTTGGAATAATCACAATGGCCTTAACATATGCAATAGCAATTATTTTTCCAATCGTATTGACATTTTTCATAGCATTTGGCCTTCTTGAGGATTCGGGTTATTTTCCACGACTTGCAGTAATGGGAAACAAACCCCTGAAGTTTTTAGGATTAAATGGAAAGGCTATCCTACCTTTGATATTAGGATGTGGTTGTGTTACAATGGCTACAATCACAGTAAGAACTTTAGATTCAAAGAAGGAGAGAATCATTGCAACGCTATTGTTGGCACTAGGGGTCCCTTGTTCTGCACAAATAGCAGTTATTTTCGCTATGGCTTCATCACTTTCATTTTGTGCGCTACTTTTTATTTTCTCAGTAGTTTTACTTCAGCTTGTCATTATAGGAGCACTATCCTCAAAAATAATTAAAGGACAATCTTCAGATTTTATAATGGAATTGCCCCCCCTTAGAGTACCTAAATTCTCAAATATTCTGTATAAGACTCTAATGAGATTAGAGTGGTATGCAAAAGAAGTAATTCCAATTTTTATACTTGGAACGTTATTCTTGTTTTTCTTGAATGAGTACAATATACTCATCATAATCGAAAGACTATTCTCTCCAATTGTGGTCGATTTCTTAGAGTTACCAAAAGAAGCAGCAAGGGCATTTCTGATGGGATTCTTTAGAAGAGATTATGGTGCTGCAGGATTATTTCAATTACAAGATGTTGGATTAATGAATAACTTACAGACAGTTGTTAGTTTAATAGTCATAACACTCTTTGTTCCATGTATTGCGAATCTTTTTGTGATAATAAAGGAGAGGGGGCCAAAAATAGCAATGATGATATTTATTTTTGTATTAGTATACGCTGTTATAGTTGGAGGAATAACAAATATATTCCTTAAATATATGGGAATATCATTCTAAAAGAGGGATCACATGTTAAAAGAGATTATTGAAGAATCACTTGAGCATATATGGACTATGAGAGAGCAAAATGATGAAACAGTTGAAAATTTTATCAAAGGTATATATATAAGATGCAATTTTTCTGAAGTCGCTGAGGGAATGTCTCCTAAGGAAGTTTTGGATAATTTAAAAAAGGAAGATTATATTGAGATTGAAAATAATAAAATCAAATTTAAAAAGAAAGGGGAAGAAATTGGGAGAAAAATAATAAGGAGACATAGATTAACTGAAAGACTTCTAAAAGATATACTACAGATGACAATTGATGAAATAGAAGAGCCTGCATGTAAACTAGAGCATACGATAACAGAAGGTCTTGAAGACTCAATATGCACTCTTTTGGGTCATCCAAGTATTTGTCCACATGGATTTGAAATTCCTCCTGGTAACTGCTGCAAGAATGTATCAAAGACCTTGGAGCCTGTAATAGAATCTCTTAGCGATATGGGCTCAGGAGAGGAAGGCAATATCATATATATAGTTACAAAAAGCTATCCTAGATTACAAAGACTTTCAACTTTAGGCTTAAGCCCCGGATCAAAAATAAGGATACTGCAGACTTTTCCTACCTTTATTGCTCAGATAGATGAAACTCAAATAGCGTTAGAAAAAAGTATTGCAAAAGATATCTATGTAAGAAAAACAAATGGTCAAAATAGACATAGACACAGACATAGAAGGAGTTTATTTTAAATAAGCTAATCTATTTAGTAGTATCTTCGAGATTATTTTTCTGTTTATTAACCAATATCTTTAAATAGAATAATAAGACGATAGAATTAATGGAATTTAACATATATATTTTTTTATGTTAAAATTTTTGACATGGATCTATTTGTACGTACGCCAAGTGAAAAATAATAGTATTATCATTAAAATAATAATAACAAGAAAATGAAGGAGGGATTATAATGGGGGATAAACCTACTATAACAATGGCCGAAAGAAACAAAATGATAATGGATTTGAGAAAACAATTCACGGAAAAATATGTTAAGGAGTTAAAGGAACAGCACCCTGATTGGTCAGATTCCAAAATAAGAGGCGTAGCCGAAAATATGGCACAAAAAGAAGTATCAAAGAACACACAGTGGAATGTTGACGTAGTTGAAAAAGGAAAAGTAGTCTATAAAGCAGGAAAAGGAGAAGAAGTAATAATTAAGAGAGAACAAGCTACAACTAAAGTTGAACAAAAAACTACACAATCAACTCAAACAACTACAAAAACAACTGCACCAAAAAAAAGCCTTAAAGACATGTTATCAGATGCTTTCAAAAAGAAAAAATAATTATATATTATTTTTTTATATGCCCTAGACAACATCTTTTCCACTTTTTTTAACATTGTTTAAATAATAAATTATTAATCTATTTCATTAGATCCATATTTGAGTAAGGTGTACCCAATATAGCTTGGAAAGAAAATTAGTGAATCCTTTAAGATGGAAGAAAAAACTAAGATTATGCATGCAAAATCTCTAAAGCGGATAGACAATATTTATAAGTTAATATACTGATTTTTTCATTGTGAGATTGAATGTGTTTTGGTTCAACTTCTCATAAAAGTTTTTGATTTTTATTAATTAGCATCTCGGGTACTGTAGTTATTGAAGCCTTGGATTCTCTTATATCCATACCCAGAATGCATCCAAAGGAGATAAGTGCCAAAGGAGTCTTTTTTTCATGAATGTCTTTGGCACCTGAAGTCAATACTATTGGAAATGAATATTTTTTAAATGCCTTTAATAGCTCCCTATAAGTTTCCAAAGCCTTTACTCGCCTATATCTTTGATTATTAATAAACTCTTGAAGATTTAATTCAAATCCAATGGAATTTTCTCTAGCAAGATCAAAACACACACTATCGAGATTATCAGGATTTGAAATTAAAGTTAATTCTTTAATTTTAAGAGCTTCACGATTTTCTTTTGAATCCCGGCCCTTGAAAATTTTAATGTCTATACCCTCTACTTTTCTAACAATTTTCTTAACATTTTTAGATTCATCGTTGATTTCGATTCCAAAAAGAGAATTTTCGTACTTATTATCCCCAAAGTTATCAATAATACCTTTATAATTTTCTATATTAACTTCTTTAATTATTGCCGTTTTCGTGAAATATTGGGATGGATACCCTCTGAGATCAATTGTGGAATAATAGTTTCCCATTTTCAATAACCCTTTCCCTATTTTTTGGATATGTGACAAATTTCATAGATAGTAATATGTCGCCATTATCATCAATAATAAAGTCGTCATTGTATACTCTTTCTTTGCTCATTCGGATAAATAGCACTCCGTCTTCATCTATTCGCTTTTCTATAGTTTCAAGTAAGTAGTCTTTGTTTACAATAGATAAAAAATTAGATATAAAATCCTTTATCTCTCTATTTTTTGTAAGTTCAACTTTGACCATAATAATTTCATTGCCAAAGTGCCCATATGTTTTATTTTGAATAAAAGTAATATCATAAGAAAAAAATTTAGAAAGTAAAACTTTTACCTTCTCAATGTCTTCAGTTGCATGTGAAAAAGTTTCTAATTGTATCCATGCGATACCAAATGGATTCAACCTTACTTACCTCTGTTTCCCCGAGCTTTAAGTGAAGGTCTTAACTTCTCAGCACCTTTTCCTTTGTTTCTAAGCCCTCTAGATCGCTTTCCTGCAGATGTCAAACCCCTGAAAACTCTTCTCTTGTGTTGTCTTTCACATATCCAGTTAATCCTTGGATCTGCGAATATCTCCGGTGCAAATGGATCAACTAAGATGACTTCATAAAAAACTCTCTGTCCGTCTTCCCCTACCCAGTATGAATTTAATACTTCAAGATTTGGGAATTTCCTTTGGACACGTTCTTCAGCAATCCATTTAAGACTTTTTTTAGGTGAATATCTCAAAATACCTTTTGTTGCAGGTCTTCTTCCACCTTTTATAGCGGGCCTCTTTCTACCCCCTCTAGAAACTTTTGTTCTAGCAACGATAAATCCTTTTTTTGCTTTGTATCCGAGTTTTCTTGCTCTGTCAATTCTTGTAGGTCTTTCAATCTTTAATGTTGTGGGTTCTTTTCTCCACTGCATTAATCGTTCTGTCCAAAGCTCTCGTGTATAACCTTCTTTTGGCTTTTTCCAAGCCTCTTCCATATATTTGTAATAACCCAAATAAATCCCCCCTATGGTTCGGCAAGTATTTCACTTGAATCCACATTCCATAAGCTAAATGAATGACTTCTAAAGAGTTTTTAAAGGTTTTGATATATCTTGCCTTGTTGCATAATTCTATTCAAAACGACACTTAATTTAACTTATTTCTCTTTCTCTTAATCTTTACACCAGCCGTTGTAGTTTATCATACAGCAGAAATTTCCCATAACTTTCTTTTGTGCCACATCAAATCGTTTTACCATAACTCCTTTACCAAATGAGCGCTTGACTATAAAAATCAATTTACCATTCCTGGCCATACTCTGAAACATCTTCTATTGATGAAAGCTCGACTTTTATTTGAAGCGTTCTTCTCCAAATGGAAGTGTATTCTACTGGCCTGACTTTAGGCGTGTTTTTATGTATAGCACAAAGAAAGACTTCGATCTACCGGTACCTTAGCCCATAATCAGTCATTACAGTTACTACAAATATGATAAAAAATTCTGGGCGGACATACTTTTCGTTAATAGCATCACTTTTATTCAGTATAAATCTATAAAGTTTGAGCTTTGTAGTTTAATTATCCAACAAAGCTAATTATATAATATCTTAAGTTTTCTCTACTCGATTTGGAATCAACTATATCAAATACGTCTTTAGATATTATAATAATATTAATAATACTTTATTCTTTTATAGCTAAATAATTTGATATTAAAATTAATCCACCACCTATTAAAATGTTAGAAGTAAGATATTGATTAAATAATACCATTGCGATTATGGATGCTACAATTGGTTCTAGTAATAGTATTATCCCTGCTTTTGAAGCTTCAACTTTTTCTATTGCTTTATAAAATAGTGAATTTGGTAAAAATGCAGCTGTAAAAGAAAATATACCAAATGAAAACCAATAGCTAACTGGAAATTGATATGTCAATCGTGTCAGAGCATCATTTTGATAAAATGATTTAAAAATGGGGAATAAAATAATTAACCAAATGAGGGATATTAAAGAATAAGCAGAAACAGTATTTATATAATACTCTTTGCTAATTCCGGTTTTTCTAGCAAATACTATCCATAAAGAAAGAAATATTCCAGCAAATAAAGAAGATGCTAATCCCTTTATATTTCCAACATTTTTAATATTCCATGGAGAAAGTAGAAAAAGTACTCCAAGAAAAGCAATAGCTACAGATAATATTTTCATTTTAGATATCATTTCATTTAAGATTAATCTACCAAAAAAAGTAGTCCACATAGGTTGAGTATAAAGCAGAAGGGCCACTATAGCAATAGGAGTCCCAAAAATAACACCGCCAAATTGCGTTAATTGCAACAATGCACCAATAAATCCATACAAAATAAAAAAAGCCAAATTGTTTCTTCTAAGGGGAGTAGTTTTTCTGATACAAATAATGGGTAATGTTATAATGAAAAGAAATAATAATGAATAAACTGAGATTTCATAAAGAGAAAATCCTAAATTTGAGAAATACTGGCCTCCAGGAATAATTAATCCAAACAATAATGCAGAAATAATAATGATCCAATAATCATTTCTCATGAAATGAAAGTAAAGGGCATATTTATTAGTTTATTTGTTTTCTCTAAGAAGAAGTATGTATCGAGTCCTTCTCTACCAGCTTTGTGACTAATATCGTCATTAAATTTACCAATATATATAAACAATTAGTCATTTAATCAAAAATTAATTATAAAAAAGAAAAAAATAAATTGTTTTAGAATAAGCCAAATCCACCTAATATTATGATGAATATAGCAACAGGGGCTACTACTCTACATATCCATAACCAAATGGTCTGAAATGCGAAGGGGCCATGTGATGTAGTTTCTTTCTTTGCAATATCTGGTATTACCCATCCAACAAATAGGGATATTAATAATCCTCCTACAGTCAACAAGATATTGTTAGAAATGAAATCTAAGAGGTCTAAGAAACTCATCCCTAATATGTTTAAAGAAACTGCTCCCTGTGACAATGCTGAAGGTACACCTAAGAGAAAGATAACTCCGCCTATACCTATGGCTGCCTTATGTCTTGGCCATTTAAGATTATCTATAGCGTATGCTACGACAACTTCTAATAGTGAAATCGCAGATGTAAGTGCAGCTACACATAACAATAGGAAGAACAATGCAGACCATACTTGACCCCCAGGCATTAATGCAAATACTTTGGGCAGTGTAATAAAAGTAAGTCCTGGTCCTGCACCAGGTTCTGCTCCAAATGCAAAAACTGTTGGGAAAATTACAAATCCTGCAAGGAATGCCGCTGAAGTATCTAGTAATGTGATGATGGCAGCAGCCTTTGGTAAAGAATCCTTCTTTGATTTAATATAGCTTCCATATGTAATCATGCATCCCATACCTAATGAGAGGGAGAAAAATGCTTGTCCAAGCGCAGCAAGGATAGTTTTTCCGGTAATCTTAGAAAAATCTGGATTAAGATAGAAATCTATACCTGCAAGTGCACCGGGTAAGGTAACTGCCCTAATAATTAATATTACCAAGATTGCGAACAATGCTGGCATTAATATTTTGCAAGTATCCTCTATTCCCTTTCCAACTCCCCTGTATACGACAAATATTGTTATGGCCATAAAAATAGCATGATATAATACAGTTTGAGGCCCATTTGCTATGAAGTTAAGGAAATAATCTGTTGAATTAGTACTTGTAGAAATCATACCTGTAAATGAACTAAGTATATATTTTATTGTCCATCCTCCAATTACAGAATAAAACGATAGAATAACAAATCCTGCAAGTACTCCCATCCACCCAGCTATTTGCCAAGGCCCACCTTTAAGTTTTTGAAATGCACCAACCGCATTTAGATTTGTATGCCTCCCTATTGCAAATTCAGCCAACATAACTGAAAAACCAATAGTTAATACAATTAATAGGTATATAAAGACAAATGCAGCTCCACCATTTGCACCAGTTAAATACGGAAAACGCCATATATTACCAAGTCCAATGGCTGATCCCGCAGCAGCTAGCCAGAAGCCCATTTTACCGCCCCAAGATTCTCTTTCCATTTAAAAACCTCCTTTTTATCTAATAAAATATTGTCTTGTTAAACTAAAAAAATTAGTTTAACAAGACATTGTCTAAATTTTTATTAACTAATATATAAGTTTTACCAATTATGGCCCCGTGCTAGTGTATTAATCGATTGGAAAGATAACAATTACCCATAATTTATATTTTTATAGTGTATATAAAATTACTATTAACAAATATTAAATAGAAGTTAATCTAAATTATTAATTATTTTTACTAAGCGCTTCTAGAATTATTCTTTTCATCCTCTTCTTAGTTTTATAGTCATGTATTACTTTAATCTTTTTCATATTTTTTGGATCCATTTCAGTCCAGTACATACATGTTGAATTTGTCATTGGTGTCGGCGTAAAGAGCTGAAAACTTTCTATATTCGATAGCTTACTAATTTTTTCTTTTAATTTCTTTATCTCTATTTCATCTTCACCCGGATGGCAAATCATTAAATAATATTTAAGAAATTGTTTCTTATTTTTGTTAATAATATTGAAGAATGAAACGAATTCATCAAATTTAGAGTTTTCTTTATTCATATACGTTAATACCTTTTCTGAAAAATGTTCAGGAGCTATTTTTAGGCAGCCCGATATATGATATTCTGAAATTTCTTGGATGTACTCCTTACTTTCCATCGCTATATCATATCTTATTCCACTTCTAATAAAAATTTTTTTAACTCCTTGAATTTCTCTAGCCTTTTTTAGAAGTGAAATTAATCTTTTATGGCTTAAATTTAGTTTATTACAAGTAATACATTCTCTATTACATTTGTCATCACAATCCATCCCATACATATTTGCCGAAGGTCCGCCAAGATCATCTATATGCCCTTTAAAGTCAGGGTGAGAAACAAGAGATTCTATTTCTTTTAGTATAGAATTTTCACTTCTCGAAATTATTTTCTCACCTTGGTGGAGTTTTAGGGAGCAAAAATTACAGTTACCAATGCAACCTCTATGGCTGACTACGGAGAATTTTGCCATTTTTAGAAATGAGTTTGGATGGAGTTTTCTTGAATATGGTAAAGAGTATATCCAATCAAGATCTTCAGTTGTATATTCTGGATAATGATATTGAAGAAGGTAGTTATTATCATAGAACTGAGCTAAATTTTTTTCATTTGATAGCATTCTTTGCATTGCACAAAACTTAGAAGAATCTTCTTTTACTTCTTTAAACGAGGGGAGTAGTATAAATTTGTCATCTATATTTTTGCTTACTATACACGTACCAAGGATACCTTTTATCCCTAAGCCCTTTTTTATTCTTTCAGCAATCTCCAATATTTGTTTTTCTCCGTTTCCATAAACTAATATGTTGGCTCTTGTATCAAAAATAATACTTCTTCGAACATTATTGTCCCAATAATCATAATGTGCAAATCTTCTCATCGAAGCTTCTATTCCTCCAATAACTATTAAAGCCGATTTGAAATATTCTCTAATCTTATTACAATATACTATTAAGGTCCTATCGGGCATCAATGATATATTTGAATAAGGATCTTTTGATCTCTTTTTTTTTAATGGCGTATAATTATGTAACATGCTATCAATGGAACCAGAGGTGACCCCGAAAAACAACTTTGGCGTTCCAAGTTTTAAATAATCTTCCTTAGTAACTGGTTTTTCTATGATTCCAATTTTGTAACCTTTGCTTTCTAGAACTCTTGAAATTATTCCAGACGGGGATAATGGATGATCATCGTGATATTCTGCAGTGATTAAAATGATATCAAAGTTTTTGCCTTTTTTAGCTATCACTAAAATCCCCCCATATTATCCCTTATATCTTTACATATATAAACTCTATCGGGATAAGCAAAATAGTAATATTTTCCCTTATATTTTATATGATTATCTTTAGTTTCAAAATTATTAGAATAAGTTATTTCGATTTTTATATCATTCTCACAATCAAAATCTTTTTATTAATTATTTATCTATTTTATTTAATTCTTGGGGATTATTATGAAAAACAATCTTATCGAAGTTGAAAATCTATCATTTACTATAAATAATAATATAATATTAGACGATATATCTTTTAATCTAAGAGAAGGAGAAACATTAGGAGTTTATGGGCCCACAGGAAGTGGAAAATCCGTGTTACTCAATGTATTGAGAGGCACTAAAGGATATATGCCGTCTAATGGAAATATTTATTACAATTTTTCTTATTGTCCAAATTGCAAATATATTGCCCCCCCCAGTCATATTGGAAAAAAATGTAACAAATGTGAAGATAAATATTTTCATAAAAAAATAGATTTATGGAATGATGAAATATTTATTAATTCTATAAAAAAAAGAACGGCAATAATGTTCCAGAGAACTTTTTCACTTTTTGGCCAAAAATCTGTTCTTGAAAACATGTACGAAGTTTTTTCAGAAATGCAATTATCTGAAAAAGAAACTAATTCTAGAATGATCAAAATTTTAGAAAAAGTTAATTTGATGCATCGGATGACTCATATCGCAAGAGACTTATCCGGAGGTGAAAAACAAAGACTTGTTCTAGCAAGACAGCTTGCAATAGATCCTATTGTTCTATTTGCAGATGAGCCAACGGCAACTCTAGATCCTTTAACTTCAAATATAATCCAGAATACATTACTGGATATCTTTAAAAATAATGACAAAAGCTTAGTAATTGCATCTCAGAATCCTAAACTCTTAGAAAAGATATCTGAGAAATCATTATATATAGATAAAGGAAAAATATTAAGAGAGATGCTTTCAGAAGAATTAATTTTTAATTTAGAGGATGAAGGATATGAAATTGAAAAAACTGTATTTCATGAAATTGGTAGTGAAATTATTACTTTAAACAATGTAAAAAAATATTTTTATTCTATTTCTAGAGGAGTAATTAAAGCTGTTGACAATATATCTTTATCTATAAATGAAAAAGAAATATTTGGAATCGTAGGAAAAAGTGGATCCGGTAAAACAACTATATCTAAAATTATAGGCGGATTAATTCCGTTTAAGGAAGGAGAATTTAAACTTAGAATAGGTGACGAATGGATAAATATGAAAGATAATGAAAACTTGGGCAGAATTAGAGCTATGCCTTATATTGGAATTCTTCACCAAGAGTATTCTCTATACCCTACTAAAACTGTTTTAGATAATCTAACAGATTCAATAGGTCTGAACCTCCCCCCTGAAATTGGAAAGAGGAAAGCCTTTAGCGTCTTAGAAGCAGTTGGATTTAAGAAAGAAATTATTCCTGAATTATTAAAAAAAACACCTGAATCCTTATCTGAAGGTGAAAAACATACTGTTGCACTTGCACAAGTACTAGTAAAGGAACCAACTCTGGTTATTCTTGATGAACCAAGGGGAACAAAAGAAATTGCAAATGCTATAAGGATGGCTAGAAGTTTATTAGATGAAACTTTCATAATTGTAACNCATGANNCAAATTTTGTTGTAGATGCTTGTGATAGATCTTGCTTCTTACTTGAAGGCAANATATTAGAAATTGGGCCCCCTGAAAAAATAAAAGGGAGAATGATTTCTTTGGAAATTGAAATGNTAGAAAAAGAAGCTATGAATGTATCTGATTATCTAAAGAAGGATCAAACTTCCTTTGATACAACGGAAAGACAAGATTCAGGATATTAATTATTATTCTCTTTCCCATTTTTCTTTATACTCTTTAAATANTGGATTTTTAGTATACTCNTAAAGAGAGCATAATTGAGCNACATGCATTTCATGATAATGATTATTTGCNATATTNCCAAGAGCATCATAGTAACTCTTCTTTTCACCAGCATCNTAATCNGGTAAATAATGGACTAAAGACTCTAAGCCTTCAAGATATAATTTTTCTGCCTTTTTATCTGTAGTNATAAGGTAATACTCTCTTAATCTAATCAACACNGTTATNAATCCATTTAAGACATAAGGGGGATTTTCTTTTGCATACTCTGGGTACCAAACATAATCTATTCCTTCGTCTTCCCGAGTAATTCTAAGCCC
>LNJB01000017.1:0-25118 GCA_001587595.1 Candidatus Methanofastidiosum methylothiophilum
AAATCAAAAGAAATGCAAAACTTTCCCATATTGACATANTTTTCGTTTATGGCGTCACCTTTGCCTGGCATGGATCTATAGGGTTTATATGGGGTTTAAGCTTTGNGGTTCATTTTAGGGCAATTATTCAACAAAGCATATATAAATATATTTTTATATATAGAGATATTGAGAAAATAATTTGATAATTATTCTTATATACTTTAAGTCGAAAAGTATTATAAGACCCCTAAAACTAATTTATTCGGTGATATAANNTGGAAGGAAATAAAACAATATTGTTTGGTTTATTAATAGCTGTGATTGTTTTTGGTATAATTTTTTGTGATTGTACTCAAAAAACAACAGACATTAAACTCAGACAAACAGGATCAAGCACAGTTTTGCCATTAGCAATAGCATGGGCAGAGCAATTTGAAGGTGCACAAATATTCGTTTCAGGTGGAGGATCAAGTCACGGATTAAATGCTCTTCTTATGAAAGAAGCAGATTTAGTTGATACCAGTAGATTGTTAAAAAATTCTGACTATAAAATCGTTGGATGTGATGGAAATTTGGTTAATACCGATGGCTCTGCAATGGCAGTATGCTGTGGTGTNCTTCCAACAAAATGGATTGTTGCATATGATGTATTGGTTGTAGTAGTAAACAATGAAAACAATTGGGCAGAAGAACTTACTTATGCTCAGCTGTATANAATTTTTACTGGTGATATGCCTGCAGTTTACTGGGATGAAGTCCCNGATTTAAAGGAAAAAGGAGCGCCACATGCAAAAATAGCAATATATGCACCTGATGAAGCNAGTGGGACATATGATTACTTCTTTGGGACTATAATTAAAGATTGGGGAAATACAACACAGGAAACTAAGACAAGANTAAACTTAGGAGACGGAGCATACAATCCAACAGCTGATGACAATGTAATTTTGGATGCAATAAAATCAAATAAATATGCGATTGGATTCTTTGGATTTTCATATATCGCAGAAAATCCTGGTCAGTTAAAAATTGTAAAGATTGCAAAGATATCAGGGGAGGAATATGTAGGAGCATCAATTGAAAATATTGCAAAATATCCAATTGTAAGGCCATTGTATATATATACAAACGGGGTTCCAAATGAGTCAACTGACAAAGGAAAAGCTATAAATACATACTTAAGATATATATTGAGTGAAGAAGGACAAAAAATAGTTCCAGAAGTTGGATTTGTTAAAATGTCCTTAGTTGATCCAACAGTATTGCCAACACAACTTTCAAAATTAAACTAAGAGTGTTCTTAGATGTTAAGTAAAATCAATAGAGCTTACTACAATGGAAACAATCAGTTTCGCAAAAAAATGGACTTTAAAGAAACTTTGATAGTTAAATTAATTTTAGTTGCAGCAAGTTTTGCAATTATAGTGAGCCTAGCTATTCTGTATACCCTTTTAAATGGATCCATTGAGTTTTTTCTTAGTCCAAAAATAAATATTATTCAGTTTTTCATAGGTACAAAATGGACGCCAAGTGGGGCAGATCCTAATTTTGGTATTCTTCCATTATTTTCGGGCACCATCCTAATCGCAGGAGGATCAATACTAATTGCGACCCCGCTTGGATTGGGCGCTGCATTATACCTAGCTCTATTTGCAGATAAGAAAATTAGTACTTTAGCCAAACCTATTATTGAACTTTTGGCAGGTGTCCCTTCTATAGTTTATGGATTTTTTGCCCTTATAGTAATTAGCCCTATTCTAAGAGAATACTTCGGTGCAAGTTACTTTAATGCTGCAAGTGCTATTATAGTAATGGCGGTAATGATTCTCCCTATAATTGTTAGTGTTTCTGATGACTCCCTTAGAGCTGTTCCTAGAGAATTGAAAGAAGCAAGTCTTGCAATGGGGGCGACAAAATGGGAAACAGCAATTAAAGTTGTGATACCTGCAGCTTCAAGTGGTATAATAGCTTCAGTTTTGCTTGGATTATCAAGGGCATTAGGTGAAACAATGGTGGTGGCATTAGCAGCCGGAAATGTGGCAAGACTTACTTTTAATCCTCTGAGCCAAGTTCAAACGATGACTGCTTATATCGCTCAAGTTGCAACAGGGGATATTCCCCCGGGCTTAGCAGTTAGTGCAGCATTTGCAGTTGGACTTGTTTTATTTGTTATTACATATATAATTAATTACGTGGCAGGGCTTGTTGTTTTAAGGATTCAAAATACTGGTAAAATGACTACAAATAAAAATAGAAAAATTAAAATTTCTCTAAAAAATAAAAAAAATATATGTGCTAGTGTTCCAAAAAATGACAAACTAGTGATTAAAAAAATTTATCCTGAAAACTCTTTAAAATTCAGATATAGAGTAGCAAAATTAGGGATATTTTTAGTGGGGTCTTGTTTGATATTTGCATCAATATTCTTGGGACTACTAGTTTTCTCTATTTTAGAACAAGGGCTTCCTGGAATCAATTTAAAGTTTTTAACTTCTTATCCAAGTTCTAATCCCTCAGTCGCAGGGATATTTCCTGTAATCCTAGGATCAATATACCTTGTTGTGTTGACCATGATATTTTCATTACCTATAAGTTTTGGGGCGGCAGTATACTTAACTGAGTTTGCAAGGAGTAATACTTATACTAAGATTTTAAGACGATTAATTCAAAATCTAGCGGGAGTACCATCTATAGTCTTTGGGCTAGTGGGATTAACAGTCTTTGTTCGTATCTTTGATTTTGGGGCCAGTATTCTTGCAGGTAGTTTAACACTATCACTGATGGTTATGCCAATTATTATTGTTACAACAGAAGAAGCGCTTAAGGCTATTCCTAAATCGTTTAGAGAGGCTGCAAGAGGTCTTGGTGCAACAAAATGGCAGACAGTTAGGCATCATGTAATACCATATGCACTACCAGGGACACTAACTGGTTCAATATTGGCGCTCTCTAGAGCTATAGGTGAAACTGCACCCATTTTGTTTATAGCATCAGTTTTTGCAAAAGTTGCCCCCCATGAGATTTATGATGGATTTTTAGCTTTACCAGTTACTATATTTTTTTGGACTAGACATCCAAAAGTTGAATTTCAAAATCTTGCAGCTAGTACAATTATTATATTATTGGTGATTTTATTTATAATGAATCTTTTAGCTATAGTAATACGCCAGCGTTCACTAGCTAATAGGGATTGGTGATTCGATGGAAGATATAAAAAAAACTGACGATGGATCCTTAATAATCTCAAACTTAGATGTTTACTATTCAGACAAACTTGCAGTGAATAAAGCATCTTTGAGCATTCCTAAAAATAAGGTAACTGCTTTTATTGGACCTAGTGGATGTGGAAAAAGCACTTTACTTAAGGCAATTAATCGGATGAATGAAGAAATTGAAGGTTGTAGAACTAGCGGTAAAATAATTTGGAAAGGGATAAATATCCTTGACTCTAAAGTAGATCCAGTTGCACTTAGAAGTAGGATTGGTATGGTTTTTCAGAAACCAAATCCATTTCCTCGTTCAATATACGATAATGTTGCATATGGTCCAAGAATCCATGGAATAAAAAATAAGAAAGACCTTGATGCAATTGTTGAGAAAAGTCTGAGAGATGCGGCTATATGGGAAGAAGTCTGTGATAGACTTGATGAGTCTGCGATGGGATTATCTGGCGGACAACAACAAAGACTTTGCATTGCAAGGGCATTAGCCATCCAACCTGATATAATTTTAATGGATGAGCCATGTTCTGCTTTAGATCCAATCGCCACAACAAAGATAGAAGATTTAATAGATGAGTTAAAGAAAGAATATACAGTAGTTATTGTTACTCACAATATGCAACAGGCTGCAAGAATAAGCGATTACACAGGATTCATGTATCTAGGTGAAGTTATAGAATTTGGAGAAACTGAACAGCTGTTCCAAAAACCTAAGCATGAATTAACTGAAAAATATATAATTGGAAGATTTGGATAGGTTGGAATGAATGAGAAAAAAATTTGTTGATGAGTTAGAACAACTTAAGTCTGATGTAGTTGAAATGGGGAATCTTTCAAAAGAGATGTTAAAAGAATCAATAGACGCCGTCAAAACTTCAAACATAATTATGGCAGAAAACGTAATTGGTCAGGGAAAGACCATTAGGGACTTTGATAACAAAATTGAAGACGATGCTCAAAGATTGATTGTCCTATACCAACCAGTTGCTAAAGATTTAAGGGCCATTATATCAACTTTAAAAATGAATACATATTTGACAAGAATAGGATTATACTCGAAGGATATCTCAAAAGATATAAAAGAGATATCTTTGAATAATAATTTTCCTAGATTAAAAAGTGTTTATTTAATGGGTGATATAGTGATAGGTATGCTAGAAGATACACTTAAAGCTTATGAAAGTGAAGATCTTTCTTTAATTGATTATATGTGGAAAAGAGATGATAAAGTTGATGATCTTTTTCATACGATATTAAGAGAATGCATATCTCACATGGCTGAAAATCCGAAAGCTGCTAGTTATTATACTCATTACTTATTGATAGCAAGATATTTGGAAAGATGTGGAGATCATGTGTGTAAGATTTCTGAAAAGATTTATTATATGGTAACTGGAGAGAGAATTACAATCAAATAAATATAAACGAAAATCTTATAAGCGATTTTTTAATCATGGACTTATTGGGGTCGTGGGGTAGCTTGGCCTATCCTTCGAGCTTTGGGAGCTTGGGACCTGAGTTCAAATCTCAGCGACCCCACCATTTATTCTTGAGGTCAATTCTATAATATCACACGACTATTCTGATAAGTAAACTTTTAAGTTACGGAGTAATGTATAACTAATTTCCACCGAAACTCTTAAATATAAAACATTAGAAAAAAATTTCAAATATTCGTAGGACATATGTCATGATTTTTATAAAAAAGGTGTTTAAATGTTTGATAAACTAGTTAATTACGCCAAAATAAATAATCAAATTGCTCCCGAACTTTATCCAGAGTATGGCGTGAAGAGAGGATTGAGGAATGAGGATGGAAGTGGTGTCTTAGTCGGCTTAACTAAGATATCTGATGTAACAGGCTATGAGAAAAAGGAGGGTGTATTCACACCTCTTGAAGGTAGACTTGCATATAGGGGTATTAAAATTGAGGATATAGTTGAGGCTATATCTAAAGAGAATAGACATGGATTTGAAGAGATTATATTCTTATTGCTTTTTGGGAAATTGCCCACATGGGAAGAATTAGAATATTTCAACGATCTAATGGTTTGTAATAGAGATTTAGCTGCTAATTTTACTAATGATGTTATTCTTCACTTCCCAAGTAATGACATAATGAACAAACTTGCTAGAAGTGTCTTAGTTTTATATGCACTTGATAAAAAAGCAGATGATATCAGTATTGAAAATGTTTTGAGGCAAAGTGTAGGATTAATATCCAAGTTTCCATCGATCGTTGTGTATGCTTATCATGCTAGAAGACATTATTTCAAGGGCAAAGATCTAATCTTGAGAAATCATAATCCAGAATATTCAACAGCAGAAAATTTTCTATATATGCTAAGAGAGGATGGAAATTTTAGCAAACTCGAAGCTGATACTCTTGATATTCTTTTGATCCTTCACGCTGAGCACGGTGGAGGTAACAACTCTTCATTTACCGTTCATGTGGTGACATCTTCTGGAACAGATACTTATTCTGCAATATCTGCTGGAATAGGATCTTTAAAAGGCCCTCTTCATGGTGGCGCCAATAAAAGTGTCATGGCAATGATGAAAGATATTAAAGACAATGTAAAAGAGTGGGAAGATGAAGAAGAAGTGAAGGATTATTTAAAATTAATACTTGAAAGAAAGGCCTTTGATAGAATGGGTGTTATTTATGGCCTTGGTCATGCAATTTATACCAAATCAGATCCAAGAACTTTGATACTTAAAAAGAAGGCAAGAGAACTTGCAAAAGACAAGAAAAAAATGGATGAATTTAAACTATATGAGCTTATAGAACAACTCGGCCCTGAAGTATTTCATGAAGTTAAGAAGTCCAATAAAGTAATAACAGCTAACGTTGACTTCTATTCTGGATTTGTATACAACTGCCTTGATATACCAAAAGAACTCTACACCCCATTATTTGCTATGGGCAGGATACCCGGGTGGTGTGCCCACAGAATTGAAGAGCTTATCTCAGGTAAGAAAATAATTAGGCCTGCGTATGCACATGTTGGTGAATTCATACCTTATACAGAAATAGACCAGAGGATTTAAAATCCTCATTTAATTTTTAGATGTGAAATCTTACACACTTTATTTCTGTCATTTCTTCAATTGCATATCTAGGGCCTTCCCTACCATAACCAGAACCTTTAACTCCACCATAAGGCATCAAATCAAGTCTAAATGTCGGAATGTCATTTATCATGACACCACCTACATCTAAATTGTCAATTGCATAGTAAGCATTTCTTAGATTTTCCGTAAAGATGCCTGCTTGTAAACCATATATTGAATCATTCAATTTACTTACAGCGTCCTTAAAATCAGTAAAAGGAATCAGTGCCAGAGTTGGACCAAATGTTTCATCTTTTACAACTTTCATCTCTTCAGTTACATTTTCAATAACTGTTGGTTTTAAAATTAAATTCTCCCTTTCGCCACCACATAAGATCTTGGCTCCTTGAGATTTTGCTTCCTCAAGCCAAGATTTGACCCTTACTATCTCCTTTTCATCAATCATCGGACCAATATCTGTAGTCATTTCAATTGGATTTCCAATTACAAGATTATTTGCAGCATTAACTATTTTTTCTCTAAATTCTTCATAGATACTTTCATGCACATAAGCTCTCTGACAATGGATACATACTTGTCCAGAGTATCCAAAAGCACCCATTTTAACGGCAGATATTACCTTATCAATATTCACATTTTCGTCGACTATTACCCCTGAATTTGAACCAAGTTCCATTGAAATTTTCTTTAAACCAGCATTCGAAGCAATCCTTTCACCAATAAGTTTGCTACCTGTAAATGAAATTTTTCTAATCGATGGATTTTTTACAAGATAGTTTTCTGTATCTTCAGCAGAACAAATAACAATATTGAGTGCTTCTTTCGGTAGCCCTGCTTCTAATAGAATTTCTCCTAAAATCAAGGAAGTCAAAGGAGTCTTCGATGCAGGTTTATGTATGATGCTATTACCTGCTGCAATTGCGGGACCTACTTTATGGCATACAAGATTCAAAGGAAAATTAAATGGTGTAATAGATAATACAATACCAACAGGCACTCTTATGTAAAAACAATACTTATCCAAGCTTGTCGGGGCAGCATCAAAAGGAATTACTTCCCCCCCAAGTCTTTTTGCTTCTTCTGCAGATAAGACAATAGTTTCATGGGCTCTTGATACTTCCCCCTTTGAAAAGGCAAGAGGTTTCCCACTTTCTAAAGTCATCGTCATTGCTAACTCATCCTTTCTCTTTAAAATTAATTCAGCAGTTTTAGATAGTATTTCAAACCTCTTATATCGACTAAGATTTCTCATAGCCTTGCTTCCTCTAATTGCAGATTCAACAGCTTCCTTTAGAAGTTCTGGAGAGGCCTTTGATACAATATCAATGGTTTTTCCTGTGTAAGGATTTATCACTTCTATGTAATTATTTGTATCAATCCATTTTCCACCAATTAGAATATTTTTCATAGGAATCAGCTCTTTTACGCATGTTCTTCTTAAAAGTTTATTGAGCTTTCTATAATAGTGTTTATTATCAATTTTTATTAGTTATGTTCATTGTTAATCGAAAACTTTATATAGATGTTATCGTAATTAACTATCAGTGATAGTTATTGGCAACAACTGTCACAAGTCATCAATGGAATCTACTGTCTATTGTTATGGAAATGCATGCGTTTCATGACAAAGACAATGGGTCTTCTAAGTCTCGTTGGTAGAAATGCATGCTGTTCTACTAAAAGGCAAAGAAATACCCAGAGAATTCCCTCCGCCTGAAAATGGTTCTATGGAGGGGATTCTCAACATTTCCTAAAAAACATATAATAGTATTGATATTCAATTGAATCTAGTCCTTTTTTTTTGATTCTTAAGTTTTTATTATTTTCTCCCCTTTCAACGAAAAATTTATATATTTACAATCGTTATTTGTCTATATGTTTGAAGATGCAAAAGAACAACTTGCTAAGATGATAGCGGGCGAAGTTGTTTTGTCAGATGATCCAGGTCAAACATTAAGAAAATGGCGTGAAATTTTTGGCGTAACTCAAACTGATCTAGCGCATCAACTTTCTATCTCTCCCTCCGTTGTAAGCGATTATGAAGGGGGTAGGAGAAAATCCCCAGGCTCTTCGACAATTAGAAAAGTTGTTGAAAGCTTACTAGAAATTGACATGGAGAGGGGAGGAAAGATAGTCCACTCCTTTAGCAATAGATTTTCTAAAGAGGCAATAAGTGATGTCGTACTGGATTTAAAAGAGTTTCCTGTTCCAATTTCGCCCAAAAAGCTTATTGATGTAGTTCAAGGCGAGATACTAGCAAATGAAGAGTACCTGAGTAAAGAAATCCATGGATATACTGTTATTGACAGCATCAAGGCTATTTTAAATCTAAATTCGGAGGAATTCCTTAAACTTTACGGTTTATCTTCTGAAAGAGCTTTAATATTTACAAAAGTATCAACAGGAAGATCCCCAATGATTGCAATTAAGGTACAGGGAATAGTGCCCTCAATGGTAGTCTTACATGGGGCAAAAAAGATAGACGAAATTGCAGTGAAACTTGCAGAAATACAGAAGATACCCCTTATATTATCCCCATTGGAAACTTCAGAAGAATTACTAAGTGGGCTTAAGTTGTTATAAATTTAAAGTCTGTATCTAACAATCGCGGCAATACCACCAAACGCCTTCAATAATTGATTACCTTCTTCAGTTTCTGTCGAGATTACTTCTACCTGAGTGCTGCCTTCCTGAGCTAGATCTGCTAACTCTTCAAGTAGGTCTATTTTTTCCTCAATATTTAAACTAAGATTGCTACATTTTTCACAAGGGACACCTGAAATTTGTTGTTCTAATTGGAATAATTCTTCATCAGTAGAAGTTTTTTCAGTCAAATTACCACAGGATGTACACTTTATCTTTATCCTATTTTTATTTAATCCTTCCGAAAGTAGCAATAAGTCAACAGCACCAGCATCTAAGTACTTTCTAACTTCCTTTTCGCCATATGCTGCAAAACTGTCATCTTTAATTAATTCTTTAAGGAATTTAGTAACGACGTCCTTTTCTTTTGTTATATCTAGATTCTCCAATATGCCTGCACTTTTATCAACTAGCTCGTTAAGCCCAAAAAGTTCTGTATATGTGGTATCTGCAATCCCTAATATTTTCTTCCTAAGCTCATGATGTAGGTATTCTCCTTCCTCAAATTCATATTTTGTGTATCCTCCACCACCAATTAAAATTCCTTCTAAGTTTTGCTGAGCTAGAAAAATCTCGTTTGCAGTTTCACCAACTGTATCTTTGAAATCGTCAGCAGCAATTTCTCTTAATCTTGCAAATCTAACTGAGGACTGTCCACCTGCCCTAAATTTTCCCGGAACTCTTGACGTCAAGTGCTTTAACAGTTCTACTTTTTTCCCTCTCAGTAGACCAATACTTGCTTCTCCCCTCTCAACAATGATTAAGCCAAAGACCCTTTTGTCTTCAATCATTTCTAGCAATGGATCAAGGACAAACTGTTGATCGCATCGATATATTCTTACAGATATAGGTTCTGGAGGATTTAACGTAAAAAGTTCTATTTTTGGATTTCCTTCATCCTCTGAAATATTTCCAGAAAAGATAATAAGGCCGTTAGGAGGTGTCATTTTGTATAATCTTAAGTGTTGCATAACCCTTTCTAATGCAGAAAGAACATTTTTTCTAGTATTTTTTGACTTAATATTTGTAGCTGTGCCCTGTTCATCTTTAATTTGCGCAGCTACTTTAGATATTTCATAGCCTGCAGGTATATACACTGAAACTAATTCTGTGTGCCTCCCTCTAATTTTTGAAAGGAATTTTAGCTGCTTTTTGAACTCATAGAACTCTTTGTTATCCATAATCATGAGAACATAGAAAATATTTAAAAGTGTTCCTACATCTTCCATTTAAGTGATTCAATGAGAAAACAAATCTTCATGGAAATCTATAAATCAATAAATACAAGAGACGACATACCAGAAATCTCTCAAAAATATAGAGTTGAAGAAGACGTTTTACTTTCAATATTATCTCAAAAAACTGTTAGAAATGTCAAAAAAGATTACTACCCGATAATGAATAGAATTAAGGAAATCGTAAAGCTATGGGATAGAGGATTGTCTTTTTTTGATATTGCAAATAAATTATCTTTTTCTCCGATCTTGATTGCTACATTAATACTTAAAGAAAAGGGCTACAACAAAAAAGACATCAAAAATATCTTTACCAATCTTGATTTGATAGAGGATAAAAGAATCAAAAATGAAATAATGAAAGCAATTGAAGTTGATATCGCGTATTCCCCTGAATCTTCTAGAATCCAGAGGGAAAATGGGAAAAAAGGAGAAGAAATGTTAAAAATATATCTTGATAACAAGGAACTTCAATTCCTTAGAGAGGATGATTTAAGAAAGTTGGGCTCTGGCAAAACTCCTGATTTTTTATTAAAAAAACCCATTAAGATCAGAGGCAGAAAAGTGTTCTGGTTTGAAAGTAAGGCTAGTTTTTGTGACTATATAGAATTTAAACAAGACTACAATAAACAACTAAAACACTATATTTCTCTTTTTGGCCCTGGGATTGTAGTTTACTGGAAAGGGTATATTGATGATATTATTACTGATAAAAGAGTTTTAGTTGTAGATAAAAATTTCTTTGAAAAATCCTTTACTTCTTTTGAATATATATAGACGGTTCATACTGGTATCTCATAGACTCATAACTCATATTTGAGATACTACCATCGTCTGCAATCTGGAAAAATGATATTTTTGGATTTTTGAGTCCTGCACTTACTTTTAATTCTTCAATTGCTGTATCAAGAGTACCGACTCTATCTGCAAGCTTATATGCTACTGTTTGAGTACCGCTCCATACATTTCCATCGGAATATCTTAAAACTTCCTCTGTAGAAATATTCCTCCCTCTTGAAACAACATAAACAAATTTATCAAAATCTTCATTAATCATTTTTTCAATATTTTCTTTATCCTTTTTAGAAAGAGGCCTCCATGATGCGCCAAGATCTTTATCTTCTCCAGTTTTTATTACCTCAATTTTTATTCCATATAATTTGAAGTACTCAGTTAAATCTTCATGGATAAACATTACCCCAATACTCCCTAAGGTGGCCTCTGGTTTTACTATTATTTTATCACAGGCAACCGCTAAATAATATCCTCCCGAAGCAGCAATCCCCCCTACATATGCCGTAACTGGCTTTCTCATACTAAGTCTTCGGATTTCATCGTAGATTTCTGTAACTGCTGATACCCCTCCGCCAGGACTGTCAATCCATAAAACAACGCCTCCAACTTCTTTGTCTTCAGCTAGTTTTCTTAATTCTGCAGTAATCGGTAGAACATCTTCTTGATCTAATATTCCAAATATTCTAACAACTGCNATGTTTCCATTAANCGGAATGTTTTGATTCTTTANTCTTTNTAGCTCATCNCTTAGAGTCTTTATTTCNTGATTCTCAAGATGTTCACGTGANTCATACGCAGAAATTTTGGATTTTAAAATTTCAACTTCACCGCTAGATGTTACTCCACCTTTATGGGTTTTTATGCCAATATCCTCTAAATCGANATTACAACCAATTGTTGCAGTAATAAGAACAAAAATAGTAAATATTAAAAATAAAATTTTATTGTTATATTTCATTTTTGACCTTCACCTTAGATAGCATCACTCTTTCTTCTTCTTTGAAGTTTTTTTCTTTGCTTTAGGTTTAGTTTTTGTTTCTTCCTTTTTAGCTTTAGTTTCTTTTTTAGTTTTAAGTTCTTTTTCGACTTCTTCAACAGTTGAAGCCAATTCTTTTAATTCACCATTCATTACTTCTTTAGCTGCTTTGATTTTCTTTGTAGTTGATTTTTCTTTTTTCTTTTCTTTTTCTTCTTTTGAATAGAATTTTGTCATAAAGATATATGCAGCAGCAAATACAACTATTAAAAGACTACCAAATATGAATAGTCTGTACTTCTCAAAGAATCCTGTTTCTTTACCTTTTTCAATAACTACTGTAGTTACTGTAAAGTATAAAGTTTCTCCAGCAAGGGGGTGATTAAAATCAACGATAAAGCTATCTGATGTAACTTCGACAACTTTACCTATTTGATTTTGATATATTATACTGTCTCCTACTTTTGGATTGACTTTTATTATATATTTGTCTCCAGATTCAATAACGTTTGCCATTCCAAATACTGTTTCTATCTGTTTTTGAGGTCTTGCCTTAACTACCATTGTGGTATCTGTTACTTCGAGTACAGTTAGGTCCCCAATTTCCGAGGGTATAATGTCTCCTACTTTTGGATCATATCTTAAAACTATGCTTGAATCTTTTATCTCTGTAATGGTGAGGGTAGTAACTTCATTGACGATAGATTTACCAACCTCTGGTTTATGTTCTATTATAACATTAGATGCTGTTACTTCGACAACTTGACCTGGCCAATCAGTCAAATCAACTATCATCCCAACAGTTGGCTGTTTTCCATACCTAGTGACAAAGGAACTTACTGTTGCCTGGAAGGTTCTTGGGATCTCTTCAAATCTTGAGATCTCCTGAGTTTTTGGTATCTCTTCCAAGATCTTTGTTTGACTAAACCTTAAAGTAGGATCCTTAGCACCATATCCTTGTTCTGGAGGGATTGTGATTGTCTTTGTCTCCCCTTCTTTCATTCCTATAAGTCCGTTCTCAAATCCAGGGATAGTTGAGCCATCTCCTATTTTCAATGTCAAAGGTTCATATATTCTGTTTTCATTATATACTCCGGCATTTTTTGCTTCTTCTAAAATAGATGTATCAAATATTTTACCATCTTGAAGTTTTCCGATATAGTCAACTTTTACCGTATCTCCTTTCTCCACTCTTTTTTCGATAATACAGCCTGCAGAAAGGAGTAGCAATGCCGTTAAAATAGATATAAGAACATATTTTTTCATTAACTCACGTATACAAATGCCAATACAATCATTTATAAGTCTTTCTTTGATAAATTTTTTAGGTGAATAGATGCTATACGATGTAAAAGATCTTTCTCTTTCAGAAAAAGGAAAGCTTAGAATTGAATGGGCTCAAAGAGAAATGCCTGTTTTAGCATTGATTAAAGAAGAATTTAAAAAAAATAACACTCTTAAAGGTTACATAATTGGATGTTGCCTTCATGTCACTACAGAAACTGCAAATCTTATGATTACTTTAAAAGAGGGGGGTGCTAAAGTTTTTTTATGCGCTTCTAATCCTTTAAGCACACAAGATGATGTCGCTGCGTCCCTTGTAAAGGATTACGGAATTTCAGTTTTTGCTATACGAGGGGAAGATAGGGATACTTATTATAGCCATCTAAACAAAGTATTGGACAACAAACCAAATATTACGATGGATGACGGTGGAGATCTAGTTTCTACAATAATGAAAGAAAGAAGTGATGTTTTACCTCAGATAATAGGGGGTACCGAAGAAACTACGACTGGAGTCATCAGATTTAAAAGTATGGAAAAAGAGGGCGTTTTGAAATACCCAATCATCGCTGTAAATGATGCAATGACAAAACATTTCTTTGATAACAGGTATGGTACCGGTCAGAGTACTCTTGATGGCATTATCAGAGCTACAAATGTTTTACTCTCTGGAAAAAACTTTGTTGTTTCTGGTTATGGTTGGTGTGGTAAAGGAGTTGCCATGAGAGCAAGAGGAATGGGTGCAAAGGTCATTATTACTGAAATAGACTCTATCAAAGCAATTGAGGCAACAATGGATGGATTTCAGGTAATGAAAATGGAAGATGCATCTAAGATCGGGGATATATTTGTTACTGTTACAGGAAATATCAACGTCTTAAGGGAAGAACATTTTAATAATATGAAAGACGGTGCAATTGTCGCAAATTCAGGACACTTTAACGTCGAAATTGACATAAGTGCATTGAAAAGATTGTCTTCTTACAAAAGAGCTATTAGGGATTCTGTCGAAGAATATAACCTAAAAAACCATAAGAAAATATACCTCCTCGGCGAAGGTAGGCTGATTAATCTTGCAGCCGCAGAAGGGCATCCCGCATCAGTCATGGATATGAGTTTTGCAAATCAAGCGTTGTCAGCTGAATACTTGTCTAAAGAAGGAAAAAAGTTAGAAAACAAAGTATATTCAGTACCTATTAATATCGATAGAAGAATCGCAAATTTGAAGTTACAATCTATGGGCATTTCGATTGATAAGTTAACAAAGGAACAGGAAGAATACCTCTCCTCATGGCAGATGGGAACATAAAACTAGTTATTATTTTTTAATAGGATTAATTATAAATACTCTAGATTAGGTATAGTTTGAAGGGGATTTAATTGCTATTAAAAATAAAAATGCTAGATATTGAAGCGACTGATTATCCGCTTGTAATGATGCACAAAGAAGATGCAAAGGTTATAGGAGTAAGAAAACTTAATAGAGTACACGTAAAAGTTGGGGATCATGATGTCGTTGCAGTTGTTGATTTAACAGAAAAAATTGTTTCTAAAGGTGAAATTGGGCTTTATGAGTACTTATGTCAAAAAATTGATACCTCATGCAGCTTTTACGCCGAAGTATCACTAGCATCCCCTCCAGATTCTGTTCATTTTATAAAGAAAAAATTAGATGGATACCCTTTATCTAAAGAGGAAATACGCGGCATTATTGGAGATACTGTTGAAAATAGGCTTAGTGATGTTGAACTTTCTGCATTTGTATCGGCAATATACACAAGAGGGCTGTCTAACGAAGAAGTAATTAATATAATTAAAAGTATGATTTCCACTGGTCAAACTCTTGACATTAAAAGAAAACCCGTCTACGATAAACATTGTATTGGTGGGGTTCCAGGGAACAGAACTACAATGGTGGTAGTTCCTATATTAGGTGCTGCTGGATTAACAATACCTAAAACTTCGTCTAGGGCTATTTCAAGTGCAGCAGGTACAACTGATACAATGGAAGTATTTTGCAATGTGAGTTTCCACAAAGATGAAATTGAAAAAATTGTAGATAAAATAGGTTGTTGTATAGTGTGGGGTGGAGGCGTTGATTTAGCAATAGCTGATGATAAATTAATAAAAATAAGATTTCCACTGGGACTTGATCCACAATCATTGCTTCTTGCAAGTATACTTGCAAAGAAAAAAGCATCAGGTTCTGATAAAGTAGTTATAGATATACCTGTTGGAAAAAATGCTAAAATTAAAGACACAGCTATTGCAAAAAAACTTGCAAGAGACTTTATTACTCTTGGTGAGAGACTTGAAATGGAAATTAAATGTATGATAACTTATGGTGAGAAACCAGTAGGCAGAGGAATTGGGCCCGCTCTTGAAGCAATTGATGTCTTAAATGTATTGGATGGTGAAGGGCCTCAAGATTTAAGGGATAAGTCATGTGAAATTGCAGGACTTCTTTTTGAGATGGGGGGCAAGGCTCAAAGAGGAAGGGGAAAAGATATTGCAGAAGAACTGATAGATAGTGGCAAGGCACTATCTAAATTTAGAGAAATAATAGAAGAACAAGGTGGAAATTCAAAAATTAAATCAGATGAAATCCCAGTAGGAGCTTACACACATACTGTAAAATCAGAAGTTGAAGGAAGAATTGATTTCATGGACACAAGATTGATAAACATGATTGCAAGGGCATGTGGCGCACCTGATGATAAGGGGGCAGGAATTCTTTTTCATGTTGAAAAAGGAGAAAAGGTATCAAAAGGACAGGATTTATTTACTTTGTATTCTGACAAAGAGAAGAGAATTGATGATGCATTGCGAGCTCTTGATGGAAATCCTATAGGTGTTGAGAAAGTTATATACGATGTCGTAGAAGGAGAATTGACGACTTTTGAGAATTCATGGTGGAAAACTGATAAAGAATAGACAAACTTTCCCTTAAGCAGCTGATATATTTAATTTTGTTCTATAGATATTCTGACACCTTAATTTTTATTTTCCATTTTTACCTTCTTTAAATCTATTTTTTCTTTAGTATAAGGAATTCTTTTAATATGTCCACACTTTAAGCATGTAAAAGTAATTTTTCCTTTTCCTATTCTAATTCTAACTGTTTTATCAGGGATAAATACTGTAAAACATTTTTTACAGAAACTTCTTTTGTACCTAGAAGCGATTCTAATTTTATGACGCTTTGATATTGCAACAGCGGTTTTGATAGAGCTTGTTGATAAATCTTCATCTCTTCTATGTACTTCTGAGAACTCCAAAAGCTCCTTAATTCTTTCTGAAGCAATTTTTTTCCTATTTGCCTTCCTCTCTTTCCATCCCATTACTTAAAATTTTAATCATTACTTAATAAATTCTTAGGTATATTTTCAACTAATTAAGCCCCAATGGGCACTAATGACAATAGCAATTTACAAATTTCAATTTAATTATTTCATAAAAATTGAGATATTCAAATAGAAATTTATTATAACTATTCCATAAATCAATTATAAAAAGCTTTATATATCTTACTTTATCTTAAAGCACGTTCTGCCCATTAAATTGTTTCGTGATATTATGATAAAAGTAGAAGAAGTAATGGTTAAAGATGTAATATCAGTGACCATACCTGCAACTGTTAATGAAGCTTTAGAAAAAATGCAAAAATACAAAAAACCAGATTTACCTGTTATTAATAAAGAAAAAGAACTTGTTGGCATAATTTCTTTAGAAGATATAATAAAAAATCCTAACGAGGATCAAATTGCATTAGTCATGAGTAGGAATTTCAAAGCAGTCAAGGAAGGAGACAAAATTAAAAAAGTTGCTAAAATTCTTTTAGATAATAATTTGACAAGAGTTCCAGTTATATCTGATGGAAAACTTATGGGAGTTGTTGCAGTTCGGGATATAGTCATGAATGGTATCTCAAAATTAGAGTTAAATGACCCATGTCAAAGTTACATGAAAGAAGAAGTGCCTTGTATTTGGCAAGATACGCCCCTTAGTTCAGCGCTTATGATAATGGTTTACAGTAAATCTAGTTTTTTTATGGTATTAGGAAATGATGGTGGAATAGTTGGGATTGTAGATACCCAAGATATAATGTCTTCAGGAGAATTTTTAGACGAACTTAAGACTACTGAGTTAAATATTTCTGGAGAGGGCGATGATTGGGCGTGGCAACCTAAAAATGCATTACATATAGTTTCAAAAAAATTGACCCTCCCTTCAAAGCCAATAAAAGATGTAATGTCAACTGATATTATAACAGTAACAAGAAAGACTTCTATAAGCAAATGTGCAAAAGAAATGAAAAAATATAATATCGAACAAATACCGGTCATTAATGCTGAAGGAGGGCTAATCGGCATTATTAGGGATATTGATATAATAAGATCCCTCTTATGAGTTGATTCTGTTGTTCGATTCNCTNAAAACTAAATTTTCTGGGCTTGTCGAAGGCGTTAGTTCTAAAAAGATAACAGAAAAAGACCTTAATAAAATATTGGAAGATTTTGANCTCTCTCTTTTAGAAAGTGATGTTTCTTTATTAGTTTCAGAAAAGATTGTANATGANCTNAAGAANAAACTTAGTGGAGAGAAGATAGGNCTCACNTCAAATAAAAAAGATTTTGTCAAAANAGCTGTTGAAGAAACCCTTANNGAAATACTTGAGTTCAAAAAATATGACATCTTTAAAGAGATTGAAAAAAAGAGAAAAGCTGGAGAAGTATTCTCAATAGCTTTTGTNGGATTCAATGGAACAGGTAAGACTACAACAATAGCTAAATTTGGAAAACTATTACTTGATAAAGGCTACAAAGTTGTCATAGCTGCATCTGATACTTTTAGGGCAGGTTCAATTGAGCAGCTTTCCTTACACGCTGAGAACATAGGTATAAAAGTAATTAAACATAATTATGGCGCAGATCCTGCAGCCGTAGCATTTGATGCAATAAATCATGCGAAGGCAAGGGGGATAGATGTTGTTTTAATTGACACTGCAGGGCGTTCAGAAATGAATAAAAATCTGATGGATGAAATGAAAAAATTAATTAGAGTGTCAAATCCAGATATGAAAATTTTTGTTGGAGATTCTCTTGCAGGAAATGCTGTAGCTGAACAGGCTGAAAAGTTTTCAAATATAGGGCTTGATGGTTCAATATTGACTAAAGTTGATGCAGATTCTAGAGGTGGAGCAGCCCTTTCAATAAGTTACATCACCGGGAAACCTATTCTGTTTATTGGAACAGGCCAGGGGTATGATGATTTAGAAATATTTGATCCAAAATGGTTAGTTGAAAGAATACTCCCATAACATTTATAAATAATCTGACTTTAGGTTTTCTTATGGCCGGGGTGGGGTAGCATGGTTATCCTATGGGACTGTGGATCCCATGACTCGGGTTCAAATCTCGGCTCCGGCCCCTTCTCTCAAATTATAAGTTCTATATGTTTTTTAGACCACAATCCTAAATTTATTTATCTTATAACTATTACTAAATTCGATTGCAATAAATAATTTTATGACAAATTACAAAATTATTTTATAAAGAAACTATTTTAATTAAATTTTATCCGAAAAATATTTATATTTATAATTTTTAATTATTATAAGAGATTAAGTGGTGAAAATGTCATCGGAATCAACTATAAAATTGGATAATCTTGATAAAGAAATTATAACTGAACTTCAAAAAGATGCAACTATATCCTATAAACATCTTTCAAAGAAAATAGGCGCAGCTGAGTCTACAGTATACGATAGAACTAGGAGATTGAGACAACTTGGGATAATTAAAGAGATAATCCCTTTAATAGACGCAAAAAAATGTGGAAAACAAACTACAGCTTGGATACGAATCTCAATAGATAATATAAAAGATATTGGAAGAATTTCAAAAGAACTCTCAATGATTGATGAGTTGCTTGAAGTTCATGAAACATCTGGTGAATGGGATATTCTTGTTAAAACAAAAGTAGCTAACAATGAAGAACTGAGGGACTTAAAAGTTGAAAAAATAGGGAATATAACAGGAATAAAAGGTCTAAACTCCATAATTGCCATTAGAACTGAAAAAGAGGATATACGAATAAAACTGGAACCATTTGAAGAACAGATGGTCATGGATCCATTTCATTAATACCTTAATTTAAGTCAATAATAAAAAAAAATATTAATCTATTTTGTTAAATGCTTTTTTCAATGCACCGCAAACTGGACATCTATCTGGCGCTTCATCTGCAACTGTGTATCCACAAACACTGCAAACATAGTAATCCTTTACTGGAAAATTATCTAGATTATCAAGGGCCTTTTTATAGAGATCGGCATGAATTTTTTCCACCTTGTTTGTAAAAACAAAATATCTTTCAGCAGCAGTTTCTCCTTCCATTTTTGCTTCTTCGATCATCTTAGGATACATGCTTACAAATTCATGAGTCTCTCCAGAAATTGCTTCTTTTAAATTCTCTTCTGTTGTCTTAATACCTTCTAGTATTCTAAGATGTGCATGCGCGTGTACAGTTTCTGCCGCAGCTGCAGCTCTAAATAACTTTGCAATTCCAGGATAACCTTCTTGATCAGCTTTATTTGCAAATGCAAGATATTTTCTATTTGCTTGAGACTCACCTGCGAATGCTTCCATTAAATTATTTTTCGTTTTCACATTCATAGTACCACTCTTTATATTGAGCGAAGAAAAACATTTCTTTAGACCCCTATTTCTCTATGTTTCTTAACTATTTCGTTTGCCAAGTTGTCAAGGGATATGAAATCAATTTCTTTTGGGTAACCTTTAATATATACAGGTTCAATCAATTCGACTTTAATATTTGTAATCATGCCTTTTAGAATCTCAACAGCATTTCCTCCCCATCCAAAAGACCCAACTATTGAAACAAATTTTGTTTTAGGTCTTACTGCATTAACAAGATATGTTGCATAGTAAGCTAACGGATGTGGACCAACTAACATAGTAGGGGCACCAACAACTATAGTGGCAGCATCGACAAGGGACATCAGTAGATCCCCAGCATCAGCAATTTCGAGATTGAATAATTTCACTTCTACACCCATATTGCTCAAAGTTTCTGAAAGATAATCGACCATAATTTTTGTGCTCCCGTGCATTGAGACATACGGAATTACAACTTGATTTTTTACCGTATCACTTGACCAATCCTTGTAGGCTTCAATAATAAATGAAGGCTTATCATATAGGGGTCCGTGGCTTGGAGCAATTATATCAATATCTAATTTACCTATTCTTTCAAGATATTTTCTAATCATTGACCTAAAAGGCATCATTATCTCAGCGTAATATCTTTTTGCGGAGAGATAGATCTCTCTTTCATCTGGAACATATAAGCTACTTGTAGCAAAGTGAGACCCTAAGAAATCACAGGAAAAAAGAATTTTATCTTCTTTTAAATAGGAAAACATTGTGTCTGGCCAATGGACCCAAGGCGCAATTATAAACTGGACTGTTTTGTTTCCTAATGATATCTCTTGATTGTCAGATATAACAATGAATCTTTCTTCAGGGATTAGTAGAAAAGATTCAATTAACTCTTTGCATTTGGCGTTTGTAACTATCTTTGCATCGGGGTACTTTTTTAAAATCTTTGGCAAGGATCCAGAATGATCTTGTTCAGCATGATTTGATACAACGTAGTCTATTTTTTTTACACCAGTAATTTCTATTGCATTCAAAAGATCATTTTCTTTCCCAAAATCAGATGTGTCAATCAACATCGTCTTTTCACTACCTTTTATCAGATAGGAATTATATGTAGTTCCATTTGGAGTTGGGATTAATGAATCAAAGAGTCTCCTATCCCAATCGATGAATCCGGTCCAATAAATATCTTTTTTAATTACTTTTGGAATCATTTAATTAATTCTCCTTTTTTTCAAACTGATCCTTACCTGCACCACATATTGGGCATGTCCAATCATCCGGAAGTTCTTCAAAAGGAGTATCTGGAGGTATTCCCCCATCAGAGTCTCCTTCTTCCGGATTGTAGATATAGCCACAAACCATGCAAATATATTTGTCCATTTTTTATCCTCCTTATTGTTTTTAAAATAATTTATTAGAGATATTTATGGCCCAATATGCATCATTGGCCATAAGTTGTCATAACTTTCAAATTTTATTGAATTTTCCTTTTCAATCTCTAAAAGTTTGTAATGGCCCATTTCCATATCAGCTATATAATTTAACATATTGAATATGTCTTTTTCTTTCATGAATCTCTTGGAAACTTCAATATAGAAGTCATGCGCAGCAACTTCTGCATCCATAGCTTGCTGGAGTACTTCACTTAAAGGTGCCATCTCGTCCTCAATTTTTATTTCCGGTAATGGAACAGGGGACACCCTAGGCAGAATTATTGTTTTGTTTGGATAACTCTTTTTGTAAAGAGTTTCAAAGAAAGATCTGTGTTTTTCCTCCTCATTTGCTAAAAAATTCATTTTATCCCTTAAGACTACATTCTTGGCAGAATCTTTAATTTTAAGATATGCAGATTTACTATCGATTTCACTTTTAAGCGAAGTCAATATCAAATCTTCTGTTGAATACAATTTTAGACTGTTATAACTTGACATGCTATCAGTTATCATATTGTACTATATACGGGCCTTACAACTTCTTCTAGTTTAATAATTAGTTCTATAAAAGTCTTTTGCGAATTTAAAATAGAAATAAATCGATTTATATATATTAAAATAAGTAAAAATTTGTTAATAAATTAGACATATTACTTCTTTGTAACTTTTTCTTCTTTAAGTAATTTCTTTGCTATTATGAAGACAACAAGTGCAAGGATGATAAAGTTAACTATCTGCGCTAGAAACGATCCCCATCTTAAGACTATTGGCCCAATTGATAGCGTTGCTTCCTGCCAACCCCCACCCGGTATAAATGGAGTAATAATTGGCATTATTATATCATTCACAAGAGAGTTTACAAGAGAAGTTGACGCTGCAGCCATAATAAATGCAACAGCAACACCTATCACTTTGTACTCCTTTAAAAATTCCATAAATTCTTGCATAAATCCCATACTATCACAAAATAGGCTATTATCTTCGATTTATAAAAATTACCTAAAGCTACTTGAATATCTCTTTAGTTTCCTTATACCATAGAACAATATCAAGGTGGTCAAGAGGAATTCCAATTTCTTTTGAGAATTCCCTCATAGTTTGCTCGAGTTCTAAGTACTTTTTTGGCGGTATTGAATCAGGTATTTTTTCAATTACATTAAGTAATTTTAGATTTTTTAGTATATGTCTATCAAGTATAGCCAAATCTTGGCCTTTCCCAATATTTCTCAAAAAATGGCTTGCTTCTTTATATCCCATACCTTTGACATTTTTTACTAACCATTCTCTAGCTTCTAAAGGAGAATTAAACCTGTCAATTTCTCTTCGGATAGAAATCTTTCCTGAAACATTGAACACTTCTCTAACTTCAATAAGATATTTGGATTTTTTATACTTGAATCTGACACCATAGAGGCAATCTAGAATTTCTTCTTCACTTCCATCAATTAAATAATTTTTTTCAATAAGAGTGCAAATAGATTCCCAGCACATCTTGGCTTTTGATTGGGGGGTCAAAAGACAAAAAGCAAGTTCTGAGAAAAGACTCTCTTCAGTTCCTTTTTCCCAGACTATGGTAAATTCATTAAGACGATCTTCTATTTCTTTTTTTATCGAAGAATAGATTTTTGAGATATCCCTTAATAGCTCTTCGTTATAAGAATTTGTGTCTTTCATATATCCACATTAAAAGAGATAGTGGGCCCACTGAGATTCGAACTCAGGACCTCCACCGTGTCGAGGTGACGTCATAACCAACTAGACCATGGGCCCTTAAATCAGAACTGGACTCCCAGTATAAAAGATTTTCTATGTTTATTTAGATCCATTTTATCCCATTAAATAGAATATACTTTATAAATCTATAAGGATAAGAAACAATATTATCAAAGGTGGTTATATTAAAATTGGTGGAAATCCTTTAGATCAGCTAATTGATGGTGTTCCTGAAGGGATAATAACACAAGTTTATGGTGAGCATGCAACGGGTAAAACTACTTTTTGTTTGATGTGTTGTAAATATACCCTTCTAAAAGGAAAGAAATCCGTGTTTATTGACACAGAGAGCGGATTTTCTCCAAAAAGACTTTCCTTAATGGGGGTAAAAAATCTTGAGGATATTATTGTTTTTCAGCCAAGAGATTTTGCAAGCCAAGAGATTACACTAG
Organism: Candidatus Methanofastidiosum methylothiophilum; assembly: GCA_001587595.1. Classification (GTDB taxonomy): domain Archaea; phylum Methanobacteriota_B; class Thermococci; order Methanofastidiosales; family Methanofastidiosaceae; genus Methanofastidiosum; species Methanofastidiosum methylothiophilum. The sequence goes on from LNJB01000017.1 coordinate 23,496, forward strand.
TAAAACTTGAAAAAATTATGAGTACTAGAATTGGTTTTGTTTGTGTTGATTCTCTAGTTTCTTTATATCGCCTTGAAGGGCATGATCACAAGAAACGAACTGAACTGGCTAGACAGCTTGGGAATGATCTCTTAATCTTATCTAGAATTGCTAGGGATTTCGATATACCTCTTGTAATCACAAATCAAGTTTATGATGATGTAACGGGTAGTAGAGAAAAAATTCCTATTGGGGGTGATGTTTTGAAATATTGGTCTAAATTAATAATAAAATTAGAAAAAGATGATCAAAACAAGAGGAAGGCAACGTTAGTAAGGCATCCTTATAAAAAAGAGGGCGAATCAGCATATTATGATATAGGGGATCCTGGCATCATCGACGTTTCTTCCTAATCTTTTCCACCTTTTCTTTTATTTCGAAAGTCTTGAAAGGAACGTCCTTTAGCGCCTTTCCAACAACAGATTTTGCTATGTTTTCTGCATGCTTTGTATTTTCTGCGTTGAAGATATCAAGGGTCAAATATACCCCAACTAGAGATACATCACCTACAAAAAATGAACTTTCAAAATAATCTCCGCATTTAGGGCATTGTGACATACCTATCTCAACTTTAACATATTCCAGTTTGCTTGCTTTTAATTTTTTAATAACACTTGACATTGCAACTTTTATTGCATCTTCACCGTCTTTAATATCTCTCACAATAATTGGAACTTCAAGAGTAACTTTATAATCCAATTAATCACCTCGTCTCCTCTTCGAATGCAAAATATTTTGTTGTTGATACTTTAAATACACCAAGTCTTGCACCAGCATCTAGATATCCATGGAGATAATTTAATGAAGCAAAAGCTGTAACATAGTCACCCTTTTCTTTGAAATATTTTGCATCCTCATAATACCTCTTTGCCATATCTAAGTAATCATTTGCCACCTTTTCCATATGGGAACCTTTAGGGGGATTAATTTTAATATCATCAAAAGCCTTTTTTGCTATTTCAAAGTANTTTGCTAACTTTTCNTCGCTTACTTCTCTCAAAAAATCTCTCCCTAAATCTCGCCATTATTCGTCTCAAAATCTTTTAAACATGTAACTTTACTTTGATATGAAAAATAACNAAATGCTTTATATCTATTGTGGATTAGANTTAAAAGAAGTTTAATTTCATATAATTTTTCAGTAATTTCTTAATCTTTTCATTTCAGNTGTTTTTTAGTTTTTGCATGTTTTAAAAGTATATCTGATTCATTTTTTTAGGAGATTAACACTTACGATTTTCGGCATAAACAACAACTCTTAAATAGAAATTGGTAACTAAAATTTACAGGTCAATTTTTAAATTAGCTGTGAGTTTATGTCCATTACTTCTAAATCAAATAAAGGGAGAATCAATGTCACCCACAACAAATCTCCATTTATTGGAATAGGTAAAAGCTTCAGAACGAAAATAGATCCAGTAAAGGAATATGAAATCGTAGAAGATAATGAAGATATTAAAAATGATTTTTTTTATGGTATGCCGTTTGGACTTAATCAAAATGAATATGTTAATGCCCAGAATCTAAAGAGGGTTTTAATGGACAAATATAAGGATATGGAAATTTCAGAAGTCATTAAAGGGC
>LNJB01000017.1:25218-27100 GCA_001587595.1 Candidatus Methanofastidiosum methylothiophilum
CTTGAGGCTGAAACAGAGATCAGGGTAAATCCCAATGTTTATGATGGAGACACTCCCTCAGCAATAAGGCCAAAAATAAGAAATGAATCAAGGATAATAGTTTCTAATCCTTATGAGATGCACCACATCCTTCCTTGGAACTATAAGTGGCAGCACTTTTTTTCTAATCTAAAATTTATAGTTTTAGATGAGGCCCATATCTATCGTGGAGTTTTTGGATCAAACGTTTCCCTACTAATAAGAAGGATAGAGAGGGTATGTGAATATTATGGATCTAGTCCACAATTCATTATTTCTACAGCCACGTTAGCAAATCCTATTGAGTTTGCTGAAAAACTCACCGGATTAAAATACAAACTGATATCAGAAGATGGCTCTCCCAAGGGTAAAAAATACTTCATTTTTTACAATCCTTATAAAAATGGGGATTATCTATCAACTCATCAGGAATCAAAAAGACTTTTTCTATTTTTCATAAGAGAAGGACTCCAAACATTGTGCTTTACCGTATCTAGGAAAATGTCAGAACTAATTGCACGATGGTCTAAAGAGTCTCTTGATAATTCTGAGGAACATCTAAAAGATAAGATAATGGCTTACAGGGCAGGTTATTTGCCAGAAGAGAGGAGGAGGATTGAAAATGGCCTTAAAAATGGGGTTATCAAGGGAGTGACCTCAACAAATGCTCTTGAACTTGGAATTGATATAGGGGGTCTTGATAGCGTCATTATCTCTGGATACCCAGGAACAATTATATCTACATGGCAACAGGCTGGAAGGGCTGGCAGGGGTGCTAGCGATTCAGTTGCAACACTTGTTGCGTTTCAAAATCAGCTGGATCAGTATTTTATGAGGCATCCTGAAATGTTTTTTGGAAAATCCCATGAACATGCCATAATCGATCTTTCCAATCCCTATATTCTCTTTGGGCATACAATGTGTGCCTCCTCTGAACTGCCAATAGTTTTAGATAGGGACAAGAAATATTTGGGGGGATATTTGCCCCAAGTATTAGATGAGCTAAAGAGTGAATCCCTTGCCAAAGAAACACCAAATGGATGGATTTATTCTGGCTCAAAAAGCGCCTCAATGGTCGTAAGCCTTGATAGCATTTCAAGTGATATATTCAAAGTGATGCATCAGAATAAAACTCTTGAAACTATGGATAGGGGGCAAGCCTATAGGGAGGCGCATGAAGGTGCAGTTTTACTTCACCAAGGTGAGACATACATTGTAGACTCAATGGACTTAAAAAAATGCATAATCAAAGTAAATAAGACCGATGTTGACTTTTATACCCAGGTGCTAAAAGAAAGCTTTGTTTCTGTTATTGATATAATTGACAAAAAATCAATTGGTAATTTAGAATTGTTTGTTGGCCATCTTAAAGTTACAGAAAACTACAATGCATATAAGATTATGAAGGGGGACAGTACAATTGGGTATAAAAATATTTACTTACCTCCTCTTGAATTTGATACAGTTGGATTTTGGTTTACTTTTCCATGTTCAGTAGAGGAAGAATTATGGGAAAAGAGATCCAAAGAAGATGATATTCTAGAAATGCTTATTAAAAGAAAGAACTTTGATATAAGGAAAGAAATTTTTGGAGGAGCTCTCCACGGGATAGAACATGCTATGATTGGCATTATGCCATTTCATGTGATGTGTGACAGGTGGGATATTGGAGGCATATCAACAAACTTTCATCCCTCTACCGGAAAGCCTACAGTATTCATATATGATGGATTTGAAGGAGGGATTGGGCTTTCTGAAAAGGCATATGAATTATTTAATGAAATAGTTGGAACTTCTTTAGAGTTGGTAGAAGAATGTAATTGTAGCGTAGGATGCCCATCATGCATATACTCACCAAAATGTG
>LNJB01000018.1 GCA_001587595.1 Candidatus Methanofastidiosum methylothiophilum
GTTTGGACTTAATCATCTAGTGATTACTGATAAATTTGGCCCTAGAGTCAGGATGGCGGCGATAATCACTGATGCTCCATTTGTTGCCAATTCTCATTCTTCTGAATTTATAGATAGCCGCTGTAAAGACTGCAATAAGTGTATAGACATATGCCCTGTTTCGGCTTTGTCAAGGGATGGAACAATTCAAAGACAGAAGTGCAGGGATTATATGTTCAATGATCTTGGAGGCCTACGCTGTGGGATGTGTATCAAGGTATGCCCATTGTGAACAATAAGAATCACAGAAACCATTTTTATTTATATAAATAGCTTAGGGCTTTCTAACTGAAATGTAGAGCCCCGAGGGGGATTTGAACCCCCGACTTGCTGATTACAAGTCAGCCGCTCTAGCCAGGCTGAGCCACCGAGGCATAATTTAAAAAGAACTAAAACAATTTATAAATTTAATCCTCCCATGGTTCTTTCTCAAATGATCCCAATCCATATGTTTCTTTCAACACCAATATTGCAGCTTGTGGTGCTATTAGTCCTTTTTCAGTTATAATCAAATCAATATACTCTGGAGGGGTAATATCAAACGCAGGATTTTTTACTTTTAATCCTTTCAATCTTTCATAATCCTCTTTTGATATTACTTCAAATATGTCCCTTTCTTCAATTTCAATTAATTCCCCGCTATATGTTCGAGGGTTAAATTTGTATGTTTCTGCCGCAACAATAAAATTGACTCTTGCTTCGTGCGCAATTAATGCAAGAGTTGCTGTGCCAATTTTGTTGGCAACGGCCCCGTTTGCAGCTACCGCATCTGCACCGGTGATTACATGATTGGCTCTCTTTATAAACAGTCTAGCTGCTGAATCAACTATTAAAGTAACATCTATCCCCTCATCTAAAAGTTCCTTTGCGGTAAGTAGTCCTTGAAATCTTGGCCTTGTTTCATTGGCATATACTTTTATTTTCTTCCCATCCCTGTGTGCCTTTTTTATAATCCCAAGGGCCACAGAACTATTGCAATTGACAAAAATTACATCGCCATCCCTTATTCGCTTTGAACCTATTTCCGCTATTTTTTCTAGAGCACGATTTGAATTCTCACAAAAATCATTGGCAGCCTTTGATACAATTTTCTTTAAAGACGTTACGTCCCTTCCATCGTTATGCCCCTTTTCAAGTTCAGTTAAAACATACCTAAGGGAATTTTCAAGAGAAACTGCCGTTGGCCTAGTTGCAATAAGGAATCTAGCAGTTTCCTTAATATCACTTACAAATTTTATAGGATCGTTTCCTTTATAGTTTTCAGCTTCTATTTTTAGAGCTTCTGCTACAGTTCTACCTATTTTTGCCGCACCCCGTATCTTCATGCTCTTTATATCTTCTGCAATATCAACAACTTTTTTATCCATCCAATCGGCTCCTGTATAATTTTTCAATATCCTCTTTTTTAACTTTTAAGATAGCACCGTAGTTCTGAACACAGAAACATGCAGCTGCATTAGCATATCTCAAAGAACTTCTAATGTCAGAAGTCTTAATGTAATTAGCTATGAAGGCTGAAGAAAATGTGTCCCCCGCACCAGTGGGATCTATAACTTTTGCTGGGAATGCCTTCTCATGAATATAATTTTTACCAAAATAATAAACGCCGTCCTTATCCGCCTTAACAATTGTGTTCTTAACCCGCCTCTTTTTTAGATATAGGCCCCCTTCTTCTATATCCATAGAGCCTAAAAGAGCTGAAAGTTCATGTCTATTAATGAACAGGAAATCCACGTTTTTTATTAATTTCATTACTTCTTCGGAGTGGAAATAACAAAGTTGTTCACCAGGATCAAAACTTACAATATTGCCGTTCTCTTTTGCAATATTTATTGCATGCTCTGCTATTTCGATGTTTGTAGGGGAAACATGAACAAATCGGTATTCTTTGAATATCTGGTAGTTGATCATGTTTTTTTCAAACTTCTCATTAGCCCCTTTGTAAAAAAGGAACATTCTATCATTTTCTTTATTTATTATAAACATCCTGCCAGATGGGGAGTTTTGAAGAATCAAATTAGAATAATCAACATTATAATTTTTGAATGTGCCAATTATTCCATCGCTATCATTCCCAACTGCGGCCATTATCCCGGAATTTAAACCGAGAATTGATGCGTTGACAGAGACATTGAACGCTGACCCGCCATACCGAATCTCAAGCCCTTCTATCTTTGATTCTCCGTTAATAACTGGAAATGTCTGAACCCCCATTATTGTATCTATGTTTACATTTCCAATGCACAATAAGTCTTTCAACTAATACTTCCTCCTAAATTCAATTGATGTAAGATTTATAAAGATTATTAGAGACTTCTTTATAATGATTGAGATAAAAAATCTTTGTTTCAAGTATCATTCTCAGACAGAAAATACCTTACAAAACATTAATCTTAATATCAAAAAAGGAGAATTTGTCTCGATCATAGGACCTTCTGGTTGCGGCAAATCAACGCTATGTCTCACGTTAAACGGAATCATACCAAAAACTATAAGCGGGTTTTTTTCTGGGGATGTTATAATAGATGGTATTAATACAAAGGATGGGGAGGTCAGCGAATTTTCAAAGAAAGTCGGAATGATACTTCAGAATCCCGAATCACAACTTTTTGCAATGACTGTTGAAGAAGAGTTAGCTTTTGGCCCTGAAAATCTAGCTGTTCCTAGAAAAGAAATTGAAGAAAGAATCTCTTGGGCACTTTCAGTAGTAAATATGGAAAATAAAAGAGATGAATTTCCTGGAAATCTTTCAGGTGGACAGAAGCAGAGAATTGCAATAGCGGCTTTTCTTACAATGAAACCTGACATTCTTGTCCTTGACGAACCTACAAGCCAACTCGATCCTATTGGAAAAAGAGAAGTGTTTTCTGTTTTAAAGGAGCTCCATGAAAAGGAAAAAATGACAATTGTACTAGTTGAACATAGAACTGAACCAATAGCGGAGCTATCTGACAGGGTAGTTGTAATGGACAAGGGATCAATCGTCTTAGAAGGATCTCCGAGATATGTATTTGAAAAAGTTCCCATTTTAAGAGAACTTGGAGTAATGGTTCCTGATATCAGCTATCTTACATATCTTTTGAAAGAGGGTGGGTATGTGAAGGATATTGCACTGACAGTTGAAGANGGAAAGAGGCTTTTCATATGAACGCAATTGATGTTGAGGNTATTCATTTTAGCTATCCNGAATCTGATGAAATACTAAAAGGCGTCACATTATCAGTAAAAGAAAAAGAATTTCTTTCGTTAGTTGGTCAGAATGGAAGCGGTAAGACTACTTTAGCAAAACANTTCAATGGATTACTGCGACCAACNAAAGGCAAAGTCCGCATCTTGGGGGAAGANNCAAAAAAATTTTCAATTGCTGAACTTTCAAAAAAGGTTGGCCATCTTTTTCAAAATCCTGAGAATCAAATATTTGAAGAAACGGTGTTTGATGAAATAGCATTTGGGCCAAGGAATCTCAATCTGCCTAAGGAAGAAATAGAGGCTCGAATCAATAAGGTATTAAAAACTACACGACTTTCTAAGTATCGGGATACGCACCCATTATCTCTTTCTGGAGGGGAAAAGCAGAGATTGGCTCTTGCTTCAGTTGTTGTAATGGAACCTCAAATACTAGTTTTGGATGAACCTACTACAGGCCTTGATCTTTTATCGATTAATGGAATCCTAGAAATAGTAAAGGGGCTTCACAAAAGAAACGTTACCGTGGTATTGATTACTCATGATATGGAGCTTGTGTCAGAATTATCTGAAAGGGTCGTTGTTATGAATAACGGTCAAATAATTGGAGATGGAAAGCCAAACGACATATTTGCAGATGATGAATTATTAAAAAGGGCAAGCCTTGAGCCTCCACAAATAATGAAGTTTTCTAAGATATTAGGATTAAAACCTGAAGTTAAGGTCGATGCCCTCTATAAGAGAATTATTGATACCCTCTAAAGTATTGAATTAACATTAAAAACTAATTTTCAATTTTTGATTATTAATAATTGTTATTATAATAATTGATTAACAATAGTTTAATAATAAATTACAGTATCGAAAGATTTATAAATCAATGATGTCTAATATTATTATAGCACTGGAGGTGAATAAATGAAAAAAATAGTTGGAATTGTAGCTGCAGGTGCGATATTAGCCACTGTATCCACAGCACTAATCCTAAAAAAGAAAAAAGAAGTAAAACATAAATAAGATACTAAAGTAATCTCAACACTATTTTAGTATTCTATTTTTCTTATTATTTCTTCACCTAAATAGACCTCAATATCTTTTTTCAAGCATTCAAAATCTGACTTAATGCTCTTTTTTCCTTTAAAAAAATATGACTGGATCTTATCCCCTGAGATATCATCACCCATCACTTCAAAAAGAACAGATCCGCTGTAAAAATGCTCACCCTTGATTATCCCATCCTTGTCACCGTCAACTATACCAATCAACGGGATCCCAAATCTCTTTAGGATATACCCAGACATCCTTGTTGTATCGTCACCGATGGTCACAGCCCCGGAAATATTAGAAAGATTTTGATATATAGAGTATGCATCATGATTAATTAGAATAATATTCTCCCCATGAAGTTTTCTTAGTATTTTTGGATCCCTTGTCAGAAATCCGTCAGTGCTATCGATCTTTAAAGAATAAACATCTATATCTTTTAATTTTTCCAAACCGTGTTCTTTTATTTTAACGCCCCAGATTCTATCAATTTTTCTGTCTTTGACGTATACTTTGACATCTTTATCAGTGACTTTGCCTACAATGAGTCCATTGAACAATAAAAATTCCCCCGGAACACATCCCCTTACTTTTCTCACAAAATAGCCATCCTCTTTTGCGACCTCTATGCCCTTGCCTACAGGGGATTCATTAAATCCAAGTGAAGTTAAGTAATCCTTCAAATTGGAACTGCCTTTTTTGGCTTCAAACAGCGTTTGAGTCTCGATATCAATTCCCAATATGCCCCCGTCAAATACAGCCCGCTCACCTATTGAGCCGAGAAACACCTTAGCGGTATCAATTGATCTTGCCTTCAACACAAACAATACTGTGTCAAATCCTTTAAGTTCTGATATGGCAACAGACGGTCTTTTAAAAATCATCTCAACCCCTTCTATCCCGCTATCAAACATAGAGGTTATACCCATAGTTCCGACAATGAAGGATTTCATGACGTATCGCTTATTCAATGATTTTAGAATTTCTTTACTTCTCTCATCGTAGAAGATATCAACTCCATGAAATAGTAAAGCTAACATAGGGCCCTCATAAAATCCTTTGTTTCCTGTACAAGTTCATTTGATCTTTCCATGCTCTTTGATTCCGCAATTATCCTTACAATCGGCTCTGTATTGGAGGGCCTTATATGTATCCAAGACGAGTCAAGATCAAATTTCAATCCGTCAATATCATTACACGAATAATCCTTGAAATGACCTTTAATGTGATTTATATTATTATCAAAAGACTTTCTAGAGATACTTATCTTATCCTTTACCATATAATACCTTGGAAGTCCGGATACTATCGAAGAAAGTTGCAATCCAGATTTTGATAATCCAAGCAATATCAGTGAAATTGCGGAAAGTGAATCCCTTGCATATTGGATCATGGGCAATATCACCCCCCCATTCCCCTCGCCACCAATAGAAGCACATGTTCTAATCATCTCCTCAACAACGTTTATTTCTCCAACTTTTGATCGTATGACTTTACCTCCAAGGGAGCTTACCACATCATCAAGCGCCCTTGTTGTTGAGAGATTTGTTACAACAGTTTTATTTGTAGGATTCATATATTCAATAAAAAATTTTGAAGCTAGCACAAGTGTGTTTTCCTCTCCGATATACCTGCCTTTTTCATCCAGTATGGCAACTCTATCTGCATCACCGTCTAATGCAAATCCAATGTCAATGTCCTTTCTTTCCCCTATGAAATCAGAAAAGTAGCGAAGGTTTTCCCTCAAAGGCTCAGGGTTTCTTGGAAAGAGAGAGTTTGTATCACAATTCAATCTGACCACTTTAAATCCAATTCTTTCTATAAGTGCTGGGATTATTTCAGATCCTGCCGCATTGCATGCATCAACTGCAACAGTTAATTTATCCTTGCCAGAGCAATCAAAATTAATCTTCTGAAGAACGAAATTTGTATGGAGCTCTTTTGCATTTGTATCGCCAGTTAATTTTCCAAGTTTGTCATAAGTCTGAAATTTAAAATTTTTTTCTTCTAGATTTTTTGTAATCGTATTAATCTTTTTTTCATTAAAGAAAATTCCGTTGCCTTCAATAAATTTTAAGCCGTTCCAGTTTTCAGGATTATGGCTGGCAGTTATGGCAATACCGCCTGAAGCATTTTTAATTTTAGTAATAAATTGTACAGTAGGGGTGGGTGCAATTCCAATATCCAATATTTCAAAGCCTAATGATTTGAGAGAGGATACAACTGCATTTTTCACCATGCTGCTGGAAATCCTTGAATCATTGCCGATAACAACGGTGCCTGGGGGTATCTCATTTGCAAAGGAGGCCACATAATTACATATTAATTCCGGAGTTAATCCGTTTCCAACAACGCCCCTAAGCCCTGAAACCCCAAATATCACATCCATAAAATCACTTCAAACAGAATTTAATAGGATTTATTCCAAGCCCTTTTCTTTCATCTTTTGTGAACTCAAATATACTTTTCATCAAATTGGCATACTCTTTAGTCAAAGTCACGCCACGCCTTTCTGCCGCCCTGGAATATATGCTTATGGCGGAATCAAGAAATAATTCAGAAGGAGAGGCATTAAGTGATTTTGCCCATATACAAAAACTCGGGATATCATCAGTAATTATACCATAAATATGGGCTGCAAATCCAATCTTTTTTCCAGTATATATCAGGGTACCGATGGAGGATTTAGTATTGTCACCTATTACGCATCCAAAAAATTGTTCCCCTGAATCAATTACCGTCCCACCTATTTTGTACTTGATTGTTCCATACGTATCCTTTAGATCACTATTTGACGTACCGGCCCCAAGATTGACCCATTCCCCGATATATGCATGCCCAATGAATCCATAGTGTTGTTTATTGGAATACCCATGAAAAATGGAGTCCTCTATCTCCCCCCCAATTTTACACACATCCCCAATTGAACAATCCTGGATCCTTCCACTTTTAATAAGGCAATTTTTTCCAATGTATGTTGGGCCTGCAATTCTAGAAAATGCCCTTATTTCCGTGTTATCTCCAATATATATTGGCCCTTTTCTCACATCAAAGACGATATTACTCTCAGTTTTCACATTCTTGCCTAAATGGACTAGTTTTTCATCGCCCATGATAACTATATCTTGAGCCTTAGTAGAATTATCCTTATTATGAATAAGAAATTCCCTCTTAATTTCATTGCTATTTTCCTTTATCAAATCCCACGGATATTTGATAAGTTTGATATTTGAAATCTTAAATTCCTTTAATCCGATATCCTTCAATTTTTCAATATCATTGAATCCAGAAATATCCGCTAGATTCAAGGATTTTTCTTTAAAATAAATAAACGCAATTTCATTGTCAAAATAATAGATGCCTTCATCTGTGATATCTGGCCTTTCCTTTAGAATGATTCTGCCATTGATAAACAGTATATCGCCTTCAACGGATCTATCATAAATAAGGCCAGTATTTGAAAATGAGGATTTTAAATAATCCCTCATCATTAAATATTTTTTTGAGTTTGGAAAGAAATATTCTATTTTTTCCCTTAGACTCTTAAAACCACATCTTAACTCAAAGACTGGTCTTGAGTAAGTGAGGGGTAAAAAATTTTCATAGTAAATATCCTCAAATATACAAATCTTGTCCAAATAATCCCCTAATATTTTTTCATGCATATACATTTAAAAGTTGTGATGAAAATAAGGTGGATGCAGAAAATAGAAATGTTTCTTAAGGAAATTCTTAAAAAAAAGTTTGCCGTCCTGGGCGTAGGCAGTAATCTTAGAGGGGATGATGGGGTGGGCCCATATATCTCTGAAATACTTTCTGAATACAATAGTGATTCATTTCTTAGCATAAATGGCGACTTGGTGCCCGAGAACTTCACACACGATTTAAAGGAGTTTAATCCAAATTACGTTTTGATAATTGATGCAGCTTTTTTAGGAAAATCTCCGGGGGAAGTAGAGCTCATCAAAGCAAATGCAATAAAAAATGTTTCATTTTCTTCCCATTCAATGCCACTTTCAATTCTAGGAAAATATCTAGAACAAAAAATAGGGGCGAGTATCTACATAATGGGCATACAAGCGAAATCACTTGATTTTGGAAGCGATATGTCAGAGGAGGTAAAGAAATCTGCAGATAGGCTAATTGATATCTTTAAAAAAGAATTGACCTAGTCACCGTTTAATTTTTCTAAGAGTTTTGTTATTTCAGAATCTGTCATTTCTTTAATCCTATACTTTTTTAATAACCTATCCCTGTTATTGATTTCTTCAGGTTCTTCCTGATTTAGATCCGTAGCAATAATGCATTCTGGGTGGGATATTTTGATGATATCGATACTATCATTTGTAAGCCTTACTAAAGAAGCCCCGCATTTAATAAATTCAAAGGCAGATTCAAATTTACATTCGTTGCCATAGAAAACTGTTCCAGAATTAATTAGCTTTCTCTCCCCGCCGATTAACGCACCATCTAAAAATATTGCCTTAAGTTCTTCTTCATATTCTCCTTTGTCAACTAGTATCCTTGTATAACCTGTAAACCCGTCAAATTCAGAAACAAGTTCATAAATAAATTCCTCAAAAGAGTTTACTTTCATGTTGTATTTGACAAAAGTTTTTATAATATGTCCTTTGGGGAGCTTCATATCATCACCGTAGAATATCAGTCTTTAAATCTTTCGAATACAACATTGCACGGCGCATTTTCATTGAAATCAAAATTGTATTTGTATTTTAATGACTCCCCTTCAACATTATAATCTAGTGAGCCAAGTAGAGTAATTGCTCTAAGACATGCAATTTCATTTTTACTATCAACGAGTTTTTTGCAGTGAGATTTATACGGGCATTTGATTGCTTTAAAGGTAAAATTATTATCATCGCCACCGAATTCAAAGTCGTCTGGATTAAAAAAATGGGCGGCTACAAGTGCATCAATGAACATCTTGACGGTATTGTATGGACTTAATCCTTTCTGAAATTCCATTCCAAGTTCTCCCCAAGATTCAATGAAAGGGTGAATGGCTAGGGTTCCCCACTTTCTGTAAAAAAGCTTTGGTCTTTCAAAAAAAAGATTTGATGTCGACTCAACACCATAAAGCCACGCATTCATAATTATTTGGGTAAATTTTAACTTATTATCCTCTACCATTATTTTGCCTCATTTGTATAATTTTATTTTTGTTTATTTAAATCTTACTAAAGCTAGATGATTAAATTTAAATTTTAGGATTGTAATAATAATTCTTGGTGGATGTAATAATGAACATTTCTAGAAACGATGATATGAAAATGCTTTCATCTTTAAACGAATGGGAGTTAATTGATCTTTTGTTATTCAACATTAGAAATCTTTGGAGAGTTGACGGCCTATATTTCTTAGGCATAGAAAAAAAATACGGAACAGATGCTGCCATAGGCATCGATGCGGAGTGTTGGGAATATATAGCAAAAATTGAGGCTAGATATCTAAAAGAGTTCTTTTCTCTTGACTCAAATCTAGAAGGTCTATCGAAAGCCTTAAGATTAACAAGTTGGGCGCTTGACCACCACTCTAAAGAAATTGAAATTGAAGGGAACTCACTTATCTTCCGAATATTAGACTGCCATACACAGAAAGCCAGAGAAGAAAAGGGATTACCTGCATTTTCATGTAAAAATGTGAGATTAAATTATCTAAAGGTTTTTGTTAAAAACTTCTCCCCGAACATTGAGGTAAGTTGCAGTAAATGCCCTCCCGATGAACATCAAGACAATGTTTGGTGTGAGTGGTGTTTCACAATGAGATAGCAATAGAAAAAGTTAAAAATGAGGATAACCTAAAATCAAAAAGTGAGTCTATGACTACTTGGAAAAATACCTCAAATGACCTGATAAGATGCCCAAAGTGTGGCTTTGTTTTTTCAAAGCAGTATTCGAGGATAGTATCGTGCAAAACATGCGCATTTGCAACTTCAGGATGCACTTTGGTAAAATGCCCCAAATGTCAAGAAGAATTCTAAAATTAGATAAATAAATTCCCTGTAGTTATATTAATACCAATAAATATATAAAGGAGTGTATAAAAAAAAATTAAGGAGGAGAGGAATATTCAATTATGCTTACCCTCCTTTATGTCCAAAAGATTCAATAAGGATTTGCCCTATGGGCTCTCTCCTCCTAAAATGGGGTAGATACATTGCAGTACTGGGATGAAAAAATAGAAACAATGAGAAGGGATGAGCTGGAAGAGTTCCAGTTAAAACATCTTAAGCGTATATTAAATCATGCTTATAATAATAGTGAATTCTACAGAAGCAGTTTTAGAGAAGCTGGGATAAGCCCAGAGGATATCAAAACTCTTTCTGACTTACATAAATTACCAACTATTCAAAAAGATGATATCCGGAAGGATCAAGAATGTACCCCTCCGCTTNTANAGAAGCAGTTTTAGAGAAGCTGGGATAAGCCCAGAGGATATCAAAACTCTTTCTGACTTACATAAATTACCAACTATTCAAAAAGATGATATCCGGAAGGATCAAGAATGTACCCCTCCGCTNGGTAAAATGACGGCAGTGCCTGAAGATGATGTGGTATATATCTCAGTTTCAAGTGGGTCAACAGGAATGCCAACAGCATCCCCTTTTACTTCACANGATTTTGAAGATTTCATGGACTTTGAGGCTAGATTATTNTATTCCTCTGGTATGAGAAAANACGATAGNTATTGTCATGCATTGAACATGTCACTTTTTGTTGGGGGNCCGTGTGTATTGGGTGCNCAAAAAATNGGGGCTTTNTGTATACATGCAGGGACAATCCCTTCAGAAAGATTACTTAGAATTATGATACAATTCCAGCCAACAATTACCTGGACAACACCTTCGTATGCGTGGTATCTTGGTGAAACTGCAGAAAAGCAGGGAATTGACGTAGCCCATGACACCGCAATAAATAAGATATTTGTTGCAGGTGANCCTGGTGGTTCAATTGAAGCAACAAAAAGAAGAATTGAGCAGTTNTGGGATGCTGATGTTTATGACTACTATGGACTATCAGATATATTCGGNGCATGNGCTGGGGAATGTGAGGAAAAGTCAGGATTACATTTTGCTGAAGACCATATGATCGTTGAAGTGCTTGATCTAAAAACAGATGAGCCTGTTGGAGAAAATGAAGAAGGAGAAATGGTGTTAACAACAATCAAAAAGATGGCAAGGCCGATGATACGATTTAGGACAGGAGACATTGTATCGTATGAAAACGAAAAATGTTCTTGTGGCAGGACCCATAAAAGATTGAGAGGGGTATGTGGAAGGACAGATGACATGCTTATCATAAAAGGCGTAAATGTGTTGCCTTCAAGCGTTGAGCCTGTTGTTAGACAGAACAAGAAGCTCTCTGGTGAGTATAGGCTCGTAGTTGACAGAGTTAATCACCTTGATGTTCTAACTGTTGAAATTGAGAGTACATGTGATTACAAAGGGGATTTAAAAATATTAGAAAATGAAGTACAGCGTGATCTTAGGGCAGTCTTAGGGATAACCCCAAAAATAATTGTATATGAAGACGGTACACTGCCAAGACAAACACACAAGGCAAAGAGGATTAAAGATAACAGAAAACACATTTGGAAATAAAATTATTATTTTAAAATATATTTTTTATGTTGTTGTCATCTTCTTAAAACGCAGTAAAATCGTTAGGAACTCCCCCGATTTTTTTAACAAGATCTTTGTTCTTATCATATATTGAAATTTCAATTGGAGATGTTCCTGGAAGACAGTGTGTTGAACATGCGAAACATGGATCATATGCCCTAAATGCCATCTCAACTTTGTTTAGTATGCCATCATCGACTTTTCCGTTTTTAATCATGCCCATAGCAGCATTTTTAACAGACATGCAAATTGCACCGGCATTGTTTGTTGTGGCCACTATCATGTTGGCTTTTTCAATTCTAGCATCTTCAGTTAATTTATAGTGATGGATCAATGTCCCTCTTGCAGCTTCAACTACACCTATCCCTTCAGTTGGTTTTCCAACTTTATTCCTTAAGTCTTGTTTTAGAACATCTTTATCTCTACTAAGCTCTAAGGCCCTTTCAGAAGCATAGAGGAGCTCTATTAATCTTGCCCAATGGTAGGCTAGTGTTGAATTAACAGGTTTTCCTAGAGTTTCAATTAGCTCTTTATATGCCTCATTTGCAAGCGGTGTAGTAAACCCATCGATGACATTTATTCTCCCCAAAGGACCAACGCGGTATATCCCACTATCAACTCCACCTGTAAGGCCCTTCCACCCAATTTCCTTAAGATATGGGTATTTCATATAAGTCCAAGGCTCGACATGCTCCCCTATATGTTCTATATATTTGTCCCCTTCAAAGCATGCAAATTCCTCGTCAAGAGGGCTCTTCACCCGTATCTTTCCTTCATAAAAGTTAAGATTGTTATTCCTATCCACAAGCCCCATATTGTAGGTTTCAAGGGTGTATGCCTCGCTTTTGATTAGGTCAAGATATGCTTTATTTTTCAATACAGTGTCTTTGAAAAAGTTTAAGGAAAATTGGGCGAACTTGACGCAAGACTCAGCCATCCCTTCAATCTCTTTCCTTTCTTCCTCATTTAATCCCTTGGAGACCCCCCCTGGAAGTCCGCAGACAGGATGAGTTGGCTTGCCACCCAAAATCCTTGTTATTTTTTGTCCAAATGCCCTGTGCTTAATGACCTCCTTACCTATCTCAACGCCAACTTTTCCAATGACACCTATAATATTCCTATCCTTTTTTGAGGCGTCAGGACCCATGACAAAATCAGGGCCGCCTAGGAAGTAAAAATGAAGTATATGGTCATATGTTATATATCCACAATACATTAATTCCCTAAGTTTCTTTGCAGTCTCTGTCGGTTTGGTATTGAAGGCGGCATCAATTGCTTTAGTTGATGCAAAATGGTGTGATACCGGGCACACACCGCATATCCTTGATGTAATCTGAGGCATGTCTTCTGCAAGCCTTCCCTCACTAAACTTCTCAAACCCCCTAAGCTCAGGGATCTGAAGATAAGCATTCTCAACATCCCCACTGTCATTTAGGAAAATTTCAATTTTGCCGTGACCTTCAAGTCTTGTTATTGGATCAATTGTAATTCTTTTCATTTGACCACCTTCCTCTTGATGAAGGATGCGGCAAGAGAGTATCTGTAAAAAGTCCCGACCGGATCCACTATCTTTGAGATGAGTTCTTCAACTTTTTTTTCATCAAGGTCGACTTCATTTTCAACTGCTAGAACTGACGTAAGCGCTGAAATCATCTTCGCCCCCTGATCTGTAATTTCTGGCGTTTTACCAAAGCATCCTGTGCATGGCATGTTTCCATTGATGCACTGATGGCCGCATCCAGATCTCGTGGCAGGACCCATACAGATAATGCCCTGGTCTAGGAAACATTTTTCAGGGTCAGCCTCTTTTTCATACACCCTGTATATTGTCTCAATGTTTTTATCCTTCTTTATTCGCGGGCACTCATCGCACAGCGCCTTTATAGGTGCTAGGACTGCACCTTTGGGCGGGAGATTGCCGGTCAAAAACATATTGAACGCTTCTTCAATGATATTTGGCGATGGTGGGCATCCCGGGATGTAATAATCAACACAGGTAACTTGGTCAAGAGTTTTCACCGTATCGTAAAACTCAGGGATGGTGATCCTCCCTTCTTTGACCTCATATGAAGGCGTGGGTAAGATGCCGTCCGGATTTATGGTAGTTTCTGTTTCTTTATAGGCCCTATCAAATATCAATCTTTTATTAAACAGATTTGCCAACGCAGGTACGCATCCTTCGTGGGCACAGGAGCCGAACGCGACAAGGAGCTTAGATTTTTTTCTAAGTAAATGTGCAAGCTCTTCATTCTCACTTGTCCTTATAGCGCCATTAAAAAAACAAACATCTATTGACTTATCCTTCATCTTCCTTAGATCTTCATATTTCGTGTCCATTGCGACAGGCCACATCAGAATATTTGCCTTTTCTATAACATCAAGTATCTTTTCATTGATATCTAAAACAGCAACTTCGCAGCCGCCACATGAAGAAGCCCAATAAAATGCTATGTTGGCTTTACCCATTTTATTCACCCATTTAATTTAGAGAGCGCCTAATTCTTTTTATTTTGATGTCAATTATAGCCTTTATATATTTGTTCCTTGGCCGCATATTATGCCGGACATAATACCCCCCAACTCTATATGCCCTTAGGAACACTATAAGAAGTTTAACACCTGTTGCGCTATACCTATATGTCTAACGTAAATTATTAGGATTATCTATTTTTTTAAGCTCCCATTTGTCAAAAACATACATCGTGTCAATAAAAGAAGGTATTTCAATGTCATGAGTTATCATTATTAGGGTCTTATCCTCACAAAATTTTCCGATATTTTGAAGTAGCTTGTTTTTGGTCTCCATGTCCAAGTGGGATGTTGGCTCGTCAAGGATAACAATTTCTGGATCCTCTAAAAATACCCTGGCAAGGGCCAATCTCTGTTTTTGCCCCCCAGAAAGCTTTGACCCCCTATCCCCGATTATATAATCATATGAAAATCCATTTTTATTGACAAAGTCACTGCAGCACGCCAATCTGCACGCATTGTCAAGCTTTTCCCTCTGTATGTCCTTTTGACCCCATGTGATATTCTCCTCAATTGTCCCATAAAATAAATAAGGGTCCTGGCCCATCCAGCTTAAAATCTTGTGCCAGCTTCCTTTTTTGATATTTTCAATGGGTATGTCATCTATGGTAAGTTCCCCGGATTTTGGGTAAATCAACCCCAGTATCATATCAACTATGGTGCTTTTGCCAACACCAGTTGGCCCAAAAAATACCACCTTATCCCCCTTGTTTATGATGAGGTCAATATTTTTTAGAACATCGTTATCAGAATAGCCAAAGCTAACGTCTTTAAATTCAATTTTTTCATTGAAGCCTTCAATTGTTGTATCCCCNTCCTTTTCAACATTCTTTGAACCTTCATCAATCAACACATCGACAGCATTCATCGAAGGTATTTCAAATTTGATCCTGTAATACTCAGTTTGGATTACCTTTAGNTCGCCGCTTAGCTTTAAGAAAACATATATCATTATACCAATGACAGATATCGGCACGTAAAAATATGTCATAGATATGTAGATTATTATTAGGATCGGGATGAAGTTTGCAGGTTCATGTAAGTATGTGATTTGATTCATCCTGTCATTCATTTCATACCTTATCTGGGACAGGTATTTTGTTCTTTCATGCAAGAGGTTTTTAACAAAGCTTTCCTTGGAAGTCGATTTGATGTTCTTTAGGCCATCAAGAGAGGCTAGAGTTTCCTTCATGAAGAGATTCCTTTGGCGCAATATCTTTGACCCGTTGTACCTTGCATTTTTAACTAGCCTGCCCAGTATCAGCGTGACCCCGCCTATTATTAAAAAAATCAGCACTGTAATTTCAAACGACAGTAAAACTAAAAGAATGACATAAACTAATAGAAGAAAGACCATGGGAAGTAAGTTTAGCGTCTTTAGGTAAACATCCCTGTCCTTTTCTATTTCATTTGTGACGATGTTTGTCATGTAGCTTTTCATCGACCCGTTGATAAACACCCAGTCAGAATACAAAATTATATCGCACACTTTTTTCCTTCTGCTTACTTCATACCACAGCTTCTCTTTATTTATCAGCGTGGCTAGGGTTATGTTTATCACGGCTTTAAAAATGAAAATTAGTGCAATCCCGATAAATAGGGTAAGTATCGTATACTCCACATTTACCATAGAGTATACTTTCTTAATATATGATACAAACCGGATATTCATTTCTGTGGACTGGTTTAGGATTTGTTCAAGAGCCGGTATCAGTAAAC
Source organism: Candidatus Methanofastidiosum methylothiophilum (assembly GCA_001587595.1). GTDB lineage: Archaea > Methanobacteriota_B > Thermococci > Methanofastidiosales > Methanofastidiosaceae > Methanofastidiosum > Methanofastidiosum methylothiophilum. The sequence goes on from LNJB01000018.1 coordinate 16,160, forward strand.
TTATGGATAGCATCTCAAAGAAACTCACAACTATCGACAGAAGGATTATTATTATCGATTGCTCCCTTCTTTGTTTGAACAAGCTTTTTATCACAGATATTACTGAATATTTTTCAGAAATTGTGATGTTTCGATTTAACGCCATTTAAACCTCTATTGATAAGAATATGTTTACACATCAAAGTTTTTAGATATTGATTTAAACGTTTGGGTAGTGGTATTGTGTGTAGGAAATATGTTTTTCAGCATAGAACAATCTTTTTAAAGAGAAAAAGTTAACCTGTGTTTAGAACTCTATTCTTTTGAGAGGGTTAAATGATAGATGAAATCCTAATAAAAAACACAGTAATCGAACTTCTAAAAGATNNNTCAGCATAGAACAATCTTTTTAAAGAGAAAAAGTTAACCTGTGTTTAGAACTCTATTCTTTTGAGAGGGTTAAATGATAGATGAAATCCTAATAAAAAACACAGTAATCGAACTTCTAAAAGANGCCTCAACAAAACTCCCTCAAGATGTCAAAAATGCGCTGCAAAANGCCTATGAAATCGAAGANGGGCCTTCTAAAGGTCAGCTTGAGGCTATATTAAAAAATATAAAAATGGCAGAGGAGTCGTCAACCCCGCTTTGCCAGGATACNGGCATCCACATTTTTTTTGTAAAGATTGGGGANATAGGAAATCCAAATATAGAAAAAAAATTATATAATATTATCANTGAAAGCGTTAGAGAGGCAACAAAAATAATTCCTTTAAGGCCTAATGCNGTCCACCCTTTAACAAGAAGTAATCCTGGGGATAATGTTGGAGANCACATACCTTATGTTTATTTTACACCNATTGATGCCGATTATATCGAGATAACTGCAATGCCCAAAGGGGCGGGCAGTGAAAATATGTCCCAAGNNGCAATGCTAAATCCTACTGAAGGATTAAAGGGGATAAAGAAATTTGCTCTTGACGCGGTAGTTAGTGCAGGATCAAATCCATGCCCCCCNACGATAATAGGCCTTGGTATCGGAGGAAGCGCTGATGTGTCNGTGATGCTTTCAAAGATGGCTTTGCTTAGGCCAATTGACAAGAGGCATCAAGACCCGGNGATAGCTTCTTTGGAAAAGGAGCTTCACGAGGCTTTTAATGCNCTTGGTATTGGGGTTATGGGGCTTGGCGGAAAGACCACCGTACTCGGGGTCAACATCGAACTTGGGTATTGCCACACCGCATCACTTCCAGTTGCAATAAATGTCCAGTGCTGGGCTGGAAGNAGAGCNACTGCAAGGATATACAAGGATGGAAGGGTAGAGCACCTTACTTTTAAGAAGTGATTTAATGGAAAAAATATTAGACTTACCGCTTGATGAAAAGACTGTCAGGCAATTAAAGATTGGGGAAACAGTTTATCTTAACGGGGTTTTCTTTACAGCTCGAGATGAAGCCCACGTTAAAGCGTTAGAATATGCTAAGCATGGAAAAAAAATCCCCTATGACTTCAAAGGTTTGGCAATATACCACTGCGGNCCCATAATGACAAAGGAAGNNGACAAGTGGAAGGTAATTGCGGCAGGCCCGACAACATCGACAAGAATGAATTCNNTAGAACCCATGTTTATTGAGAAGTTTAGAGTTTCGGCTATAATTGGGAAAGGCGGGATGTCAAAGCCAACAGTTGATGCAATGCAAAAGTTTGGATGCGTCTACTTTGCATTCACAGGCGGGGCTGCAGTTCTTGCTGCTAAGGGGATAAAAGAGGTCCTTGGCGTGGAATGGCTTGAACTTGGCATGCCNGAGGCNTTGTGGGCATTGGTCGGAGAGAAATTTGGACCGCTTACAGTTACAATTGATGCCCATGGAAACAGCCTTTATGAGGATGTTATGAAGGAAGTTGAAAAAAATATTCCAANGNCAAAGGAAATACTNAAAATTTAAGGGGATTTTATGAAAAAACAGTCAGAAGAAAATTTGATAAANGAGGCNTCAAAACCGGCTGAAGACGCCATGAAACTCCATCCATTTTACAAAGGAAAGATTAAGATTTCATCAAAGGTGTGCATAAGGGATTTTAATGATTTTGCCATATGGTATACACCTGGTGTTGCAGAACCTTGCAAAGCCATTAACAAAANTAAGGATGCNGTNTTTGAACANACAAACAAGGGAAANGCTGTTGCCATTGTTTCAGACGGGACAAGNGTGNTGGGNNTAGGNGACATTGGGCCNGAAGCTGCAATGCCTGTTATGGAGGGAAAGGCACTTTTATTTAANTACCTTGGAGGCGTTGATGCCTATCCNATATGCCTTGACACAAAAGATCCNNAAAAGATAATTGAGGCATGTAAGCTTATCAAGCCAACTTTTGGNGGNATAAATCTAGAGGACATCGAAAAACCAAAGTGTTTCTTTGTTTTGGATAAATTAAGGGCCGATAAGGATATGGATATACCTGTGTGGCATGACGATCAGCAGGGGACNGCCACAGTTGAAGTTGCCGGATCAATCAACGCCCTAAAGGTCGTTGGTAAAAAACTAAATGAAGCAAGTATTGTGTTAGTAGGGACTGGTGCCGCNAACATTGCAACTTCAAGGATTTTAGTTGCAGCGGGTGCAGAGAAGAAGAACATTGTTGCTGTTGACTCTAAGGGGATCCTAAATGCNAACAGAAAAGACCTTGAGATGGACAAATCCCAAAATCCTTTCAAGTGGGACCTATGTATCAATGCNAATAGAGAGCAGAGAAGTGGGGGGATAAAAGAAGCCCTTATGGGCGCTGACATCTGCATTGCAGCATCAAAGCCAGGCCCTGGNACAATAAAGAAGGAGGAAGTGTTAGGNATGGCAACAGATGCAATTATGTTCGCATCTGCAAATCCAACACCTGAGATATGGCCCTGGGAGGCAAAGGAAGCGGGGGTCAGGATTGTTGGGACAGGAAGGAGTGACTTCCCAAATCAGATCAATAATTCAATAGTTTTCCCCGGGATATTCAGGGGCGCACTTGATGTCAGGGCAAAAACAATAACTGATGAGATGTGTGTCGCTGCAGCATTTGAAATTGCAAAGACCGCTGAAGACAAAGGGCTTTCTGATGAGTACATTGTTCCAACGATGAGTGAGTGGGAGGTATTTCCAAGGGAAGCTGTTGCCGTAGGTATTAAGGCAATCAAGCAGGGCATTGCTAGGGTGAAGTACAGCAAGGATGAGCTCTATGAGATGGCTGAAATAACAATCAGGAAGNCAAGGGATGAAACAGAAATGATGATGAAACACGGAATAATAGAGATGCCGCCCAAATAANGATTTAATTTATTTGAAATCAAGGAAAAATAAATGCNTCGAATTTTTTTAATTTACTATTAAATCAATGATCTAGAGGTGCCANTNCAAATCATGTTTCATCTNTAGTATANGTAAAATAAAATAATTAAGTTATAGAAGCGTTTGCATCATGTAAAAATTCNCCAGTCGACCTGGCACCGCCTAATCCTAGTATTAGTGATATCTTTTCCATGGGAAGCTCTTTTCTAACAAATGCATTGTAATGCTGCATTACAACTGTAACTCCTGTTGATTCTGTCACTAAAAACTCAGTCTTATTCTGTATCGAGTAACCTAGCGGTCCACCCCAGTAAACAGTTGAAGTGCTGCTTTCAGAATTTGAAAATGCTATATCAAGCCAGCCATCTTTGTTCAAATCACAGATTCCTACACCTGCCGTCCCTTTAGTTGGTAGGAGGGTCCTGTTTGAAGCAGAGTATCCAGAGGGAGATCCCCAGTAAATGTAAGAATTTACCTGAGAGGCACGATTATAGCTTGTAAGCACGATGTCAAGATGCCCATCCTTATTTAAATCCTCAATAGATGCGCCATATACCCATGAAGAGGGAATTAACGATCTTTGGCTATTGGAGTATCCTGATGCACCCCCCCAGTAGATATAAGAGTTGGCACTTGAGTTACCGAATACGATGTCCTTAAATCCATCGTTATTTAGATCCCTAACAGATACCCCTCCGGCACTCCATGTTTCAATATCACTTTTGTTGGATATTGAAAATCCTGACGCACTCCCCCAGTAAACATATGACTTAGTTCCATTGTAGTTACAGAATATTATATCTGGCCACCCATCATTGTTTAAATCACTGATAGTGACACCAAATGCCTTGCTGGTGGGAAGATCAACCCTATTAGACTTTGAGAATCCGCCTGGGCCTCCATAATAGATAAAAGAAGAAGGATTTCCATAATTAGCAAATACTATATCAAGCCATCCATCTTTGTTCAGGTCACTTACAGATACCCCCCATGCATTTGCAGTCTCAAGCTCTGTTTTTGAGGAGTTGGAAAATCCATTTTTTGATCCCCAATATATGTATGACTTGTTTGAAAAGCAGGAAAAAACTATGTCCTGATGGCCATCTTTGTTTAGGTCGGCAACACATACCCCTCCCGCATCAGGGGATAGGATGTCAGTTTTAGAATCGTTTGAATAGCCTTGTCTTGAACCCCAAAATATTCTTGAAGTGGTCCCTGTTGAAAACAGAATGTCATTGAATCCGTCCCCGTTTAAATCAAGAGGCTTGATCTGATATGACGTCCCGTTTGGATATGTCGGGAGGAAAAATGAGTTATCATGCTCCGAATCAGGATTTGAGTTTGCATATAAAGGGCCTAAGGTAAAAATTAATGCAAACAGTAAAATTATAACACTTTTGTAATTAAACGACATAAAAAGAGGTTTCTATATTCATTTATAAAGCTAATGGACTCTGGCCCATTTTTTCAAGTTTTCATTGATTAGGGCTATTAAATGAAAAAATATACAAAATCACTTTTTAGTGAAAAACTCTATCGCTTCCTCTAGCTCTTTATGGGTCTTTGCATATTCTTTGATATCAATCCCCTTTTGATATGCCTCACATGCCTGGACAAGAGCCTTTGCGCCTGCTGTTGTCCCTTTTGGATGTGCGTGACATCCTGCGCCCATTGTTGTGATGAAATCAATATTTTCCATCACATCGATAAACGGCTTTAGCAATGTAGGGTTAAGCCCTCCTGATATGATTGGGCAGCATTTTTTAACACCCCTCCAGCTGTCGTCCTCTAAAATAACGTGGCGTGCTGTATCTGCCTGGGCAATGGCTATGGCATCCTCGTCACCCTCAAAGATTTTTGACCACTCCTGTTCAAAGAAATGCCCCTTTGACTTAAAGTGCAGAATATTCTGCGCTGCAACTATGTCCTCTTTAGGGCTGCCCTGCATCTTGCCCACACCGGCAGTTCCTGTATGGATCCCGGATGCGCCTGCGAGTCTAGCAAATTTCGATAGAACTAAAACTGAAAACCCGAGTGGATTTTCCACCCTGGTGAATGCCCCATGGGCTGCTCTATGAAAATGAATGAAAACATCAGGATACTTTCTCCTTAATGTCTGAACTGCCATCCAACCGGCTGTAATGCCGTCAATTAAAAATGCATAGCTTCCTGGCTCAAATCCGGCGTTTCTTATAAACTCACACCTTTCAATCATCGTGTCAAAGTCAGAAGCAGAAACATTAAACGAGTGGACCTTTTTACGGCCTGTTTCCTTCACAGCTTTGTCCATGGCAGCTTTGACATTCTTCACCATCTTATCAAATGGTGAGAAGTCCTGATTTGCCTGAGGCTCATCGTTTTTGACAAAGTCCCCGCCGCCTACCCAGAAGTCATATGCGGCNTCGGCATATTCTGCTGAGGTAAGCCCCATCTTTGGCTTNATTATGGTCCCAAGAATCGGCCTATCATAGACNTCAAGGTATTTCCTCATGTCATCCAATGTATAGCTTGGGCCATCATACTGCTCAAGCATCGAAGGCGGAAACCATACGTCAAGCAGNTTCAAAGCGCTTACTTCCTTCATNCCAAGGACATTGCCTACAAGGTATGTCAGCACATTCTGTACATTACCCCCCCTATCAAAGAGNCTCCAGGGATAGGCTATCCAGACNAGATTTTTTTCCTGATCAATTTTGTAGACTATTGCATTCATCTCTTTTGAGAAGGGTGTTTCAGTCTTTACATTGAAATTNGTACCTGTGGATGACTCTGCGGCAACTTCTGCTGCTGCCTGNAAAATGTTTAGCTTCCCNCCNGATACTAAGTGAAAAACGGCAAGAAGGTATTCCCCATTTTTAGGATTTGGAAGATCAAAATTCACATANCCATTTTGGTGGATNTTTAGTGTTTTAATTAATTGTTCTATGTTTATTTTTTCCATGATAACTAACTGCTTTCAATTATTTATAAAATTACCCNATTGTAATAGAGNTGCCNGATAAATAATTACTTGTTAAGCATTAAGATTAACTTATTCCTATACTCNGTTATATCTTTTTCTTTAAGGNAATCAATAAANCCAATAATCTCTGAATTAAAAGATTCAGCAATTTTTATCATTCTTTCTAACTCTAATTCAGTAATGTGAAAATCTATGTAATACTGATTGTCTATCCGCTCTCTTTTTGCTTTTTCTAGTTCTCTTGTGTCTGTACCAAAGATACCGTTTAGAAGAAGTATACTTGCTGTATGATTCTCACATTTTAATCCAATTCTGTAAAACAGAGCTAACACAGAATAGTACATTGAGTAGTATGTTAAGGCAATTGAATCGTTTAGATTCCCCGCATCCGCTAAAAGTTTTGAAGATGTTAAAGATTCGTAAGACCTTTTAAGATAAGCATTTTTAATGTTCTCACTTGGCTCAATTATCTGAATTTTTTTCTCATCTATTAGTTTAGCTAAAAANTCTGTTTTTTTCATAAAACTGTTCAATTCCTTTTAGGATTATATGGTTNGNTTNNATCTCCTTTATTAATAAGTTTTCTCTGTCGTATCTACCTATTTTAACGCTTAATCTNGAATCTATTAGCTCNATTTCTTTTTTTAAATCGAAGTTTTCTGATTCTATATACAAATCTATATCACTTGACTCATTAGGCATGCCCTTGGCATATGATCCNAATATTATTGCCATTGGANTATTTTCTTTTTCTATTATCTTTTTNATTACTCCTTTTAGTTTNGGATATTTCTCCAAAAACAAAATAAGATTATAGCTTTCAGACATTATGACAAAGCTTCTNGCCTCTAGGGTTTTCTTAATGAAATAGACATAATTTTTTCCCTCTATCCTGTAGTCAACTATGTTTTGTTTGTATAGCTTATCAAGCCTTCTTTTAACTGACGTCTGGTTTGTTTTTAGTCTTCTTGCTATTTCTCGGATATGATCCTCTCCTTTCAGAAGGATGAGAATTATTTCATAATCGTTACAATTTTGTAACATATGTAATATTAATGTTACAATAATATTTAAGTCTTTTGTTGAATTGTCNAAAACAANTATNTTAGAATAGAATAAGTAGAGATTGATTCTATGGGCAGTTCANGNTATANCNAATAATNTTAAATATTNAAGTATTATATAATATACATATGTATACTNTATTAAACAANAATCTCAANATAACAGAAAATCACCTCAAAATTCTTTCTTTGTTTTCTTCTGGATANAACAAAAGCCTCTATATAAGAGAAGTAAACAGAATGCTTGAAATCAGCCCAAGAACAGCACAGTTAATACTGAATNATTTAGAAACTAAAGGNATTTTAGAATCAATAATGCGTGGAAAAATAAAAACATATACCTTAAGAAAAAATCAGATGAGTAAATACTACCTTACATTNGTTGAAGTCTATAAAACTACAATCTTTATGGATAATAACTCTTTNGCCAGGGANATTACAGNAAGGATTCTTCCACTAATCTCTGGAATTGGCCTTATTTTTGGAAGTTATGCCAAAGGAGATCAAAGGGACGGCTCTGACCTTGATATCTTTTTAGCAGGGCATGCAGACACTAGAAAAATAAGAGANGTTTCAAAGACATATGGGCTTGATATCAACTTAGTTGTCTATCCTTTAGAAAAATACAAATCCGTTATCGATAAAGATATATTGTTGAAAGAAATATTGGAGAATCATATAGCGATTTCAAACATCGATGGATTTGTATCTTCGGTGATAGAAAATGAGTAGGATAATTTGGTGTCTAAGCCAGAAAAATGGGATTAAGCTAATTGAGCCAAATCCAAATCTATCCCAAGCTTACATATTAAAGGCACAGGACTCATTTGAAATCAATTCAGATTAACATTAAAAAAGAGTGGAAAATGGCTACAGCTTATTATACCATCTATTTCTCCCTTTATGCAATACTTATGAGAATAGGAATAAAATCAGAAATTCGCTCATGCACTGTTAATTTTGTAAGTGAGTATTTGAATGAATTTTTTGATAAAGATGAAATTGAACTTATTGAAGATTCCTTAAAAGCAAGAATTGATGCACAGTACTATGTTGATAAGGACGTTCCAGATGAACTGTATAACAAGTTAATTGAATTTGCCCCATATCTTTTAGTTAAATCCAAGTCTATACTTGATACGGTATAGTTATTCTTGGAAGCTTTTCCTTCATATTGCCACTTCAACTGTGGTAAAGCTTACGTTCTGGGTTTCAGGCAGTTTAGTGCCAGCTTCATTCATTTCTTCTAAAAGTAGTTTAATAACGTCTTTTATATTTTCTAAAACTTCTTCGTACGTGTCTCCCTGAGTATAACAACCTTGAATATTTGGGCAGAATGCAAAGTACCCATCTGAATCTTTTTCAGCAATTATTGGAAATTTTAATGACACCATCATAGCGCCTCTATATCCCAGTAGCTAATCAAGTATTTAATATTTTTCTTTTATTTGATAAAGATTGAAAAGAATCATCAGAAAAGAAATCTTACCTTCCGGGAAGGCCTGTGATAATCTATTCTGCTGTAATAGTATCAATCATATCCTAAAACTAGTATATATCAAATTAATTTTTTGAAATCCTCAAGAGAAATATCTATACTATTTAATATCTCTCTTAATACTTTTGGATGGAGACTCTTTCCCGAATGATATGGTATAGTTATTCTTGGAAGCTTTTCCTTCATATTGCCACTTCAACTGTGGTAAAGCTTACGTTCTAGATTTTCTGGAAAGTTCTTTTTATAATTAGTTAATTTTTTATATGATATTGAAGTTATATATTGTTGATGAAAACAAAGGAAGAGGTAATCAAAGTCTTAAAGCATGAGTTACCATACTTAAAACAAAGATATGGAGTTTCTAATGTAGGGCTCTTTGGCTCTTATTCTAGAAATGAGCAGACCGAACATAGCGATATTGACTTACTTGTTGACTTTGAGAGGCCTATAGACTTTTTTAAACTTTTTGAAGTGGAAGACTACCTAAAAGAAAAGTTTGGTATTAAAGTTGAGATAGTAACAAGACCGGCTTTGAAAGACAGAATAAAAAATAGAATCCTAAAGGAAGTATCCTATGTCTCTTAGAGACGAAAAACTGTATATTGACGATATTCTAGAAGCAATATACAAAATTGAAAATTACATTCAAGATATTGATTTTGAAGATTTTAGTTCTGATCAGAAATCAATCGATGCAGTTATCCGAAATTTGGAAATAATTGGAGAAGCAACTAAGAATATTTCTATAGATTTCAAGAACAGATATCCTGATGTAAATTGGAAAGATCCTACTAGAATGAGAGACAGACTTATTCATGCCTATTTTGGAGTAGATTTAGAAATCGTTTGGGAAACAATAAAGTTTAGAATCCCTGAATTAAAAGAGCAGATTGAAAAGATAAGTGAGTAATTTAAAAATTCTCTTCAGTAGAAGTTATATACATTTATCAATAATGCTGGAAGTCACGTAATTCTAGTTAAGGAAGGCCAAACTGGAAAAGTTGGGTGTGTAGTTCCATTGCATGATGAATTATAAATTAGAACTTTGAAAGAATATTAAAACTGGTCAATATTGAAGAGGAAGATTTTCTAAAATATTTATAAGTCAAAGATTTATCCGATTACCTTCCAGATAGCCCTGTGATAATCTGTTCTGCCGTTATTTTAATGTACTGCCTCATAGTTGAATTTTGATCAATCATGTTCTTATTTATTGCTGTGACTGTTGGTGTCGACAACAGGAAAAATGACAAGAGCAGAATTACTAAACCCAAATACATGAAGACAATGTTAACTGATGTCCCTATGTATCTTTTTGATATGAAGTATAACCCTATAGTTGGGACTCCTAAACCCAATGCCATTAAGGATATGGCAGGAAAAGTGTAGATTATAAAAGATGTGATAAGC
>LNJB01000019.1 GCA_001587595.1 Candidatus Methanofastidiosum methylothiophilum
CATCACGAGATAATGGTCGAAAATGATTTACTGAAAGTGATGCCCCTTGCAGTGTATCACTCAGAGCAGCCTTCGATAGGGATGCTTCAGAGCTATCTTGTATCTAAAGCGGCTAGAAAGCATGTCAAGGTGATTTTATCAGGCATGGGGGGCGATGAGCTCTTTGCAGGCTATGACAGAGACATATATATGGCAAAGAATCTTGTTTACGGAAAATATATGTCTAAGTTTGTTTCATCCAAAGATATTTTTAATTTAATAAATAGCGTACCATTCAAACTGGGGCTTAACTATCATGAATTTTTCAGAAGAGTAAATGCGGTATCTCAACTTAAGGATACCACAAGGTACTACCTACTCTTGAGAGGCGCCCTAAATATAACTGATAGAACTAAAGAGTATTTCTACAATGAAAGAATGTTTAGCAAAGTTCATGATGTTGAGAAGATATTCTCACCCTACTTTCTAGACAATCTAAATATAATAAATCAGAAGCTCTATGCTGAGTTTGAAACTAAGCTGCCTTATCATCTTCTACATATTGAAGATAGAATGGGAATGGCAAATTCACTAGAATCTAGAGCGCCGCTTCTTGACAAGCGATTAATTGAATTGGCATTTTCAATGCCGGCAGAATATAAACTACAAAATGGCATTACTAAATATGTTTTTAGACTTGCCATGAAAGATACACTGCCAAAAGAAGTCTTTTCTAAACCAAAGTGGGGATTTGCAGTAAATCCTTACCACCAGTTTAAAAAAGATTTGAAAGATTACGCTGAAGGTATTCTTGATGAAAAGATACTAGAAGATATTGGAATCAACAAAAAGCTAATTTCTAAAATACTAAAATCAAAACCAAATCCTAAGTTAAGATGGTATTACAACTACTTATGGAACATAATAATGCTTGTGCTATGGTATAAGATATTCATTGAAAATGAAAGCCCAAAAAACTTATCTAGTTAAACATAAAAGCGCTTTATCTTAATTGATTTCAAGTGATTGTTTGAATGTTTTAATCTTTGGAAAGATGAGCGATCTAAAGCTATCCATGAAGTTAGAGCCAATATATNCCATTCCCACNATAGAGAATATTATTGTCTTGCGTGGCGGNAATGGCCCAGAAATTAATAANGTGATATATGCTAATATACCAGAGACTAAGATACTAAGAGATATCTGTAGATTCNTTAAAGGGNTAAATTTGGGNAGAAAATTCAAAACAAAGATAGTAATTAGCTATTATTTGATTCCCCATGGAATAATTGGATATTTTGTTTCTAGANCTATAGGCGCCAAATGCTGTATATCNATAATAGGNGATCTGCTATACCACNTGGATACTCCNTTTTTAGGAAAATTATATCTTAAGATTCTAAAAAGCTCTGACTTTATTACCGTCACGGGGATAAAAAGCAAAAAAATTCTAATTGACAAAGATGTTGATGAAAATAAAATCTTTATCATGCCTAACGTAATTAATACAGATGAGTATAAATGTGAAGGCTCTAGAAAAGAGTATGATATTTCCTTTATCGGGAGATTGACGTATGTCAAAAGACTTGATATATTCTTTAAAGTGATTTCTGAAGTTTCAAAAGAAATTCCTGAACTTAAAGTTGCAATGATAGGCGATGGGGAAGATATTGAAAAATGCAGATCATTTGTGAAAGACCTTTTCTTAAATGACAATGTTGAGTTCCTTGGATTTAGGAAGGACATACCTCAACTGATTAATAAAACGAAAGTTTTACTTCTAACCTCTGAATCTGAAGGTATGCCTTCAGCCATAATAGAAGCAATGGCTTGCGGGGTGCCTGTTGTATCAAGTGATGTAGGGGACATTGGGGATATAGTAGTTGATGGGAAAAATGGATTTCTAGTTGAAAAATTTGATGATGTTAGTTCTTATAGGGATAGAATAATAAAGATACTATCTGATAAGAAAGTTTATAAGAAAATGTCTGAAGAATCATTAAAAGTTAGGAATATTCATTCTGTTGATAATGCAAGCAGGATATGGAAAGAAATATTCTCAAAGGTGGATTGATGCTAAGGGACAAAATTAAAAACAGAAATGCTACAATCTGTATTATTGGCCTTGGATATGTGGGCCTTCCAACTGCTATTTTTTTTGCAGAGAAAGGCTTTAATGTAATTGGTGTGGATAAGAAAAAAGAAATTATCGATAAGGTCAATAAAGGAATCTCTCATTTGGGGGAGCTTGGGCTTGATGAGAGACTAAGAAAAGTTGTTTCTTTGAAAAAATTATATGCTACCACTAATACAAAAGATGCCGTTTCAAAAAGCGATGTTTCAATATTGATTGTTCCTACCCCAATCACTAAAGATAAGGAACCTGATCTATCCTATGTTGAATCCGCTGGCCTTGAAGTAAAAGAGGGGCTAAAAAAAGGCCAACTCATAATTTTAGAGTCGACAGTATACCCCGGAGTAACAGAAGAAGTTTTACAACCAATTCTTGAATCTACAGGCCTAAAGGCCGGTGTTGATTTTGGTCTTGCATACTGCCCTGAAAGATATAATCCAGGAGATTTAGAGCACACAATTGAAAATGTAAAAAGAATAGTTGGAGGGATTAATGATGAGTGGGGTGAGATTTCAAAAGATCTCTATGCACACGTCATAAAAGCCGGAGTTACAAAAGTGAGAGATATAAAAACAGCAGAAGCTGCAAAGGTGATTGAAAATATTCAAAGAGATCTAAACATTGCCCTTATGAATGAGCTATCGCTAATCTTTGAGAAGATGGGAATTGACATAATGGATGTGATTAAAGCTGCAAGCACCAAATGGAACTTCAATGTTTATTACCCTGGAGCAGGCGTCGGTGGGCATTGTCTTCCAGTTGATCCATATTACCTTGTTGCAAAGGCAAGAGGGCTTGGATACCACTCCAAAGTTATCACTGCAGGTAGAGCAATAAACGACCATATGCCACACCATGTTTTTGAGATGTTAAGGGATAGTTTAAACGAAGTAGAAAAGCCAGTTAAGAATTCTAAAATAGTAGTATTAGGATTTTCATATAAAGAAAATGTTGGCGATGCAAGGGAAACACCTGTGGAGCATCTTATATGTGAGCTAAAAAAGGCTAAAGCAGATATAACAATTGTTGACCCCTATGTTGAAGGGGATTTCATTAAATCATTTGGAGTTAAAGTTGAATGCGATCCGTACAAAGCTTTGAAAAATGCAGATGCGCTAGTGCTAATGACTGGACATCAAAAGTTTAAAGAGCTTGATTTAGAAAAAATTAAAAAAATAATGAGAATCCCAATACTTATTGATGGCCGAAGGATTTATGATAAAGAAAATGTAATAAAATTGGGATTCAACTATAAGGGTGTTGGTGCTGGTTATTAATAACAAAAAAATAGTTGTAACTGGAGGGGCCGGATTCATAGGCTCAAACATTGTTTATAATATTTACCAGAACAACGAAGTAACAGTAATTGATGACCTTTCAACGGGAAATTTAGAGAACATTGTTGATTTGATAGAAAATGAGTCAATTAGATTAATCAAGGGTTCTGTAACAGATTTGAAGCTACTACATGACTCATTTTCTGATGTGGACTATGTTTTACATCAAGCAGCGATACCAAGCGTTCCCAGAAGCATAAAAAATCCAATTACTACAAATAAGGCAAATATTGATGGAACTTTAAATGTACTTGTAGCTGCAAGAGATTGTAGTGTTGAAAAAGTTGTGTATGCCTCTTCTTCTTCTGTTTATGGGGATACTCCAACACTACCTAAAGTAGAAACTATGTGCCCTTCCCCACTTTCACCATATGCCATAACAAAATTATGCGGAGAACAGTATTGCAAAATATTTCATGAAGTATATGGATTAAGGACTACCTCCCTTAGATATTTTAATGTCTATGGTCCAAGACAAAACCCCATGTCAGAATATGCAGCAGTAATCCCGAAATTTATCTTTTCTACAACTAAAGGAAGGCCAATTGAAATATATGGTGATGGCGAACAGACAAGAGATTTTACATTTATTGAAGACGTGATAAATGCCAATTTATTGTCATGCATATCAAAAAAATCTGATGGAAAGGCATTGAATATTGCTGGAGGCAAGCGAATTTCCATAAATGATTTAGCTAATAAGATTATGAAAATGGTTGGTAGAGAAGTTCAAGTAGTTTATAAAGAAAGGAGAGAAGGGGATGTAAAAGACTCACTCGCAGATATTTCTCTAGCCAGGGATTTTATTGACTATACCCCAAAGTACTCTTTAGACGAAGGCCTTAAAGAAACAATTCACTATTTTAAGGAAATTTATTAACTTAAAAAATAATTTTCGTACCATAGCTCTAGCGCATAAAGTGACCAATAATTATTATGGTGGTACCTTATTTTTTTATAGAAATCTTTTATAAAAATTCCGTCTTCTATCAGATTTGATGAATCAAACTTACTAATTATTTCTTCAATTAAATTTGTCCTTATCCAGTAAGAAATAGGAACACCGTAACCTCTTTTTTCACGATTTACAACTTCATTTGGCAAGTATTTTTGACCTATTTTTTTAATTACATACTTTTCAATCCCTTGATTAACCTTCAAATTTTCAGGTATGGAAAAAGAAGCATCGATCAATCGATAATCTTGAAAGGGTGCCCTCTCTTCAACTGCAAAAGCCATAGTCATCCTATCAGACTTTTGATTGTACGATTGTAAAAGAGTATTAATATCGATATATTGCATCTTATTAATTGTTTTTTTTAGATTGTTATTTACATGACTTAAATATTTTATTTTTGGATTTGTAAAGTTAAAATTAGAAATATCATTTATCTCGCCAAAGGAAAGCCATGAATGCGTGTTAGCTTGTAGCTCAGCAATGCCTTTCTTCGCGCTATTCATCATTCTAATTTTTTTTCTTTTTGAAGAGTTACCGATTTCAGGCAACGTAGGGATAAACTTAGAGTATCTTACAAGCTTTGGCTGATACCTGTACCAATTATACCCGCCAAATACTTCATCCCCTCCTTCCCCTGCAAGTGCAACAGTTACATATTTTTTAGCTAACTTAGAAATAAAATAATTAGGGATAGTTCCCCCTTCAGCTATAGGATCATCATAGTGCCATACAATATTTTTGATTTCTTTAATTACATTTTCAACTTCTATAGTGAGTTCATGGTGGATAGTGCCAAGATGATCAGATACCATTTTTGCATATTTTGATTCAGAATAGACTTCTTCTCCAAAGTTAACGTTGAATGTATGATATTCATCTATGTATGGGCTTGATAGTGCAGTAATAATACTTGAATCAATGCCTCCAGATAAGTATGAACCAACAGGCACATCTGCTATTGCTCTTTTCTCTACTGAATCCTTCAAAAGCAATTCAATTTCATCAATCCCAACTTGAACTCTATCTTCAACTAACTGCCAGAATTTACCACCGGAAATAGTTTTTTTTTCTAGATCAAAAATAATATAAGACGCAGGCAAAAGTTGCTTGATACCATTGAAAAGAGAGTGCTCCAAGGTATAGCCATACATGAGGTAAAAAGCAAGGGTATTAAAATTAATTATTTGAGGAATTTTGTGAGCTAGTATTGCCTTAATTTCTGAACTGAAAATAAACTTATCGCCATCAAAATAATAATAAAGAGGTTTTACACCAGTCCTATCTCTTGCTAATAGTAACTGTTTTTTATTAGAATCATATATGCAAAAAGCAAACATGCCATTTAACATTGGAAGCATTTCTCTTCCATGTTCCTCATAAAGGTGGATTAGAACTTCAGTATCTGTTTCAGATTTGAATTTATATTTTTTTTTAAGATTGTTTTTTAACTCTTTGAAATTGTATGCTTCACCGTTGTATGTAATCCAAACACTTTCATCTTCGTTTGACATAGGCTGATTTCCTGCAGAAGATAAATCTATAATTGAAAGCCTAGTGTGGCCAAGAGAAACACTTGAATCAGTATATTTGCCATTTGAATCTGGTCCGCGATGTTTCAGCAAACGATTCATCTTTTCAATAAGATTTTTGTCTTCAAAGTTGAATCCATTAATCCCACACATCAATATTACAGACAAATTCCTCAATAAAAGATTATTGTTTGACTTTCGCACCTAAAATAATCATATACGAGCCAAGGAATTTATTGTTGATTCCAATACCAGATAAAATATAATCGATTAAGATGAATGTTATCTTTGATAGTTTATTGTTCAAAACTTTATATAGCACTTTCCTTTGGGAATTACCCGGATTAATATTGTTTAAATTAAAATTATAGAGATAAAACATATTCAGGATTCTAAGGCCACTTTGAGAGTATGCTTTTGAAAGACTATTAAGATTAATCGGATTATGCAATTCGTATATCTCCTTGCTGAAGAATTTCTGCAGTTTCCCATAAAAACTTCCCATGTTTGGGATTCCAGTGATCAAGATGCCATTTTCTTTTAGAAAAGATGAAAAAATAGTTATTATTTCATCAGTATTTTTGAAATGCTCTACAACACCAAATGAGAAAGCCATGTCATACCGGTTTTTTATTTCTTTAGAGACGTCAAAAAAGTCTGAGCATACAATATTGTAATCTCTGATTCCTTCACTTGCTAAAATTATTTCACAAAGTTTGCATCCTTTTTCTGAATAGTCTATGCCCTCTACACTAAAACCGTATTCTTTTGCTAAAAAAGGAAGCCATGGAGAATTTGCACAACCGAGTTCTAGTACTTTCGCATTTTTGGGTAATTTAGATAACACGGAGTCTAATTTTTTGAAGACTTTTCTATAGTGGTAATTTTTTATATAAGTCTTAAAATCCAAAGATTTAACATCTATCCTGTTGTACTTATTTTCATTGTTCCACAAATTTTCCCAATAATCTTTAGTTGTTTTTTTGGTTTCTTCCATAAAGTTCACTGATTATTGATTCTAACTTTCCCACAACGTATTCAACTGAATGATACTTTTCAACATAATATCGACTTTTTTTACCTATTTCAATTCTTTTATTTTTATTAATTATAAGCTCTTTTAATTTTTCTTTTAGATCGTCCGGATTTGCATTAACTATGGGGCACTCTCTCCATATTGGATTTTTATCAAAAAGATTCTCCCTCAAATAGCAAAGAACAGGCTTTCCATATGCCATAGCCTCAATTGCAAACCTTCCATATGCGCCTATGATAAACTGGTCAGCGATTATATCTGATTTCTTTATCAGAACTATGACCTCACTATGGGGCTTTCCTTCAAGTATAACTAAATCTATTTCTATTCCTTCTTTTTCTAATATGTTAACTGATTCAATTAAATAGTTTGTACCTTTTAGTTCTCTATGATTAGTTGCATGCAATATTTTTATTTTGTCATTATCTATATCAAAGACTGGTTTTATTGATCCTGTATCAATGCACCTCATATGAAAATAGCTATCTACTTGGGTGAGGTATTCTACCTGATCAAGTGCGCTGATAATATGGTCTGCCCATTTCTCACAATAATCCCTATTTCTTGCAATATAATTCTCATCGACCTTAGAATAGTTTGGAGATTTTTCATAACCCTCAATTATGCTGTATTTGTAGTTTTTTGAGGAAAGCGTCATTTTAGGCGTCATGACATCCCCTCCATAGCTATTGAGAATAATCAACTTATTCATTTTTTTTAAGAGGGGTAGTTCAAGCCAATTAAGGAGAACATGTCTATCAAGTATCCTCCCTTTAAAAGGCATGATAAATAGGTCGTATCGATAATTTGCCCAAATGAAAATAAAGTATTCTTGCAAATACGAAGGCATGAATTTAATAAGTTTTAGAGTATCATAGTTTATGATGTTTTTTTCATGTTTTGGTACCCTATGAACTAAAAAAATTGTATCAAATCCCCTTTTCTTTAGGCCATCTCTTATCGTGACCCAATTATTTATTGGCATAGTGCCCATAAAAATTGAAGGGGTGGGCCTAGTATTACTATAGAATTTTTTAGCTAATTTAAGAATAAATAGGGATAACAAAATTAACGGTAGGAAAAGCAGGTCGGAAATTAATCCCAAAAATATCTTGATATGTCTTTTCATTAATATACCTTTTTGATTGCTATCGTTTTTATATTATATACTTAACTTAAATGGATTATATCTATTTTTTTAACTCTTTTCTTTCTGAATAAGCCATTAACATTGTCATATTGACTCCAATAAAGATAATTTTTCTTTTAACACCTTTTTATTAGGATTTCTTCCAAATTTTTACTTTCAATATTATCAATCACTAGATTATGCAGTCAGATGCTTGAAGAATTAATTTACTTTCAGATTCAATTATTTCTTATTGTGGTGGTAAAATGGTCCTTTCTCAACTCTTTTTATTGTATTTACAATGAGTTCAATGTTTCCAATTCCACAATTAACCACTACAAGCATATACTTTCACAAAAAATTTTTGTTTCTCTTATAAACTTTATAATATATTGATTTTATACAATTCCAGAAGTTAGATTTTTCATAAGAGGGATAATCCCAAAATCGTTTAGATTCAGATTTCATTATTTTATTAAACCCATCTTCATCAATTNCAAATTTATCCATAAAAAACTNTTTATCTTTTTCTTGTAATTCCATGNTAGGGTAGGGATTTTTTTTTAACTCTTCTAATGCTTTTTCTCTACTCAATTGACCAGACATTATTAAACTTGANAGGTGTGCTCTTCTTTTGTCAAAGTTAAACTTGTTTGGAAGTATGTATCCTTGAAANAATCTAGTGTATATGGATTCATAGTGCTTTCCGCCGTAGTTTCTCCATCCAAGATCTTTTTCAATTATTTCTANAGCGTCTTTTTTTACATAATCGAGATAATTTAAAATATGTATCCATTTNGATTTTTCTTAGTTTCACATCTATGAACAGATCAATCATACTCTGGTGCGGATATGTTTTAAGTTTTTTAGAGCCAAATCTTTTCTGGATCATCTTAATATATTTCCAGTCGGAGTGGCCATGTGACCAAGAAGCAGGTAAAATCGATTCGGTACCTAGATTAGTGCCTGCTAAGATATAGTTTACATTATGCTTTCGTGCTAATTGATAAAGGGCAGAGCAGATGGCATGATCAGTTGGTATCTCTGAATCAGGTGTAGATGCCTTTAGAAATGCCATTTGTANATCTTTAAATTCTTCCCAATCGATTACATATGTATAAAGGTCAATGCCTAAATTTTTTACTGTATTTTCAATATTNTTTACCGATAGCTCAGAGTTCCAGCCATTGTCCAAATGAACAGCAAGAGGCCTCAATCCTAAATTTACAACTATATANGCCACATATGTGCTATCAGTTCCTCCACTTAGCCCGATAATACAATCNTATTTTTTTCCTCTNCCTNTTTCTTTGATTTCNTCTACTANTTTTTCCAGNGATTTTTTTTTATTTTCNGCATCAAGGGAGTATGGAGGTGCACCCATTAATAATTCGGNACGTTTGCAGTGATTNCAAACTCCATTNTTATCAAAAATTATGTCGGGATCAGTTGTGTCCATCACACATCTGTTGCAAATCTGGTAAGGNCTTTCTTTATTNATCATTAATACACCTAAAAATACATAAGGAATTATAGCTTAGTATCATTCANTATTTTGTCNAATGCTTTTTTTAAGCTTTCTTTATGATTTTTAGTATAAAACCCTTCATGTAATTGTTTTATTTCTTCTTTTGATTTGGGGGCCCAATTTTGTATTAAGTTAACGAATTCTTCAGGCGTGTCAACAAATCTTGTCACTTCAGGATTAGTTAATATTTTAGAATAGTACCTCTTAGATTCATTTTTGATATTAATTAGAATATTTGGAACACCTAGCGCAGGAGCTTCTATTGCACAACTCGAATTAACGGTTACATGAAAATCTGAATATTTAATAGTTTCATATACATTTAATTTATTTAGTGTAATAATATTACTCGGAAAAGCATAACAAGAGTAATCCTTGTTTTGATTACGGGGAATAAAGATATATAGAATTCTTTTATCATATTCTGAGGCTTTTTTTAAGAAATTAATGATATCGTCTTCTAAGCCTATTTGGGAAGAGATAGAAACTATTTTTGTGTACTTTTCCTTAAAATTCTCAAATAGTGTAATAATGTCTTCATTGGGCCTATATGAATAATCAATGTAATCGAGATACATATATCCAACAGGAAAAACATTATTTTTGTCTATGAACTTATTATTTTTTCCAAAAACTTTTTTTGTAGATTTTCCAAAAACAAAAAGATATTTTGGAAAAAACATTCTATTAAAATCTCCAAATATGTTATATGCATAATGCTCCTCATTTATTATTCCATGCTGAAATTCTATAGTTTTTACTCCTTTTTTATTTGCAGAGTATATAGCAGCTTGATATATTATATCGTAATAAGAGCTAATTAACATTATTTTTGGTTTATAAATGCTAAAAAAAATACCAAATAGCTTTTTAAAAAAAATAAATTTAATAATTAGTTTATTGTATTCAATGTTAATTGAATACTTTTCATTAATTTGATCCAAAATATTTTTATTTTTAATTTTTATTAAATTGAGTTTTAATGGATTTAAATACCAAAAGAAGCGAAATAGTTCAAGAGATATTATATTTTTTGTAGAGATAACACTTTTAGGGTAATGAGTACCATACGCAGCATTTTCAATTAACAGTATATTGTCGTGCCCTAACTCTTCTATCAAAGTTTCAAATATTTTATTAATATACTTTCCATTGCAAAGTCGTCTTTCCATTGTATCAGAAAAAATTACGTAATCATATTTTCTAGAAATAGCCCCTAATCCATAAAAAACATTTTTGAATCTAAATAATTTTTCATTTTTCGTTATTTTTTTATAGTATTCAACATTAAGATTTGTTTTATCTATAAAACCAAAGTATATAGATCTTAGAAATGGCCATATTTGGATTCCATTGACTTCTATACTTTCAACGTCATAAGTTGTTTCAATTTCTTTAATAATATCAATTGTATCCAATTGCTACACCACTATAGGGATTTCATTATCATTATTTACTTAGTTTTGATAGATTATCAATTACGTAATTTTGTTGTTCTGAAGACATAGTTGGGAATAAAGGTAATGAAATAATTTTATGAAAAACTTCTTCCGTTACTGGATAATTTTTAGGCTTGAAATTAAAGTTTTCTTTGTAATATGTAAAATGATAAATTGGAATGTAGTGAACATTTACACCAATATTCATTTTTCGGAGTTTGATAAAAATATCATCACGATCCATATCATTTATTAAAATTGTATACAAATGCCATGCATGTTTTACATATGCTTTGTTAGTTGGAATGTCAATGAATTCAAGTTCTGACAAATATTTATTATATGTTTCAGATAATCTTTTCTTCTCTCTTACAAATAAATTTAATTTTTTTAATTGAGACAATCCTAAGGCGCATTGTAGATCAGTAATTCTATAGTTCCTCCCAAGAAGTTTCATATCGTATTCATATCCCGCTTCTTTTCCGTAACGTTCTTTAGTTTCCTTATTTATCCCATGATTTCTTAACATTTTTAACTTTTCATAGTATTTAGGATTATTAGTTAAAACTGCTCCCCCTTCACCAGTAGTTATGTTCTTAACAGGATGAAAACTAAAAATAGTCATGTCGGCAAAATTTCCTATTTTCTTTCCTTTATACTCTGCGCCTATTGAGTGCGAGGCATCTTCAATTAACAAAAGATCATAATTATCAGCAATTTCTTTTATTTCATCTATTTCACACGGATGACCTGCATAATCAATATATATAATTGCCCCAGTCTTTTTTGTAATTTTTTTTTCAATTTCTTTTGGATCTATATTTCTAGTTTCTTTTTCGATGTCTACAAACACTGGTTTATGATTATTGTACAATATGGAATTAGAAGTTGCAACAAATGTGAAAGGGGAAGTAATGATTTCCGATTTTTTGGGGAGGTCTAAACTCTGTACTGCAATATCGAGAGCAGATGCACCTGAATTGACTACAACGGCATTTTCACACCCCACATAATTACATAATGCGTCCTCAAATTCTTTTATCTTTGGGCCGGTAGTTAGCCAGTCAGTTTTTAATACTTTTATTACCTCATTGATATCTTCTTGATCAATGGAGTGTAAACCATATGGGATAAAGTTCATATCAAATCTCCATTTGATAGTCAATTGTATCATCTAGATTATAAAATTTTTGTCTTCAAAATTGAAATCATTGAAGTCGCACATTAAATTTCTACCCAAATTCTTCAATAGATTATTATTTATAATTTATTTTTATTTATAGTTAATATGTATACATCAAAATATCATTCTTAATATCAATAGATAAAGATTTAAGTCTAGTAAATATTGAGAATCTTTGATATTTTGTTATTTAATATTTTGAGACGCGTGCATAACTTATAAAATTTTACATATTCTTAAATTTTAAGGAGATATATATTTCCAGTATAAGCAAAAGTTAAGTTTAAAAAGAATTATCTAGTAATTGTAAATTAGATGTTAGTTGAGGTGTTAATATCAATAATTCAGATTTTGATAATAAGATTATTTTAATAACTGGAGGGACTGGGTCTTTCGGTAGAAAATTTACTGAAATATTACTAAGAGAACACAATCCTGAATCTATAAGAATATATTCTCGTGGGGAATTCCTTCAATTTAAAATGCAAAAGGAACTAAAGGATGATAGACTGAGATTTTTTATAGGGGATGTTAGGGACAAAGATAGATTATATAGGGCTGCATCTGGAGCTGATTTTTTAATTCATGCAGCTGCTATGAAACAAGTTCCAGCTTGCGAATACAATCCAATAGAAGCAGTAAGGACAAATATTGATGGCACTATTAATGTAATTGACGCGGCTATTGATAACAGTGTTAAAAAAGTCATAGGGATAAGTACAGATAAGGCTGTACACCCTGTTAATTTGTATGGTGCAACTAAAATGACGGCAGAAAAACTACTGGTACAGGGAAATTCTTATTCCGGAGATAAAGGAACTAAATTCAGTGTTGTAAGATATGGAAATGTTATCGGTAGCAGAGGCAGTGTTATACCCTTATTTTTAGAGCAAAAGAAAAATGGATTAATTACAATTACTGATACAAAAATGACAAGATTTTGGATAAGTCTAGAGGAAGGGGTGAAATTAGTCATTGAATGCATAAAAAAGATGAAAGGTGGCGAAACTTTTGTACCAAAAATTCCTAGCATGAAATTAATTGATCTGGCCGAGGCTGTAGCTCCTGAATGTGAAAAAAGGATCATAGGTATCAGACCGGGAGAAAAAATCCATGAAGTGCTATTAACAGAAGATGAGGCAAGACACTCATTAGAGTTTGAAAGCTACTATGTCATCTATCCAGAATATAATTTTTGGCGGGAAAGTAATCCAGAAAATGGTAAAATGTTAGAAGAAGGATTCAAATATTCAAGCGATACCAATAATAATTGGATTAATATCAACCAATTAAAAGAATTAATTAATTGTAAGAAATATTAAACTTAAACAATGACAAGATTATGAATTAGAAAATGAAGTTACTATATGCCATGGAATTAAAACTCTGTTGGATTTCTTTTTGGAATTACAGCTCTTCACATTGCAAATCTTAGTTATGGCATTTTTAGGAAATATGAAGCAACTAATACCTTAATGACTTTTTATTGCAAATGCAATTCTAGTCCATATTGCAGTAATAAGGTAAAACTATTCAGAGTATCCTTTTATCTAAAATAATGAGTGATACCAAAATATTTAGTGATGGAGTTATTGCATATTTTTAGTTCAGAAGAAAGAAAGAAAAAAAGAAAAAGAAAGAAGATAGAGTAGATATACGATAAAAAATTTAATAAGCTGGAGAAATCAAAACAACTGTTGAAAAATATAATTCAAAATCTTCATATCATTTGTATCCGATATATTTTAAATTAGAAAACTTGGTACAAATAAAAAAATATTTTAATACTCCTAGAACTAAAATATAGTATTATAGGTATTTAATACCCACTATACATCTATTCGTTATTTTCCTTATTGTCAAAAAGAATTTGGATATAAACCGGCCTTTCTAAATTTAATAGATATTATAAAATGATTATATGTTGCCAATTTTTTCAAAAAATGAATGATAAAGATATATCAAATGTTATGGAAGCTGTTAAAAAAGTGAAAATAATTATAGTAAAATTAATAAATAAACTAGGCATATCTTTCATATGGCAAATAGAGATAGTTTCCCTAAATGTAAAAACAACTCTCCAAACAATTATGATCTTTATTGTAATTTAAAGTATTGTAATAAATGCTTATTACCTGAAACTCAAGAAACTATTTTTTTTGATGAAGAAAAAGTTTGTAATGTATGTAGACAACATGAATTTAAAAAAGAAAAAATAGACTGGAATGAGCGAAAAAAAGAATTATCACAAATAATTGAAAAATATAGGGGAAAGGGCCCATACGACTGTATTATTCCCTTTAGTGGGGGAAAAGATACAACATATACAGCGTATTACCTAGTTAAAGAATTTAAGCTAAAACCTCTTTTAGTTTGTTTTGATCATGGTTTTTTTAGACCACAAATAATTAAAGATAACATCAAGACTACAAAAAAATTAGGGGTAGATTATCATCTTTTTAGGCCCAATTGGCAAGTAGTTAAAAAATTAATGTTAGAATCACTTAAACGAAAAGGAGATTTTTGTTGGCACTGCCATACTGGTATTTTTGCATACCCTATGCAAGTTGCAATCCAACTTAAAGTAGGATTAGTAATATGGGGCGAGCCAAGCGCCGAATACACTTCTTATTACGGATATGACGAGGAAGAAGAAGTGGATGAAAGAAGATTTAATCGGTATGTTAATTTAGGCATTAATGCTGAAGATATGTATTACATGTTAAATAAGGAAGTTGATATGCGCGATTTAAGGCCATATACATACCCAGATATAAAAGAGCTAAGATCAATTAATTATAGATCAATTTGTTTGGGTAGCTACATACCGTGGGACATAAAAAAACATGCTGAAATAATAAGAAATGAACTCGGATGGCAAGGAAATAAAGTAGAAGGAATACCCGATGAGTATTGGTATGAAAAAATTGAGTGTCAATTTCAAGGGGTAAGAGACTATCTGAAATATTTGAAAAGAGGATTTGGCAGAACTGCACATCTGATGAGCTTAGATTTAAGAAACGATAGAATTGATAAAGAAAAAGCAAAAGAGTTAATAAAAAGATATGATGGAAAAAGGCCGGCTAGTTTAGACATATTTTTAAAATATGTAGGAATAAGCGAAGAAGAATTTTTAGGTATTGCACTTTCACATACGATATCTCCTCATAATCCCAATGTTAAAGAAATTCCAAAAGGCAGACCTTTGCCAGATATGGATGAATGGGATAAAACTTATGATTGTAATATTTGAGTATATATGTCGAATTTTAATTTAATTGTAAAATCTCTAGGATATGTCTTAAATGAAGATTTGAGTACAATAAGAACAAAATAAGATATGATTAATCTAGAAAAAAATATTCCCAGGTGGGAAAATTTGGAAACATAATTACTAACTATACAAATATAGCTTTTATTAAATCAATTGTTGAATTTTCTTTGATGTACATTGCCATCAATGGAGATTACGAATACTTAAAGATTCGTCAATTACATTTAGATTTGTGATGTTTTTGCAGTTATAACAAGTAATAATATTCCATTTTACTGATCAAAATAGTATCAGGAGCAAAAATATATATTGTCAACGCCGGAATAACTCTAAGGCTAGGTTAAACTATGAAATTAGAATATAGGATAGAAAGTAATAAGATTTATTTAAGAACTCTAAACGATAAAGATGCTACAGAAAAATATTGTGAGTGGTTAAACGATTCTAATGTAAATAAATATCTCGAAACAAAAAAGGCGAATATTGATGAAATTAAAAACTATATACTAGAAAAAAATGAGTCATGTAATTGTTTGTTTTTAGGAATATTTGATAAATCAAACGATGCTCATATTGGAAATCTTAAATTGGAACCAATTGACTTTGAAAATAAAAAGGCTACTTTTAGTATTATGGTCGGAGATAGAAAATATTGGAATAGAGGGATAGGAACTGAAGCTACATCTTTAATTATAAACTATGCATGGAATACTCTTAAACTCGATTCTATTGATTTGGGAGTTGTTGCAGATAATAAAAGAGCAATAAGAGTTTATGAAAAAGTTGGATTTCGAGTAATAATGATTGTGAAAAAAGCAATTAAGCATGAAGACAAAGTGTTTGATAAAGTAATTATGAAAATAACAAATATTCATCCACAAATGAAATTTTTGATTATTGGTTGTGGATCAATAGGCAAAAGGCATATCTCAAATCTAATAAAAATTGGGTATACTAATATCGAAATATTTGATTTAGACAACTCAAGAATGGAAGATATAAAAAAGAACTTTAATGTAAAAAAGTCAAATAATGTATTTGATAGTATTAAAAATAACGATAACATAATAATTTGCACTCCAAATAATCTTCACCGCGAATATATCTTAGCTGCTGCCCAAAATAATAAGAACATATTTGTTGAGAAACCAATCTTAGATAATCTTGAGAATATAGAATCTATCAAGAATGCTATTGAGAAAAATAACATCAAATTACAAGTTGGGTATAATCTAATTTATCATCCATTGATATTAAAGATTAAAGAAATATTAGATAATAAGGAGTTAGGAGACATATATGGGGCTAGATTAGAATATGGATCTTATTTGCCCAATTGGAGGCCCAACACTGAATATTGGACTAGCTACAGTGCAAAGAAATCTATGGGGGGAGGAATTTTACTTGATGCTATTCATGAGATAAATTATTCAGTGTATCTCTTTGGAAGAATGAAAAAACTATTTTGCTTCGCGAATAAAAATAGTGATTTAAACATTAATACCGAAGATAACGCTGAACTCTTATTAAAATCGACTAAGGACTACACAATTAACATACATTTAGACTACTTACAAAGGAAACCCAACAGAACAATAAAAATAATATGTAATAAAGGAAACATTGAAGCAGATATTAATAAAAATTTATTAAGAATTATAGAAGAACATGAAACAAAAAAATATGAAATTGAATACGACTATAATGAAACTTATATTGAAGAAATAACTAGCTTTATTAGCTCTATTGTTTTTGGTAAAAAAATAATAATGAGCCTAGATGAAGGGATATATGACGTCAGATTAGTTTTATCTGCAAAAGAATCTTCTGATAAAGGTGTGATGATTGAATTATGATAGCCGCCATAATACAGGCTAGGATGGGGTCTACTAGATTCCCTAATAAAATGATGGAGAGAGTTGGGAGTAAACCTCTTATATCTTTAGTAATTGACAGAGTTGGCAAATCCACTCTAATTGAGAAAGTAATATTAGCTACAACTACGAAAAAAGATGACGATGTTTTAATACAAATTGCGATTGAAAAAAATATAGACTTTTTTAGAGGAAGTGAAAATGATGTACTTGATAGATTTTATAATGCAGCAAAAAAGTATAAAGTAGATACTATAGTAAGAATAACAGGAGATTGCCCTTTTATTGATCCTGTAGTCATTGATCAAGTGATAGGATTACATTTAGAAGCTAAATCTGATTATACTTCAAATATTAAACCACCAACATTCCCTGATGGTTTGGATGTTGAAGTGTTTTCATTTATTTCTTTAGAAAAGGCATGGAAAGAAGCTAAACTAAACTCAGAACGAGAACATGTAACCCCATATATTTGGAAAAATAATAAATTATTTAAAATTGTGAATTTATTTAATAAAAAAGACTTATCAAACATTAGGTTAACTATTGATGAAAAAGAGGATTTAGTTTTAATTAAAGAAATTATAAAATATATCAATATAGAGAATTTTACTATTGAGGATATTATTTTAACAATTGAAAATAATCCGTATATGTTGGAGATTAATAATAAAATTAAAAGAAATGAGGGATACGAAAAATCTTTAATAGAAGATAAAAATATTGGAGATGTTAATTATGTCTAATCAAGGAATTGAATTATGGAATAAATCCAAAAAAATAATTCCAGGAGGAACACAATTATTAAGTAAACGTTCAGAAATGTTTCTTCCTGAACATTGGCCATCATACTATAAAAGCGCAAAAGGCGTTGAAATAATTGATTTGGACGGCAATCGATATATTGATATGTCTTTAATGGGGGTTGGGTGTTGCATCCTTGGGTATGCAGATGAGGATGTCAATAGGGAAGTAAAAAAAGTGATTGATCAATGTTCAATGTGCACTTTGAATTCAAAGGAAGAAGTAGAATTGGCTGAAACTCTAATTAGAATTCACCCTTGGGCAGATAAAGTTAGATTTGCAAGAAGTGGTGGAGAAATATCTACACTAGCAATAAGATTAGCTAGAGCATACACAAAAAAAGATAAAATAGCTTTTTGTGGATATCATGGGTGGCATGATTGGTATTTAGCCAGTAATTTGTCAGATAATAAAAATCTGGACGGCCATTTACTTCCTGGTTTAAATCCTTTGGGTGTTCCTCGCGGATTAATTAACACTTCAATACCTTTTGAATATAACAACATAGGTCAGCTATACGAAATTGTTGAAAATAATGACGTAGGCACTATAATAATTGAGCCATTAAGGCATGATGAGCCAAAAGATAAATTTCTAGAAAAAATAAAAAAAGTCTCAGAAGAAATTGGGGCTGTTCTTATTTTTGATGAAATCTCAATTGGATGGAGGAATAATCTTGGTGGTATCCATCTTAAATATAATGTTACTCCAGATATGGCAATATTTGCTAAAGCAATGAGTAATGGATACCCAATGGCGGCAGTTATCGGGAGGGGAGAGATAATGGATTATGCACAAAAAAGTTTTATTAGCAGTACTTATTGGACTGAAAGAATAGGTCCAACTGCATCTCTCGCCACTATTCATAAATTAGAAAAATCAAAAGCTTGGGAACATATTGCTAAGATAGGGCAAATTATAGGAGAAAATTGGGATAAAATTGCAAAAGAGCGAGATTTAGATATTACAATCAAAGGGCCTTATTCTCTAATAACCTTCTTTTTTAACTATAACAATTCACAAGAACTCAAAACATTGTTCATTCAAGAAATGCTTGAAAGGGGATATTTAGCTTCCAATTCAGTTTATGTATCGTATTCACACACTGAAGAACTACTAACTAATTATTTTGAAAGTATTGATGATGTTTTCAGAATTATTAAAAACTCCATTGAAAAAGATAATGTAAAAACTCTATTAAAAGGCCCAGTAGCTCATTCAGGATTTAAACGTCTTACCTAAAGGTGATATTATTACTAATAAATTGTTGGGAATTATCCAAAAAAAATATAATTCATGTTTTATTATCGCTGAAATAGGTTCAAATCATAATGGCGATATAGGATTAGCAAAAAAACTTATAGACATATCCCATGATGCAGGTGCAGATGCCGTAAAATTTCAAATATTTAATGAAGAAAATTTATATTCTAAATATACTCCTGACTTTAGTTATTTGAAAAATAAAAATGTGTATAATTTAATAAAAGAAATTAAAACTCCTCGTGAATGGATAAAAGAACTTCATGACTATTGCCTTCAAAAAAATATAGAATTTCTTGCCACACCATTTGATTATGAAGCTGTCGATCTTTTGGATAAATATGTAAATGCCTTCAAAATAGCATCTTTTGAAATAGTTGATCTTGAGCTTATAAAATATATTGCAAAAAAGAATAAACCAATTATCATTTCTACCGGAATGGCAAATTTAGGTGAAATTGAAGATGCTATAAATTCTGCCAAATCAGTTGGCAATGAAAAAATTATTTTAATGCAATGTAACTCTGTTTATCCCACACCACCCGAAATTGTTAATCTTAAAACAATTAAAACAATGGAAAACGCTTTTTCACTTCCTGTTGGTTTTTCCGATCATACTATAGGAATCCATATATCTATAGCTGCTGTAGTTATGGGGGCTAAAGTCATAGAAAAACACATCACCTTAGATAAAAAAATGAAAGGCCCTGATCACTCTTTTGCTATAGAGCCACCTGAACTAAAGGAAATGATTTCAAACATAAGGGATGTAGAAAAATCAATTGGTAACGGAATTAAAGAAAAATCAAATTTAGAAAGTGAAGAAATGTACCTTAAAGCCAGGAGGAGCATTCACGCAAAAGTAGACATTAAAAAGGATACAGAAGTAACAAAAGAAATGTTAACTGTTAAGCGTCCAGGGTATGGAATTAAACCTAAATATATAGATTTGATTATAGGAAGAAAAGTAAAACGCGACATAAAAAAAGATGAATGGATAATCTGGAAGGACTTTTAAAAATATGGAAAAGCTTAGGATTTGTTTTATAGGTGGAAAACAGGCAGGTTTTATAGGATTACTTACTTTAAAATCTACAAAATGTAAGATCTTATCTGTTGTAGCTTATGACGATAGTGTAAAAATTTTAGCAAATAAATTAAAGATACCCACGTTTGATTCTATAAAGGACTCTAATTTTATTAAATATTTATATAAAAGCGATTTACTATTATCTGTTCACGGTAGAGAGATAGTTCCGATAGATATTTTAAAAATACCTAAATTTGGATGTATTAATGTTCATCCATGTTTATATAAATATAAAGGATCCAATCCTATAGGGCGATTTATTAAAGATGAAAATAATTTAGCTAGCGTTGGGGTTCACTATATGGATGAAAGAGTAGATGAAGGAAAAGTAATATATGAAAAATTTATCGATATTAAAGATAAAAATAGTATTGATGAGGTCTATAATCAACTTTATATACATTATTCTTTAGCCATTCTTGAATCAATAGATATTATAAAATCAAAAGCAAATGTGAAAACATGAATATAAGTTTTGGCCTTAAACTGTGGTCAACTAATAAAAGCCTTATTGATGATGCAAAAAAATTAATTATGGAGGGTACATTTCAATATATTGAATTGACTCCAATTCCAAATACTAGTTTAGACTATTTTAAGGATATGTCGATTCCATATGTTATACATATAACAACAGAAAATCATGGATTAAACATAGCTGATCCTAAAATAAAAGATTATAATCTAGAGTTAATACACGAATGCATTCTTTGGGTCGATGAATTAAAAGCAAAATGCTTAGTTTTGCATCCAGGATATGGTTCTATAGAAAACGCTTTAGATTTTTTAGATAATATCAAAGACAATAGAATTCATATTGAGAATATGCCTAAGGTAGGGATCAATAATGAAAAAATGATTGGTTACAATCCAGAGCAAATTAAAGTGCTTATGGGGAATAAATTTTCTTTCTGCCTTGATTTAAATCATGCCATAAAAGCTGCTTCAAGTTTGAATATAGATTATAAGGATTTGATTGAGAATTTCCTAAAATTAAAGCCTAAGTTATTCCATATTGCAGATGGTAGAACGAATTATGAAAAAGATGAGCACCTAAATTTTGGGGAAGGCAACTATAATTTAAATTATTTAATGGATGTGGTAAAAAATCATTCCAAAGAAAATACAACTTATATAACTTTAGAAACTCCAAGAAAATCACTTAATGATGATCTTAAAAACGTTGAGATAATAAGGAAAATTCTTTATTGATCATTTAAATTATCATTTGGATACAATCCTTCTGAAAAATTTAATCTCTTCTTTGTTTATTCCGTTTAGGGAGAATATAATACCAAAATATAGGGCGGCACCAATGCCAACTGTAAATAATAAATTATTGAGATTAGCTGGATTTAGATAAATAACTACAAGGGACATAAGGCTCGATGCCAATAGGCTCTTTATTATAAAATTAATATCAAAAGTAAATAATTTTGGTTTCAAAGAATAGTATAGAACAACTACAAAAATTATAATAAATGAAATCAAAGTAGTTAATGCCGCACCATTAATACCAATTAATGGAATAACTAATATATTTAGGACTAAATTAACAACGGCGGATACAGACATAATAATTCCAATTATCCTTGTTTTGTTCTCAACGACCAGTATATTTCCAACAATCCCCTGCAAACCGTATAAAAGATAACTAACTGCAGTATATGGTGTGATGAGATATCCTATATTTGCTATTTCAGGCGTAGTTAGGATAGTCAATAAAGTTTTTGAGAGTATTGACAATCCAAAAACAGAAGGTATGGCTATCAAAAGATAATACTTAGTTGAATATTTAAGAACTTTGTTAAATTCATTAAACTTCCTTTCATCATAATATTTTGATAGTACTGGCGGTAAAAGAAAAGATAGGGGGGTAGCAAATGTTAAGATCAAGCTCCCTACAGTATATCCTGGTGTGAAATACCCTGCAAAAGCAGTTCCGAGAAAAATAGTAATCACGTATCTATCGCTTGAATTGATTATCCAGTTTGAAAGATTACTGGGCAACAAAGGAATACTGAAGTTAAAATATTTTCTTAAATTCAAAAATTTAGGAAATCCAAAGCCAATTTCTTTGAATACAAAAATCATCATTCCTGAAAATACCAATATCTTAGAGATTAAAAGGCCTACTACAGCGCCTAGCACACCTTGGCCTAAAATAATAAAATACGAAGCAAATGAAACGGTAAACAACATATCAAGAATTAAAAAAAAGGAATGTCTTTTTATTTTCTGAAATACTCTAAACAAATTCATAGGGAGATCAATCAAGCTTTGTAGGAGTATTATTGCCGGGATTATCATTGCTACTTTAATATTATTATCAAATAGGATTGTGGCAAAAGTCTTTGAAAATATCAAGAATAATAATGAAACTATACCGCTTGTCAATAAAACTACAAAAGAAATTGAATAAAATCCTTCTTGCAAATCTTTTCGATCTTCTGTGGAAGCTAAGAATCTGACTAGTGCAAATGGCAATCCAAGCCCCACAATAGGGGGTACTAATCCAATAGTAGCATTTACTTGGACCCATATACCGTATTCTTCGATAGGCATATTTTTGGTCAATATAGGCACCAACAAGATTCTTATCAGAGTTGTCAAAACGTAAGTCAAGCCAATTAATCCTATTCTTTGCGCAAAAAGTTTGTGTTCGGTCATTTTATTACCATTCAATACTATATTCTATATTATTTAATGATTATGTGTAAATACACTATAACATGAATTTGAATTATTTAATTCAAATTTTAATCTTGAAATATTTGTTTCATTTTTTAGAGCTTCTTCATTTTCAGCGAGTAATATAAATAGTCGGAGGTAAGCTTTATCTGAGGCATGTGTACCATCTATTACTTCACATGCATCTGCACCCGTAGAATTTAAGTCAGAGAAATTATAAATATTGTATCCATATTTTTTAAAAATAGGATTTAGTGTAGGTTCTAGTTCAAAAAAATATTCATACTCTATTTTCATCCTCTCTATCTCTAAATATATTTCATGGGCGTATGGAGGTAAAAATCCAATGACATATATATTTCGCTCTTTACATCTTCTAAGAAATCTATCTAATTCATATAAAGAATTATCAGATATTTTGTTAGAGTATTCAAATCGACTTCCTTCATTCTTAATTAAGCTAAAATATCCTTTTAGTTTAGAATTGTTGTCAGAATTAAACTCGTTGATTAAATTGCCATACTCATAGCTTCCGTCATTTCTGAATCCTCGATTATTCATTATAGCATTCAGCCCTATACTACCATTTTCCTTTTCAAGTATTTTATTTATAGAAAATTTACCATTATAATAATCAAAATAAATTTTTCTCCAAGAATTTGAAAATATATCTATTCTTTTTGAAAAAGTGTATAATTTATTATTTTCTTCCAAGAAATCTTTCCAATTAGGATTAAAAAAATTTTGATCTAATCCAAGGATTATTATCTCCGGCTCTTTACCACTAGGGATATTGTCTAAGAACAAATTGAGATTTTCGACTCTCCTGACACCACCTCCCGCATTATAAAAATCAGTATTTGCCAAAAAGAATTCAGATCTGAACTGCATGACTCTAGAAGTACCTAATGCAATTATCCTAGGGTTTCTATCAATTACTGATTTTAGTTTGTAATATGGCGTGGGGTCACTGTATGCCAATCCATAAAGGATAATCTCACTATTTTTTTGTTTATCGATTACCTCGTTTACTGTAGTAAATTCTCCCGAATAAGATATGACAAAATATGAAAATCCCATTATGACAATTATAGGAATAAATAGTAATGCCCCTTTTATAATAAAAGATTTTATTTTTAAATCTACTCTCTTCACGATATCCCTCTAAAATTGGAAATATATAAATTGTGTGGAATTAAATACTCCAAAAAATAATATGCTAAAAATCAAGATATAATAAATAGCCCATCTTATATATACAGGTTTTTCTGACAGCATATGCCTAATACTTTCATGTCTCTGAATCAAATGTACAGTTTCCATGAAAAATATGGCTAAAATAGCAAGAATAAATTCTTCTTTTGACTGGCTGAGTAAAATATTTGTTTTTATTAGTTCTTTGCTTGTTAAAATAATACCAATATGTGTTATTCCAGCAAATAAATGTTTTGAGATATAAAGGGCATCAGAAAGATTATTTGCTCTAAAGAAAATCCACGCAAAACAAGTTAGGGAAAATGTAGTAACAACTTGCAATATCTTGTATAAATATGGGAATTTATTCAATTTTAGCTTATTAACATAAATTTTCCGAATATCTTGACTTCGGATAGTTAGTAGCATATAAGCACCATTTAAAGCGCCCCAAATAACATAAGTCCAATTAGCCCCATGCCAAAGGCCACTTATTAAAAATGTAATAAAAAGATTAAAGTACCATCTCCACTTGCCAACGCGATTGCCACCTAGAGGAATATATAAATAATCCCTAAACCAAGTAGATAAAGAAATGTGCCATCTTTGCCAAAATTCAGGGATTGATTTAGAAAAATAAGGTCTTCTGAAATTATCCATCAACTTGAATCCAAGGATTTGGGCACTTCCAATTGCGATATCGGAATATCCTGAAAAATCACAGTATATCTGAAAAGCGAAAAATACAGTAGCTATAATTAAAGAAATACCTTGATAGTCATGAGGTGTGCCATATACCTGTTCAACGAATACAGATAATCTATCAGCAATAACGACTTTTTTGAATAATCCCCACAATATGAGTTTTAAGCCATCTGTTACCCTCTTGTAATCAAAATCATATTTATTATAAAATTGGGGCAGGAGCCGAGAAGCTCTTTCGATTGGTCCTGCAACTAATTGAGGGAAAAAAACTACATATAAAGCAAAAATACCAAATCTTTTTTCAGGATCCATCTTACCGTGATAAACATCAATTGAGTAGCTTAGTGTCTGAAAAGTATAGAAGGAAATCCCAACAGGCAAAAGTAATTGAGAATATGGCAAGTTATAGAAAATATTAAAATTGTTTAGAAACGAAGTTATAGATGAATTAAAGAAATTATAATATTTAAACGTAAATAGCAAGGCTAAGTTGGATATAATAC
Organism: Candidatus Methanofastidiosum methylothiophilum; assembly: GCA_001587595.1. Lineage (GTDB taxonomy): Archaea > Methanobacteriota_B > Thermococci > Methanofastidiosales > Methanofastidiosaceae > Methanofastidiosum > Methanofastidiosum methylothiophilum. Next base: position 25,651 of record LNJB01000019.1, read on the forward strand.
TTATTACCAAATATTTTTTTCTTTTTTCTTTTAATTGTTCTTTTCCCATCATTATACTGGAAAAATAATCTATACATGTTGAAATTATCAATAATATACCGTATTCTGGTTTCCAGCATATGTAAAAATAATAGCTGGCTAGGAGCAAAATTATCCAACGATATCTATAGGAAGAAAGGAAATATAAGAATGCCACAATTAACAAAAACAAAAAAAATTGCCAAGAATTAAATAGAATAACATTAAATCCAATATTTCTTAGTTTTAATAACCTAACTAAGGGTATACACAAAATCAAAATAATTAAAATGAGCACTGAATTAAATCTTTCCGTATTCATGCAGATTCTCGTGATATTTCTTTAGCTTAGATTAATATTTTTAAGATAAATCATTTTTAAAAATATGCATTAAATTGAAATTAATTGAAAATATGTTAGTATATTGGTAATATGTTTATTCCTCTTATTTCCAAATACTAAAGGTATGTACGATTTTAAAAATTCTAATTCTTCAAATTCAAACCAAATCCTTTATAAATACATGCAGTGTTTAGAGAAACCATGAAGAGGGAAGCGCTGATATATAATTCAGCTGCACTAAATGTTCCAAAAAACGTTATGCAGTTTATATTTGGCGTGCTTCTTTTTACAATGGCGGGCGGAAATTATAACGTCCTAACATGCATAAT
>LNJB01000020.1 GCA_001587595.1 Candidatus Methanofastidiosum methylothiophilum
AGTGGTGTAACACCAGGTATAGGCTCGATATCCAAGGATCCACATTATACCACCGGAAGGCTAGGGAATTACTACCTATCATTCTTAAGCCCTTCTGTCGATAAAGGCTCCACATTAGCTGCCATCCTTGGCCTTGCGGATAGAACGACAAGAATTGATGAAAAATGGGACACTTTAACTATAGATATGGGTTACCACTATCCTTCTAATAGAGGCCCTGGAACTTCTCTTCCAATTGACTTTATAATTAAATTGCTTAAGGGAAACAGGTGCAAAAATCATCCAGATGCAGAAGGTTGTAACATTCCATGATTTAATTTATTTTTTATTATTTTCCTAAATTATTTTTGATGAATAGTTCCACCCAATTAAAACAAAAGCTCAAAGCAAATCTTTGATTATTATTCACTTAAAGAGTAAACAGATAAACTTAAAATTAAATCGGAAAAATGATATCATGGATCCACTTAAAAATATAATTAATACTCTGGAAGAGTTAATTCTAGCAATTGAAACTGGCGGCAATTATAACGAAAAACAAATTGCTTTTTCAACTGCAATTGAAAGAGCTTGGGAATCTTACAGTAAAGGTGAGATTGACACAAAAGTTAAGGCATTGCCAAGAGTGATGTATATTTATGCAACAAAGGAACTTCCTGAAGAAATTAGCAATGGAAATCTCAAAAAAGTTTTAGTAGATCTTAAGCAATTTAAGACTACAATGAATTATGTAGTTGAACCGTCTTATACGTAAGTCATTCCAAATATTTTATAATGTCTTTATGAATTTCATCAATAGATTTTTCTCCATCAATAGTTATGAAATTGTATTTTTTTGATAGTTCTTCGTATATATGGAAAACTTTTCTCTGAAAGTCAATGTTTTCCTCATAAAGGTCTTTTTCTTTTCTCCGCTTCATTGCAGATTCTGGTTTCACACGAATGTAGAATATCAAGTCAGGATCTTTAGAATATTTTTCTATTTCCTCGATCCATTCAGGATTAACACCGTTTGCCCCTTGATATGCCATATTAGAGTATTTGTACCTGTCTGAAATTACAATTTTCTCCTCAGAAAGTGCTTTTTTTATTTGTAAATAATGTTCATATCTATCGGCAGCATAGAGCATTGCAATTGTTTCGGGTGCTAAAGAAATCTTTTTTTCTAAATTTGACCTTATTATTTTTCCAATGGGTTTATCGTATATTGGTTCATGTGTAAGCAGAACTTTATGGCCTTTATTAATAAAAAATGAAGCTAATAACTTTGCTTGTGTCTCTTTTCCTGATGCATCTATACCTTCAAAAACTATGAATCTTTTCATATATTAACTAATTATTTTTTTATTTTTATAGTTTAGTATGATTAAAAAAAATTTAGTAAGTCTTTTAAGTTATTAGATTTATAAACTTTAATGGTTTATAACAAGCTTTACATTAGAATTGCAGCCGCAGGGAATTTTGATGAAAAATTCCTCACAGAATTCCAAAAAGAATTACAAAGTCTTTTGTGGGATACACTTGCTATAAATGCGAATTGTTATTACAATATTTCGAATTCTAGAGGGATCCCCATATACAAAATTCCTTCAACTGCATATACCCCCCACATAGGTAAGTACAATACCCAAAGCTTATTTATTTTTGGAAAAGAAAGACGAGAAGAATCTCTTAAAAAATTTGGAAAAGCTGAAGTTCTTCTAAAAGTATTAGTTTTGGTAGATGTAGAGATATATAAATCTGGATTTACTGGAACTCTATTTGGTGAAGCAGAAGTGGGTGGTGAAATTGCAATTGTCACAACAGCCCCTTTAGAGAATCACTTTAAAAGTAATTTTTTAATTAAAGAAAGGGCATTAAAAGAAGCCTTGCATGAACTTGGGCATACCCTCGGGCTTGATCATTGTAAGATTCCAGGATGTGCAATGAATATCTCTAAAGATATCTATGATATTGATGAAAAAAAGAAAACTTATTGTAAACAGTGCTTAAACAAATTATTTGGTGGCTATACTTAGGATACTCTTATGTAAATTGTATTTGGGAATCCTGAATCTGCTATCCCCTTGTAAGTAACATCGCCTGTATTTTTATTTACCTCAAACTTTAGGGCATGGTAGCTTACGGTAAGATTATTTCCATCTAGTTTTCCAATCCCTCTTAAGACCTCTATTTCGTAGAAAGTTCCTTTGTCAATTATCTTATTTGTTAGGCTATATGGGTGAAATGAATATGATTTTGTACCAGTTATCTTTTGACCTTCTTCCCAAATGTATGCATCTACAAGTTTTAAAGCGTTTTTCTCAGAAACTGGGATCATGATTTTCATCTGTGTTTTTAATGCATCTCTTTCTTCAGTTAGGAGACTTTTTTCAATAGTTAGTGTTTCAATGTCCTCTTTCAAATCTTTATTTTCAGTGAACATAAGGTATGTGGATGTTCCTAAAATAAGGGCAATTATCCCTAATATTGCAATTATATTTTTATTCATATTATCACTTGCTTATAGTTAAATTAAAAAGTTTCTATATAAATATTTGTATAAATTGATAATTTATTATTAATTATCATCGTTATATAAAGAAATAGTTATTGATTATAGACGATAATATCATCTTTTTAGAAAGACTTAAATATTCTTTCCCAAACTTCAGTTTATGAAGAGGAATCTCAGGGTAGGCATATCTCTCTTTTTTATTCTTATTACCCTTACTTTATTCATTGTTAATGTCGCAGCCCAATTTGAATCAAATTCTCAACATTATAGATTTCAGATGAAATTTTTAGGAACAGAAGGAACTGTGAGGCCAAATGAAAATCTTAGGATTTCAGATGTTAGATTTATTCTCAATAAAGATACAATAACCTTAAAGATGAATATTTATATTCCAAGAAACTCAGGAATAGATAAAATGGAAATATCCCTTATTAATGATCCTGACCGTTCAAATAGATTTTTTTTGGAACCCATCGCAGCCAAAGGAGCCGTAAGTTCAATTCGTCCTCTTTATATGGATGCCGCAGAATCTTATTATTTGAAAGATGGGGATACTAACAAAAAGATATCTTTCTTAACACTTACGTACAAGCGAGTTGGTGAATATTATTATCATTTACCACTAAATGCAACAGTTGATTCTTTTTATGGTGAATTTTGGATAGTGTTTGATAAAGGTACTAATGATCCTTTCATATTACTTGATAATAATAATATTAACATCTCTTTTTCTTATCCCTACGGAGATGCCAAAATAAACGGAATTAAAGTTCCAGACGAGTATACAATTACTACTGTTACTCCTGAAACAACAGACAGAGTGAAATCCTTCGTAGTTTATTACTCTGTACAGCCTACTAGCGTATTTATTGAAGCTATAAAAGGTCATGCAGAACCTACAATTTTAGAAAAAATGACTATATGGGGTAATTCAAATCTTGGTATTCTTCTTATTATATTTACACTTTTAAGCGGTATTGATATTATATTAGAATATCTAGCAAACTGGAGGCATTTGATTAGAATCAACAAACAAAGGAAGACTAAAGATAGTAATACGCTGAGGGTGCGTGAAGAAAGAATTCCTCGTCCGATAGAAGGAATGCCTAGACTTAAGGTGGCTCCTGTTCATGTTGAAAGGAAATGGCCAGTTAGTAAAGAAGAATCTGTTGAGAGGTACCGTTCGTATGGGAGAGTTGATGATACAAAAGATCTAATCAACGACATTAAAAAACTAGAGAAGGCTATGGAAGATTATGAAGACTTAATGAAGTCAAGAAAGAAGTAAAGGTTGGGGGTATATTGGAAGATAAAAAAATTGTAGGAACATATGCAGCATCTTTAGTAAAGGATGGAGACGTTGTTGGGCTTGGTACCGGCAGTACAACTGCATTTGTCATTGCAGAGCTTAGTAAGAGAATAAAGAAAGAGGGAATATCAATTTATGGCATACCTACTTCATTCCAAGCAAAACTCTTGGCGATTGAATCAAATATACCTCTTACCACTCTTGATGAACATGACATTAATATTGCTATTGATGGCGCTGATGAAGTAAATCCAAAACTACATCTCCTTAAAGGTAGAGGGGGGGCCCTACTACAAGAAAAAATAATAGATTACAATACAGATAGATTTGTTGTTGTTTGCGAAGAAAGAAAATTCGTGGATAAACTTGGAAAGAATTTCCCCGTGGTTGTGGAAGTATTTCCGCTTGCATATAGAAAAGTCTTTCAAGCGCTGTCCTCATTTGGAAATCCTATTCTAAGGATTGGCGATAAAAAAGACGGCCCTATGGTAACAGATAATGGAAACTTTATAATTGACTTGTTCACATCGGTAGAAAATCCAAAATCTATGGAAAAAGATCTTAACGATATTCCTGGAATATTCGAAAATGGCATTTTTACATCAAAATGTGAAGTAGTTTTCANTAAAAACGAGAAAGTTACTGTCCTAAAATCATAATAATAAACTATATAAAATATTAAATAAATCAGGTACAAGGTGATTGAAATGAAAGAATATGCTAANCAAATTAAATTTAATGTTCCAGAAAAAAGTGACATTGATAAAGGATTAATGGATATGCTAAGATTTTTTTTGGATACTGAATCTAAGGTTAAAATTTACTTATATTTGNTAACAAAGGGAAGCTCAACCTATGATAGCATTGCTGAAGGAACATCGATCTATCCAAGTACATGCCGAGAATCTCTTGCCTCAATGGAACAGATGAAAGTTGTGGAAAAATCTTTAGAGGATCCAGAAAAATATACTGCAATTTCTCCTTCAAAACTTCTTGATAGAAAAATTGATCAGCTAGAAAAAGAACTCAATGATTTTCTAAAACTTGAAGATATCTTAAAGGAAAAAAAAGAAATTAAAACCCCAATATTGCCCTTCAAGATAAAGATAGAAAGAGTTGAGAATATCGACGACTCAGAATGAGGAATGAAATTTTTTGATAAAGATTGATGAAGAATTATTAGACTTCATATCCCATGCTGCAAAAAATACCCATCCAAATGAATTTGCTGCTTTTTTAAGAGAAGAAAAAGAGATTATATCTGAAGTTATTTTTTCTCCTTTTAGCATATTTGGAAGAAATTCCTCTACGATTTCACATTTTAGCTTACCAATAGATGTTTCTATTGTTGGTACCGTTCATTCCCATCCCTCTGCGAATGGATCGCCTTCAAGGGAGGACCTGAATTTCTTTTTGCGTTATGGTAAAGTTCATATTATAATCTGTTATCCCTATAACAGGAATGATTTATTCTTTTATTCAAGGGAAGGTGAAAATCTAGCATATGAGCTCGTGTAATGATAGAAACGAGAAACTCACTAACGCTCTTTCAAAGTCTGTTTATAATTTGATAGGTGCAAGAAAAAAAATACCAATCTCATTTTCAGGAGGAATTGACAGCTACATTACTGCAGCTTTAGCTAAAAAGTATTCAAATCCAATACTTTATACAATCGGAAACTTGACTGCAAAAGATATCTTATATTCAAAGATTGCATCAAAATCCTTAGGATGCCCTCTTGAAATAATTAATTTAACCGATGGAAATATAGAAAATGGAATTAGAAATACTATCAAATTGATTGGGCAGAAAAATAGTCTTGATGTATTGATAGCAACTTCGTTTTATCTTATTGCAGAAAGAATCAGTAAAGATGATTTTGATGTCTGTTTATCTGGTCAAGGGGCAGATGAATTATTCTTTGGTTACGATAAATACAGAAGAGCTTTGGCAGACGGGAACAATCCTAATGATTTAAGAAATAAAGATTTAATAGAATTGGAAGATTTGTTCTTAAATAGAGAATACAAAATATTTGAAAATTTTAATTTGAAGCTTTTATCGCCATTTTTTGATGAAGAAGTAAAAAAAATTGGGATTCAAATTGAAAGAGAACATAATCTAAGAGATGCAAATGATGATTTAAGAAAACATACGTTAAGAGAAATTGCACGAGATCTGGGAGCACCTCCTGAAATTGTAGCACGTAAAAAGAAAGCATTTCAATATGGATCAGGCATTTTACAAAATATTAGAAAGATATCTAAAGAAAAAAACTTACCTTCTTCGCTAAATGCTTATTTAGAATATATAAAAAAATAGTAACTCTTTTATTAATATATTACAATACAACTATATGAAGCTTAAAATCAAATACCTTGATATCCAAGAAACTCTAGATATTGTTTTTTTAAATACCAATGATGCGATAAATGAAAGAATAGGTCCTGGAGAGCTAATTGTTATAAAGCGACCTAGATCCTCATATTCCTTTTCTGCTGTTTTGACAAAAAATCTAGTGGATCAAGGATTTATAGGGATACCAATCCAAAAATCTAAACGTTATAATTACCAAGAAAATGAAATTGTTGAAGTTTTTCCAGATGTAAATATGGGCCTTGTTCATATTTCAAAAAAGAAAATAGATGGAAAAATACTTACAAATGAAGAAATAACAAAGTTTGTAGGCGGAATCATCAATGGTAATATTGATAGTATCATTATCTCAAGCTTTCTAACTACAACCCAAATACTTGGAACTTCAATAAAAGAGATAGAATATCTCACTAAAGCAATGGCCGAAACAGGCACAATGATTAGATTTGACAAAGGGCCAATAATGGATGTCCACAGCATCGGCGGAGTTCCAGGAAACAAAACTGCATTGCTTACTATACCTATAGTGGCTTCTGCAGGCCTTTATATTCCTAAAACATCTTCTAGGGCAATAACATCNCCTGCNGGNACAGCTGATGTGGTAGAAGTTATATCTCCTGTGGATTTTTCTCCAGAAAAGTTAAAAGAAATTGTTAATACCACTGGAGGGTGCCTTGCNTGGAGTGGNGTCTTAAATCTAAGCCCTGCAGATGAAAAAATTGTTGAAGTTGAGAGGAGACTNCACATAGATCCAGAACCTATAATTCTTGCTAGTGTTTTGAGCAAAAAATATGCAATGGGGGCAGAGTTTGTATTGATCGATATTCCAATGGGTGAAGGAACAAAAATTAACACATGGGAAAGTGCAAGAAAACTTGCATCTAATTTCACGGAACTTGGATCTTCACTTGGAATGCATGTTGAAGTTGCTGTTACATATGGGGGGCAACCAATAGGGAATGCAGTTGGCCCAGCACTCGAGGTAAGAGAAGCTCTAATGGCATTAGAAAAAAAGCAGAGTGGAAGCCTTACCGAAAAGGCCATTGGTCTTGCGGGAATACTTCTTGAACTTGGAAGAAAAGTAGAAGTAGGTAAAGGGAAGATTATGGCAAGAGAGATTCTTGAAAGCGGGAAGGCATTGGAGAAATTTAGAGAGATCATAGATGCTCAAGGAGGACAATCAGATATTAAGCCTGATGAAATACCTATAGGAAATTTTAGTGAAGCTATTCTTTCTGAAGATTCTGGATATATCACTAAAGTTGATAACGGCACCATTATTAAAGTAGCAAAGATTCTTGGAGCACCTTTTGATAAAGGTGCGGGACTTTTATTAAATTATAAGGTCGGTGACCGTGTAGAAAAGGATGATGTCATAGTAGAACTCTACGCAGAGAATAAGGAAAGACTTTTATCTGCGAAGAAATTTTTAGATTTCAATAAAATATTTCAAACTGAGGGGATGATTCTTAAAAGATTTCCTGGATTAAAGGTGATTTGATGGAACCTGACTTTCATGGACTTAAGCATAGGAGGCTCTTAGAAGATGCAAGGAGAAAAAGAGAGGACGGGATACTCTTATTTTTTACTTTATTTTTGTCCTCTATGTTTTTATTCCTAGTTGGATTTGGATCTTCTGCTATTCTCATTTTAGCGGGAGCAATTGTCTTGTTGCTAGGCGTTTTGCTCTTTATGTACGAAGATTCTCAAAGCAAGAAGATTTTGTATAAGGCATCTGAAATGGAAAGTCCACCTGCAACTCCTATTGAAAATGAAGTAGAAAATATCATAACAAACCTACTTATTGAAGGAATTTCTTATCTTATGAAACAAAAGTGAAATATACTTATTATAGATTTCTAAGACTTACAAATTAATTATCAGAAACATTATACGAAAAATAATTCATAATATGGATTATTTTAAAGCCTTTAAAAAAGGCGGTAATGGATTCAGAGGCCATTATTAGATTGCCAAAGACAATAATACGTAAGACAGTGTATGCATTAAAAATTATCCTGAAAAAGTGATATCTTATTCACACTTTTTTTTAAAATGTACTATACTGAATATAAAACGTTATGATTGTCATCAGCATGTGACTTGAAGCGTCATTGACCTTAAAAGAACTAAATCACAGAAATTCTTTTAAATATAAGTCATACCACTATTCTGGTGATTAAATGAAAGAAGAAGTATTTTATGGAAGAGGTATGAAAAAAATAAAATCAGACTGTCCTGAGGTCTATGACGCAATTACAAAATTAAATGATGTGGTCTACAATGGAAAAGTTCTTGATTACAAAATACAGAAACTAATTGCAATAGGTATCGTTACGTCAAAATGTGATGAGAGTGCAACTGAAAAACAGATGAGGTCTGCAATGAAAGAACTAGGGGTAACTCCTGACGAAATAACAGATGTTTTGAGAGTGGTATTACTTCTTTCAGGTATGCCTTCCTTTACAAAAGGTATGAGGATTTTAGAGGATATAGTAAAATAATATTAATAAATTTAATATTTTTTTATGCATAGAATAGGTTTTCATATATCTGTGGCACAGGGATTTTTGAAANTCNTTGATGATGCAAAAACACTTGGTGCAAATTGCTGTCAGATATTTACTCATTCCCCAAGAAGCTGGGCATTTAATGTGGTATCGGAGGATATAGGTAAATTATTCAAGANTGCATATGAAAAAAACGATATTAAACCAATAGTGGTGCATGACTCATACTTNCCCAATCTTGCCTCTAAAGATTGCACTATTAGNGATAAATCCATAGATTCTATAAAAAAAGAACTTATTTCATGCAATAGAATGGGCATAAAATTTTTGAATATTCATCCAGGTTCACATAAAGGTCAGACTAAGAAAGAAGGATTGAAGCAGATATGTGAGTCCTTAAACTCAATTGAGGATTATGTCGGGGATGTTACATTACTTTTTGAAAACACTTCNGGAATGGGGTATGTTTTAGGATCAACCTTTGAAGAGCTTAAATATNTACTTGACAATACTAATTTTCAATGTGGGGTAACACTTGACACATGCCATCTTTTCACTTCTGGCTATGACATATCNAACAGCGATGCCATTGAAAACACTCTTTCAAACTTTGATAAAACAGTTGGTTTAGAGTGTCTTAAAATNATTCACTTAAATGACTCTCAAGGGGAGTTNAATTCAAAAAAAGATAGGCACGAACANATAGGTCTTGGCAATATAGGNCANGAAGGATTTAAATCTATAGTAAATCATGAATATNTAAAAAATATACCNATGATNATGGAAACNCCGGTAAATGAAAAAAGAGGGGATAAAGAAAATATTACTTTTTTGAAGGGAATGATAAAGANTTANGATTTCTCTGGCTTTGAATATTCTTATCCCTGTTTTGTTTTTCCCAAACTTCAAGTGGAATTGCATACTGTTTTTCTACTTTTTCNCTNTGTATGCTGTTGTAGGTACAAAATGGATAAACTTTGCCACCCGGAACTGCATAATGTATAGCACATCTCTTTACTCTTTCAATGTCAAAGTTGTATGGATCTTGGAAATGCATACATCCGATTAGCATTGTACGGTAACTAAAGTCGGCCAATGCATCAACATCTCCTTCTTTTAAAACACTTAACAAAAGTTTTTTGATATCAAGACCTTTTGGTTTATTCTTTAAGTCTATTAAGTGAGGTAATTCCCTTGTTATTCTTGCAATTGCCCGTGTTTTACTAATCTTCCCTCCCCCTTGAACTTTTTCAGTTAAATCATTTAATAATCCAAAAAATCCATCTACATCAATAAAGTGCGTAATTGGGGTAAGCTTTCCTTCATCATCAATAAATACATATGTTGCTACTCCACAATGTTCGTGGCATGTGAATTTAACTTGGGGTGTTTTTCTCCATGCTTCAATGAAGTTTGAAAAGGCGTTGACACTTGACGGTGCGTAGAAGTCTTTTGCTAATATCTGTCCATCTGTTTGTTCTTCAACAAGTTTTACAAAGTCAGGTATGGTAATCCTCATTTTTTCCAATTCTTCAATATCGATTCTGCCTGCAAATGAAACAGGTTGGAAGTTAATCCCTCTAACAATATCAAGATTGTTAATCCCGAATCGTATTATATCGCCAACTTGGTCATCGTTGATACTTTTAACTAGAGTTGGAACTAAAACAACACTTGTTAAATTGGCCTTTCTGAAATTTTCAAATGCTTGAAGTTTTATTGGAAGTGCATTAAATCCTCTGGCAGCGATATAGGGTTTTTCAGTTATTCCATCAAATTGTAAATAGACAGTATTGAGTCCCTTTTTCCTAAGTTCCTTACAAAAATCTAGATCTCTTGCGAGGCGTACACCATTAGTTGCTATTTGTGCCAGAGTAAATCCTAATTTTTTAGCTTCTTCTATAATTTCAGGGAGATCGTCCCTAATTGTAGGCTCTCCTCCTGCAAATTGGACAACCATACATGGAACAGGTTTTTCATCCCGAACTAGTTTCATCATTTTTGATAACTCTTCCCTTGAAGGTTCTAAAACATAACCAGCGGTCTGTGCATTTGCAAAACATATGGGACATTTCATATTGCATCTATTAGTAACATCTATGTTGCATAGAACAGTTGGCGTGAAATGGGCTGGACATAGCCCACAGTCATATGGACAACCTTTTTTAGTTTCTGTATGGGGATTGTCTAATTTTGGCCCATCGACATGATATTTTTTGGCGTGTTTATACATTTCATAATCAGACCAATAAATATCTTCGAATTTTCCATCCTCTGGGCAGTTTTTTTTAATGAGTACTTTGCCTTTACTTTCGACAATATCTGCATCGATGACACTGAAACAAACAGGACATATAGACTGGGTTTTATCAATAACTTCTGGCATGTAATCACCAATAGAATCTATAGGGTATCCTAAAATTATATTTAAAAGGTTTTGCTTATTTTTTTTATATTCTATCTTGATTATTTAATAACTTAAAAGCTATATCATAGATTTTTACTATAAATAAATAAAGAATAAGGGTAATTAAGTTTTTATTTTAACTTTTTTCTTACCCGCTTCGAATGCACTGAGATTTAAATCAAGCATTTTGGGTATACTGTCCTTTATCGATTCAATCATAGCATCCTTTGAAATTAGGCTACACACTTCATTAAACGCACCTAGCATTACAATGTTCGCAACAATTTTTGTTCCAAGTTCCGATGCCGTCCTAGTTGCATTTATCTCAGCCAATTTAAAGTTGCCTTCAATTCTATTATCAGGGATTAATTCAGGATCATAAATTATAATGCCTTCTCTTTTTGTTCTTAATGCGTATTTAAAAAAAGCCTCTTGACTCATAATTATAGAAACTGTAGCAGATTCAACTTTCGGATAATCAATCTCTTCATCCGAGATAACTACCTCAGAACGTGTAAATCCCCCCCTTGCCTCTGGCCCATAAGATTGGGTTTGGACTACATTAAATCCGTCAAGAACTGCTGCTTTGCCAACTATAACGCCCGACAAAATTATTCCCTGACCACCAAACCCACTTATCCTTATACCAGCTTTCATTTTAAATCACTGCAGAATTTTTTATATTTGGTATTGAAATCCTCTTTTTCAATATCCACAAATTCACCTATTACTATCTTGTCTGTAATTTTGCCTTCTGCCAACATTTTTTCATAAAGTTTTATATTAATAGTAGATTCCTTGAAATATTTTGTCATATCAAGAGTTGTACCCATTTTGTTTAATCTGCCGTAAGATGTGGGGCATGGAGATAAAACTTCAACAAATGAGAATCCTTTTCTCTGGAGGGCTTTCTTTATTGAACTTATACACTGGACAGGGTGAGCTGTTGTCCATCTAGCGACATAAGGTGCCCCAATAACCTTCGCTATCATGGAAAGATCAATTGGGTATTCTATATTTCCATAGGGCGTTGTCGTTGTTTTTGACTTTAATGGAGTTGTTGGAGCTACCTGTCCTCCAGTCATCCCATAAGTAAAATTATTAATAGAAATAACAGTAAGATCAACATTTCTTCTTATCGCATGCAGAAAGTGATTCCCTCCTATAGCTCCACAATCACCATCGCCAGTAAAAACAACAACTTTTAATTCAGGATTTGCTAGCTTGACGCCTGTGGCATAAGCTATTGCTCGTCCATGCAAAGAATGAAGTCCATCTGAATATATGTATCCTGGAATCCTAGATGAGCACCCAATACCTGAAACAAAAACAGTTTTATTTATGTCAATATTTAAGTCATGAATTGCACGAAGAGCAAAATTCATTACACTTCCTATCCCACAACCAGTACAAAATATTGTAGGGAGCATATCTTTTCTAAGATATTTTTCTATAATCAAACTATTGGAAGTAAAACTCAATTTTTGTTCCCCTCTATAATCTTTAAGATTTCATATGGTGTATGTATAGCGCCCCCAATCTTAGGAGCGGATATTACTTTAGTATTTCTCTCAACTATCTCTCTTATAGGATGGATCATTTGACCTAAGTTCATCTCTGGAACAATAATTGTGTGTGCATTCTTTAATAAATTTCTCATTTTTTCATAGTTGAAAGGCCAAATCGTGATAAGTCTAACATGACCAACTTTTATGTCGTTTTTTCTAGCCATCTTAACTGCACTTACTGCAGGTCTTGAGGTTGTACCATATGAAACAACTATAATTTCTGCGTCTTCTAAAAAAGAACTCTCATAATACCATATCATATCGATATCATCATGAACTTTTTCAATTAATCTTCTTACAAGTTCTTCGTGGACTTCAGCGGATGTTGTCACAGGAAATCCTCTTTTATCGTGGGTAAGGCCCGTGACATATGTTTTGTAACCTGATCCAAACGGTGCAAATTCAGGAACTTTCGATGATCTTGTAAATCCAGTTCTATATGGCCTATATTTGTCGGCTCCTATCGTAGCAGGTACTCTTTCTTCAACCCTTATATCCGTAATTTCAGGTAATACAACTTTTTCCCTCATATGCCCTATTTCAGCATCCAAAAGTAAAATAACAGGAACTCTATAATCTTCAGAAAGATTAAATGCTTCAATTGTGAGATCAAGTGTTTCTTGGACAGATTTTGGAGCAAGTGCGATAACTTGATGGTCACCATGAGTTCCCCACATAGCTTGCATTACGTCGCCTTGTGCTGCTTCGGTGGGCTGTCCTGTACTTGGGCCCCCTCTCTGTACATTGACGATTACGCAAGGAATTTCTGCCATGCATGCATATCCTATACATTCTTGCATCAATGAGAATCCTGGCCCACTTGTTGCGGTCATAGATTTCACACCTGTGCAAGACGCACCAATAACTGCTGCGATACTTGCTATTTCATCCTCCATTTGAATATAAATTCCACCAAGTTTTGGCATCCAGATTGCCATACCCTCTGCAACTTCAGTGGCGGGGGTGATGGGGTAACCTGCAAAAAATCTACAGTTTGCAATTAGTGCACCATAGACTACCGCTTCATCTCCCTGTATGAAAAGATTTTTTTTCCCTAAAAGTTTGATAAAATCATTTGCCATTTTTATCCTCCACAATAATTGCGAAGTCAGGGCACATGAGCTCACATAAATGACACTTTATACAATTTTCAGGAAATTTCACTTCAGGAGGAAATACCCCTTTTTTACTTAATTTTTCTGACTTAACATAGACTTTTTTTGGACAATATTCTACACACAAAAGACATCCTTTACAGTATTTTGTGTTGATATGAATCAAAAAACCACCTTAATAACGTTAAAAGAAATCTAAGTCTTTTATAAAGTTAATCATTTAAATCATTATTTTAACTTTGATAATAAAAACAATAGAATATGCGTTCAATAAATATTTTTTTATCGCCCATATTCCATGTGGGCCTTTGCAAGATGTTTCGCTGAAAGAGCGCCCATCAAAGATATTTCTCCTGCTAATACAGCTGCTGCACATATCTCTGACAGAGCTTTTGAGTTATCACCACTATTTTTGCCTCCTCCATAAATTCCTAAAAGATCTAAGGCTTCTTTCTGAGTTTCAATTTTAGTTCCACCACCAACAGTTGCAACTTCTAGAGAAGGAAGTGTTACGGCAAAATAGACACCATTACCATCCTCTTCAACAGTTGTAAATCCCTGGCTTCCTTCAACTACTTGGGCAATATCTTGGCCTGTGGCCAAAAAAATTGCAGCAACAATATTTGCAAAATGTGCATTGAATCCATACGAACCGGCCTGTGCAGATCCAATCATATTCTTTCTATAATTGACATCAATCAATGTTTTTGAATCAGTTTTAAGTTTAGTTTCAATTATATTGTGTGGGATAATGACTTCAGCAGTAATGCTCTTTCCTCTTCCCTCAATTAAATTCATTGCAGAAGATTTTTTATCTGTACAAAGATTCCCTGACAGTGAAATACTTTTTATATCTTGAAAATTTTCTTCGATTATTTTCAATGCGGCATCGGTACCAATTGTTACACCATTCATTCCCATAGAGTCGCCCGTATCATATATAAATCTTAAAAAGAGATTTCTCCCCACAAGATAGGGAACTATCTTTTGGAGTTTTCTAAATCTAGAGTCTTTTTCTGCTGCTTCTTTAATCTCATCAAAATTAGTTTGAATAAAATCATTTATTTTATAAAAATCTCTAGAAGAGTTTAATTTTATAATAGGAGCTCTAGTCATCCCATTTCTAAAAATAGTTGTTATAGCCCCGCCTGATGTGGAGATAACAGAAGCCCCTCTATTTGTACTTGCAAGAAGGGCTCCTTCAGATGTAGCCATTGGTATATAATACTCTCCATTGGCATATTTTCCATTAATTTTTAAAGGCCCTATAATACCCACTGGTACTTGTACTGTACCAATCATGTTTTCAATATTTGTACCGAATAGATTATCTGGATTTATAGAGTATTTTCCTATATATTCGAGAGAAACTTTTCGTATTTTCTGAATTGCTTCTCTTCTTATTTCTACGGCTTCTTTAGGGGTCTTAGTAAAATTCTCAATTTGGTATATCTTTATTTCTCCAGAAACTACTTTATCTAGTATCTCTTCTTTTTCCATTCAATCCTCTCATGGATGAGCATATTCAACTATCGGCCTGAATTTATAACCATAACAAATTATGCCATCATCATTATATTCCATTATTTTTCTTGTGACCATTTCAACTTCCATTCCAATTTCAAGCTCTTCAGCTCTGGCATCCGTAATCTGTGCCGTTATCACTGGCCCTTCCATTAGCTGTATCAGTGCTACAGCAAATGGAAGATTATATTTATGCTCCTTCGGAGGACTATTGATATTTGTAAAAGATATTATTTTCCCTCTTCCAACATATTGATAATTTTCATTATTTCTGCTATTACATTTAGGGCATACTGCCCTGTTAGGAAATGATAATCTTCCGCAGTCTGTGCACTTTGAACCAACGAGCCTATACCTTCTAATTTGCTCTCTCCAATGTCTTGGTACATTCATCTTAATCCCCCCTCTCAAGGACACATACAGATACTGTTGCGCCACTACCGCCTATATTTTCAGCCAATCCTACTTCAGCATCAACTCTACCATCTCCTCTAAGACTATAAACAAGCTCACCTATTTGATATACTCCTGTTGCACCAACAGGATGTCCTCTTGCCTTAAGGCCGCCGTAGAGATTTATTGGAAGCTCTCCCCCAATATAATGTTGACCTTCCAATGCCATTTTTGTACCTTGTCCTTTCTTTGCAAATCCCATATCTTCTAATGATAGAGCACTCATAATAGAAAATGCATCGTGGATTTCTGCAATGTCTATGTCTTTTGGTGTTACTTCTGCCATCTTATAGGCCTTCTTACTTGCCTCAACTGCAGCAGAAAGGGTAGTTATATGCTTTCTGTCATGAACACCCAGAGTATCTGTGGCAATCCCAACCCCAGATACAAGTATAGGGATATCAGTAAATTCCCTTGCTTTCTTTTCTGAACATAAAATAACTGATGCTGCACCATCGCAAATTGGAGCGCAGTCCATAAGGGTGAGCGGATCTGCTATAATAGGAGAATTAATGACTGCTTCAAGGGATATTTCTTTTCTATACATGGCATGCTTGCTGAAGGGTGCGTTTTTGTGTGATATGACTGGAAATATTGAAAGTTCTTCTCTTTTTACGTTGAACTCATGCATATAACGCTTCATAACTAATGCATTTAATGCGACAAAAGATACGCCATGGAAGGCTTCATAATCTCTATCAGAGGCATTTGCAAGAATGGATGTTGTCTTTGAGGGTAAGACATCAGTCATCTTCTCTACCCCTGTGACTAGCACATAATCATACATTCCTGATTTTATGCCCATATACCCTTCAATAAATGCTGCTCCTCCAGAACCACATGCGGCTTCGATTTTAACAGCAGGTATGGGTCCAAGACCAGCAAAATCAGCTATTAATGCACCAAGGTGTTCTTGCTCAACAAAAGATCCAGAAGACATGTTTCCTACATAAAGTGCATCGACTTTGTCGATACCACTATCTTCAAAAGCCATCCATATAGACTCAATTGCAAGACTCCTTAATGATTTTTCCCAATGTTCTCCAACTTTACTAAGCCCCACTCCAATTACTGCAACATTATCACCCATTTGTTCACATCCTTATTTTCTTTCTATATCTTGCATATCTAGCATAGTCTATTTCTTCCCTTCTTTCGATATAGGATTTAACTGATGGCGCTTTTCCTTTTCTTTCGGCAAGCTTGTCTGTAACTTCAAGTGAAAATGAATCGCTTCCTGCACCAGAGCCATAGGATGTACAGAAAATTTTATCTCCTTCCTTGGCCTTATCAAGGACTGCTGCAAGACCTAAAAGAGCGGAACCAGCATAGGTGTTTCCTATGTATGGAGATACTAATCCATCAAGGACCTTTTCCTTTGGGAATCCAAGAATTTTTGCCACCTCTATAGGGAATTTTCTATTTGGCTGATGAAAAATTGCATAATTATAATCCTCAGGCTTAGTTCCAAGTTCTTCCATTAGGGCTTTTGAGCTACTCAAAACATGTTTAAAATATGAAGGCTCTCCCGTAAATCTGTTTCCATGTTTTGGATAGTGTTCATGTTGCCTTCTCCAAAAGTCTGGTGTATCCGTAACATACGATACAGAGGCTTCGATAATGGCTAAACTTTCCTTAGCGTTACCTATAATATATCCAGCTCCTCCAGCAGCAGCTGTATATTCGAGAGCATCGCTTGGTGCGCCTTGAGCTGTGTCAACACCAATACCAAGAGCATATTTTGCCATGCCTGACCCCACAAAGGCGATGCATGCTTGGATAGTTTCACTACCAGCCTTGCATGCAAATTCCCAGTCTGCAGCGTTGACAAATGGAGTAGCTGCAATTGCTTCTGCTACAATTGTTGAAGTCGGCTTTACAGCATAAGGTTTAGATTCAGAACCAACCCATACTGCCCTCAAATCACTTGGATCTATACCAGCTCGTATTATAGCATTTCTGGCGATTTCAATGGCTATGGTAACAGAATCCTCATCGGCACCTGGAACTGATTTTTCTCTTATTGGAACAAGATTTGGGTCATTTCCCCAAACTCGCGCTATTTCTGTGTTCTGTATCCTATATTTAGGAACATAAGCACCATAACCTATAATACCTACTGATTTATTAGGTTTCATCAAATTCCTCCTCTAACAAAGATGATTTACTATCAGTAAAAGAGATATAATTGGTACGATATATAGATGGAAAATAAAATGTATATAAATATTTCGGTATTAGTGAAATATTCTATCGTCAAAAAACGTTATTTCTTGATTTCTTTTATATAAATTGACTTTTCGTCGTTGAAGTCAACTTTAACTTTGTCAAGATCTATTTTACCAATAACGTTTGTTCCGTCAAACTCCTCTCCTGTTGGCCCATAAGCTTCGTCATCTTTCAATCGGATCCCTATAAGCCCCTTATGTTGTCTAGACATATTTGTTACGCCAACATCTCCTCTATAGGAGGTATTACTAGGGGAGTTTTCTGGTATTAGGCTCCCTGCTTCAATACTTCCTCCCTCAAATGCTACAAGTGACACGCTTGGGTGTGCAAACTGAATATCAAGTTTCCCTATAGATTTGTTGATAAGACCGGTTATTTTTCTAAAATATTTTACAGTATTCGGCGCCTTATCTTCATATAACTCAATTTCAATTATGTTATTTTTATCAATACCTAAAGTTTTTACAGTTTTAGTTTTTAAGATTTCTGCTGTGTATGGGGGTTCTTGTTCAACAATAATTGCGGTATTGGAAATTTCTCCAGTCCTCTCATGTTTGATTCCTTTTCCCTTAAGAATGTCTTCTGCTTCTTTTTGGGTTAGCCCAAGAAATGAAAGGCTATGGGGGGTAGTTTTGACAGATACTTTATCTCCTTTCTTTAACATTTCGATTAACTCTGAGCCAAATATGACTGTTCCCACAACAGAGTGATTAGGTGTTGTAATTCTTTCTTTTTTGTATATGTAAACAACACCTGTATTCTTACCTTCAACTCTAACTGAAACAGAGTTTTTTTTTCTTAGATTAGAATTTTCAGATTGAACATCAAATCCAATTAAACCCTTAGAAGAAATATATGATTCAGTTACTTCATCAATAGTTATCTGACTGTCTTTAGTGAGAGAGAAGATATGTTCCATTGCCATAGGGGTGGTGTCATTTAATTTTATTAACACATGCGTAAATATTTTTTCTCCATTCTTTGGTTTGTATGTTAAATCAGTTGTGGTTTCAAAATCCTTTTCAACAGTAAATACTTCAACTGGTTCAATTGAAAGTATATTGTCTCCTTCATCAATAAGGGGCAAAACATGTCTCCCTTGAGTTATTTTACCTATCGTGTTCTTGGTACCATAACTTCCTTTTTGTGTTTTTTTAGAAAGGGCTATGTATGTTGTATTGTTATCAAATCCTGCTAAAATGAAAAATACATCCCAAGGATTATAGATTTGTTCTTCTTTCGAAGGTATAAGAGTTGTTGGAACAGACCCTATTGCTATTAGCGTTGAAGTCTTCCATCTTACATTTTTACTCTCAAATTTTTTTGTAATATTTTTAAAGAGTTTTCCTTCTTCAGTATCTTTAATTTTAATGACAAAAGATCCTTTATTTGTTGTAACTAGAAATTCATCAAGGTAAGAGGATTTTTCTGTTTCTTTTTTTATTATACCTATGATAGTTCCTTTCTGATAAGGAATATTATTCTCAGAAAATATTAGACTTAATGTGGCATCTTCTTTTACTTCAATTTTATTGCTATTGATTTCAATTTGCATGATTATACCCTCATTAACATGATATCCCTAATACTATCGTCCTTCTCCCCTTTAAATACATCAAAGATTTCTCGTCTCTCCTTCCCCTTAGAGTTCCGGTAAACGACGAGCCAATAAGGGAGGTAAATTTCATCAGTTTTCCATATTTTCGCATTTCCTAAAGTTTCAATACCCTTTATCACATCATTTTTTGAAATAAGTGAATCAATTACCTTACCTGATATTTCCTTATTCGTTAAAGATATATCTACTTTTTTAAGTTTTTTATCTTCAAACCCCTTAACTAATTTAAATTTAATCTTTGTTTTTATGGCGATATCTTCCCCATCAGTTTTGCATTCAATCAATCCTTTCGTTTCAAGATTAGATAGTATAGAATGAATTTTATTTGGTGTGAATCCAGTTTCTTTTTTTATATTGCTGATTGTTAAATTGTTTTTTTTAGTAATATACTTTAAAAGCCATTTTTCATCCGATTTGAGTTTATAATTTTCAGAAAATCCCACAGTTCTTGATATCTTACCATCCCATATTAATAGCTCTCCTGTAATGCCATCAAAAAAGCATGACATGCTCTTGTAGCTGCCTTTCTTTGGCATATAATCAAAAAAGACCATTGTGAGAGGGTAATAAATAGTAGAAATTTCTTTTATTTCTTCAGATCTAAGGGACATTTTTTTCTTATGCTTCATTGCAATTTCTTTCATCTGATTATAATCTACTTTACTAGAAACTACAGGTAATACCTTAACACTCTTAAATACAGATTTTTCCCCTTCAACATACTCTGTTTCATTTTCTTCAATTAGCCCTGCTTCTTCTAAAGATTCTTCTTCGTAAATTCTTTGCATATCAACGGTGGCTCGTTTTGACTCAGAATTTTGCTGTACTTTATTTATCGCTTCAAATTCACCATCAATTCTAAGCTCTTCTATAATGTCGTCAAAAGAGAACTTTAACTTATACTCTTGATTTGCTATGTTAACTACTTCTTCCATTTCGGAAAGCGACCTCTTCTGTCGATATTTTTCTAAGATAAGATTTTTGATATTTGTCTTCATTAGATCGGGGTCAATTTCTAACATCGGTTGTCTTTCTCTTCCCTCATGTTGACTTATCCTGGGTCTAACTGAGATAAAAAATGCCCTTGATGTTGACTCCTCTTTGTCACCTATGATTGCACTACCTATGGGGAGAGATCTTATGAATCTAAAGTCAGAAAGTTTATTTGGGATTTCTGAAGGCATCCTCTGAAGAACAGCCTTAATATCATCTTGATATACTAACTTGTGACATATTAATAAATCTACTTGGGACAATATTCTTGAATCAATTGCTGATGGTTGTTGTGTTGCTAAAACTATTGAACAACCTGGTTGCCTACCTTGTCTGACATATTCAATCAGACTATCTGTAGCTGCTGTAGCTTTTCCTCCTCTTGGAACAAGTATATGCGCCTCATCTATCATAAGCCATGTGACTGGAACGTTTCCAATGAGATTAATGTCGCCCATCGCTTCATGTCTTGATATAACTTTCCTCGTATTTAGAATGTTTCTTGATAATAGCCCAACTACAAGTGCTCTGACATTATCTTCTAAAAAACTAACATCAATAACCGAAACTTGTCCTCTCTTGGATAGATCATTTAATTTTGTTCCTTTCTTATCAAATATTCCCCATTGAATGGCTCCAGTGAGTCTTGCATTGAGGGCTCTTCTAGTATTCTCTTTAAATCCATCTTCACGTGAATATATACTTTCTTCGCTTTCAATTGTCTTTATCAAATCTTCGATACCATAATCATCACCAAAGCCTAGCACCCGTTTTCCATCAATAGTACTATATCCAGTTTTTGTTTTTTCTATTACCCTTTCAATCAATAGGCCCATTGTATCAAACCGTTCAATATCGAAGGTAAGGCACCAATCCTCAACTCTTAATTCGGATGGTTTAATTTTGAAAAGATCGTCCCATGTTTCTTTAGGTGCTTTATTAGCGTAATCTTTTGGAATGAAGACCTTAACATTTTTAATTCCCGTAGGCTTCAATCCCCAGCGTTGTAACATCTCCCCTTCATTTGTCATCTTATTTTTTTGCTTCATACTCCAAAAAATCCCCATTGGGTCAATTATTAGAATGCCAACGCCATCATTTTTCATCGCCATTTCTTCGACAATTACCCCAAGTGTGTAGGACTTACCACTCCCTCTCATACCGCAGATGAATATAGCGTGAGGGCTAATGCTATCAAGAAGTACCTTCTTATCAAGATGATTTTGCCATTGCTTGCTTGTTTCGTTTACCTTGCCTATATATAGAGCAGCTTTATTTTTATATTTATCAAAGATACTTTTTTTTCTACCAACATATACCCCTTCTTCATCCGAAAGAAGTTCTAACTTTTCTTCAATATCAATTGAGTTCACTAAAAAGATATAAAAAGTCCTATAATTAAAACCTTTTCGGATTTAATGGATATAATTTCTAAGATTAAGACTACTAACGGTAGCATCAAAACACCTGCACTTCTTCCTGTCTGTGCTCTTACCTATGGTGTATGGGATGTATTTATTGAAGAAAAAGTTATACCTCCTTGGAAACTTTCTGAAAGCACCTTGTTCTCTCTAGAATATGTCAGAAATACTAAATATGAAGAAAACATTAGAGAGGGAATTCATAAGCTTTTTTCGGAAAAAAAGCCAATATTTGTCGACTCTGGAGGATTTCAATCTATGAAAAAAGGGATTGAGAGGGATCCAATAGAGGTACTTAGATTTCAAGAAAAACTAAAGGCCGATATTGCAGCAACATTTGATTATCCTGTCCCCTTGAACGTTGAAATATCAGAATATACTAAAATGTTAGAAAAAAGTATTAACTGTGCTAATTTGTCTTTAGAAAATAAGATGCGAAAAGAGATGCTTTTATATGCATGTGTTCATGGTTTTTCTGAAAAAGAGATAGATTGGTATTTTTCTAAGCTTAATAAACATTTTGATGGTTATGCTATTGGATCCCTTGTACCAAGAAAAAATGATTATAAGACTCTTATAGAGATTATTTATAGAGCGAAGATCCACGCGCACGAACTTGAAAAACCACTTCACATATTTGGTGTTACAGGATTTCCTATGTTGTATGCACTGAGTTATATGGGTGTCGAAACCATGGATTCATGGACTTATCTTGTTGCTTCAATTTTTAAGGAATATATACATCCAGAAACTCTAAAAAGAGTTAAGATGCGAATGACTGGAAAGATTCCAGAATGTGATTGCTTCATTTGTAAAAAATTTAAAATGGAAGATTTTTTAGGCGCCACAAGTGTTCCACAAGCCCACCTTGCAATTCATAATCTAAACATATTTATGAGAGAAATGAAATTGATACAAGAGCATATCCGTGAAAATAGCTTCGAAGAACTTGTTGAACAAAAAAGTAAGCACAACAAGAGAATAAAAATAGTTTATGAGTATGCAAAAGAGTTTATGAGAAATAATCCAAAAAATTGATTATGATAAATCCTCTTGAGTATATATGTTTTAGCAAATTCATAGATATTAAAGCCATACCAGATGTTTTGGTATTTCTGAAAAGCTAATAACTATTTTTCTTTTATTTTGATAGCAAATCACTGTTTCAAAGGCTTATTCTAACAATACAAAATAATGAAGCAAATGTACACTAAAAGAAAGCATAAGAAATGAACTATTATACAATAAAAAAAAGAAATCAAAGAAAGATTTTACTTTTCTATTTCAACAATTTCTGCGATTGGAGCGTTCTTTTTGACACTTTCAATTCCATTCAAACAAGATTTTTTAGTAGTATATCCTTCTCCTACTGCAATTATCTCTCCATTTGCTGCTTTCAATCTAAATCGAAATTGTTTTTTTGCATCCACATATACTTCAAATTTTGCTGCCATTGTATCATATCATATAGTTAATTTGAATATATAAAGTTATCGAAATTCAAAATTAAAAAATTAAATTCCATTTTGATAGACTTTACTTTATTTTAAAGTGAAATAAAGAGTCATCCCACCTTATTTAAAGTCATCACAAATACGGCACCTTTGGGCTCATTTTTCTCATAATGAATTTCTCCACCGTACCTTTCAATTGTCTTTTTGGCAATAAACAGCCCAAGCCCAGAACTCAAGTTCTCCCCGTAACTAAATCCTTCGTCAAATATCTTATCTTTAATGGAATCAGGTATACCGATTCCAAAATCCGATACTTTAAGAATACATTTATTTTCACTCTGAGACAAATCGAAATCAATTCTTTCTGTTTTACCATGAATCGATGCATTTCTTACTATGTTTTCAATGACATAAATCAATGCACTATCTGCTAAAACATTACAATTACCACTAATATTGAATTTAATGTTTTTATATTCATTACTAATATCTTCAATCACGTCTTTGAGATTATATTTTTTTGTTTCCCTTCCTGAGGGAATTGCATTTTCAAGTTCTCTTATCCTTTCAATCAAATTTACACTTTTATAAACAGACTTTATCGCCTTTTCTTTTAGAGGAGTATCTTCAGTTTTTAACATTTCAAGAGACATAAGGATAACAGTTAGATTATTAGCAATATCATGCCTTAGTATCTTGTTTAGTAGCTTTAAAGTGTCATTAAGTTTAACTATAATTTCCTGTGATTTTTTTCTTTCTGATATATCACGAGACACCCCTAATATGCCTATTTTCTTTCCTTTGTCGTCAAATAATACTTTTATTGTAACTTCAGTCCAAACTGTAGATCCGTCTTTACAAGGCTGTTCGACTTCACATAGGGGCATCTGAGTTTTTAGAATTTCTTCTTTCTCTTCATCATAGAGGAGAGCGTAGTTTTCCAAAACTTGCGGTAAAGATCCGGGGCGTATTACATCTGCTAAAGTTTGTTTCATGACCTCTTCAGGGGTATACCCTCTAAGCCTCATTACAGATGGGCTTACATATGTAAATTTACCTTTCATATCTGTAATCCAGATTACGTCTTGAGAATTTTCGGCAAGGGTACGATAAAAATTTTCACTTTCAATTATTTTTTTTTCAATTAACTTCTTATATGAGATATTTCTTGCAATCCCTGAGATAAATTTTAACTTTCCACTTTCAAAAATAGGAAATGTGGTAACTTCATAATCTTGTACTGTGTTTTTCTTTGTTATAATCTGGATTTCATAAGTGGGGAGGGATATTTCGTTGTTTTTCCATTTCTTGAGACGGCTAATTGCTTTACCATACGATTCTGTTGTAAGAATGTTCTTAATATTTTTCCCAATCATTTCTTCTTTGAAGTATTCTGTTTCTTTCTCAAAGCTATTGCTAAGATAAATAAAATTGGCTTCTGTATCCAGTAAGAACAAAATATCAATACTGTTTTCAGTTAGTAATCTAAATACAATATTCTCTTTTTTTATCTCTTCACATTGTTTTAATAACTCTTCATTGGTATTCATCTATCACACTATCATTTTTTTTTCAGAATCAAGATTTAAATTTTTATCTATGAAAAACGAAAACATGTATATTTAATTTTATCATATTACATGAATT
>LNJB01000021.1 GCA_001587595.1 Candidatus Methanofastidiosum methylothiophilum
TGAAACTTATAATCTGGGCGTAGCAAAGGACAGCAAAGAAGAAATACTTTCAAAATTGATTGAAGCAAGTAACTATGATATGATAATACTCTCTGCTGGTGCATCAAAAGGAGAAAGAGATTTTGTAGAAGAAGCGATAAAAAGTTTTGGTAAGCTAATAATTCACGGCATAAGTATTAAACCCGGGAAGCCAACTTTGGTGGGCCTAAAAGATGGCAAGCTCATTTTTGGTCTCCCTGGGCATCCCACATCCTCATATGTACTATTTAATATTCTAGTATTGCCTTTTGTCTTTAAGATGGCGGGCCTAGAAAAAAAAATGGAAGTTAAAAAATTAATTACAAATGAAAGAATCTATTCTACAAGAGGCAGAAAAGATTTCTTACCTGTAAGGATAGATGGAAAAGAATTCTATTCTGTATTTCGTGGCAGTGGTGCAATATCAAGTTTTTTAAAAGCAGAAGGAATTGCCATCATCGGGGAGAACACTGAATTTGTTGATAAAGGTGAAGAGTTAGAAGTAATACTGTTGGGAGATTAATATGTCAGAGTTGCCAGTAAAAGTGCTTAGAACTGCATTAACTCAAAGGTGTAATCTAAATTGCATATATTGCCACCATGAAGGTGAGTGTTCTCAAGCTAACAATGTTAAAAATGAGATAAAAAAGGAAGATATTGAGGATCTCCTAAAAGTTTCTAAAGACTTGGGGATAAAAAAAGTAAGGTTTACAGGAGGGGAGCCTCTTTTAAGGAAGGACATAGTAGAAATCATTGAAATTGCTTCAAAATATATGGATGATATATCTATATCAACAAATGGAGTTTTGTTGAGTGATACTATTTCTGATTTAAAAAGGGCAGGGATATCTAGAGTCAATGTCACCTTGAATACATTAAATGAAGATGTATATAAGAGCATTACTGGAAAAAATAAACTACAGGAAGTATTAGCCGGAATAGAAAAAACATATGAAGAAAAGATTTTTCCAATTAAGGTAAATATGGTAGTAATGCAAAGAAATTATAGAGAGATTAAAAATTTAATAAATTACACAAAAGAGGGAATGGTTCTCCAATTAATCGAATTAATATCGGATAAGAATGGTACAGACTCCAAGTTTTACAAAGAAAACTATGCAAGCCTAGTCCCTATCGAAGAATACTTAGAGAAACATTCAATTAAGATTGTTGAAAGAGAAAAACAGAGACGAAAGAAATATTTTGTGCCCCAAGAAATTGAAGTAGTGAGATCTATGCATAATACTGTATTCTGTAATAATTGTTCAAGTATAAGAGTAACAAGTGAAGGCGAAATTAAAAACTGTCTATTTAGAAATGATAATTTGATCAAAATATCGGATTTTTCAGATCATAAAAAATTAAAGGATAAATTGATTTTTTCCATTAAAACAAAAACGCCTTATTGGTGCTAGAATGAAGATAACAATTAAATATTTTGCATTCTTTAAGGAAAAGACAGGAGTTACTCACGAGCAAATGGAAGTAAGCAGTGATACAACTATAGATGATCTTTTGGGAATAATTATGAAAAAATATAATATAGAAAATAAAGAAAACATTGTTTTGTCACTGAATCAAGAGTATGTAAAGANCGATGTTAAACTACATGACNNTGATGAGCTCGCCATAATGATACCTCCCAGNGGGGGATAAAATGATCAAAATNAAAAAAGAAGATTTCAGCATAGATGAAGAACTAAAAAAAATAAAAAATGATAAATGTGGGGCTTCAGTTATTTTTTTAGGTACAGTTAAATCGGAAATAAACGATAAGAAAGTCATAAAATTGGAACTAGATGCCTATGTTGAAATGGCAGAAAAAAAACTTTTGGAAATTGAGGCCGATGCTAAAAACATATATTCAATTGTAGAATGTTTGATCATACATAGATATGGAGAATTATGCGTCGGGGACTCAATTGTTTTAATAATTGTCAAATCAATAGATAGGACAAAATCCTTTGAAGCTGCTAAGTATATACTTGAGAGGATTAAAGAGGAAGTTCCTATCTTCAAAAAAGAGTATGGGGAAGATGGAATATTCTGGCATGGAGGTGCATAGTCATGTTTTCACACTCATCCGATAAGGGAGTAAAGATGGTTGATATCACTTCAAAAAATATTACTGTTAGAACGGCAACAGCCGAAGGTGAAATAAAACTTAAGAAAGACACAATAAATTTGATTAAGAAAAACAAGATTACAAAAGGGAATGTTTTGACAACTGCACAGATTTCAGGAATCCAAGCAGTTAAAATGACATCTAACATAATACCTCTTTGTCACGAACTCCCAATTAATAAGGTGGAAATAGATTTTGATGTTAAGAGAGAGTCGATACGTGTAATTTGCACAGTAAAAACTGAATCAAAAACTGGCGTTGAAATGGAGGCGCTAACAGGTGTATCTGTTGCATTACTTACCATATGGGATATGGTGAAATCAAATGAAAAGGATAACTCTGGCCAGTATCCAGATACTGAAATTAGCCAGATAAAAGTTACTAAAAAGGAGAAATAAATATGTCTTCCGAGGAACATAAAAACAAGGCCCCTAAGAGCTTAAAATATGGGATAATCACAGTATCTGATTCCTGTAGCAAAGGTTTAGCTGAAGATAGATCGGGTAAATATATAGCAGAAAAATTGTCAGAGACAAATCAAGTTATAAAAAAAACAATAGTGCCTGATGATGGCGAACAAATAAAAAAGACTATCTTAGAGAT
Organism: Candidatus Methanofastidiosum methylothiophilum; assembly: GCA_001587595.1. Taxonomy (GTDB): domain Archaea; phylum Methanobacteriota_B; class Thermococci; order Methanofastidiosales; family Methanofastidiosaceae; genus Methanofastidiosum; species Methanofastidiosum methylothiophilum. The sequence continues at coordinate 2,747 of LNJB01000021.1, forward strand.
TTTAGGCGATGTCGACTGTATTGTGACAACTGGCGGTACTGGTATTACAAAGAGAGATGTTACCATACAAACTGTAAAACAGTTGCTTGATAAGGAAGTAATTGGTTTTGGCGAAGTATTTCGACATCTAAGCTACAAAGAAATAGGTTTTCCCGGTATTATTTCAAGCGCACTTTGTGGCACAATTGGAGACAAAATCATATTCTGCTTACCTGGAAGCCTCAATGCTGCAAAATTAGGCATTAATATCATAATTTCTGAGGCAGGGCATTTGATAAAACATCTGAGGGAGTAAATGAATGAGTTTAAATCATTAATGCCATATGCCAAGGCATTGGAATTATTAAGATCCTACTCAAAGGAATTTTCTTCTGAGATTATAGGGGTAGAAGAATCTATTGATAGGGTGGTCTCTAAAGATATCTTTTCTGATATAGATTCTCCCGCTTTTGATAGGTCTGCGATGGATGGTTATGCTATACAGGCTAAAGACACTTTTACAATTTCAGAAGGATCATATGTTACCCTAAAAGTTATTGATTCTATTACTGCAGGAACTATTTCAAAGACGGAAGTATCAGTAGGAGAGACAATAGAAGTCATGACAGGTGCAATGATCCCTAAAGGGGCTGATTCAGTAGTAATGCAAGAATTTACCGAAAGAGAGAATGAAACAATCAAAGTCTATAAAAAAGTTTTTCCATATATGCATGTTTCAAGAAAAGGGGAGGACATTAGAAAAGGGGATTTAATATTAAAAAAAGGAACAATTGTGGCCCCTGAGCACCTTTCCTTATTAAAGTCTCTTGGAATAGAGAAAATCAATGTTAAGAAACGTCCAAGAGTTTCAATTATTGTAACTGGCGATGAATTAGTGGACAGGGCAGATGAAGCAAGTGATGGGAAAATCATTGATTCAAATTCTATAATGCTATCATCACTTTTAAAGAAATCCATGTGCGATGTAAGTCACCAAATAAGAGTCTCAGATGATCAAGAAGAAATACTAAATGCAATAAAAATATCAAAAAATGATTCTGATATAATACTAATAACTGGGGGGAGTTCATTTGGAAAAAAAGATTATCTCCCTAAAATAATTGATAATATATTATTTCACGGGGTGACAATAAAACCTGGCAAACCAATAGGATTTGCCATCCAAGAAATCCCAATATTCATAATGTCTGGTTATCCCGTTGCATCCTTTGTACAGTTCTATATTTTTGTGATTCATTATCTAGAGAATATATTCAAAACGAACTTATTAAAATCAGTTGAACTAACCTTTTCTGAGAATTATTCCTCTGAGTTGGGCAGAGTTGAATTTGTAAGGTGTATATTAAAAAATAATGAAATCTATCCAATAAGGCTTTCTGGCTCTGGAGTGATATCCTCTATTTCTAACTCAAGTGGCTTTATCCTAATAAATGAAAACATAGAAGGGGTAAATAAAGGAGATAAGTATAGATTTTACTACTATTTATAATTATAGTTCAACTATTTTGTTAAGTTCTTCTTTAAATTGTTCTACAGATAAAGAGTGGCCCATCATCTGAAGCATCGTAGAAAGATTTGAAAGAGTCATTAAATAATACGGCNTGTAATTATCATCGTCTTTGAATTCATTCAACATATTTATTGATTCTTTGACNATAGTATTACAATCCTCTAGATTATCGCACTTCATTAATCCTTCATAGACCATTNTTTCAAAATCATTTAATTTCATTTATCTTACCTACCCATAATTTTGAATTGATTATATNGAATCAGTTATTAAGANTATTGGAGATAATGATTTTGAATGTGTAATTTTAAATCCAAAAATATATAAATATTGAAGGAGTAGTATATAGTGGGGCTAGGAGATAGCTTAACTAACTATTTAATCTGTAATGAAATTGTATGCGATGTTTATAGTTTCCTTCCCTTGGGTACAATGGATGTGATATAATGAGAGATAAAGACATTAAAGTTATTAGAAAAGAAATAGAAAAAATGAAAAAGAGTCTTGAGGAAGTTGAAAAAAGATTGGATCATCTGACAAAGGTAAAAACGGCGGACGAAATTTTCTCAGGGCCTGTTTCAGAAGCGCCATAATATATTTTTATTTTTATTAATCTAAAATACAAACATTCTTTTAGTGTCCTGATTAATTATTTNAGCGAAGAAGGGATCAANGNTTATCTTAGAGATTTTGTAGGGACAACTTGTTTCATCTAGAACTAAAAAACTGTATAGTTGTATTCTCCATAAACAAGATAAGTGTAACCTATANAAGATAAAGGATACAAGCTAATTTTAGGGCCAATCTTGCAGTAATTTCATTTTTATTTATATACTAAGCCGAGTGATTTNGAATTAAAATNNGAAGCCGTTGGGGGGATTNGAACCCCCGTTGAACTAGATTACGAGTCTAGCGCATGGCCGAGCTTTGCTACAACGGCATGATTAATGTAATAAATTTAGGTCATTTTAAAACATTTGCTATTTTAAAGTAGAGAAGGATAAAGGTATTTTTTATTTGTAATTTCTTTAATTTTATCCCAATCTGATAGAATCTTTACCGATTCAAGCGTTGCTTTTATAGCTTCCTCTTCTCCCTTCACTTTAAACTCCTGGGTTTTACGATTTCCAAATACAGCCAATATCGCCCCAGATCTAAGTCCAAATAGGCTCGATAGTGTAAAGACAGTTGACGCTTCCATCTCTAGATTCAATACGTTTGCATTTTCAAGGTCATCTATCAAATTATCCATAAATGATTGGTGATAATTCTTAAAAGAAGGCCTTTCTTGACCGCCATAAAATGTATCCTTACTAGCTCCAATTCCAACATGGTACTTGTATTGTAACTTTTCACATGCTTCAATTAATGCTAAAGTTACATCATAAGATGCAACAGCTGGGTAAAATGGATTGACATAGTCTTTTGTTGCACCATCATATCTTACTGAAGCGGTATTTATTACTAAATCCCCGCATTTAATATTTTCATTTAATGCTCCAGTGCTTCCAACTCTGATTAAGGTCTTTGCACCTATTCTAGCAAGCTCTTCTATTGCTATGGAAGTTGAAGGTGCGCCAATGCCTGTTGAGGTAACGCTTATCCCAACACCACGATAGTAACCGGAAATTGTAGTATACTCTCTGTTAGATGCAATTTTCTTTACATCTTCCATGAAACTACCAATTAGGTGGACTCTGTCCGGGTCCCCGGGTACTATTACGTAAGGGAAAACATCCCCTTCCTTGCACTTTATATGGTATTGAAGCTCCATAATACTTTATCGTTTGGCAAATCTTTTAAAGGTTATTACTTTTGAGCTTGCATGAAGATAAGATGGTTAGGTGCTGCCGGCGAAGTTGGAAGATCTTGTGTTGAAGTTAATATCGATGGAAGAATATTCATCCTTGACTGCGGTGTAAAAATTTCCGGGGATGGAACTTATCCAGATTTTTCTGATGTTAATATTTCTGCAATCGAAGCTGTTATCATATCTCATGCACATCTTGATCATTGCGGATATGCACCGTATCTTTATTCTGTTGGCTACAATGGCCCTATTTATTTTACTAGACCGACTTTGGATCTAGCCCTATTAATTCAAAAAGATTATATTAAAGTTCAAGAGCTTCAGGGAGAGAAACCACCATATTATCAAGAGGATATACGAAAAGAGCTAAATCATGCAGTTACTCTTAATTATGAAGAAAAAATTTATATAAATGGGGATATATCTCTCACTTTTTACGATGCAGGGCATATCCTGGGTGCGGCTCAAATATGTCTTGACACTCCGTATGGAAGGCTACTCTATACAGGGGATATAGGTTCTGATGTCAAAACTATGAACCCCGTTAAAAAAGGGATTCCAAGTGTAGACTTTTTGATACTTGAGTCAACGTATGGGATGAAAAATGACATACATCCACCTACAAAGGAAAGGGAAAAAGAACTAATTCAGATAATCAAGGAAACAAAGAAAAAAAAAGGAAACGTACTCATACCTGTCTTTGCTTTAGGCAGAGGACAGGACATAATGATGATTCTAAAAGAGGCAAAGGAGAAAGGCCTTATATCCCAACCTATATATGTTGAGGGTATGCTTCTTAGAGCAAATGATATCTATGATAACTATCCTGATTGGCTGAACAAAAGTATGTTCAATCTATTCAAACATGAAAGTCCTTTTAACAGCCCTATGTTTAGAGAAGTCTGGAATAGAAAAAAAATAATCCAGTCAAGTGAGCCGATTATAGTCGTTACCACTGCAGGGATGATGTCTGGAGGGCCAGTTATTGATTATTTTAAGCATTGGGCTCCCAATAAAAACAACTCCCTTATACTAGTTGGGTATCAGGTTGAAGATACTTTCGGCAGGCAAATTTTAGATGGATTAAGGGAATTCAAGGATGAAGAAGGGGATATGAAGAAAATTAATTGCAGGGTAGAATGGGTTGAATTCTCTGCACATTCAGATCATTCACAGCTTGTTGACTATGTTTCATCGCTTGATGAGCCGCCGAAGAAGGTATTTTTAAATCACGGCGATCCAAAAAAACTTGATGAATTATGGGGAAGCATAGACAAAATTACTGAATGTATAGTGGCAGACCCCCTAGTTTATTACCAATTGGATGGAGTCTTAGAAGCCGAAATTGAGTCTAAGAAGGTCATCTACGAAGAGCTACCTCCATTAGAATCCCCATTTGAAGTGATTTTTACAACACCTCAGGACAAAATTATAAAGGACAGGTCAATAAATCTAATCGTTAAGTCGCAAAATGAATTATTAATTGCAGGGTATCTAGATGACTCAATTGTATCCTTTATTGTGGATGTTGCAAAAAAAGGAACAAAAGTTAAGGCCATATTCAGACATATCACAAGACCTGGTAATAAAAAGGCATTTAAAATCTTAAAGAGTGGCGGTGTAGAAGCAAGGGTAAATAGGGAATGCCATGCAAGATTCATAGTTTCTGATGATAGGGAGGCTATGGTATCATCTGCAGACCTTACAAGAGACAGTTTCTATGACCACTTTGAAGCCGGAATAGTTACTTCTGATAAAAAAACAATAAATAAACTTAGAGATTTCTTTTACAAAATGTGGGACCAAAGCATTGAAGGTTACATTAAAAATTAACTATCCCTTAGCTACCCCCATTGGCCGTAATCTTGCTACCTTTTTTGCTAACCCCGCTTTGTCGCACACGTCAATAACATTGTGGATGTCTTTATACACGTCAGGGGCCTCTTCTGCAACTACTTTTGGCGATGCGGCTTTGACATAAATTTTTTCCTTCTCTAATTTTTTTATTATGTCTTCCCCCCTAAATTTCTTAATAGCTGCGCTTCTTGAGAGAATCCTGCCTGCGCCATGGCATGTAGAGCCAAATGTTTGGCTAGAGGATTTGATTCCAACCATAACGTAAGAAGCAGTCCCCATATCACCAGGTATTATGACAGGCTGTCCAATATCTTCATACTCTTTTGGAAGTTCCCCTCTCCCTTTCCAAAATGCCCTTGTAGCACCTTTTCTATGAACACAGTATTTTTTGCCATTATGCTTTTCTATCTTTGCAATATTATGGGCCACATCAAAAAGAACATCCAATCCTAGATCTTCTGGATCTTGTTTAATCACACTACCAATAGACTCTCTTATCCAGTGCGTTATCATCTGCCTGTTTGCCCATGCAAAATTGGCGCCTGATCCCATGGCCTTAAAATAATCTTCACCCTCTTTTGAATGGATTGGAGCACAAACTAACTCCCTATCAGGTATTTTTATGTTGTATTTCTTGTATGCACCTTCCATTAATTGGATGTAGTCAGAACATATCTGGTGTCCACAACCCCTAGATCCAGTATGCATCATAAAACAAATCTGCCCTTCTTTGAGCCCAAATCCAGATGCGATTTTTTCATCAAAAATTTCATCTATAATCTGCATTTCAAGGAAATGATTGCCGCTGCCAAGACTTCCAAGTTGAGGCGCCCCTCTTTTTTTTGCATTGTTACTAACTTTTGTTGGATCTCCCTCCACACTGCCTTCACTTTCAATATTTTTAAGATCTTTTTTCCAGCCGTAATCCTCTTCAACTGCCCATTTAGCACCAACCATAAGAACTTCATCCAGATCCTTAGAGGATAGTTTTACCTTACCTTGGGATCCAAGGCCAGAAGGAACATTTTTAAAAATATGATCAATTATTTCCTTTCTTTGCTCAAATACATCATCATGGGTTAAATTTGATTTAAGGAGTCTGACCCCACAATTTATATCGTAACCTACGCCTCCTGGGGATATAATTCCACTTTCATAATCCATCGCCGCAACTCCCCCGATGGGAAATCCATACCCCTGATGGCCATCTGGCATGACAAAAGAATATCCTTCAATTCCATTAAGACACGATACATTTTGAGCTTGCTTTAACGTAAGATCTTCTTTCATTTTTGTGATTAATGCATCGTCAGCATATATTCTCGCAGGCACATTCATCTCGCCTTTTTTTTCAATCTCATAAATAAATTCAGATACTTTTTTCAATTCACTCATTCCCTCACCCCTAACCTGTAAAGATTTAATCTATATAAGTATTATGAAATCCAACACCTTCTACTTCCAATAAGTCGTCCTCCCATAAAAACTTAACATCATAAAATTTTTCTAAAATTGATAAGTTTGTTTCTAAATGGGAAGTTTGCTTTGCGAAGATAGAAGATCTCCCTTTTGCAAGCACCATATATGGAGCTATCTGATCAGATAGATGATGATCACACCCACTGGAGTATTTCTCTAAGAATCGCCTTGCACCTTCCTCCCCAACTTCTTCTGCTCTCTTCCCCCTTGCTCCAAGCGCACCATCTCCTATAATTGAGTTTTTATCCCTAGAAAATAAGAAGATGCCAGAGCCCATCCTATTACTTGAATCTTTTTTTATTTCTAATTTGATATTTGGCGTGATTCCTTCTCTAAAAATCAATCCTCTTGCAGATTTCTTTTGCCTCTCAGCCACATTTTCAGGGAGATTTGTCGAATAAGAAACACCACCAATCTTTTGTGATTTTTCAAATTTATCTATTTGAATCGATTTTAGTTTTTTGATTGGATTGACTTCTATCTCGACATAGCCTCTGCCCTCAGGGTAGTAGCCTCTTTGTACTTCTATAATTTTAATCTTGTAGCCCATTCTCTCCAAAGTTGGCACAGTTACTTCTTTTAGGTAGTCCACCTGCGGACTCCAAGGTACATTAGTTCCCCCATAGACCCCAACAGTTGTTTTATTTTCTAAAAACTGTAAAAATGTCATTAAAGACTGCAATAATAAAGCGATACTTCCGGCAGTCCCAATATCAATTGTTATCTTTCTCTTGAATTCATTTTTTGGTGTGAATTTAATTTCAGTAGAATAAAGGGAGTTGCCTAGGACATTTGAGCCTGTTAATTCAGCTATTGCAGATATAGTCTTTGTGTGCTGGTGGGACAATCCCTCTTTTGGCCTGTTTTTTCTTATGTTAAAGATGTGGACTGGCTCTCTCTTTAAAACTGATAGTGCTAGGGATGTCCTAAGTATCTGGCCCCCACCCTCACCAAAACTACCGTCTATTTCAAGCATATAATAATATTAACAATTATAAGTATAAAAGTATTAGATATAGTTGCTAAAATATGGAATGGATTCATATAAAAAAGTAATTCCTAGGTACAGTAAAAAAATTCCACAAGCTAAAAGAATTACCTCATAGACTTTTTTGCTTATAAACTTCTTGCCTTTGGATAATGAAACTGATAGAAAGGTATACCATGAAACATCTGCAAACCAATGCCCAATAAACAACATAAATACACCCATAAATCCTATTGCAAGTCCCCTCATTATAAGACTGTTTCCAATTGTAAACCACCAGATAAACATTGCAGGATTTAAAATCGTGAACACAAATCCTGTCTTAATAGGAGGCAAAAGATCGTTTTTTAATTCCCTTGTGTTGGCACCTATATTTTTAATTGACTCCTCTGAAATACTTTCAAATTTCTTTCTTTCTTTAATCATTTGATAACCAAGGTAGAGCAATCCAATTCCACCAACAACCCCTATCAATGCACGTACTATAGGGATATTGATAACATAGGAAACACCNAGNGCTAATCCGAGTATTATTGAGATTTCTACAAATAAATGCCCAATNCACATCATTGGACCTGTGAGAGGCCCGTACTTTAAGGTNTCTTTTATTGTGGCCGTGAATAATGGTCCGGGGGCNATAGCTCCGGATAATCCCACCCCAAATCCAATAGAAAGAAGTAAAAGCTCCTCCATAACCTAAAAATGNAATAGTTGATTAAATGTCTTTTGATTATTTTCTAAAATAATTACGTTTATATAGATTAAATCAATTAAACACTTGTGATAAAATGAAAGACCATATATTTTATGGAAAAGGAATGGGTAANGTAAAAAGAGAATATAAAGAAATCTACGATGTTATAGCAGATTTAAATGAAGTTGTATATACTGGGAAAGTTCTTGATTACAAAACACAGAAGCTAATTGCAATTGGTATTACTGCAGCACACTGTGATGAAACTGCAACAGAAAAACAGATGCGCTCCACTATGAAAGAGCTAAAAGTTACTCAAGAAGAGATAGCAGATGTACTAAGAGTAGTACTTTTACTTTCCGGACAGCCTGCCTTCACAAAAGGTATGAGAATACTTGATGAGCTGACAAAAAAATAAGAACAGCTTCATAGACAAAAAATAATCTATTTTATTTCTATTTTATAGTGCTTTATTTTTTTTGGTATTTCAAGGAGTAATACGCCTTTTCTGAAAGCNGCAGAAACTTTTTCTGGATCAGTTGAAAAAGGAAGATTGATGTCTTTATTGTAGCAGAATCCTTTTCTTGTNGGTGCGAAAATCCTAACACAGTTTTCTTCTGATGTTACCTCAATCTTTTCTTTTTCTACACACGGCATGTCAAGAGTNACAAACAGAGCTTCTTTTGTGTCNCTAAATTCTGCCAAAGGCTCAACGTTGTTGCATCCACAGTAATTGATCTGCCAATAGGTATGCCTAACTGAATTATTTGCAGTTTCTTTGATAATATAGTACCTTTTTANCATAGGATCTACCTGTACATAGTTGGCACTTCTACTTTAGGCTCACTCTGCATGGATACATTTGTCTGCTCCATTAAAGCCCTGTAATTTACCTTTAATTCTTCGGCTTGATCAATCAATTGTTTGGTGTCTATGTTCAAATTGAGCATTTTATTCAATACTTTGAGGACTGAGGCCCCAGCACCCGGATCTGGGTAGCTTGGATAACACTGGGCCAATAATATGGATGAATTTAGATTTAATTCAATTGAATTTTTGAGAATTAATGCATAAAAACCAGATATGAATCCTTCCTCAAGGACTTTAACTCCAGATTCTTCCATTTTTTCTAGTATAGCCTTATTATTCGAAGTACCAAAGATTTCAGGTTCTTCGATATCTATTCTCTCTTGAATTGGAGTACCACTTATTGAGATGATAAGCTCTGCACCTTTTTCTTTGTACCACTCAGTGAGCCTCTTTGCTAGAATATACCCTACTTTTGGATCAATTGGGATTTCTGATAAGATGACAATAAACTTTTCCTTTTGGAATATTCTGACGGGATTTAAAACTTTTCTCTCATGAACTACCATTACAGGTGGAAAAAGTTCAGATTTAATATATCCAACTTCTTCAAAATTTTGCTCCAAAACCATGTGGCTTACAGCAATTGACCCCACAAGACCCATATCTGGAACGCCTTCTATTATAATAGGGCCGTTAACATCAATCTTTTTAGTTTCAATAATAGTGATATCTTCAGATGTATTCAATTTTTTTCACCTGTTCCGTAAAAGATTAACTAGTTTAAATAATTTATTATATTAAAAGGTAAAATTCAATTTGGTTTTTCTACAATTATCTTGCATTTTACAACTAGTGCCGCTATTGCTCCAAGTGCAGCAAGCCATGGTGCAATTAATGCTCCAACTAATCCTGCAGCAAGAGGTATATCAAGCAGTGTCTTGTCATTTTCATCCTTTATAATGATTCTTGTTGCAATACCTTCATCAATAATCTTCTTTATCTCCTCTATTAGGTGGTCTGAATCAACATAAAATTCATCTCTACTCCCAGTTGAACTGCCGCATTCAGGGCAGTACTTTGCCGAATCATCTATATCTTTATTGCAATTTTTACATATCATTTTATCGCCATTTATATGAAAATGGAGAACTATAAAATCTTTACTACTGGCAATTCAAAAGTATTTTCCTTACTAAAAGCAGCACAATGAAAATAAAAGATTAAAGATACTTCACCCTATTTGATTTACTTTCTTGCTTGCCCATTTGGATATTTATTGATGCAATCTCTTCCCGAAGATCCTTTGCTTTTTGCATAAGAATTGTTCTCTCTTTTTGTATCCGATACATATCCTCTGGCTTAATGCTCCTTTTAACAACCCTTGTAAAATCTGCTTGATTTCTTTCAAGCTTTACCATAACCTCGGCTAGTTGCTCTTTCTTTGAGGTAAGTTCACACTCTAATTTTTGAATGGATATTTCTTCTTCTGGTTCTTCTATAGGGATTGAAATTTCGGGTGGAGTTTCTTCTACCTTATCTTTCTGATACGTTTCTATAATCTTAACTAAAGTGCTTTCTGGGATTAATATCTTCTTATTACAATGCGGGCAGGATATTTCTACACCTTTCATAGTAATCTATCTCATATCTTGTTATACTTTTGTTATATATAAGAATTGAGTTTTGAAAAAATAAATAAATAAACTAATTACTTTTTTTCTATCTCATCTAAGATTCTCATTCCTTTATTGAATGCAGGCATACCTGCAGTTAATAAAACGACCCTTAAAACGTCAACTATTTCATCCTTAGTTATATTAAATTCATTCATGCCTGAAATCATCTGTCTTTTTGTCGCAGTTTCATCAGATCTGGCTGCTGTTATTCCCAAAGCCACAAGTTTTTGAGTCCTATATTCCAATACCCTTCCAGTAAAAACTGCTTCGTCTAGCTTTACCAATGCTTCATAAATTTCGGGATATTCGTTTTTTACTTTATTTACTCCTTTTCCATAAAATACGCCATCTTTCATGTTAACACCGATAATGAAAAGGATATAGAAGGATATAAAATATACGATTTGATGGATACATTTAAGGTAATTACGATTAACACTGAAATTATTGCTTTTACTTCAATAATTCCTATGCGATTTCAATCCAAAATTGTCTTATTCTAACTACCCATATGTCTAATGAACCCATAAATTAATTAAAATATATTTTAAAAAAGTTGTGTTTAGCTTCTGAGCGCTGGGTAATATTTCTCTTTCTTTCTCTTTTTGAAATTTACCTTCTGAGGATACGCTCCACTTTTCTTGATGCTCCTCAAAAGATTTTTTATTCTTCTCTTCATGGATTCACCTTTTTCTTAAAGCCTTTTCATTGCCTTATAAAACTTTTTATTGATATTGATTGAATTGGCTAAGTATGCTCTAAGAGATACAGTCTATTATCTTAAGATTTATAAGCCTTCTTTTTATTGCGTTTCTATGGAACGAGTTTCAGTAGTTATCCCTTCATTTAACGTAGAGAAAAGTCTTCATGAAGTCGTTAAGAGGATACCAAAAAACGTTTTTGAGATCATAATAGTAGACGATGGGAGCACGGACAACACTGGAGAAGTAGCAAAAAAAACTGGTACAAAGGTTGTGACCCATGAAGTTAACTACGGTAAAGGAAGGGCTATGCGAACTGGAATTAAAGAAGCCAAAGGAGACATTATTATCTTTCTTGACGCAGATCTCCAACACAATCCAGAAGATATAGATAAACTAATTGGGCCTATCAGAAATGATGGAATGGATATCACCATAGGCTCAAGACTATTAGGGGACATAAGCAGTATGCCTGTAGCTAGAAAATTTTCAAATAAAGCATCTTCTGCTTTGATAAGATTGTTCTTTGGCGTTAATATAAAAGATACTCAATCAGGTTATAGGGCTGTCAGAAAAGAGTTTTTAGAAAAAATGCATTTAGAGTCAGAAAGATACAACATAGAAACAGAAATTTTATACTATGTGGGAAAGCTACATATGAAGGTCAAGGAAGTTCCAATTGAAACTATCTATGGTGATGAGAAGTCGCATTTTACGGCAATAGATGTTCCTAAATTTATTTACTTATTATTTTATCTTAAATTTATTAAAATGAGAAAGAAATAAATACTAATAATTAAGGTGTTCAACATGGACGATAGATTAGAGATTATTACTAGAAATACTGAAGAAATTGTTACGGAAGATGAGCTAAGAAATTTATTGACAATGAAAAGTGAACCAGTATGCTATTGTGGCTACGAAACTTCAGGTGATGTCCATCTTGGGCATCTTGTGACAATGTCAAAACTAAAAGACATGGAAAAAGCAGGATTTAAAGTAAAGGTATTATTTGCTGATTGGCACACGTGGCTTAATAGAAAAGGGGACTGGAAATGGATACATGAGCAGACCTCAATATGGGAAGAAACGTTTAAGGCATTTGGATTGAGATCAGCAGAATATATATTGGGTTCTTCTTTTGAAAGATCATTAGAGTACGTTGATGATGTGTTCACACTTTCTTTAGATACAACTATCAATAGAGCACTAAGGAGTATGCAGGTAATTGCTAGGGACATTGAACATGCAAGAGTTTCTCAAGTCCTATACCCGTTTTTACAGATTGTCGATATTAAATATTTGGGAGTGGATGTCGCAATCGGAGGGATTGAGCAGAGAAAGATTCATATGCTTGGCAGGGAACTTTCTTCAAAAATTAATTACAAGGAATTTGTATGTTTACATACCCCGCTTATTTCATCACTTACCGGCCCTGGGGATAAAATGAGCTCTTCTAAGCCCGATAGTATGATTTCTATTAGGGATGGAGAAGATGCCATAAAGGAAAAAATTAATAAAGCGTATTGCCCTGTTGGCGTAAAGGAAGAGAATCCTCTACTCCAAATAGCCCGTCTTATACTATTCCCAAAAATTACCGGTGCTTTTGAGATAAAAAGACCAGAAAAGTATGGGGGCAATGTAGAGTTTGATTCTTACGATTCATTTGAGAGAGCTTACCTAGCTAAGGAAGTTCATCCGATGGATTTGAAAAAATCTGTTGTCGATTATCTTGTTGAGATTATAAGTGAGATACGAGCTATATAGGAGGGATTATCTGAAATATGAACCAGGTGCTAGTGAAGAGGAACAGGTCCAGAGAACTAGAACACCTCAAAAAGGAGAAGTTTTGGGCGTCGTCGATCAGATGCTTGGAGCAGGCAGAATGAAAGTAAGATGCACCGATGGAAAAGAAAGAATTTGCTCAGTTCCAGGGAAATTTAAGAGGAGACTATGGATAAAAATGGGAATGGTAGTCCTAGTTGAACCGTGGGAGATTAAGGGTGACGAAAGAGGAAATATCATCTACCGATATTCAAGGACCCAAACTAAATGGCTAATTGATAACGGCTACATGACTCTTTAGATTATGGGCAATATTGAAGATCATATAGATATATATGAAAGAAAAAAAGATATTAAGGGTCTAAAGTATGAGAGGATACATAAAGATTCTGATATCTTTAAAGTTAGAGACGAAGTTTTTGATCAATCAACTCGCCTCACACTATTTAAGCTTATGAATAATGGGTATATTGAATCTTTAAATGGTGAAATCGCAACTGGAAAGGAAGCAAATGTCTTTTATGGGAAAGATGAAAAAGGAAAAGAAATAGCAGTTAAGATTTACCGTATTGCAACTTCTAACTTTAATAAGATGTATTCGTATCTTGTTGGGGATCCAAGATTCTATTATACAAAAAATGATAAGAGAAATACCGTATTTGCTTGGGCAAAAAGAGAGTTCAAGAATATGAAAATAGCAAATGGGGTCATTAATGCACCAAAACCAATAATAGTAAGAAATAACGTATTAATCATGGAATTCTTGGGTAAAAACATGAAATCATATCCTACTTTAAAAGAAAAAGGATCAACAGATCCCGAAAAAGACTTTAATAATATTATTGATAGTGTTAGAAAGTTATACGAGGCGGGATTAGTCCATGCCGATCTAAGTGAATATAACATCCTAATGGGTAAAAAGATTTACTTTATCGACTTTGCCCAAGGAACGATAAAAAATAACATTATGGTCCAAGATTTTCTTAAAAGAGATTTAGAAAATATCTTTAGATACTTTTCAAACTACTTTGAAGTGCCAAATGTTGACGAAACGTTAGGAGGGATTTTAAATGAGTGAAGAATTTGTTAAGATACCTCAAGATAGATTAGGTGTCCTCATTGGAAAAGAAGGTGAGATAAAGAGAGTAATTGAGAAGAAACTTTCAATAAAGCTTGAAATTGATAGTGAAGAAGGTCTTGTCAACATTTATCAAAAGGACGGTGCTGCAGAACCCCTAAATTTATGGAAAGCAAGAGATATTGTTAGGGCCATAGGGAGAGGATTCCCTTTTGAGAAGGCTTCAAAAATATTTAGCGATCATAATATCTTTGAAATGCTCTACCTCCCAGACTACTTAGGTAAATCTTCCAAGGCATGGGAAAGACAAAGAGGCAGAATAATTGGAAAGGACGGGAGCACCAGAAAGACAATTGAAGATCTCACAAATACCGATATATGTGTTTATGGAAAAACAGTATCCATTATAGGGGATTTCGATGGTGTTGCTGATGCCAAAGAAGCTTTAGAAATGATCTTGGAAGGAAAACCACATTCAATTGTATATAAGTATTTAGAAAAAAGGAAAAAAGATAAAGTAAGGGACTTTGAAGATAATTTAAAATTTTAACCTTCAATTGTTTCATATTGTTTCTTCAGATTTTCGATAACATCTGGATCAGTAAGTGTTGTTGTATCCCCTGTAACTTTGCCTTCTGCAATGTCTTTTAGAAGCCTTCGCATTATTTTCCCACTTCTTGTTTTTGGTAATTCGTTTGAGAATATTATTTTTCTGGGTCTAGCTATTGGCCCAATTTTTTTCACAACATGCTCTCTTATCGAATCTTCTAGATCAAAGTCTTTATCAGCATCATCCCTCAATACAACAAATCCTACTATTGCCTGTCCTGTGATTTCATGAGTAATCCCTACAACAGCGGCTTCTGCAACTGTTGGATGGGATACCAAAGCACTTTCAACTTCCATAGTCCCTACCCTATGGCCTGCTATAGAAAGAACATCGTCCACCCTGCCAAGGAGCATTAAGTATCCTTCAGTATCCTTTCTAGCACCATCACCAGTAAAGTAATACTTTCCGTTCCATTTGCTCCAGTAACTATCTAGATACTTCTCTTCATCCCCATATATTCCTTTTAGCATCGATGGCCATGGACGTTTCAAAACAAGGTACCCTCCTTCATCAGGCTTTACAGGCTCCCCTGCTTCATTCAAAATATCAAGAGATACGCCTGGAAAAGGAAATCCTGCATGCCCAGGCTTCATTGTATGGTAGCCTGGAAGTGTAGTTATCATGATCATCCCAGTTTCCGTCTGCCACCAAGTATCAATGATTGGACATCTTTTCTTCCCGATATGGGTATAGTACCAAATCCATGCTTCAGGATTTATCGGTTCCCCAACACTTCCTAATAGTCTTAATGTATCAAGTGAGAAGGGCTTCAGATATTCTGTGCCTGCCTTCATAAAAGCCCTTATTGCAGTTGGTGCGGTGTAGAATATTGTAATTCCGTATTTATCTATAATCCTCCAATATCTATCCATTTCTGGCCAATCAGGCGCCCCCTCATACATGAATAATGTAGCCCCTACAGCAAGGGGTCCATAAACGATGTAACTGTGCCCAGTTATCCACCCTACATCAGCGGTACACCAAAAAACGTCTTCGTCTTTCAAGTCAAATATTAATTTGCTAGTGGTATACGCCCCAGTTAGGTAACCGCCAGTAGAATGAAGAACTCCTTTTGGTTTACCTGTTGTGCCTGAAGTATATAAAATGAATAGGCTATCATCAGAATTCATGTGTTCAGGTTCACAGTATGGGTCAACTTCTTCTTCAAGGTCGTGTACCCAAATGTCTCTACCTTTCTTAATTCTAAGAGGGAACTCACCCCTCTTGATAATCAAAACATTTTCAATGGATGGTGTATCCTTAACGGCATAGTCTGAATCATGTTTTAATGGTATAAGGCTCCCTCTCCTATAGCCGCCATCTGCAGTGATCAATAATTTTGCCTTGCAATCATTTATCCTATCCCTCAATGCTTCAGAACTAAATCCTCCAAATACAACCATATGTATTGCGCCAATCCTTGCACATGAAAGCATGGCAATTACGGCCTCAGGGATCATTGGCATATAAATTGCAACTCTATCCCCTTTATTGACACCGAGTTTTTTTAAAATATTAGAAAACTTGTTTACCTCTCTATAAAGGTCCCAATAGGTAAGAGTTTTAGTGTCTCCAGGCTCACCTTCCCATATTATTGCAGCTTTATTCCTCCTACCATTTTTAATGTGGTTATCAACGCAATTGTAACAAACATTTAGTTCTCCATTAACAAACCATTTCGAGTAAGGCGGATTCCAATCAAGCACTCTGTCCCACTTTTTATACCAGTGAAGTTCAGAAGCATAGCTTTCCCAGAATTTTTCTGGATCTTTAGTTGCATTTTCTATTGCTTCTTTACTGTTAATATTGGCATTCTCTTTAAATGCTGTTGAAGGGTAAAATCTTCTAAATTCTGTTAATAGCCCTTCAAGAGACTTTCCCTTTACAGATCCCATTTTTAACTCCTCATATTCTATTATATTATATCGACTAGTTACCTAATTAGCTAACCCTTTATAAGTATTTCTAATAATCAATAAAATATTAAAACAAAAGACATTAATAATTAATAAATATAGGATAAAGTTCTATACAATAGATATCTTATTAAATAGAATACTCTAAAAGAAGTTCAGATAAATCAATAACCTCCATTTCTAAAGAATCATTTAAATTTCTCTTACAGAAAGGGCATGTTGAAACAATAATTTTGGCTCCTACATCTCTAGCATCGTCAATTCTTTCCTTTGCCATAGAAACAGAAAGCTCTCCGAAGATAGATTTAACTCCTCCCCCGGCACCGCAGCACCTAGAATTTTCTTTAGAGTTATTTATTTCAACAAATTCGATGGTTGGCAATCTCTTTAATACGTCTCTTGGCTCTTCATAAATCTTTAGATGCCTGCCCATATGACATGGATCGTGGAAGGTCACTTTTAATTTCCTGCCGTCCTTAAGTTTTAGTTTACCTTCCTTAATCTTTTGAAGGAAGTATTGGGAAGAGTGAAGAAATTCCAAATTAGTATCATTTAAATCAGGATAGTCTTTCATGAAAGCCCTAAGGCATCCTGCACATGAAAATATTACCGTTTTAGCGCCAGTTTTTTTAATTTTTTCAAAATTTTCTTTTGCAAGTTCTTTAACTATTTTTTTGTTACCAGTCCTCAATGCAACTGAACCGCAACACACCTCATCGATAAGTGCATAAGAAACGTTTAATTTTTCAAGGAGCTTTATCGTGGAATCTGCTATATTTTTTTCCCTGTATAACGCCATGCATCCCCTGTAATATACCACTTCATTTCCTTCTTTGATTTGTTTTTTTGATGTATCCCCAAAGGGATTCTTGGTCATTTTTATGTTTTCAAGCACCTGATTGTGGGTAGGGAAAGATAATCCTGCCAAAGATATTTCTTCTCTTAATCTTTCTGAATAGTCTGCATTGCCTATATCTACGGGGCATGAAACCTCACAATTATTACAAGTTGTACAGAAGAAAAGACCATTTTCTAAGGCTGCCTCTGGATTTTCTAGAAAGAATGAAGCAGAAGCTCCTCTCCCACCAAGATATCCCTTATACCCGTATTCGTTTCCAACAACATGATAAACAGGGCAATCTAGTAGGCAATTGCCGCACCCTATGCAGTAAAACAGATTTTTATATCCTTTGGCAAAGGCTTCTGTCCTCCCATTATCAACTAAAACTAGTATGACTTCGTTTGGCCCCTGCATACCCTTAAACAGCATTTTTTCTATATCTGCAGTTTTTGACACCCCTGATATTATCTCAATGTACGAAGTTATTGGGGCGCCTGTTGCGTAATAAGTGCATAGCTTTACCATGTTGATAGCTTCTTCAATGTTCGGATAAATTTTGTCTATTGAAGTTACTATGATATGCTTTTTTTCTCGCATCTGAACAAGATTTATATTGCCTTCGTTATTTATTATTACAGCCGCACCCTCTTCTGCACATAAGGCATTTGCACCTGTGATCCCTATTTTTGATTTTTCAATGTATCCTCTAATTTTTTCTTTACCAAACTTTGTGAGAATTAGGGGATCAGGTTCAAAATTTTTCCCAAAAGAGTCTGAAAATATTTTTGCTATTTCATGCCTAGACAGGTGACATGCAGGACCTGTGGGATGTGCAGGCTTTTCTTTGGAGAGTTGGAGTATATAATCTCCAAGATCTGTTTCTATAACCTCTACTCCATTTTTTTCTAAATATTCATGAAGCCCAATTTCTTTAGTTACATTAGATTTAGATTTCACAACTAATTTTTCTTCGCCAATCTCTTTTAATATAAAGTCAACAGCATCTTTTTTGGTGTCAGCATAAAAAACTCTAAAGCCGTTATTCTCAAATTTTTTAATTGCTTGGGACAGGAGCTCTTTGTTACCAATTGAAAAATCCCTTGTTTGCTTCAGTCTATTTATTCTTTGCTCTAAATCAGGAAACAATGAGATATTTTCCTCTTGTCTTTCTCTTGTTGTTTTGAAAGCTTTCCTTAAAGCAATAAGCTTCCCCTTATTTTTCAAAGGTTTGCTGATTTTATTTTTTAGGTGTGCCTCTGTAACCACGTTTAAAAGGGATTAAACAATATTATAAGTTTTACTACAATCTAATCACATGAAAAGTACCAAAAGTTTTAAATATATATTCTTAACTTTTTATATGACAATTAGTTATTTCGATATGCTTATTAGCTCCAATCGAAAATTTTATATATAGTCTGGAAATAAGTCAAAGTTAGCTAAATAACTTAAAATTAGTTCCAAATAACGTTTTAGAAATATGGAGGCAGTTAAATGGATGTCAAAGTTTACAAAAACTATGTAAACGGAAAATGGGTTGAACCTGAAAACAATGGATACGTAGATATTGAAAATCCAAGTACTGGTAAAGTAATAGCGAAAGTACCGCTTTCAAAAAAATCTGAGGCCGATAAGGCCATTGACATTGCCCATGAAGCGTATCTATCTTGGAGTCAGATGCCTGGCCCAAGAAGGGCGAAACCCTTGTTCAAGCTAAGAGATTTACTAATGGAAAACGAAGAAGAAATATCAAGGATCTTGGTAGAGGAGATGGGAAAATCCCTTCCAGATGCAAGAGCTGAGATGAAAAGATGTTTTGAAAATATAGAGGTCGCCTGTGGAATGCCAATGCTTCAACAGAGCGATAAAATAATAGGGACTTCTTTTGGGATTGATGGTGAAGTTTTAAGACTTCCAATGGGAGTTTTCACAGTAGTAGCTCCTTTCAACTTTCCAGCTATGGTCCCATTTTGGTTTATACCATATGCAATAACAACAGGAAACACTGTTATAGTAAAGCCGTCAAAACAGGTCCCAGGGACTATGATTAAGATTACAGAATACATGGATAAGATAGGCCTACCCCCCGGAGTATACAACGTTGTTAATGGAGACAGGGAAGTTGCCGATGCATTCATTGAAAATCCCAAAGTTAAAGGATTTTCTTTAGTAGGATCAACAAATGTGTGCAGGACTGTAGCAGAAAAATGTGCAAGAAACAACAAGAGATTCCAGGCAATGGGGAGTGCAAAAAATCATCTTATCGCAATGCCTGATGCCAAAATAGATGAAGTCATAAGAAATATGATGACATCATGCTTTGGTTGTGCAGGTCAGAGATGTATGGCATCTTCTGTACTAGTTGGTGTGGGGGATGAGATGTATAACACAATCTGTGAAAAATTCACAGAGGCTGCAAAGGAAGTAATAGTTGCTGATCCTCTTGATCCAAGGTACGCTGAAGAGCCAAATCTGATGGGCCCAGTGATTTCAAAACACGCCTTTAATTTCATCAACAAGATGATTGACGTGGGTGTAAAAGAAGGTGCAAAATTACTACTCGATGGACGAGGTATCAAGGTACCTGGAAACGAAGGCGGACATTTCATTGGACCAACAATCTTTGCCGATGTTAAGGAAGGCATGGAGATTCACAAGACTGAAATATTCGGACCAGTAGTATGCATAATGAAGGCAAATACACTTGATGAAGCGATTGGATTTATCAACAGACACCAATACGGTAACGGTGCCTCAATCTACACTCAAAATGGATACTGGACAAGGGAATTTAAGCTTAAAGCCGAAGCTGGGATGATAGGTGTTAACATAGGTATACCTGCTCCAGTNGCATTCTTACCTTTCGGNGGAATGAAGAACTCNCAATTTGCAGATATAAAGGCACAGGGAAAAGCNATAGTTAACTTCTACACCCAGGATAAGATTATTACAGAGAGATTCTGGCCAGAAAAAGATTAATTTTATTATATTATTCTTTTTTTATAATTAGATATCAACCCGAATATCTTCTTTTATCTTTTTTATTATGACATGTGTGTTGGATCTTTCAATCTCTTTCATAGAAATAAAAGTTTCAACTATTCTATTGAGGTCATCTTTATCTTTTGCACGTATTAAAACAACAAAATCATGCTCTCCTATAAGGAAATATACGCCCCAAACACCAGGGATGTTCTTGAGCTTGTCACCTATATAATCAACATATCCGGGATTATAATGGGCCCTTATCAAAGACACAGCAAGTATGCCCATACCTAGTTTTTCAGGGTCCAAAATTGCAGCAAATTTTTTGATGATACCCCTTTCCTTTAGATTCATTACCCTATAATGGATAGTTGATTTTGAGACACCCAACTCTTTGCCTAGCGTTTCAAAGCTTATCTCTGAGTTGTTTTGTAAA
>LNJB01000022.1 GCA_001587595.1 Candidatus Methanofastidiosum methylothiophilum
AAATCCTTCTCGGCAATGTANNTAGTTATATCTGATCTTGGATTGTTNTTTANATANTTTAGATTTTCAGTTTCTTGACCCTTTTCATCNAGAAAAGCAGAGTATGGTTTTATATCAATAACAGGTGTTCCATCNATTGCNTCAAGTCCCTTTACTAGAAGCTCGTTACCTTTTCTTTCCAATANCTCTACCGTAGTTAGGCCTATATTTGTCGGCCTTCGTGGGCTTCTAGAAGCAAAAACACCTTTNACTTCNCCCCCATANCTAGGGCCAATAAGNTCAAAATCCTTAGAAAGATGAAAAACAAACATTACCTGGAGNTATCTGCTNTCCTCTATCTTATATAGNCCATCTTCAAAATCTTTGTCTACTATGATTNTACTCTCNGTCTTTCTTAATATATTTGGGTCTACTTGCTCCNTAAAATTATTTTTTACTGTTCCTATNTTTTTAATATGCTCCATTATTTTTCCTCCCCACTGGAATAACAAACGGGTANNCATCGTGCTCCTTAATNTAGACNTCNACACCATATACTTCTTTAATTAATTTTGGAGTAATTATATCGTGGCCTCCAACTGAATCNANCATNCCCCCTTTTNAAAAGATGAATTTGTCTGAAAATCTTAGGGCGGAATTAATATCNTGCATTGTCATTATAACAGATACATCATGNCCATCCACAATTTCTGATAAGAGGTACAGTATTATTATCCAGTTCTTTCTTTAGAAGACTAATATCATAATTCTTAATACTAAGATATGATTTTGTTTCTGAAACACTTGAAAAGCTTTACTTAGTTCTTCTAACTTTTTTTTATATGTGACTGTATTACTCTAGTGATAACTTAACTCTATACTTTGAGCCTTATAATATTTCCTTTCATGCGTACGAGATAAGAAATATTATATTCTTTCTATTGAAAATCTATTTTTGTAACGCGTTAATATTTTTATTGTACGTTCTCCTATTATTGCAGTGAACATGCCATTTCCAATTGCATGACTAACATCCCAGCCAATACTCAATACATATGTTCTGATAAATGTTTCAAAAGTGTGGGGTTTTACAAAGAATGCAAAGTGCCATATATTCATTATCCAACCATATAGAAATCCCCACCCAATTGAGAATACTATGATTAATCTAAAATCAATTTTTTTTTTACTGATATACCCTGCAGTGAGTCCTGGTAATCCCCAACCCATCATCTGCAATGGTGTCCAAGGCCCATGACCTAGAAAAAAATTAGAAACAAATGGGGTTAGGGCTCCGACAAAGAATCCTGCTATTGGACCATATACAAGTCCGGAGCAGATTATGAGTGTTGTACAAGGCTGAATTCCCTGAAAATTTGAAAATGGTACTCTTAATACTGCTGACATTCCAGAAAGCATAGCAATCAAGGTAAGCTGTTTTGTACTAAACTCCTTTTTTTCAAACTGATACACAAATGCAAGTATAACGAATATAAATATCCCAATTACCTCATATGGCCATAATTTAACTATTGTCCTAGAGTCATCATACAGTAATCCACCACCAAAGAGTGCGATTCCAATCGCAATGAACACTAAGGGAAAGACATCATTTAGCTTTATCCAATCACCTCTAAAGCCTCTTCAACAGTTAGAGTGTCGTCTGGTATGCCAAATTTTGCATAAGGTTGGATTAGCCTATTTATCTGGGGGGAGAAGAGAAGCGCTTTTGAAAGTACATCTCTTTTACCTCCATCAGAGATTATGTTACCTTCACTTAGCAGAATTACCCTATCTGAAAATTCCGCTGCAGTTTCTATATCATGAGTTATCATTATCACTGTCTTTGCCTTTTCCCTCAAATAGCTTATTAGCTCTCTTTTCAAATAATAATCCATACCTCTTGTAGGCTCATCTAATATTAGTATTTCAGGGTCGGATACTAAAACAGAAGCCAAAGCGACCCTCTGCCTCTCTCCACCAGACAAATCATGTGGGTAGCTATCCTTATATTGATAGATTTTAAAATACTTTAATATTTCTTCAGTTTTCTTTTTAATAAGATTCTCATCAACCTTGAGGTTTCTTAAAACAAATTCAACTTCCTTCTGGACTGTGTCATTGAAAAGATGAAGATTGGGGTCCTGGAACACTATACCTACCTTTTGTATCAATTCCTCTAATGGGTAATCACTTATTTTCTTACCAAATAGAAGGATCTTGCCTTTTCTTGGTTTAATAAGTCCATTCATAAGTTTTACAAGTGTCGTCTTTCCACTTGCATTCTTTCCCATAAGGGCGATCATATCGCCCTCAAAAACATTAAATGAGATGTCTTTTAAGACATCTTTTTCTCCATCATATGAAAAGAATACCTTGTCCATGGAAAGTGTAACTCTTTTTGAGCTTTCTTTTTTCTCCCATGCAACTGTGTTTTTTGGGTTAGTTAATACTTCTTTTAGAGATAGTCTTGCTTCCTTTACTGTAAGAGGTATCCCATTATTCACTATCTCCTTTTGAAAATTCATGGCTAGCCTTGTCACAGGCGGCATCCCAACTTTCCAATCTTTAACATTATTTGATTTGAGTTTTCTTGGACTACCATCGTAAAGTATCTTACCACTATCAATCATTAACATCCTGTCTACATGGTGGATAACTCTCTCCAACCTATGCTCAACTAGTATTATAGTTAGGCCAAGTTCGTCATTTATCTTTTCTATGACATTTAAGACACTCTCGGCACTACCTGGATCAAGCTCAGATGTCGGCTCATCTAGCAATAATATTTCTGGATGCGTTGCAAGTGCAGAAGCTATGGCTACTTTTTGTTTTTGCCCTCCAGACAACTCATGAATTGTTTTGTTCCTAAGTCTTGAAATATTTACTGCATCAAGAGACTCTTCTATCCTCTTTTTCATTATCTCTTTTGAAAAACAAAGATTTTCCATTCCAAAGGCAATTTCCCTTTCGACCTGATTTGAGACTAATTGATTTTCAGGGTCTTGGAATACCATTCCAACAATTTCTGACATCTGATTTGTAGGAGTTTTTGAAACATTCTTTCCTTTAACTAAAACTTCACCGCTTATTTTCCCACCATAAAAATTTGGTATTAGCCCATTTATCGATCTTAAAAATGTAGACTTCCCGCCACCAGATGGGCCTGTAATGACAAGGAATTCACCCTCATCTATTCTAACATTAATTTTGTCAAGCGAAGGAATTTCACAATTAGGGTAGTAAAACGAAAAATCTTTAAACTCAATCATAGGTCATCAATCCTTTGATTTTCAATAGAGGCAACAGAATAATTTGTAAAAACAATATGGCGACGAAAAAGTATGCTTCTGTGTTTGATTTTATTAGTGGGTCAATCCTCTGGTAAAACTTAAAGATTCCTATGCCTTGGCTTGCCATATAAAGTGATACAATTAGGGGTGCAATTGATACGACTATTAAAAAAGCATCCGAAATGGAAATTTTAACATCTTTATAAAAGCTTCTCTTGCTATACCTTCCAAATCCCCTAGTTTCCATAGCTTCTGCAATCTGAACACTTCTATCAAGGCTTTTAGAGAGTAATGGAAAAAACATTGCCCCATATTTCTTAATCCTATCTTCGAGTTTGCCTTTAGAAAAATCAACACCTCTTGATCTCTGTGCTTCCTGTACATTATTTAGATCAGAGAAGAGAACAGGAACGAATTTTGTTGAGAGAGATGTCACAACAACAGACCTATAGGGAAGCTTTAATTTTGTTATAGCGCTTAAGAGATCATCTGGGTCAGTTGTGAGATTTAATACTGCAAATGCCCCTAAAATCACAGCCATTCTTATACACATTGTTAGAGAAAANACAAGCTCTTCAAGCGTAATATTTAATACCCCAAAAATTGGGATTTTAAAAGNCAGCTGCCANAANACNGTCTCACCATTAGCATTCACTATAAGATTAAACAAAATGACAAATGGAACGAAGTAGACNACAAGTTTCATAACTTTTGACCATTCAATAAATATNTTTGATATCGCCGCCATTAATAGAGNGGATAAAAATATTATAAACAATATTATTGGATGTTCAAACAANACCGAGATGATAAGAATTGAGAGAAGCCAAGNTATCTTTAAAAATGGAGATGCATCNTGAAACACTGATTTTTTTCTTATATAAGTAAGCTCNAGCATATTATCCTTGGATGGTCTAGCCATCCGTATTATTTAACCTTTTCTAATCATTTAATCCGAAAACTATATATATGGATGGNCCCACCATCCATAGTAATATNAATTCGGAGGGNATATAAATGAAAAGAATAAAATTTAGTAACTTCTTTNTTGTATTTCTNTTAATGATTTTACTTGTTCAGTTACCTTCTGTAATATTTGCAGAAAACATAGGTAATGTGCCATCTGCTTTTTCAAATGGCGCGGTTTTTGTAACTGGAAAGAATGCAAATTCACTTGATCTCNTAACAAGAGATACAACTTCAAAANGCTTNAAGGAAATGGGCATTTTAAATACTAATTCCTTGGATTTTGAAGTGCCGTCAAATAAATCTCTTGTAGTTATAGGTGGTCCAGCTATAAATTCCAAAACAAAAGAACTAAACAATGCTTTTGGAGTGAGGTATGAAGAGACTCAAGATAGGATNCTAATAACAGCNAAAGACATTACACTCTCAAANNCAAAGATAAGTGNGGGNGAAGATATAGGCATTATATACTTTGGAAANCANAATGGATNNAATGTNCTAATGCTTTGGGGGGCTTCGAGAGAAGGAACATTTGCGGCAGGTCTTATTTTAGAAGATCNANCAAANTTACAAAANTATGCTAACTCTCAATTCATACTCTTAAAATGGAAAGATANTAANGGGGATCTGTTTGTNCAAAAAGATGAGATCTCTATTACATCTGAATCTCCTGCTACTGTNATTAAAATCCCAACTACNNAGGATANTAAAAATGTTAAAGTAANCATATCTGCTGATTTTGGAGGGAAGTATACAAAAGAATGGAAAGATGTTAAGGTGCCAATTGATTCNACAATCTTTGACGCAATGAAGTCATCGGGAATGAAATTTGATTACAATATACAGTCACTAGGNGTTTTTGTGACNTCAATTGAAGGGCTTTCTGAAAATAGATCCACCGGCAGATACTGGCAATATTGGATCAACGGGGATTACTCCCAACTTGGTATTTCTAATATTAAAGTTTCAGATGGTATGAGAATCGAGTGGAANTATACCGATTCTTTNCAAAATTGAGGTGNANAANATGAAAAAATTAATTTCCATTTTTTTATTAGTTACATTCGTATTGTCTGTTATTCCNTCNTNTTCTGCCCAGGATCTNCCNGGGAGATCTTTNTTCATCGATGAAAAAGGNAATCCTCAAGTTTTAATAGTATTNAGNGAAAAGGNAACTGCAAAAGATATACAAAAAGTGGCAGAAGTTGTGACAAAAATCACCAATGAAACNTACTATAGCGTGACTGGCAACGATGAGAAGATCATATGGGANTCGCCAAGCTTAGTTGAAGATGATCGTGACAACGTCGCCCTTGGATACACTGGAGTTAAGTCAAATCCAGATTGGGTATGGGAAATGAGAAGTTTTACAACACCTGCCTATTTCTTCTCACACCNNTGGAAATCCTGCTCCTGCTTGGCCAAATTGCCCATTCTATGTAGAGAGTGTTGAAGCTTTATTTGATGGCGATAGAAATACAAGGATTGTAGGCAGAACAGGATATGATTTTTTTGGGCCAAACTATGCACCCGTTACAATAATAGTTAAATTCAACAAAACAAAGAAAATTTCTGATGTTAACTTCACATTTGAAAATCTCCCTGTTGTTGCAGGATATCAAATATATTACTTAAACTCTGACTGTCCAAACTCCTTATATAATCCTTCTCTGTGGATGTACGGGCCAACTGGAAACTGGACTTTGTTACCAGTTAGTGGCGGTTGGCCACGTGCAGGAAGCGCTGCTAAGATGACAGATAGCTTCTCGCTAATAAATAGTGTTAAGACAAATGCATTGCTCATAGAAATTAATCCATGGTATGGAACTCCTCCAAACCCAGCAATGCCTTACTCACTTTACGAGTTTGAGGTGAAGGGTAGTTCATTCTCAGTACTATATGGAAACTCTTATTACATTGACTTCTCCTGGGCACGTAAAACACCTGGCCAAAATAAGAATCTTCTAAAAAACTTAGACTATTGGATTGAGGATATAAAGGAAACATTACCTGGTGACTTTATTCAAACTGCGGGAAAGAGTTACTCAAGTGAAACTTCAAGTTATAATCTTCTAAATNGCCAGATAAATCTTCTAAGGATGTATAAATATAACAAGGATGAGNTTTTCCAAGACAAGGCTGTGGGAAGNATATTCTATGGNACACCAAGAACATGGGGGAATGAGGAATTCAAAGTTGGNCAAACAAAGACTTATGGTAATTACAAAGTTAAACTAGTTGATATCAACTGGGACAAGAGCCAAACTACTGTTAATTTTGACCATAAAACTGGAAGATATTATNTTGGTGAACAGAAAANTACAATTGAAGTTACAGATCCTGAAGGCAACACTAAAACACATATTATGAGAGTTAACTGCTGCGATAACGTTTTAGCTGAACTCTTTGTAAACACTCAAGCAGAGTCCTTGGCAGCTACAAAGGCCATTTGCAGATTAAAGACTGAAGGATACCTTTGCGATATCACTCCAATAATTTACCATTCAAATATGAGTGAATCAAGCACTGATCCGCTTTACAATAGCAAATCAAAAGACCATTTTGGCATGGGTGATGATGGNGCATGGACCTATACCTATATCTATGGGTACGGATATGACTATAATTCAGCACTAAGTTATCCTACCTTGATATTCAATGGAAATAAATCCAAAGCCATTCAAAAGATACNCCCAAACACAGAAGATGCATATTATGAAGCGTTTAAAAATGCGTATGAAGCAAATGCTAGCAGATGTTGTGATGCAAACATAATCATAAACACTAATATGGATNCTGAGAGATTTACAACNNCAAAAGATAGGGAAGCCTTAGTAACTGTAAGATTGAACAAAGATCTACCAAACACAGAACTATATCTAAATGTGTGGAGNATTGACTGCAGNTGTTGTGCTCCTGTTGCTACTGGGCTTATAAATTCACAATACTGGCAGAATATNAATAAATGGACGACAGANTGNNGTGAAAAAGTCACTGATACAANTTGGAAAGATCTAAAAAATGGTGATGTTTACAGNACAGAAATAAATCTATGTGGGACAAATTACTGCGGAATTATTGCGTTCCTACAAGANAAAAANACTGGGAAGATTTANGGCTCTGCAATTAGACATTTTACCCCTGCGCCNGGATCAAACNTGTCACCCGNCATAGCGTCATCTGATTGCCAATGTGTAATTGAGTACAACAAGGANCTAGATTGTGATAATTATAAGGAAGANGTTGAGTTTGCAATTGAAGGTGCTGATGTAGCATTCGTTGGGATGGAGCATGATTTAGAAAAGAATATTGATGGTGAGATAAAGAAACANATGATAGCAAGATTCAATATTTACACATTGACTGATTACGGNTGCATCGANGACTGTGACTGCAACTACATTCAAAATGANGGCTCCANGTGGAAACTAAGATTTTTGATGAACGATGGCAATCTCTATAATCCTTATGTTGATAGATGCCAAGANTGTACAAAAGATCTTCGTTCAATAAAGATTGANCTTTGTGAACCAATACCCTTTGACTGCTTAAAAGAGGGCGCNATATTTTGGGGCCCGGACAGATACTTTAGAGTCTATGTTGAAGAATACGATGAAGAGCGATACCACATTAAATACAAGATACAAAGAGTGGATCTTATACCTAAAAAGGAAACTGTCAACGTCAAAGTAGATCCAGCAAACCTAGTAAGGACAGATAACGAAATAGCAGCTTCAGATAGGGTAAGATACAATATGATTCTAATCGGGAATAAAGAAAATAATGAGGAAATCAAGAGAGTATACAATCTTTGGAATTTCATTGACTCAGAGGGTATGATATATCTAAAGAGCGTATACAATCAAAAAGATATACTAATACTTAACACTGCCAACGTATCTGATTTAAACGAACCAATAAAACAACTTTCGTATCTTTTAGATATAATTTTATAATTTTTTTCTTTATTTTATGAAACAAAAGTAATATATATTAACATCCCAAATTGATGGATATGCTTAAAAGGAAAATAACTTCGCAAGCAAACTTCACAAATGCTGACATTCTTATAGCCTTAAAAATTATAGAACAGGAAGAAAATATAGGGAGAAAACTTCTTTCAAATAGAATATTTTTAAACGAGGCTAGCATCAGATCAATTCTCACAAAACTTAAAGATTCAGATTACATTAGCTCCTCAAGACTTGGACACAAACTCACAACAAAAGGCAAACACTTTCTTGATAAGTCTTTGCAATTTGAAGTTCCACAGAAAATCAATGCGAAAGAACTCACATTAAACGACCAAAACTATGGTTCTATATTCAAAAATGCATCTTCTAAAATAAAAGATGGCATGGATCAAAGAGATAGTGCAGTATTTGGCGGTGCAAGATCTGCTATAACTCTAATTTTTCAGGATAATCATTTTACCCTTCCTGAAACAAAACCTGAGATAAAAATCCCAACAATAAAGCTTAATTTGAGCAAAGAACTTGAAACAGAACTCCATAATAAATTTGCTCCTAAAAATTATGATATAGTTATAATCTCAAGTGCAGAAGACAATGAAAGAGCATTTAGGGGATTAGTTCATGTTATTGACTCTTTCATTTAGATTGATTATTAAGATATTTTTCCATTTCTTCTAAATCATAAAAAGTTTTAAAGAAGTTATCAATGCGCGTCAATAGCTCTTTTTGACCCTTTTTAGTTAAAGAATATCTCTTTTCTTCATCATCAATAATTAGGCCTTTGTCTTTAAGTCGCTTTAGGACTGGATATATTGTACCGGGGCTAAATCTTCTATCCTTTCTTTTTTCCATTTCATCAGTTATCTCAGAACCATTCATCTTGCTGTTTCGTAGCATCCACATAATTAAAAACGATAAAAATCCTCTCTTATGGTGTTTGTGGTCTACCATAATTATTTTTTTATTTATTGACTATTAAAATATATCGGTTAACCGAAAGTCTTTTAAATGAATATCGGATATACGATATTAGATGATAAAAAGGAGGTGATAATGAATGTGGAAATCTGAAGGGATGAATTACGGACGAATGGATAGATCAAGGCATTTTCATAGGGAATGTGGACATGGAATTCATAGAAGAAGGCATTTCTTTACAAAAGAAGAAAGAATACAGATGCTCGAAGAATACAAGGTATGGCTTGAAAAGGAAAAACAAGGCGTTGAAGAAAAAATCGAAGAACTAAAGAAAACTTTGTAAGCTATATTTTATTTTTTACAAATACTAAACATTAAAAATTAGTTTGCTTTTTTACATTTTATTTAATTCATCGGCCATAATCACCGTATGATTGCATAAAATTTATAAACCATCTTTGCTGTTCTTTGCTAAAGAAGAGGTAGTTAAATGAAATCTGATGAGATAATGGATGTTGCTTTAAGGCGTGGATTTATTTTTCCATCTTCTGAAATTTATGGTGGATTTTCTGGATTTTATGATTATGGGCATCTTGGTACTCTAATGAGAAGAAAATGGGAAGATGTTTGGAGAAAGCATTATCTTAAACTAAATCCTAACTTTTTTGAAATTGATGCAACTAATATAATGCCAAAAAATGTTTTTGTAGGCTCTGGTCACATTGAAAACTTCAATGATCCTCTAACAGAATGTGATAAATGTCATTCTAGATTTAGGGCGGATCATTTGATAGAAGAATTCCTTGAAAGAAGTGCAGAGGGGATGGCTACCGATGAGATGTCAAAATTACTAAAAGAAAATAACATCCCATGTCCAAAATGTGGTGGCCAGCTTCTTGATGTCAAGATGTTCAACATGATGTTTGAAATATCAGTTGGCTCAACGGGAGAATCTGAAGTAGCATACCTTAGGCCTGAAACAGCACAAGGCGCTTTTTTAACTTTCAAAAGGAGCTTTAATACTTTAAGAGGAAAGCTTCCAATGGGACTTGCAATTATTGGCAGGGCCTATAGAAATGAGATATCCCCACGACAGGGATTTTACAGATTGAGAGAATTTAATCAAGCAGAGCTCCAAATATTTTTTGACCCAGATACAATTGAAGATCATCCGAACTTTGATTCAATTAAAGATGTTAAATTAAGAATGTTCCCACTTCAAAACAGAAGCACTGGGGAAGTTGATGACATTACAGCATCAGATCTGAATAAGAATTATGGTATACCAAAATTCTATATTTATCATTTGGCAAAAATACAAGAATTTTATCTTGACATAATGAAATTTCCGAGAAAACTTTTTAGATTCAGAGAGTTATCCGCTGATGAAAGGGCATTTTACAACAAGATTCACTGGGATGTTGAAGTATACACAGAATCCCTTGGTGGGTATAAAGAGATGGGAGGCCTCCACTATCGAACTGATCATGACCTTGGTGGTCACCAGAGTGCAAGCGGGGAAAAACTTGATGTAAATATTGAGGGTAAGAAATTTATACCCCATGTGCTTGAGCTTTCATTTGGTGTAGATAGAAATTTCTGGACTTTACTTGATGTGTTTTACAAAGACGAAGGTGATAGAAAAGTAATTTCTTTACCAAAACTAGTTGCGCCTTTTAGAGCAGGAATATTCCCACTTCAAAAGAAAGGTGATTTAGAGAAAGTTGCAAAGAATGTCTATGATAGCTTATCAGAATGTTACGATGTATTCTATGATGACTCTGGCTCGATAGGAAGACGGTATAGGAGACAAGATGAAATTGGCACTCCTTTTGGTATAACTATTGACTTCCAGACATTAGAAGACAATACTGTTACAATTAGAGAGCGAGACTCAATGGATCAACACAGAGTAAAAATAGAAGACATTTGGAAAAATATTTAATTTTCTAATATCTTTTTTATCGCATTTGGATACAAAGTCAATTTTTAATATATTCTATTTTTCTAGTTTGATCTAAGATGAGTTAAAGGTCCGTGTAGTATATTGTTGCAACTACCTGATCTTTCAATGTATGTCCTATGAAAACAAAACTATGTGAATTGCCTGAAGTTGGCCTTATACTCTTGTGCTTTAATACGAATGTTTTAGTTGAACCTGCAGGGATTGAGGAGCCATTGGGAGTGGGCGTTATAGATCCCCAATTATTGTTTCCATCTAAAATGAAATCTTGAGTTCCATGAAAAGTTATATTTCCAGAAGAGGAGAGATTTTTTAAGGTAACATAATAATTTGTTCCATCGTGATTTATACTAACGACCTCCATTTTTATCATTGATGAAATACCTGCCTTTTGTTCAACTTCCTTTTGAATCTGAGTTTGAAAACTTCTTACCCATACATAGTAAGAGCTAACAGAGGCTACAGCAACAGCTATAAGTAACATTGTAGCTACAACAGGCGATACTGCTTTTCTATTCATTAAATAAAATATAAAAAATTGTGTTAAAAATCTATCCTTTCACACCTTGGGCAAAATCGTCCTTTCCTCCACCTTTGCCGTACTTCTTAATAAGTTCACAAGCTTTATGGCCATTTTCAATAGCCATCTTCCCACAAGATACAACGATATTCCCTTCACTATTTGTTAATACAATTACTTTGTTGTCTCCTGAAAGCTCTCTTGCAATCTTTCTCATTTCATCAGGAGTTGTATCAACTTTCTCTTCCATGAATAGTACTCCATCGGTTTCGATGAAATTACATTCAAGCCCTTCTTTTTTAAGACACGATATTTCTGCCTTTAATCTTTCAATTTCTTTTCCTCTGCTCTTCCACTCATTGAAGAATCTTTTCCCAGTGTCTAATAACTTATCATTTTCAACTTTAAACACATCACATAGATCTCTTAATAAAACTGAATCTTCCTGGATTGCGTCAAGTGCCTTTAATCCTGCACAAAACTCAAGCCTTACAACCCCATCTTGAATTTTGCTCTGTTTTAGTATTTTTATTGGTCCTATTTGTCCGGTAAAATCAGCGTGAGTCCCACCACATGCCTCAACATCAAGCCCTTTGACATTAACTACTCTTAGTTTTTTTCCTGGAACTGCACCGCCTTGATACAACCTAAACCCATATCTTTTTTCTGCTTCAGCCCGTGAAAAAAATCCTTTTTCTATAGGGAGATTTTTTAAAACTATTTCGTTTGAAATTTTTTCAATTTTAAATAAATCTTTATTATCTATTAGCTTGTAATGAGTTATGTCAAGTCTTGCCTTTTCTTCAGTCTTTTCTGCTCCCGCTTGCCATATATGATTTCCTAAGATCTGTCTACAAACTCCATTAATAATGTGAGTTGCAGTGTGGTGTCTTGTTAAATTTAATCTTCTTTCCTCATCCACGATACCGTTTACAATGTCACCTTTCTTAAAGTCGATTTTCTCCATTATATGTAAGATAACATTTCCAGAAACTTTTGTGTATGAAACAGGACAANCGTTTAGTGCGCCTCTGTCACCTTCTTGGCCACCACTTTCTGGGTAGAATGCTGTCTTATCGAGTATTGCTATATTNCCTGAAATATCAAGGACTTTAGCAGAGAATCTTGTAATGCCATCATAATAAAGNCTTTCAGTGTCAGGCAAGTCATAGTGAATTTCTTTTTCTCGATCCCCNGATCCTTTCTTTTCATGNCTTTCAGTTACTCGTTTATAAAAATCCTTTGGAGATTTTAGCCCCATGACTTCAGGGGTAATTCCATGNGAATCATATAATTCAATAAGCTTGTCTTCAGATAGCTCTTCTCCTTTTGTATTCAATCTTTCGACAATTCTTCTTGATTTTTCCTTCGTATTCTCAAACTTATCCATCTCATAGGAAATAATCTGACATATATTATCAATATCTTCTTTAAGTTCAGGGTACTGTGGCATAAGATATTTTGCATGTTCTTCAATCACTTTTTGAAGCTCAACATCCCAGGAAAATTTTTCTATAAATGAAAGGGATCTTCTCAAAATTACTCTTAGATTATGACCTCCCCCTACATTAGAGGGTAATGCCCCATCAGAAAGGGCAAATAATAACGACCTAGAATGATCTCCTATTGAATATATGGCCTGAAGAGGCAACACCTGCTTTTTTAGGTGCTCTTTATTAGTAGATAATTTCTTCGCAATTGCATCCCAAACTTTTTCGATATCCTCTACCTCGTCCATATTTAGCATTCCAGAATAAGGTATAAACTCCTTTAGAAATGACTTATCTGGGGTTATGCCAGTTCTTCTATAAAGGTGATCACAGACTGTGGGAAAAACTGTTTCATACCCTATTGGATTTGCTAGAGAAAACCAAGAAAATCTTTCCTGACCTGCCCCCATGTCCAATACTTTGAGATCAAGATCTTTTCCTCCTGAAGGGGTAGTTTCATATTCAATATATACCTGATTTCCAAGCTCTAAGCCTCTAGAGAAAAATTCCATACAAGGTCCAAAATTTCCTCCACCAGCCCATGCATCTTCGTGGAATATAATCTCTTCAGGAGGTATGCCCAATCCTGTCTTTAGCCAGTCATAAAGGTCAGATAGAAATCTATCTTGAGAAAATTCTTTTGGTGGATAAAAGGCATGTTGCCCAATCATGACAAAACCAGTATAGTGTCTTAATGTGACACCTACGTTATCAATGTCATTAAATCTAACACAAAATTGTGGTACGAGCAGTGGATTTGCTGGAGGCTCCTGAACGCCTTTCACGACGTGTGGCTGGAAATCATAAATAGAAGCCTGAACAAAATCTGTATCATCTCTCCACCTAGCAACAACTGGATATCTTTTTATGATAGAATACCCTTTTTTCTCGAATAGAGAGGACATCTCTTTCCAAACTTGTATGAAATCAAGTTTTTTCTTTGCAGGAGAATTTCCAATAAATGAATATCCTCCTTCACACTCAGGATCCCCACATATATCTCTATCTTTTACTGACCAAAAATAAGTTCCACATTTTTTACACAATTTTCTTGTAAATCCAAGTGAATTTAATGTATCAACTGCATAATACTTATGATAATTTTGGCTTGCTTTTTTCTTGAAGTCTTTTTTTAATGCTCTATCGTCCATAATCCCACCAGGACATCACTCTTTTATAGATGTCTGACATTTCAATTATATAATTTACTGTTAGTGATTATGATGAAGAACAGAATTGAGAGGCTTTTTGAGTATATAAATAAGGAAAAGAAAAACATTGATTGTGCACTTATTTCAAGATCAACTTTTCCTGATATCAACTTTTTTTACTTTTCCAATGCTTCAGGAGGACTTTTTGACGGTTCATTTTTAATATTATATCCTGATTGCACATCAAAGCTTTTTACTTCAGCTATGGAAAAAGAGGCAGCTGAGAAATCATACGGTGATTTTGAGATTTATGTATTTAATTCTAGAGAAGAGAGAAATAAACTCCTTGAAGATAATTTAAAAGGACAAAACTTAGGTCTCTCATTTTCATCTATAACTTATTTGGAAGCTGAAAAACTAAAGGAAACCTACAAAGGAAATCTCATAGATATAACGAAAGAAATCAATTTAACACGGGCAATAAAGGACAAAAAAGAGATTGAAAATATTAAAAGAGCATCTGATATTACATCTAAAACGTTCAGCCAAGTGCCTGACATGTTAAGAGATGGAATAGCAGAGAAAGAGATTTCTTTTATGATTGAATTTCAATTGAAAAAAAATGGCGCCGAAGCTCTTTCTTATGATCCAATTGTTGCATTTGGTGCAAATTCTTCTCTGCCGCATTATGAAAGTTCAAATTCGAAATTGAAAACTAATGATTTTGTTTTATTAGATTTTGCAGGTAAATACAATAGATACTGCTCTGATATGACAAGAACTTTTTTCTACAGAAAGGCAGATAATAAACAAAAAAAAATTTATCAAACAGTGCTTGAAGCACAATTGCTGGGTATCGATGAGTTAAAACATGGAATTATTGCAAAGGATGTTCACAACGCTGTTTTAAGATACATAGATAATACTGAATTTAAAGGGAGATTCATACATTCACTTGGTCATGGCATCGGTCTTGAAACTCATGATACTATCGGACTTGGGCCCTCAAGTGACTACACTATTGAAAAGAATATGGTATTAACTATTGAGCCAGGGATATATATTCCTGGCTTTGGTGGAGTAAGAATAGAGGATACCTTGATTGTGAAAAAAGGTAAATCAGAGATAATTACACATTTTACAAAGGACTTGTTAATCATATAGCTTCAAGAATTTCTACATTATTTTCGTTTGAACTTTGGGCAAATTGTTACCATGAATATCGAACATTATGATATTCTTTGAGGAGCCGCCAAAATTAAATTAGGTTATAATATCAATCCCAAGAGATATAATGCTTACTACTATCCCAGCGATTAATACGCCTAATGAGATTGCAACAAAGGACCACTTTCTATCAAGGCCAAATAAGTAAGATAAGAGTGTTCCAGAGTATGCACCAGTTCCAGGCAGTGGTATCGCTACAAAAATCAAGAGCCCTATTAGCTCCCATTCGGTGTATTTTTTGTATCTCTTTTGAACCTTGGATTCCCAGTAAAGGTAAAGCCTATCGATGATTTTGATTTTTCTTATGATTGGGAATATATAATCTAAAAGGAAGAAGACAAATGGGATTATGAGTATTCCGCCAAGAAGGCTTATCAAAAATACTTTAGTGAAGTCAAGATCCATCAATATCCCTGCAGGGATGCTACCTCTGAGTTCAATCCAAGGAATCATCGATATTAAAAATATGTAAAAATAGCTGTCCATACTATTCACCTCTTATCTCACAACCACCAGGGGGCAATGCTTGAACGATGCCATCAATGTCCTCTGTCTCTAGGATCTTCGCTATCCTCTTAGCAAAAGACTCTTTTTTATGTTTTCCTGGCATTATTTTGATGCTTTTAACTGTATGCTTTTGCACTGGCGTATCTGGACCACACATAATTTTACCATCAACAGTTATCCCTATACTTAGTTTTATTGAAATAGATTTTAGGTAGTTCCTTTTTCCTTTTATTGCAAACGCACCTTTTTTTAAGAATTCTCCTGAAGGGGCCTCTTTTGTGACTTGATCAGGTGTTACCCAGTAAGCGTCCCCTCCTCCATATCCATCCTTCCAAAGTGATGAAAATGACACGGCAAATATCGCTGCTTCGTTTATAGTGACATCAGTGGCTTTGTTACCCTCTTTAATTATTACGTGAGGAGCACCGTATGCATCTGCATGAAAATAAATATCGTTATCTTCCATGTACTTTTTTACAATGACTTCGTTAGATGAAGCATCTCTTCCTCCAAGAATTATGTGCCCTTCACTAGAGGTAAACCACCTAAATCTTTCATACCACTCTTTAACTTTCTTTTCAATTGCCTTTGGAATTTCAATTTCCAATCCTTCCTCCTCTTCTTTTAGCTTGAGTAACTTGACTTCAGTATTATCCATTGCTGTTTTTGCGCCATCAATTTTCCGCTTCATTTTTTTGGATTTTTCATAAAATAAGTTAGCATTTTCATTGACGTCCTTTTTAAGTTCTATTGGAAGTTTTATATCGAAGTTAAATGTTATAATTCCTGTTTTAAAATCGATGTCCGAAATCAATTTGTTATTTAATAATTTTTGTTTTATATCCTCAAGAGAGTAATTCTTTTTTGCTTGCTCTATGACTTTTATTGATTCTTCAATTATGGGATACTTTTCGTAAGCTAAATCACCCATTTTTTTGTAAATGTCTCGTTCTCTTATGTAGGAGTCATAAAGATCTTTTTGAGATTTTAACATTCTTTCATATTTTTCTATTTTCTTCTGATGTGCGGATAATTCTTCCTTTAAGATTTCTTCAGATTCTCCTTTTCCATATACTTCATCAAGAGCTTTTGAAAAAGTCTCATACCTCTCTTTTGTATACTCATGACTACTATAAGAAATTAAATTATAAGGTGGGATGTCTATCAGCTCCCCGTTCTTCTTTATTATCATTGGATCTTTTTGTTGAGTTTCCAGTTGGTGTAATGCCTTTTTGATTTTTGCAGCATCGCTTTGGGATATGTTTTTACTTGATTTATCCACTCCAGCCAAAAGACATATTTCTTCAGCATAAAGCCCCCCTATGTTAAGCTGGGTTGCAAGTTCCTTTACTATTTCTTTTTCTCTTGATAGCTCAATTATTTCATCAATAGTAATATCAAATCCTTTTTTCTTTTCAGGAAAGTCATAATTTGACTTTGGAGCAAGCGTCCTATCTTTCATATATTCTCTTGATAAAATACCTACTATTACGTTATCTTCATTTACTAAGATAATATTTCCATCTCTAAACATCTCAACAATTATAACAAACTTCACAACTGGATTGTTATCTTCATAAAATCCAAACGACAGCATTAAAATTCTATCAAAATCATACTGTTCTATTTTAAAGAGCCACATAGCCTTTAGATGCTTTCTTAGAAGCATTGCAAACCAAGTTGGATTCTTTGGTGCAGGTTTTGGATAGGAAGTAATAAAAACTGCAAGAGGGGGTTTGATAACAAGATCTTCTCTACCACGGCCAAAAAATTTTATCCTTATTTCATTGCCAAGCTGGTATATTTTATCTACTCGCATCTTTTCAATGGAGGATAATTCTTTTGAAATTTCTTTTAAATCGAAGGTAGAGAACATGAAAAAAATAGAAAACATTGATTTAAAAAATTACGCTTATTAGATACTTTTTAGCATTGATAAACATAATTTATTGAAATATGTTCACTATAAAACAAAAATAAAAAAATATGTAAAAAACTAACAGTAATATTTTTAAATCATTTCAAATCAAATTAATATAGATATTATGGAGCTCATAACTATGAGATTTACTTTTAATAAAACGCAGGGATTTTAATTGATTCATAGGCTCCTAATTTAGATAAATTATATTTTACTTATGTTTTAGTTGGAGATTACCATGTCAAAAATCAAGATAACAGATACAACGCTACGGGATGCGCATCAGTCCCTTATAGCTACAAGGCTTGGAACTGATGATATGATAGATATAGTTGGGGAAATGGATAAAGTAGGATTTCATTCATTTGAGATGTGGGGAGGAGCTACATTTGATTCAGCTATTAGATTTCTTAATGAAGATCCATGGGATCGGATAACAAAATTGAAAGATGAAGCCCCTAAGACCCCATTTCAGATGCTTTTGAGAGGTCAAAATCTAGTTGGATATAAACATTATCCAGATGACATTGTACACAAATTTGTTGAAGCTTCATTTGACAGAGGCATTGATATCTTTAGAATTTTTGATGCCCTAAACGATGTAAGAAACATGGAAGTACCAATAGAGGCTATCAAAAAAGTTGGAGGGCATGCTCAAGGTGCCCTAAGTTATACTATAAGCCCTGTGCATACAATTGAGTATTATATTAAAGTGGCTGAAGAGATGGTAGCACTTGAAATTGATTCTATATGTATCAAAGACATGGCTGGCTTAATTAATCCAATGGATTCTTACAATCTTGTTAAATCACTTAAAGAAAATTTTGACCTTCCTGTCTGTTTACACTCGCACTGTACAAGTGGAATGGCTCCAACTAGCTATTTTAAAGCAATTGAAGCAGGCGTAGACATAATAGACACTGCAATAGGCCCTTTCTCATTTGGAACTAGCCAACCAAGTGTAGAAACAATGTATGCAATGCTTGAAAACACTGATTACAAAGTTAATCTCGATATAGAAAGGATTTACAAAATTGCAAATTACTTCAAGAAATTAAAGGATAAATATAAAGGGCTTCTTAGCGAAGCTTCNCTTNCTGTTAACACTCAAATCCTTCATTTCCAGATACCAGGGGGTATGATGTCAAANTTAGTTTCCCAGCTTAAGGAACAGAATGCGGAAAACAGGCTTGATGAGATACTACTCGAAGTTCCAAAAGTTAGAGCGGANTTAGGTTATCCACCACTNGTAACTCCTTTGAGCCAGATTGTTGGAGCACAAGCTACATTAAATGTNCTATCTGGGCAAAGATACAAACTTGTTCCAAATGAAGTTAAGAATTATGTTAGAGGACTATATGGGAGACCTGTTGCGCCTATTAGCAAAGATATCCAGAAANTAATAATTGGNGANGAAANNGTATCATATGAAAAATCACCAGAACTAAAAAAACCTTCTTATCAAAAATTTAAAGACGAAGTAAAAGACAAAATCATAAAGGAAGANGACGTGATATCTTATGCATTATTTCCTGATATAGCACTAGCCTTTTTTGAAGCAAGAAAAAATCAAATACCCAAACCAAAAATTGAACAGAAGGAAGTGGAAAAAGCTGNACCTAAAGAGGTAGTAAAATCTAAGCCAATTAATCCGTTACATACTAATGGGGGAATAGAATTNAANTCACCTTTACCTGGTGCNATACTNAAAATAGTTGGTGAAATTGGTAAACATGTCAAAAAAGATTCTGTTCTTTTCATAATATCTGCAATGAAAATGGAAAACGAAATTGTTGCTCCTGCTTCTGGTGTTTTACAGAAAATTTATGTAAAAGAAGGAGACGTTGTAAAGGCAGGAGATATTCTAGCAACTATCGCATAAACTTTTTTTCTTTCATTATTCATATATTCTTTTAACCAATATTTATTTATACTTAAAACTCTAAATAGCATACTATGACCGATAGTATTTTAAGATCGCCACTACCCGGGATCATTCAAAGCATAATTGTCAAAGAAGGACAAATTATTAAGCGTGGTGATGCCGTAGTCCTCATCAGTGTAATGAAAATGGAGAGCCCAGTTGTTGCTAATGCAAATGGGCGGATTAAGAGATTGTTAATAAAAGAATTGGACGAAATTAGCTATGGTGAAGCTCTTTTGATTATTGAAGAAAGATAAAATTTCACTTTCTAATAATATCTTATTTATTTGGATATTGAAGCAAATATCTTAAAAATACAAATAGTTCATTTATTAAAATGGATATATGTTCAAAGAGTGTGAAAAATTGACATCTGAAATAAGAATAATCCCAGTTTTAGGAATACCACTAATCAAGGAGGGGGATAACCTTGCTAAAATTATCTTTGATAGAATTGAACTTCAAGATACTGACATTATAGTTATTTGTGAAACAGTTGTTTCTAAGGCACAAGGCAGACTTGTTGATATTAATAGAATTAATCCTTCAATTAAGGCAAAAGATATTTCAAAAAAAACTGGCAAGGATCCAAGGCTTGTACAGCTTATTCTTGACGAATCAAAAGAAGTTTTGAAAATAGGAGACTCTGTTATTGTTGTTGAAACAAAAGATGGAAACATATGCGCCAGTGCAGGGATAGATGTTTCAAATGTTTGTGGAAATACATCCATAGTTGGACTTTTACCAATAGACCCAGATAAAGAAGCAGAAAAAATTAGGCTAGAGTTAAAAAAATTATCAAAAAAAGAGGTGGTGATAATTATATCAGATACCCAAGGAAGGCCATTTAGAAGTGGTGCAATTGGAGTTGCTATAGGTGTTTCAGGTATGAAGCCTCTGTGGAAGCGGGCAGGAGAAAAGGACTTATATGGATATGAGTTAAAATCTTCTATAATCGCAACAGCAGACGAAGCTGCTTCTGCGGCATCACTTTTAATGGGTCAATCAAATGAGGGTATCCCTGCTGTAATAATCAGAGGTGCAAAGTATATCAAAGGTATTGGATCCTCTAAAGAGCTCTTGAGAGAAAAAGAAAAGGATCTATTTAGGCCTTAATATAGAATGTTTATCGGCCCTTTTTTTATTTCACCTTCTGGGAAGAAGATCTTAATTAAGTTTCCTTCTATAATTATTTTGTAACCTGGGGGCAGTGTAATATACTTTATTCCTGCAATTCCTTGTAGATTCTCTGTTTTTATCATCAGTCCGTCAATATTTCTTTCTAAAAAACTAATTACTTTTGGATCAAGGTCTTTTACTATAAAGACTTCTCCTTCATTTAATACGGACAATACTATTGACATACCACGACTATATATTTCAAAATATAAAACTCTTTGCTATTTGATATGATCATATCTTCTTTTTGATGGAATCAAATACTGAAATCCCAAAAATCACAGGAAAGATTAGTTTTTATGAGATTATCCTACAAATATCTGCTTTGTTGCATAATTGCCCTAAATGAACCGCAAAGCTTAAACCCCATATAAACCCTATAGATCCATGCTAGGTAAAGGTGACGCCATAAACGAAAAGTATGTCAATATGGGGAAGTTTTGCATTTCTTTTGATTTTTTAAACGATATCTGGGATGAAGAGCTAGCTCTTATGAACAAAGATAAGGTCGGAAGGCCTTATCT
>LNJB01000023.1:0-1963 GCA_001587595.1 Candidatus Methanofastidiosum methylothiophilum
AATTTGGCCTGTTTGGGAATCTTGTAGCAAATACCCCTTTATAGTTATCATCGAGATAGGGTTTTACAATAAGGCCCGAATATTTCGCTTTATGAAAGTAGAAAATAACTATGATGTGTGAAAATCCNTCAAGATCTCTTAGTCCATCTTTGAACTCAGGATAAATTTCAATCGTTCCTTGATAATCCCTCCTTTCAGAGGGAGTTTTTGGTGCNCCACT
Organism: Candidatus Methanofastidiosum methylothiophilum; assembly: GCA_001587595.1. Lineage (GTDB taxonomy): Archaea > Methanobacteriota_B > Thermococci > Methanofastidiosales > Methanofastidiosaceae > Methanofastidiosum > Methanofastidiosum methylothiophilum. The sequence goes on from LNJB01000023.1 coordinate 221, forward strand.
AAATGGTTCNTTAAAAGGAGAATGNACAACNCCTATTGGCCTAAATCTAATTTCTTCCATAAAGTCGATTTAAATCAAGAGTATATATCTATTTTNACTAAAGAATTGTGTAGTTNACGTTTNNTTAAAAGAATAATGTTTTTAAAAAAAGAACCCTACTTCAATTTATGAAAGCAATAATAAAACTAGATAAAGAAAATATAGAACGTGTTTATGAAATATATACTTGGAAGACTGACNTTAGTAGTCTTCAATTTGTTGTTTCAGAAAAAGATNCAAAGAGTGGAATTGCAGGAGTAATAACTATAGTTATGGAAGGAAATGATATGGATCTTTTTAAAAGATTAATGTTNGGGCCNCGAAAAATGGGATTTTATGGAGAACTTGATAGATTATTNGAATCGTCAGAGGATTAAATCTTTATCCGATAATAAAATTAANATTCCATTTTTTCTTTATTGTTTAGCAAAAATATTTAAAGAAGTTTATTTTTGACGATTAAAGGTGTGTTTATGACAATAAATGTTGAAAANACTCTAAAGAAAATAGAGGATTTTTATGGAGAGGTACCCTTTATACTTAATGAAATATCGAAAGATGAAAAGGATTTCACNACTTCAGTCCAAAAGCTTTTTCATCTTATGGGTTCAAATAAAGTATTCACACCAAAAGAAACTGAACTTTTTGCAATAGCTGGTGCCGTGGGAAATAATGGCAGTCATTGCCTTGCATTTCATATTAAACAGGCACTTACTTTTGGTGCTACAGAAGAAGAANTATTTCATGTTATTTTAATAGCTGCTTTGATGAGTGAGTCTTCTTCACTTGCAGTAGGTCTTAGAAGATTAAAGGAGATANAAAATGAAAGANGAATTACTACAAAAAATTAANGATAAATATGGGGAAATACCATTTGTNACTCAAGAAATCTCAAAAGAAGAGGAATATTTTGTTCCAAGAACAAAGAGGGTCCTNCACTTAATGGGAGGTAGTGCTTTAGACACAAAAACTGCAGAACTAGTTGCTGTTGCTGCNGCCACTGCATTAAAGACACCTTTTTGTCTTGATGTACATATACGAAATGCAATAAATGCTGGTGCNACTGTNGACGAATTATTCAATGTAATCGAAATAAGCGCCCTTATTTCTGAATCTTCAGCACTTGGAATGTCTTTAAGAGAATGCAGAAAGGTCATTGATTCTATTGAGGATTAAATCCCTCTTTCTTTTTTAAAGGAAGTCAAAATATCNTTAAGATTCGGNTTCCCAATTTCTTCTAATGAATACTTCACCCTTACTAGNGGTTTATTTATNTTCATAAGCTNNCCTATATCAATTGGAGTNCCTACTATTACGGAATCGCACGGAATGTTGTTTATAGTTGTTTCAAGCTCCTCTATTTGCTCTTTATTGTAACCCATAGCAGGTAAAACGTTGCCTAATTGCTGAAANGTACCAAATACTTCTTTTATAGTCCCTATTGCCCATGGACGTGGATCAATTATTTCTTTAGCTTTGAATTTATTTGCTGCTACTGTNCCGGCACCAAAACTCATATTCCCNTGAGTTAAAGTTGGNCCATCTTCAACAACTAATACATGTNTGCCCTCTATTAATTTTGGATCTTGNACGGANACTGGAGATTTTGCCTCGATTATTGTAGCCGAGTTATTAATTTTTTGCATATTTCTTTTTATAGTTTGGATTTGTTCTTGAGTTGCAGAGTCAATTTTATTTATAATT
>LNJB01000023.1:1997-20741 GCA_001587595.1 Candidatus Methanofastidiosum methylothiophilum
ACCGTCCCAAAGAATCACATCTGCTTCTTTTTCTGCTTCCCTTAATATTTTTTCATAGTCAACGCCAGCAAATACAACCGTTCCGTTTTCTATATGAGGTTCATATTCTTCTCTCTCTTCAATTGTACAATCTGCTTTATCTAAATCTGCATAGGTTTCAAACCTTTGAACTGCACTCTTCAAGAGATTACCGTACGGCATAGGATGTCTAACGACAACAACTTTTAATCCCATACTCTTTAGTATATCTCGAACTTTTTTTGTTGTTGGTGTTTTGCCACTTCCAGTTCTTACTGCACATATACTTATGACAGGTTTCTTAGATACTAGCATTACAGATTTAGGCCCCAGTATAGAGAAATCGGCACAGCTTGAAAGAACTATTGATGCTTTATCCATAACATAATTATGAGAAATATCACTGTAAGAAAGGAATACCTTATCCACATTATATCTTTTAATTAATTCCCTTAATCTACTTTCAGAATATATTGGTATTCCGTTTGGATATAAAGAACCTGCAAGTTCTTTAGGGTAAACCCTATCCTCTATATCTGGTATCTGTGTTGCTGTAAAACACACAACTTCATATTGGGAATTATCCCTGAAATACGTATTAAAATCATGAAAATCTCTTCCAGCCGCCCCCATAATAATAATCTTTTTTTTCATATATGTCTCCTCATTTCAGATACATGCTAAAGTATATAAAAAGATGCCTATTTGAAATACTGATGGCATTGCCTGAAAAAATGAACTTAAAATATTTTATTATTCCAATTGCTTTAATAATTATACTTTCATTATCCGAAACATATCCGTTATATAGTAGATTTCGCTATCCCCTATCTTGGGACATATGGTATCATATGCGAATAGTAGAAAACTTTTCAAATGGATTTTTTACCTTTGATCCTGTTTCTTTTGGCCCAGAAGGAAGGCCCCATACGTACCCCCCACTTTTTCATATTATTTTATTAGGATTGTACAAACTATTAAATCAATTTGGATTATCTCTTACTGACACAGCAAGATTAATGCCCTCTATACTGTTTCCGCTGTCCACAATTTCAACGTTTTTATTTATAAGAAGATTTTATGGTGAGAAAGTAGGTCTTCTAACATCTTTTTTTGTATTAGTCATGCCCGTATCCCTTGATAGAGGGATAATAGCTTCACCACAATCCGTTGCCTTGATATTAATTCCCCTTGGTTTTCTTACGTACTTATTAGGATTTGAAGAAAAAAAATATCTACTCCTATCTGGAGTATTGTCTTCTGCAGTTTTCTACACACATGGACTTTCGTTTATTGTTTTCTATCTATCAATTGCAATGTATACCTTGTTGTTATATCTTACCAATAAGGAAACGAAAATCCAAAACTTTTGTTTTTTTACTATAATTACAATAATTATATCCATTCCCTGGGGCATTCAGCTTTTAAAGCATGGTGTCGCATCAAACATTCCTTATGGAGGGATATTTAAACTATCATTTTATCCTGTAAAACTTGGATACATCACTATGGCCCTAGCATTACCGGGTGTTGTGTTTTTATTATTAAGAGGGAAGAATGAAGATTTAATGCTACTTTCATGGGGAATTATAGCATTCGTATTTTCAAGAAATTATCTTGCAAGCTTAGACTTGCTTCCATTTCGTTTCCTTGAATTTTTGGCTTATCCTATCGCTTTTTATTCTTCGTTTGCATTATTTGAATTTGCTAAAGATAAAAAAAAAGAAGCAATTATTGCAGCTATTATTGGAGTTATGATAATTTCATCCTTTCCTGCTGCAGAATACGTATCTAAAGTCAAACCTATGATTGGGAATGAAGAGTGTTCTGCTTTTGTATATCTAAAAGATAACTCATTGTTCGGTAATATCACTGTTGCTTCATCATGGTTTACTTCCCCTATCATTGGAAAAGTATCGGGATTTAAAACAGTTGAAGGGGGTTATGCGTCAGGTAGTTGGGATTATATTAAGCGAAGCCAAGATATAAAAGCCCTTTATTCTGGAAATTATTCAATAATTGATAGTTATAATATAAAATATTCCTATGTTGGGCCAAGAGAAATTGCAGAATTTGGAAATAGTGAAAACTATATAAATGCTTCTTCGATTGATAAGTTATACAGCACAAGTAAAACCTCTCTGTTAATATTCTGGGGTGATTAATATAACTAAGATTTTAACATATCTTACTTTGGTCATTATTACAATCTCAATATTCTTTGCAGGTTGTACCAGTCAATCGACTAGTTTAGAAGAATATGAAGCTAGACTTTCAATAGAAGAGTTTGAAAAATCAAAAGGTATAGTCGGAGAATCATATATTACTCAAAAAATTAACGAGGGTAAAATCAAAAAGGTAGGAGATCTCTATTATATTGATCTTGCATTTAAGGGTTCAAAACGATATTATGACTTCAATATGTTAATTATCGATCCTTCAACTGACAGAGAATTAACGTCTGACCTAAAAACTCCTGAGAATCTTGATTTTTGTAGAAATTATTTAAAATATAGGGGATTCCCTGAAGATCAAAATATTGCAATATTAAATAATTTAATTTCAAAAGACAGCTTCACAAAGACAGCTTTAAATGAAATAATCCTTAATGTAATTACTACTCAGGCCCAATCAAAAGAAAGACAGGAATTATATAATAGTTACTTAAATAAACTTCCCCTAAAAGTATCGGACTTTATGAAAATAAATTTTCCACAGGCCTCAACTGATGCCATTAATCTCGCAGACTTACTCCTAAAAATATTTGAAAAAAATAAATTTTTAATTGATATCGTTACCGAATCAGATTTTGGTTATGAAATGACAACTGAAAATGTAACAATAACTCTCCAAAATCCCTTTGAGAAATCAATCTTTTTGGATCAGGGAAAAGATGGAGTACTAGATAAATGGGACCGATACACCTCTGGAACATTGAGTGAAGAATATTGGAATCTGGATAAACAGGGAGGATTTGAAGTAAAAAAAATACACAAATATGACTCTCAAGTTTGGAGAAATTTCTCTAATTTTAAAAAAGAATATATAAATGCAGGGGAGTATCCAATTACTACGGATTTCTACAAAGAATGTGTTCTTTACGATTATAAAAGAGATGGGGAATATGGGATAATCATAGGAGTTATTATAGGTCCATATGTTTACAAACACTATGGTACGGATAAGTACTATCCTTTTGAAGCTGTAATAGATTTTTATGACGGTAAAACTAAAACTTCCGATATAAGTTTTCTATATGATCAATTTGGTATTAGAAATAAAGGATGGATTTATGTTGATCCCGACCTACCCCCGGCTGAATCAACAGATGCCAAAATTGAAGAAAATGGGAAGATAATAGACGAGGTGGTGAGATTACTAATGGATCAAAATATTCTAATCCCTACAGTTCCAGAGGATAGGCCAAATGCACCACCAATAGAAATAAACTAAGGTAAATAATCTTCTAATTCGGGATATGCTACTCCTGTTAGAACAATTACAACTTTCAATATATCTGGAGAAGTATCTGTTAAAGATACTCCCCAGATTATCTCCGCACTTTTATGGATTCTTTCTTCTATATGGCCAGTAACATTAGTTGATTCCTTTAAAGCCAAATCTTTATTTCCTATGATATTTATTAGTGCGCCTTTAACATCTTCAAGTTCTAAATCAAATTTTGATTTTAAGGCTCTTTCATAAGAGTTTATTGTTTTTTGATCCCCTTTTCCTTCCCCTACACCTATGTAGCAAGCGCCTCCTTTATTAATAACAGTTCTAAAATCAGCAAAATCAATATTAACAAGGCTAGGGAGTGCAAGTGATAGATATAATCCTTCAATTTTTTCCCAAAAGGGGGAATATCCCCTAGAAAATATGGATTTCTGCTCGTCTTCCCTTATGATATAAGAGTTTGAATATTTTTTTAATTCTAAGAATTTTTCTTTTGAAGTATCTTTACCCGCACTAATTACATCATTTGCCTTTATTACAGGTATAGAAATGGCATTATTATCATTTGCCAATTTAAGTAAAATTGAAGCCAGTTTAATATTTGTACTAGATAAATCTGTTAAAACAAAAACTATATTTGCTATACTGAAAAAACTACTAAACTCTTCTTTGATTTTTGAAGCTACCTTAGAGATATCTTGAGTATTCCCAGAAAAATCAATTTTATTTTTAAGTGCATTATTAACATAAAATTTCTTTTCAGTTTTTAAAAATTTCAATCTTTCCTTATCATATCCAATTGCTAGAGTCCTTAAATCTAAATTATAGGGCTTAGTTTCTAAGATTTTAAAAGTTTCATCCCCTATTCCAATTACCATAATTTTGAGATTTTGCATGTCGCTGTTTTTTTTAGACTGTTTCATTAAAATATTTTTAAGAAATTTTTTTATAAGGGTTATTGTTTGTAAATGTATGGAAAAACTTTACTTTATTACTGGAAATAAAGGAAAATTTAAAGAAGCTAAAATAATGTTAAGACCTCTTAATATCAAGCTAATTCAAACGGATATCGGTTATCCAGAGATCCAAGCTTCAGATCTAAAAGAAATTGTATTATTTAGTATTAATTTTTGTAACGAAAGACTTAAAAGCCCCTTCTTTTTAGAAGACTCGGGACTGTTCATAGACGAACTAAACAGCTTTCCTGGACCGTACTCAAGGTACATCCAAGATACCATCGGAAACGATGGGATATTAAAACTTCTATTGAATGTGAACAATAGAAGCGCTTACTTCAAATCTATAGTTGGCTTATACAAAAATGGCCCACATATTTTTGAAGGCATTTCAAGAGGCATAATTTCAAATGAAATACTGGGCCATGGAGGATTCGGATACGATCCTATATTCATTCCAGAAAAAAGCCCTAAATCATTTGGTGAGATGACTACTATCGAGAAAAATAAATTCTCACACAGGGGCAGGGCTCTTGAAAAATTAGTTACGTACCTTGAAAGTGGAGTTGAGTAAATGGCAAGAATGCATTCAAGAAGAAGAGGAAAATCCGGCTCAAAAAAACCGGTTAGAACAACGATGCCCCATTGGGTTGACAAAAGGCCAGAAGAGGTTGTTGATTTAGTGACAATTATGTCAAAAGAAGGTCACGGGCCCAGCATGATAGGAATTATATTAAGAGACCAACACGGAATTCCTGATGTAAGATTAGTCGCTGGTAAAAGTATTAATGAAATATTAAAGGAGAATAATCTCCAGAGTGAATACCCCGAAGATCTTTTCAATCTAATTGCTAGAGCCGTCAACTTGAGAAAGCATCTTGAGCTTAATCCAAAGGATCTCCATTCAACAAGAGGATTAAATCTTATTGAAGCTAAGATTAGAAGACTTGGAAAATATTATGCTGAAAAGGGTAGAATTGTAAAAGATTGGAGATATCAACCAGAAAAGGCTCAGCTTATTGTAAGATAGTTCTTTTTTTTATTAATTTATTTTTAAATTATAATGTTATTTCTAATTATAATTATTTTTAATTAAGGAATTCTTAAAAAGAAAGATTCATATTATTATATATGCGTAAAAATAATGTCAAATCAATACTTATTTTGACAATATTGATATTAGGTACGATCCCTTTAATTTATTCAGATAGTTCTGAAGAAAATTATATGCTTAATCTTATAAATAATGAACGGCTTAGCCAAGGGCTCAAGCCCCTCACAATGAATCTCTCTTTGGCATCTGCTGCACGTTTTCATAGCCAAGATATGGTCGATAGAAATTTTTTTAATCACGTTAATCCTGATGGACTAAATCCTTCCGATAGAGCTAGAAATGCAGGCTATAATTTTATTGCATTAGCAGAAAATATATGCGGCAATCCTTCCATAGATGCAGGTCATTCTTCACTTATGAACAGCCCCACCCATAGAGCCAATATATTAAATCCATCATTCAGAGAAATAGGAATAGGGATAGTAGATGGTGGGCCTTATGGAAAAATGATAACTCAGTTATTTGGAACTCAATTAGAACATAATGTAGTTTCTCAAGATACAACTCATCCAAATGAATCACAAGGGAAACCAGACCTAAAAATTTCCTCAATAGAAGTAACTGGACAATATAAAGTATACAAGCAGGTATCTATGAAGATAATTTTAACTAACTCTGGAAAAAAAAATGCTGAAAGCTTTATATTTTCTGTTTTCAACGGGCCACCAGAAAGAGGGAATCAGCTAGGAACAATCAACATTCCATCTCTTTATGTTGGTCAAAGTTCAAGTATCAATTTTAACTGGACTCCACAAAATGAAGGAGATTTCACGCTATATTTTATTTTAGATTACGCCAATAATGTTGATGAAGAAAATGAAAGCAATAATATAAAGACATATAATTTATCCGTAAAATCTACAAATACATATCCTTCTCAAGATGAAAAAATAAATAATATTCCCATCCCGACAACAAACAATCTACCTGATCTACATATCTCAATTAATGAAACAACGTATGACCAAGTAGTTTACAACGGGATTTCTTCACCAGTTTCTTTTAGAATAAGGAATCTAGGCAGCGCTGCATCATATGATATACCAGTTAAAATATATGTTAATGGAAATCTTAAATCAACTTCAAATGTAAATCAACTTTTACCTTCTTCATATACCGATCTAATCACATATCTATCATTTCAATTTCCTGGAGATAATGTTATAGAAATTATAATAGATCCAGATAATAAGATACGTGAAATATCAAAATCTAATAACTATATAAGATTCACCACAAAAGTTGTTTCAAAAAGTTCAAATTCCACTATTAATGAAAATAATACGCAAATGAATCAACAAGTTGATTTAATAATATACCCTTATTATATTATCATTGAGGAGCAAGAAAATGGATTATTTAAGATTAAAGCTAAAATAAAAAATAAAAGTAATAGCAAGATTGAAAACTTTTCCGTTGCATTTTATGAAAGAGATATAAATAGTTCACTTTTAGAAAAATTATACTTGTCTTTGGATCCAGAGGAGATAGTAGAAAAAATTATTTATTTTATCCCAACTAGCGAAACTGGAGAAGTTTTTGTAATAATTGATGAAGAAAACATTATCAACGAAGTTGACAAAACCAACAACTTTGCAAATAAAAAATTCTCTAAAACAAAAAAATTAGGAAGTATTTATGATACTGAAACAAATTTAATAATAAACACTACCCCTAAAGAAGCAAATGTATCTGATTTATTCAAGATAACAATGAAATTAACTGATACTAATGCGTCAAATGCTTATTTATATTATCGATACGAAGACACTAACAACTCTTTTTACATTGTAAAGATGAATAATGAAGGAAATGGAATCTATTCATGCGATATAGATATTTTAGGAAGAAAAATATTGTTTTATTATTTTGAAGTTGATACAGAATTTGGCATAATTAAATCACCTAGTGAATCACCACAGAATTTTTACTCTATTAATGTACATTATAAAGAAACATCAAAAGAGACAAAAGATAAAAGTTTTATAGAAAATATGAAAAGAATATTAAAAATAATCTAATAATAAGCTTTCTATTATCAAACATAAAAATATTAATTTCAATAAATCAAAAAGGAAAAATATTTTATGTATATTTATTACATTGGTTTAGATATACCTATGGAATCTAGCTTGCATGAGTCGTATGCTTTAGCTGCAGCACCCACTCCATACTTCGTTGAAATTTCTTTCAAAGCAGATTCTATAGTTTTACGTGATGCAACGTTACTCTTAGCGTCTCCCATCCCAGATTTTATTACATCTACAAGATCTAGGTAAGTTTTTTCTACACCCATCAGTATCAACTCCTATAATTATGCTCTTTATGGCATAATTATAAATAAATATATACATTCTAATATATAAATCTTTCGTTGATTGTTGGAAAAAAAATAATAAATATCGACAATTATAGGAAAGATAAACATTGTTGTGATTCCCTAATACTTAAATATAATTATCTAAAATGTAATAAAAAAAATAATTTAATAAATTAACAATGGAAAAAATATAAATAAATATTAAAATTGGAAAAAATAAATATTGGATAATTTCCTAATAATTTAGTATCATGTTTCTTTAAAATAAACTGAGATGCAGTCTGTAGTAAAAATATTATATAAACCGATATTTTATAAATTAGAGAGAACTTTGATCAACATCAGTCTACTTCCACACTTTTTCTCAGATGTTAGAAATCCCAATAAGGAAAGGTCTAGAGTGAGCTTAGCTTGGATAATCTATGTTCAAGGTAATTGGGCTATTACATAAGGCTTTCTTCTAAGTCGCTTGTAATCATTAGTTTTTTTGAAAGCCTGACTATCTGTGGACTCGCCTTTGAGATGTTTTAAACTGAGAGGCAACAAATCTTGTCGGAAGTTTGTACTTAGTTACTCTAAATACAATCACCCCAAGATATCGCTCTTAAGGTTCATACCATTTAAAGCAGAAGATGAATTTAAACTTGACGAAATAATTGGCACATAACTCACATATATTATTTACAATTACCTAGTTATTCGATGTAACTTATTTGCAATTAAGTCGTGATAAATAAGGTGTACATTTTCCCACTTAGTAGCATTGCCTAAATATTTATTAGTGTATGTAGTCAAACAGAGAATAAATATGATACTCTTTTATAAGGAATCATCAATTAAAAAATATGAAAAAAATATTAATAGTTATTTTTTTCATTTTAATTTCAATTTGCTGTGTCGATCCTATAAACTTAAAATATAGTCCCTCCAATAGAATAAATAATGTTTTAGTCACTAAAGTTATAGATGGGGATACTATTGAAATTTTAGTTGAGGAAAATATTGAAAAAGTTAGACTTGTTGGCATAGACACGCCAGAGCCTTATTCAAAAAATAATGAAAGTAAATGGTATAATCTTCCAGATAAACATCTGAGAAAATGGGGGGTAAATGCATTTTACTATACTAATGAAAGATTGTATAATAAAGAAGTAAATATCTCATATGATACAATTCAAGGCCAAAAAGATCAATTTGGAAGAACTTTAGCTTATGTATACATTAATAATAAAAATTTTAATATAGAATTAGTTAAAAATGGATTTGCAAGAGTATACACTGAAAAAAAATCTGATTATTATATCATATTAATTAAAGCAGAAACATATGCCAGAAATAATAAGATTGGACTTTGGAATTATTCTTACCAAGACAATTAAATTAATAAATTATTTTTTTTCAGGATTCCATAATTTAAACTTGTAATATATTTTACCGCCCTTACAAGCAATAAACTTTCCATTTGTATCTTTGTGGAGACTACCAATTATAAAATTATGCTCAACTATTTCCATTTTGTCTATTTCTATCCTAAATATTTTATAAATAAATTTATTTTTTATTAAAATATGCTTTAGATAATTTTCAGTTCCTCTAAAAAAATGCCATAATCTTTCCAAGTTCCAATTCCAGTCAATTAATTTTATGTAATCTTCCCTTTTGACCCTTATTGCACGTGGAGTAGGGGAATCTTTCGATTGTTTTATTCTATTGGCTCTTCCTGAGCCTATATTATCTATGGCCTCTAATATAGCTAGAGCACCTTTTTCTTCAAATTTTGACCTTAATTCATAATATCTTTCGCCAAAATCTACTTTTACCTCTTTTTGTAAAACTATATCCCCTGTATCTTCTCCTTTGTCAATATAATGAACTGTAACTCCGGTATTCATATCAAAATTGTAGTATGTCCAGAAAATAGGTACCGCCCCCCGATATTTAGGTAATAGTGCAGTATGTAGATTAATGGTACCTAGGTTTGGAAAAGAGAATACCTCTTCTTTAAGCAAAAATGGCATAGAATACACAACTATCAAATCAGGATTTTTATCCCTAATCCAGTCAAGTATATTCTGTTTTCTATCCTTCATCAATAAATAAGGAATGTGATTTTTTTTTGCTACAGATTTAATGTTTTTAAATATAGCTTTTTCAAGAATACTGCTTAAATGTTTGTCTTCTCTTGGTTCTATAATCCCCACAATCTCTTTAGATTCTAAAAGGGCACTCAACACTTTGGATTTTTTCTGAGTAATTATTAAAATTTTCAAATTTGCCACCAAGTAAAAGTATAACAACATTTCTATTTATAAAATGTATTTATGTTTATATTGTATACTTATGAAAACTACTGAATCAATATACGGGAGAAAGTCAGCACATATGGCAACGGCTTGAAAGTAGGCGTATGCATAGGCTATCGTGCATATACAATCCTCGTGAAAGGCTTGAGCATGATATAATTATGCACCATGGTCCTATTAGTCAAAAATGTTTTTAAATAATCTAAAAAATAAATACCATTTAGAAGTGCAGATGTTATGAAAAAGAGTAACTCCGTTGATGGAACACGTATGAGAGGGTATATTAAAGTTTGCCCAAATTGTGGTAGCACTGATGTATCTGTCGAATCATTCAAGTATATGGTACGAGATATTTGCAAAGAATGTGGATATGGCAGTATCAAAAAAAGTCTGTTTATTAATGATCTTTTGTATTTTCCAGAAATCCCTGAGGGGAGGATTGAAGAATTTAGAAAAGAAGTAATCCAAAAGAAAAAGACGAATAAAAAAAAAGATTAAATAATATTCATATTTGCTATTATCCTTTCACCGAACTCAGAACATTTAACTTCAGTTGCACCTTCCATTTGTCTTGCAAAATCATAGGTGACATATTTTTGTTTTATTGTTTCGCCAAAGCTCTTTTCAATTAATGTAGCGGCTTCATTCCACCCGAGGTAGTTTAACATCATAACACTTGATAGGAGCAATGAACCAGGATTGACTTTATCCATTCCAGCATATTTCGGTGCAGTGCCATGTGTTGCTTCAAATACTGCATACCCTTCACCTATATTTCCTCCAGGAGCTATTCCAAGCCCCCCTACTTGGGCGGCAAGTGCATCAGAGAAATAATCTCCATTAAGATTTGGCATTACAAGCACATCATATTCGGAAGGTCTCAAAAGAATCTGTTGAAACATATTATCCGCTATAGCATCTTTTAGAACAATTCCAGAATTTTTATATTCTGTATAGGGAATAATCTTTCCCTTATACTCCACATTTGCAAGATCATATGTCCAATTTTTGAAAGCCCCTTCAGTATACTTCATTATATTTCCTTTATGCACCACTGTCACAGATTTTCTATTATTTTCAATAGCATAATCAAATGCTTTTTTAGCAATTCTTTTTGTTCCAAATTCTGAAATAGGTTTTATACCTATACTTGAGTTTTTCCTTATTTTTGTCCCAAAATTTGTTTCAAGGTACGAAATTACTTTATTGGCTTCATCAGAATTAGCAGGCCATTCAATTCCAGAATATACGTCTTCAGTATTTTCTCTAAATACAATCATATTGACATACTCTGGGTGTTTCATTGGAGAAGGAATTCCCTCATAGTATCTAACTGGCCTTATACAAGCATAGAGATCAAGGACTTGTCGTAAAGTGACATTAATACTTCTGATTCCGCCACCTACCGGAGTAGTCAATGGGCCCTTAATACCCACTACACTCTCTTTTATTTTTTCTACAGTTTCATCAGGAAGCCAACTTTTTGTTTTATTGAAAGCTTTTTCCCCAGCCAATACTTCAGTCCAACAAATTTTCCTCTTACTTCCATATACTTTTTGAATCGCAGAATCAATAATTTTTTGAGTTGCTTTCCATATGTCTGGGCCTATTCCGTCTCCTTCAATAAAAGGGATAATCGGGTAATTTGGAACATCAATTTTTCCGGACTTTATTGTGATTAAATCTCCATCCATTTTATCGCCTCATTTTGTTATATACATAATTTAAGGCCCCGCCAGCCTTTAAAAGTTCTAGGTCACGTGTTAAAAGATTTTTACTAAGTTTATAGTCTTCTTTCTTTGTTATATTTTTACATATTATATTATTAAAATTTCCCAACTCTATTACTAGTTCATCACCAAAATCTACCCTGTCATAATCTCTTTCATCAGAAAATGTTAATGGAACTATTCCAAAATTAATTAGATTTGCTTGATGAATTCTTGCAAAACTTTTTGCAATTACGGCTTTAATACCCAGATACATTGGTGCTATTGCAGCGTGTTCCCTAGAAGATCCTTGGCCATAGTTACTACCTCCAATAATAAATCCTCCGCCTTTAGCTTTAGCCCTAGAAGGAAAGTCTTTATCGATTCTTTCAAATGTATATTCAGAAATTTTTGGTATATTGGATCTTAGTGGCAATATTTTTGCACCAGCTGGCATAATATCATCAGTTGTGATATTGTCCCCAGTTTTCAATAAAACGGAGCCTTTCAGTGGATCTTTTAAAGCTTCATTTCTAGGTACCGGCTTTATATTCGGCCCCCTAATTATTTCTACATCTTTTTTAATTTCATCTGGGAAAATAAACATGTTATCGTTTATTTCAAACTTTTCAGGCATCTTTATTTTTGGGTATTTTCCCAGTTTTCGTGGATCAGTAATAACTCCATATATTGCTGCTGCAACTGCGACTTCGGGACTTACTAGATAAATATCCGCATCTTTTGTTCCGCTCCTGCCTTTGAAATTTCTATTAAAAGTTCTAAGAGATGTTCCTTTGGATGTTGGGGCTTGCCCCATTCCAATACAAGGGCCACAGGTACATTCTAAAATCCTTCCCCCCGCATCTACAATATTTTTTAGATATCCATCCTTGACCATCATAGAAAAGACCTGTTTAGAACCAGGAGAAACTACAAGACTTACATCGGGATGAACTGTCTTCCCCTTAAGCGCTTCAGATACTAGGGCTAAATCTTTATAGGATGAGTTGGTGCAACTTCCAATAGCGACTTGTGAAACTTTTATACCTTCGATTTCATTTATTTTTACAACATTATCCGGCATATGTGGTTTTGCAATCATGGGCTCTAATTCATTCAAGTCAATGAAAATAGTTTCAGAATATTCTGCACCATTATCTGCTTTGATTTTTTTCCATTGATCACTCCTACCTTCCGATTTCATAAATGCCTTTGTTATTTTATCACTTGGAAAAATGGAAGTTGTCGCACCAAGTTCTGTTCCCATATTAGTAATTGTAGCCCGCTCAGGAACAGTCAAGCTCTCAATTCCCTTTCCAGTAAATTCAAAGATTTTGTTGACTCCGCCTTTAACAGATAATCTCCGCAATAGATCTAAAATTATATCTTTTGCAGAAGTCCACTCAGGTAGCTCACCCTCAAGACATACTTCAACTATATTTGGCATTTTCAAATAAAAAGGCTCTCCTGCCATTGCAAGTGCAACATCAAGCCCTCCAGCACCAATAGATATCATCCCTATCCCTCCTCCTGTGGGTGTGTGACTATCTGAACCCAAAAGAGTTTTTCCAGGGATTCCAAATCTCTCAAGGTGTAGCTGGTGGCATATTCCATTACCCGGTCGGGAAAAAACTAAACCATATTTTTTTGCGACACTTTGTAGATACATATGATCGTCAGCATTCTCAAATGAAGTCTGTAGAGTATTGTGGTCAACATAACTCACAGATAGCTCAGTTTTTACTTTAGGTACTCCCATTGCTTCAAACTGCAAATACGCTAAGGTACCTGTTGCATCTTGAGTTAGAGTTTGATCAATTTTAATTCCTATAAGACTTTGATTTTTCATATCACCTTCAATTAAATGAGAGGATATGATTTTTTCAGAAATAGTATAGCCCATACACTCACCAATTATACAATATAACTCTTTTCTTTGATATATTGACTATGTTTTTAAGTTTAGTGGATAAACTGAGATAAGTACATTAAATAAATAATGTCAATTAATTATTCTAATTCTATTGTTTCAATATCTTCCACCTTTTTTTCTATAAGTGAAATAATTGAAAGATTTTTAATTTTGCCTTTAATCTCAAAATTTCTTTCATTTAATTCATCTACAAGAATCTTGCAGTCATTTGCATTGGTAGAATTTCCAATCCCTATATGAGGGATATAAGGTATTGCCAAGAAAAGTTCATCTTTTAGCTTCCCAGAATAAAATTTATCATGGGCTTTTGTGATATCACTATACCCTTCATCAGGGACCAAAAATATATGCCAGTAATCATTAAATGAGTCTTTATTAATTATGGCACATCTTAGACTGAAATTTATTATGTTTAACCCTCTAGATTTTTCTTTTACTTCAGAAATAAGCTCTTTCTTATCCAGATAAAAAACTGGAAATATAAATGTAAAGTGTGGATTTATGATGTCATAATAAAGTATGTCATATTTACTTCTTAGTTCTTGTATCCAAGAATAGTCTTTCTTTTTTAATTCTGGATATGCGACTACTAAATGTGACATATTTTATATTTATATTCAATTGAATAAAAATATATCTATTTAGATGCAGCTATTTTTTAGATACACTTTTTACAAATTGTAATTTATTTTAATTTTTAGTATCATTTACTGAAATTTCAAAAACTATTTATAGAATGACGTGTTAGTGCGATGGGATTACTATGTCAGACGTAGCAAAAGTTATAGAAATTGTAGGAAAATCTGAAATTAGTTGGGAAGATGCGGTAGCAAAAGCAATATCAACTGCCTCTAAGACAGTCCAAAATATCAAAGGTGTGGAAGTTGAGAAACTTACAGGAAATGTAGTTGATGGAAAAATTGTAAAATATAAAGCTACAGTAAAATTAATTTTCGTCGTTGAATAAATAATTAATTTTTTTTATTTAATTTAATAAAATTATACTTAAATATGTAGTCTTATTTTATTTTAAAAATTCAATGTCTCCATATTTTTCTTTGTATTTTTCAATAGCAATTGGGGCTCCAAGTAATAGTCTCCTGGCAGTATTATAGACACTTGGCGTTGCATCAAAGGTTAAGTTAATCATTATATCTACAAGAACTTTAATTAAAGGAATATGGTGCTTATCTTCCATATCATCGATATTCCCAAACACTTTCATCGCATTGACTGTTGTGTATTCATTTATTTTAGCTAATTTTATGATTACATCTTTTAAGAATTCCCTACCTTCTTCAGTCTCTAAGGATTTCTTTCTATTATGGGCAAATTGAACATATAATGCCCTTTGGTCGTTTGATTGTTCAATCCTAAATGAATCAGAATTTTGAATTCTTTTAATTATCTCAATGGTATCTCTGCTGCTGTTTGATGCAATAGTTGCAAGGAAAGATTCCCAACTTACAAGATTCTTTTTGGACACTTCCTCAAAAGATTTTAGAACTTCCATTTTATCTTTTGCAGAACTGTTTAGGTATAAAGAGAAAGCTGTTAACTTATCTGTTGCTGACTCTGATTTTTCAAGTTGTTCCTTTATTATCTTATGTATCTCTCGGGTATCTGTAGTGGCTAATATAGCCAAGGCAAGGTTCTTTACTTGCCGCATTTTTATTTCCAAGCTTTTAGTTTCAATGTAGCTATTACCTAGGCACGTAACATTATACTTATTATATATTTCTAAAAATTCATTTTTGTATTTTTTTCCAATTGATTTCATTATTCTCATTTTTACATCGTACATTTTTGTATAATGATTTGCATATTTCTTATCGTCCACTGATTCAAATATCGTAAGAAATTGCCCCCCCACATTCTCCATTAATTTTTCATCAGAAATAAGTTCGAAATAGATATCAATTATTTCTTCACGTGGTTTGAGTTTTATATTATTTAATAGTCTCATTTTTTCTTTATCTAGAAGTTTGTAAAACATGATGTATTTCGCAATAATATTCTTATCCTTTCTTATTTGTTCAATTATCTCATTTAATGTAATTTCAAAATTTATTTTTCCATAGAAAGAGTAGTCCCTATTTAGAGATAAAAAATGAGATTTAGGTATGTTTTCAAACACAATGGTATTTTCATAGCGATCAATTCTTATAATCTCTTCAATTATCTCATCTCCTTCTTTATTTAAAATTGCAAGTTTTAAAGGAAATGTCCATAAAGCTTCTTCCATAGGTACTATCTGTTTTAGTTCAACATTCAATCTTTTGGTTTTTTCATTGTAATTTGATTTAATCTCTAAAGTGGGAAATCCTGTTTGTTTCAACCATTGATTTGCCATTTCTGAAAAGTTAATTCCAGAGACTTCTTCCATTGCCCTAATCCAATCTTCAGTTGTTGCATTTCTATGGCTAAATCTTTTATGATAAAGATCTAAACCCTCGGCAAATACATCTTTTCCCATAAAAGTTTCAATCATTTTTACAAATTCNGGTGCTTTGACATAAGTAACACCAGTAATTAATTCATTTGGATCGTTGAAACCTTCGGGAAGNATAGGCATTACAGAGGCGCCTTGNTCTAATGCGAAAGTTCCNTTGCTTGGGGCCAATAGTGTTAACACAGTTTTTAATCGCCCATAGTCTTTTCCAAAAAGAAACTCATGATATTTTTTTTCAANGATTACNGTTACTGCCTCATTTAACCAAATTTGAAACGGGTCTTTTCCAGTAACTTCAGAGCCATTTAAATTGTGATAGTATTCGTGAATTTTGACAGAAGCCATATACTCAAATCCACTATCNGTCATATCCTCGAATGGCATTATCCTATTCGTGCTAATTGTTGTGTTNCCAACATTTTCCATACCGCCATAGTCTGAATTTTGCATTCCAATTTCTCGGTATACTGTGCCGGTATATTTGTAACCTGGAATTATTTGAGAATCCAATTTAANCAGTTTCTGTCTTATCGATTCTAGTTTTTGAGTATCTCCATTTATTTTAGATTTTTCTCTTTCTTCTATTAATGACATCATTTCAGTTCTTATATCTATTTTTTCATNTTGTTTTGGTCCAGAAAATAGATATGTCCAGATCACACAGTTGTATAAAACATCCAACGATTTTTCTGCTACTTCTTTTTTTGAATTTGGNGGTACAAGTAATTCTAACATAAATTTATGGCCATCTGGGTATTCAAATTCCCTCTTAAAAGTTGAGTAAGTTCCAACACCTAAAAAGAAAAGATAAGGGGCCATCGGAGTTACCATATTGGCATATTTTATTTTGTCTCGTCCACATCCAATTGAATGTCTTTCTTCAACTACATCTCCATTTGTGATTAAATTAGTATATCTTTCATCGGCAATTATGGTGGTCGTATAAGTGCATTTTGCCATCATATCATCAAAACATGGTACGATTCTTTGAAATCCCCACTGTTGACATTGAGTAATTTGCTGAGGCGGAGATCCTGGAGGAGTTTCATCGTAATATAATCCCTCTAAAATATTTTTAGAAGGCCTACAGATATTTTCAGTACATATAACTACTTCGGTGGTGGGAGGTATAGGATTTTCAAAATGTATAACAATAATATGGTCCTCTTTTTTATACTCATAGCTTGTTTCATAATTTTCAACATATAGAGACAATATTTCCAGATTTTTAGCATTCAACTCAATTTTTGATAGTGGAGAATTAAGTGAGTTGACCTTAAGTTTAGATGATACATTAGTGTATTTGTCATAAATATCAAAAACTAAATCCATATGGATTACTTTTACAGGCAGATCTTTGAAGTCCTCAGGATAATACTTGAATAGTTTTTTCATAAACACACCATAAATTGAGCATTAATTGATAATTTAATCATTTTATGATTTTTTTAAATTTTTCTTTTTTGATTTTCCAGTTTCTATTATAAGGGACTTTAATCCCCCTTTCTGTATGACAAAGTTAACCCAGTTTGTATAATGATCCGAACCTTTGATTTTTCTAACTCGTATTTGTTTGAGCAATAAATCCTGATCCATATAATTTGGATCGTATCTTAAGTCAACGATGCCGTCTACAATATAATCAAATACATCGGCAAATCCTTCAAAAGCTTTAAGTCCAAAGTGAAGAGTTGAAACAAATAATACATTTCGCTCTTTTGCCCCTCTAGCTCTCCAATTTTTTACAGATTCTACAACTTGAGAAGGATCCGATAGTGTCATGAATTCAGTAAGGGAGTCTATTACTACTAAACCTTTTTCATTCATATTAAGTCCATCCATCAGACTTACTAATTTGTCAGTAAAATTGGGCAAATCATCAGGTTCTCTTAATACAGTAATGCACTTTTCATCATAATCTACTTTCATCCTAAAGGAATAGCAATCTAAAAATCTTAATTGTCCTTTTTCACAAAATGGGCTTAAGTCCCAGCCAAGACTCTCAATATCCGAAAAAACAGAAGACGGAGAATTGTCAAGCGCTACATATATCACAGGTTCTCCTTTTATAAGAAATCTATAGCACAATTCCCCTACTATGGCGGATTTGCCTGTTCCACCTTCTCCCAGTAAAACAATGAACGAATCTCTAGGGATTCCAGTGATAATTAATTCATCTAAAAGCCTTATGTCTGTTTTAATATTTTGTCGTTTTTTGAAACCCTTCATAAGAGTTAATAAGTCCTAAACTATAAAAAAGTAATTATTTTTTGGGATTATTTCACTACTATTCATGGAACTAATTAAAAATTATTAAATGATTATTGGCACTTTGTATCTTCTCCCAAGTGATATCCTCCAAATTCTGTTAATACTTCAAATCCAGTATATCCCCTACAATACATTTTATCGAGTGCATAGTGAAGCTTAAACGAAGCATAGTCCCCTGTGCAATGGAACCCGAATAAAGTAATGCCATATTT
>LNJB01000024.1:0-13132 GCA_001587595.1 Candidatus Methanofastidiosum methylothiophilum
TTTACAGCGGCTATCTATAAATTCAGAAGAATGAGAATTGGCAACAAATGGAGCATCAGTGATTATCGCCGCCATCCTGACTCTAGGGCCAAATTTATCAGTAATCACTAGATGATTAAGTCCAAACTTTCCGATGCCAGAAAGATAACATGCATACTTCATGGAAAAATCTGCTTTTAGTGTTTCTTTGTCTGCATACCAGTATCCAAATTCACTCCCCTCTGAAGGTGCTAGCGTGGCGATATATCCCAATTCTTCAATGAACTTTAATAGTTTGAATCCTATTATTCTAAGAGTTGCTGTTCCGGCCATAAGTGTATTTGTATATTCAGCCCTCCCTTTAGGAAGGGGCTCAAAACAACCATTTGGAATAGTAACTCCTACTATGACAATGCTTTTACAATTTTCCATTATGTCTTGGGGCTTATTACCCTGATACTCAGGATTTAAGAATCCCTTTGAATCCGCAATTCCTATAAAATCCGCTCCAAGGGATTTTGATAAATTAATCAACTTATCTGTCATTTCTTTAGGTGCCATATATACCACTTGATAATAATTAATGTAGTTTATAAGTTTTAAGAAATATAAAGACAGCAAATATCAAATTTAAAATTGATTTGTTACCCCACTACAAATTAACTGATTTATAGAAATAATAAAAAAACTAATAATTAAAAAATCTTAGCCATTTGTGAGAAGAAATCTTACTTTTTCTTTGTTGCAGGTTTTTTGGCTTTTTCTGTTGCCTTTGGTTTCTTTTCTACTTTTTTTTCTTTCTTCTTATCTGCCATAATTTCACGCTCAGTAGTTGTTAACTACCGTTACTTATTAATCACTTCTAATATATAAAGTTATTGGATTTCATTATTCTCAAATGAGAATACCTAATCCTAATCTTAATTCATAGCATTGGATAATGGTCTCAAAAATAGATTACCAAGACTTACTATTTCTAAACGTGACATTAATAATTTATTTATTTGCTTATTTAGAATTCGTGTAAAAAATCGTATCAATTTAGATTATTAGGAATAATCGTGTTTTATTATTAAATTTATATCAATCTATAATTTAGTCTTTATCTTTTCTACAATTAATATTAAATATCAATTGATATATTTTATTAATGGAGGATGGTGAACGTATTAAATATACTAATCAAAGGGTTGAAATCTTAAATTTTCTTCAAAATAACTATTCACACCCAACGGTAGAGGATGTCTATGAAGGCGTAAGGAAGAAACTTACTAGGATAAGCAAAGCTACCGTATATCAAAATCTTAAATTCCTTGCTAGTAAGGGCTTAATCCAAGAAGTGAATATTAAAGGAGTCTCTAGATTTGAGCCAAATATTAATCCGCATCACCATATAATATGCAAGAATTGTGGCGCAATAGTTGATTTTGAATCTAAAGAACTAACTGAATTTTCTCTACAATTGATCAAAAATATGAAGGAATTTGATATTGAATCAACAAATACAAACTTCTTTGGAATTTGTAACAAATGCATTAAATAAAACATCTATATTGAGTTGAGATTATGGTAACTATGGGAAATGTAGGAATCGCACTTCTGCTTACTATCTTAGCTGGTCTTTCAACAGGCATTGGTAGTTTAATTGCTTACTTGATCAATAAACCTAAGACAATCTACCTTTCATTTTCTTTAGGACTTTCCGCAGGTGTCATGATTTATGTTTCATTCATAGAACTACTGCCTCAAGCACTTAATAGCATTGGAGATTTATTTGGAACCATTGTATTTTTTTTAGGCATACTTTTCATTGGTATAATTGATATGACTATACCCGAAAAAGAAAATCCACATTCCTTCAGTGGACTTTCAGGGAACAATTCGCCCAAAAATAAAAAAGATTTAATGAGGACTGGATTATTTACTGCACTTGCCATCGGCATTCATAATTTTCCTGAAGGGCTTGCAACTTTTGGAACTGCACTTGGAAACATAAGGCTTGGAATAGTGATCGCAATTGCAATAGCAATACATAACATACCTGAAGGTATCTCTGTATCAATTCCTATATTTTACGCCACTAAAAGTAAAAAAAAAGCCTTCATATACTCTTTCCTTTCAGGGCTAGCTGAACCAATTGGGGCAATAGTTGGGTATTTTATTTTGCTGCCTTTTTTATCTGATATTGTTTTAGTTTCACTACTTGCATTTGTTGCAGGAATTATGGTTTACATAGCTATTGATGAACTTCTGCCAATGGCGCATCAATATGGCCACAGCCATACAGTTATTAGCGGGGTAATTTTAGGCATGGTGGTAATGGCAATTAGTATAATACTACTTTAACTGTTTATGATCACTACGGAAACTACATATTATTTAAATACGCCAAACTATATAGAAAGCAAGGTGAGACTATGGCAGTAGTAGATGAATCAGTACCTTTAACTAAGAAAAATATTGAGGTAATACTTAACTATATCCCATATTTTGAAGATAAAAGTCAGAATTTTTTTGATATTATCAAACCCAAAAAGGAAGGGGGGCGAATTGTTGATTACTTTTATATTACGTATTCAACAAAATTTAAGGAATTTTATAGGGTATTACATGAACAGGGATTTGTCACAAACTTCAACTGGCTTGACTCTAGCGAAGAATCAGACGATCTATCATACTATTATGAGATTTTAGAAGGTGCAGACATCTTGACTTTGAGAAGATTATTCACAATGATTGTAAGGCATGATAAACATAACGAAGGATTCTTTGCAGATGTGATAGATAGCGGACTTCTTTTGGCCATGTTATATAAGCTAAAAACATTAAATGAAGAGGTATATTAAGGCATTTATATGGAAATTATATTTTGTCCCAAATGTGAAGTAGAAACTAGTCATTCTTCGCATTTATGTGATAAATGTGGGCTTGATCTTAGAAAAATTAACGATCTACTTAAGAAAGGAGATATATCCTTCAATCAAGAAAAATACCAAGATGCTATCAGTTTTTACGAGAAGGCAATAAAAATGGGCCGGAAGAATCCCCTTGCTTGGTATGGCAAAGGCAATGTTCTCTTGAAATTAGGTGAGAATTCTGAAGATGTAAGCTTATGTGTCAAATGCCACCTATGCCCTGTTCTATCCGAGGCATTTTATAATGATGCAATTAGCTGTTATAACAAAGCTATTGATCTCAATTCAAAATTTAAAGACGCTTGGCATAAAAAAGGTATTGCTCTTGAAAAATTAGGGGATGTCCTAGATGCTAAAAAATGCTTCGAAACTGCAAAAGAGTTGAAATAATTCTTTATTCAATTAATTGAAAATCAACCGTATCTTATTTTTAGTATTAGAACTATAAACACTAAAATTAACGATAAACCGTTTGCTACAATAATAGGTGTATTTTTTATGATAAATCCATATAAAAACCAGAGCAACACACCAGTAAAAAATATGATGTACATCAAAAGGGATATATCTTTTGTTTCTTTGTACTTCCAAGTTTTCATAACTTGAGGGATAAAAGATATTGTAGTGAGTGATCCTGCTACTAATCCTAAAAGAGTTGTTGTTTCCACAACATTTAGGAGGTATGATCGCATTAAAAAGCTTTTACTTTTGACTCCATTATAATCTAAATTTTGAGTAATACGATTAGTTGCTATATTTTTCAATATTATGCATAACTCATATTCGTTTATTAGTTAATTTTATATCTTATTGTTTAGATTTTTCATTATGAATGTAGGGGGAGAAGTAATCCTAGTAGTTGATTTTGGAAGTCAATATACGCATCTGATAGCAAGAAGAGTTAGAGAACTTGGAGTTTATTCAAAAATAGTGTTTCCGGAAATCACTATTTCAGAGATCAAAAAATATTCCCCCAAAGGAATTATTTTATCAGGGGGGCCAAAGAGCGTTTATGAAAAGGACTCCCTTAGTGTAAGTGATGAAGTTTTTGACTACCTCGTGGAAAAAGAAATCCCCATTTTAGGNATATGCTATGGATATCAATTAATTGCATATAAGATGGGNGGAAATGTGAAAGGTGAAAAAAGAAAAGAGTATGGAATTACAAACGTAGAAATACTTGATTCTGAAGGTATATTCAAAGATCTTGAAAGGAAAGAAACTGTATGGATGAGCCANAGTGATCAAGTTTTTGAAATCCCGCCAAATTTTATAGTTACCTCAAAAACAGANACATCCCCAATTGCCGCCTTTAGAAATAATTCCAAAAAGATTTANGGATTACAGTGGCACCCAGAAGTAGTCCACACAAANAATGGTAAAAAAATATTGTCAAACTTTGTTTATAATGTATGCAATTGCAACGGTACTTGGAANCTTTCCAATTTCATTGAAGAAACCATAAAAAACATCAAAAGCAAAATAGGGGACGGCAATGCAGTNATTGCTTTGAGTGGGGGGATTGACTCTTCTGTTGCAGCAGCAATAACTGAAAAAGCTATAGGAAATAGGCTTTATGCAGTCTTTGTAGATCACGGACTTTTAAGAAAAGGGGAAGCTGAATTAGTTTCAAAAGCCTTTTCTGGTCATGATATTAACTTTAAAAAAATTGATGCTAAGGACAGATTCTTCAAAAAATTAAATTCTATCACTGACCCCGAAAAGAAAAGGATGATAATAGGCGAAGAATTCATCAGAATATTCGAAGAGGAAGCAAAAAAGATAGGGGCTGATTTTCTTGTTCAAGGAACTATTTATCCTGATGTAATTGAAAGTGGAAGATCACACCATGCAGACACAATAAAATCTCACCATAATGTAGGAGGGCTTCCGGAATCAATATCCTTCAAAGAAATAATTGAGCCTCTGAGAGATTTATATAAAGATGAGGTACGTGAAGTAGGGAGGAAGCTTGGCCTTCCAAAGAAAATAATTGACCAATACCCTTTTCCAGGTCCAGGGCTTGCAGTTAGGATTACTGGGCCAGTCACAGAAGAAAACATTAAAATTTGTAGAGATGCCTCAGCCATAGTTGAAGATGAACTTGAAAAAGCTTCGATTGAAAACATCTGGCAAGCTTTTGCTGTTACATTGGAGGATAGGGTAGTCGGGGTAGTCGGCGATCAAAGGAAGTTTGGCAGAATTGTGGGGCTTAGGATAGTTGAGTCTCAAGATGCAATGACTGCTAATTTTAAGAAACTACCTTGGGACTTACTTGAAAATATTTCCACAAGAATCACAAATGAAATCCCTGAAGTAGTTTCAGTTGCTTACTTCATAAGCCACAAACCACCACAGACTATAGAACCTTGTTAGTTGATTTTATGGTATTTCTTGACATAAAAGAAAATATAGGCTATATCTCTGTTGATGCAAATATTGGCGTCATAAAATCAGATAAAAAATGTATTTTGATAGACGCAGGCGGAAGCAAAAAAGATGGACAAGAGATAGTTAGACTGCTTGATGAAGAGAATCTATCCCCCAGTTCTGTAATAATAACACACGGACATTGGGATCACTTTTACGGCATTTGCGAAATAAAGAAAATATTTCCAGAATTAAAGGTATACTCTTCATCTATTGAAAAATCATTTATTGAAAATCCATACCTTGAGTTTTATTCGTATTTTTCATCAACATCCCCTCTAAAGATGCCTGATGTTCCCATTGGATTTAAAGGAATTACAGTAGACGGGACGATAGATGATGGAATTATAGAAATTGATGGTGAATCTATAGAAATTATTCCATTTTCAGGCCACTCCCCACTTGGTATAGGCATATTGTACAAGGGAGTATTGTTCTCTGGGGATTGTCTTTACTCAGTACACTCCCTAAACATGTTTAAAATGCCTTTTTATACAGATATTGAGAATCAGTTTAAGGATTTAGATAGACTTTCTAATTATGAGATAGACTATTGCCTTCCTTCACATGGGCTACCTATACGAGGTACTAAGGATTTCAAGAATGCACTAATTGAAAATAGAAAAAAACTTGTTTCCCTAGAAAGATTGATCTTGGAATTAATCAAAGAGAAAAAAAGTGAGGAGCAACTGAAAAAGGAAATTGCAGAGAAGCTTTCAATAAAATTTGATTTCACAAAATATATCTATGTCACAATAACAACTAAGGCATTTCTTCATTACCTATATAACGCCGGAAAAGCTGACTTTGAAATTGAAGATGGAATTTTATTTTGGAAAAATTAACAGAACTCTTTTAAGCGAGATTATTAAATAATTTTTATGAAAAAATTCAGTTTACTCCTAATTTTTTTCTTTTTGTTTATTTCTCTATTAGGCCCAAGAATTGCAGAAGCAGCCACTTATGATATTATAGTTGTTAGAGGAGACATTTTAATTGATTATACCGTAGCTCAAGCGTATTCCCAAAAAGAAAAAATCCCAATACTCCTAACAGATCCAAAGTCACTATCAGGACTCTCAAAGAAGGAGCTTATGGGTTTTTATGATGAAGGTGCAAAAAAAGTTCTAATCATAGGTGGAACAACAAATGCAATTTCAGAAAATATTGAACGAGACCTCGTAACTATCGGCTATGAAGTTACAAGGATATGGGATTGGGATAGAGCAGGGACAGCTTCCCGTGTTGCCATAGATTTATGGAAATCTTCAAAAGAGTCTGTGATTATAAATGGGAACATTGAAGAATCCTATCTAATCGCTTCAAAATTTGCAATGAAAAGGGGCATACCAATTCTTATTACTAATGAAAATGAGTTACCTGCTTCAACACAAGAAGCCTTAAAATTGATAAATACAAAAAAAGTATATGTAGTGGGCCCGATGATTTCAGACAACGTTATTAAAATTCTGACTTCAAAAGGCATAACCGTAGAACGGCTAGGAAAAGACGTCAATATTTCTGAAGTTGTTGATATCAGAGAGGAAGGGCTGAATTTCAAAATCGAAGCTAAATCACTGGTAGTTGGGCTATTGATAGGGGCTCTAATGCTATTAACTATTTTCAAGCTTAAAAAAGATGACTCTGTTCCGGTATTTGTCTTGACAGAGGATGAAAGAAAACTTGTACAAGCTTTAAAGAATGGTGAAGAGAGGCAGGAAAAACTTCCTGGAGCAACTAACTTTTCTAGGCCAAAAGTGACAAGACTTGTGATGGATCTTGAATCTAAAGGCATAATATCCCGAGAAAAGAAAGGAAAGACATATAAAATAAAGCTAGATAAACCCATCAAGGACACTAGATAGGAGGACTATCATGAAATGTACATCATGTAAGAGAGAGATTACCTCAAATGAGCAGGCCGTTCACTTTCCCTGCCCTTCTTGTGATGAGATTGTAATAAGATGTGAACGATGCAGAGTACTTGTAAATAAGTACCAATGTAAATGTGGGGAGTTTGCTGGGCCATAGGTTGTGTTTTTATGTCTGATTTTAATTTAAGTATCACGGCAATG
This sequence comes from Candidatus Methanofastidiosum methylothiophilum, assembly GCA_001587595.1. Taxonomy (GTDB): domain Archaea; phylum Methanobacteriota_B; class Thermococci; order Methanofastidiosales; family Methanofastidiosaceae; genus Methanofastidiosum; species Methanofastidiosum methylothiophilum. The sequence goes on from LNJB01000024.1 coordinate 7,400, forward strand.
ATTATGCCGAATTCTCCCGATGTAGATATCGGGGCAATGAAAAAAGCAATTGAGGCTGCAGTACCTTCCAATATGAAGCTTCACAAAATTGAAGAAATACCTATTGCATTTGGACTTGTATCTTTAAAAGTCATGTTATTAGGAAAGGATCAAGCAGGCGGAACTGACGAGCTAGAAAATAACTTTTCAAGTATTGATAATATTACTCAAGTTGAAGTAACTGATGTTAGAAGACTAGTCGGTTAATTTTTTTATTCTAATTTTTGTTATATTTTATTTAATTTTTTCTGAATACCACAACTTTTATAACGAATATGCATTAAACATAATTGGTGATTTAATGGGGGAAGATGTTTATACTTATGAGAACACAGTCACCTGGAAAAAAGAAAAAATTGGAGAATTAACTTGGGAAGGAAAACCATCGATAGAAGTTGCAACTCCGCCTGAATTCAAGGGGCATGAAGGTATTATAACGCCAGAAGATCTTTTTGTAGCTGCAGAAAATGTATGTATATTCACTACCTTTCTTTCAAGATCTAAACTTGTCAATTGCAACTTTAAAAGTTTTAAAAGTGAATCAAAAGGATTTCTAGAAAAATCCCCTAATGGATTCATCTTTACTAAGATACTGATTAATGTTTATGTGACAGTTGCTACAAAGGAAGACATTCCAAGGGCTGAAGAAGCAATAAAGCTTGCGAAGGAAAGATGTTTTATCGGTAATTCTATTACTACTAAGGTAGAAATAAAATCATTTATCGAAGTGGATTCATAGTATCTTTTTTATTCCACCTATACCTTTAGACTTCGCTTCCCTAAAAATGAATTTATCGCCTTCAGTAAAATGATAACTATTATATTTAAATTTCATTTTTATTAAAGCCCTGTCTCCTGTTGAAAGATAATCCCGATTGTAAATTTTTTCAAATGTTACTGTTTCAGCTATTGTTTCAAGATGCATTATTGGTTCATAGCCCTCTTTTATTCTTGTTGGGTGATTAAGTATGAAGACTTCGGCTAAGAATTCTCTTACAGAGATATTCTCCCCGTTTTCATCTTTTAAAATCATACCCCTCTTTATGAGGCCAGAATCAACACCTTTAATAGCTATCCCTAGAATATCGCCAACTTCACCTTTTGTTTGAACAAGATGATGCTGTTTAATCGACTGGCAAGAAACTGTCTTATATGTGTCATTGATAGGGCCTAAAAGAAGCTCTTGCCCCTTTTTTACAATCCCTTGCTTTACTCTCCCAGTTACTACTGTTCCCGTTCCCCTTACCTTATAGACCTTATCGATATACATCAAAAACGGTTTTTTGTAGAGTTCCTCAGATGTTGTTTCGGGGAGATGTAAAAAAAGTTCATTCAGTATATCAAAACCTTCTAAGGTAATTGAAGATACTTTAATTATTGGAATCAAAAATCTTTCAGAAACTTTTTTTGAAATATTTTGTGCAGTTTCTTTATCTTTCACATTAAAAGGGATTTTTCCCACTTTTCTTAGAAGGGAAGAAACTTCTGATATTACTTTTTTTGCCTCTTCATACGAAACTTTGTCAATTTTAGTAATTACTACAATAAGTGGAATTTCCATGGCCATGGCAATTCCAAGATGTTCTTTTGTTATTGGAGTAACTCCATCATCTGAGGCAACAACTAAGAGGGCATAATCCACCCTCTGCCCAAGAATTCCCCTAACAGTAGTCCTAAGCCAAGGGGCATGGCCAGGACAATCAACAAATGAAATAATTTTTGTTGATCTATCGATCAAATCGGCAACTTCCTTCTTATTAAGGGGATTTTTTAGATATATCCTCCCCGCTCCTTTAAATCCAAAAACAGCATGTGAAATTTCAGCCGTCAATCCCCTCTCTATTTCATGTGGGAGGTAGTCAATAACTATCCTAGTTTTCCCAACACCATCATCTTCTACACCTGTCAAGAGTGTTCCAATAAGCGTGGATTTTCCGTGATCTACATGCCCGATTGTGCCAATGGTAATATGTTCTTTAACACCCTTTTCAGAATTTACTTCTTCAATAGTAATTTTTCCAAAAAAACCATTTTCATTATGCCTTTCAGTTTCCGTAACTTTAGATCCAATGCCTTCAGCCAGTTCTTGGATTACTTGAATTGTTTTTTCAAACTCTTCCTGTGAATGGCAAACTATTTCTCCATCATCAGATACACCTATTATGTAGTAAGCCTTACCCCCTCCAGTTTTTAATCTATATTTCATCTGAGAGGATAATCGCTCTCTTCTATCCTTTAAGAGGTGTGAGTCTCCTAGAGTTGATTTGAACTCAATGTTTTTTCTTTCACCCTTTTCAAGGATTTCCTGTATACTTTCATTCATTCAAAAGTATTACTTAAAAATACAATAAAAAGGTAACTATATTAAAAAACTGAAAATCGGTAAGCAATATTTATAATTTTACATTTTTTTAATGAAAAACTTTAAATAGTCAAATTTATAAGTTATAACGGGTATTAGCATTAATGAGATGATAGAATGGTTGGCAATGATTATGATGACCTTAAAATGGAGTATGTTAAGCTAAAACAACAGCTTGATACCTTCATGCAGATAATGCCTCGAATGGGCTACAGCGGTGCCCCTCTGGAATCAAAGGAGATTGTCACAAAACTAGACGAGATAAAAGAAATATTGAGTGCAGCAGCAGTCGAAGAAGGAGGACAATACGAAGATCCTCTTGTTGGTAGACTGGAGAAGCTCATAAATCTTTTAGAATCAAGTATGGTCATCGAAGGTGCAGAAGGTGAAGAAGATAAATTAATGGATTCTCTATCCAAAGTCGCTGTTACCATGGAGAGGGTAGCAGAGTCAATCAAAATGAATACAGAAAAACTTCATGAGATGGAAAAAACCTTTAAGACAATGGGAGAAACCTATGCATCTAAACAAGAGCAACATAGAAGGGCCCATTATGATCCTGAGGAAAAATTTGAAAGAAGGATACTAGAAGAACATAAAAAGCCCTATTTAGAGGAAAAAAAAGAGCCATCGATTATAGAAAAGCATGAAAAAATTATTGATGAAACTCTTGACGAATTTTCAGAAAGTGAGTTCTTAAAGAAAGTGAATCAGATTTTGCCAGAAGAAAGGGTAGATACCATATTTTCAAAAAAGCCAACTGAATTAAGCTCAGAAAAGGCTTTACTAGAAGAAGAGCCTTCAATGGAAGATATATTAAGAGAAGCACAAGAGTTAGGGATTGATACAAAGGAACTTTTAAGAGATTTAAATAGGGATACTACAAAAGTAAAAAGCTCTGGGTCAATATTTGCCCCACTAACGCTTTATGTTTTAGGATTTGTCTGGCTGTTATTTGCAGTATTCTTTTTGTTTAACAATATGGGGGTGCTCTCTGCAAATAATCCAATTTCTTCAATATTCAATACGTTGAGAACTGGATTTATGGGGGCCATATTTTATATCGTAATGATGATTACCGGAATACCTCCATTTGTTTTTGGAATGAAGGCTAAAACACAGTCTGGTACAAAGGGCAGTGACAACGGAGTGCTTTATATCATCGGTGCACTATGGATTGTTTCTGGAGCATTATTCTTAGTTTTCAAGGGACTTCCTGGATTACCTTTACCTGATGTTGGAATACTTCTTGACCTCATGCTTTCCCTGATCCTTATCTTCTCATCAGTCCTTGCTATAGTGATGGGTACAGAGTTTTCAAGAAAGAAAATAATGATGTAGTTTTCGAGGTATTCGCAAATCAAAGGATAAATATTAAATAATATTTTATTATTTTTTACATATACTCAAAGGTTTTCCAATGGGTTACACAAAAGATGAGAAAAAAAGGCCTATAGCAAGAAAGGCCCAGGTAGAAGTAATTACAATAATGTTAATTTTAGCTATTACTGTTGCCGCTGTCTTTGCAGCATACCAGTTTGCAACCCCCCAGATAGAGAGATCAAAGGATGTTTCAAGAATCAATTCTATGCAAAAAGCTCTTTTAGAGCTTGATAAAAAAATCAGGGAAGTTAGATTTGAAGGAGAGGGGGCTCAACGCTATATTGATATTAATTTTGATAAAGGGAATATACGTGTGAATCAGAATGAAGACACTATTTGGTTTTACATGGCGGCACCAAGAATCGAATCTGCACCCCAACAAGTTGGGATGGACACTTATTTTAGCGGAAGTACTATCAATATAAGGCTTCAATATGGTGGAGAAATAGAAATCCTCTCAAGATTTGAAGTTTTAAATGCTGGGCAATATAGAATATACATTAAGAACGAAGGTGCGAATGATATTCTCCTAAGTCTTTCTCCTGAGATTCCAATTACAGGGGATACGTGGGTCCTTCAAGGTTATGTTTATGATAATACTGGGGGTGGAAACAATGATGGCGTTAGCGATGAACGGCAACCAACTATGGACAATAATAACAACAAAAACATTTTTGATGCAGCAGATGATTCTGCACTCAGTGGAGCTGAAGTAATTTTCGTAAATCAAAAACAGCAGATAGTCGCAGTAACAAAAACAAATTCTGAAGGCAAGTATGCAGTTAAATTACCAAAATCTGATGGAGTAAAAGATTTAGAGTTGTATATTATTGTAAATATGACATCTTATGTTATGAAAGAAAATGATGGTGCGACTACAATATATTCAAAAGTGGACAGATATGATAAAGATTTTATTTTGATGAACGAATCCTGGAAAGTAAATATTAATGAGTCAATTGGAAAAAATATTAATGACTTTTCTCCACATCTAATCGATGGCTACTTTTGCATACCAATGTATCGGCTCTCAAAACAGGACGTATTTGAAAATGTTCCGATCGCTTTAATACTCCCAGATACAACTGGCCCTAGCTTAGATATAACAAAAACTGATTTTGATAATCTTTTGTTTGATACAATGGATGCATTTGATAACACTCCCGGGAGCACTTATCATTGCAATTATTTTGTTGTTTTCGGCAGCGTCAATTCACCACAAGGAATAGGAGATGGCGCTGGAAATTGGATTACTTACCCAGGTACAACTCAACAAGTATATATGTACCCAATTGAATGGCTCTTAGATTTAAATGCCCAAAAAGGGCCAACTGCAACTGGATATGGAACAGATTCTAAGTTTAAAGACATAGCCGCAGTTGATGGTAATCCCGATATCTTAAACTATAAAGATTTTTCCCTGATTATGGTAGCATCTGGGGCATGCAATGACATCTCTGGACATCCAAATGGAAATGCAAATATCCCCTCTGGACTCTTAGAGAAGCTGCATATTTATCAAAATGAAATGTCAAATTTTTTGTCCTTAGATAGACTCAAATTCAAAGGCGTTGATTATTCAAGGGGCCTAATTGTATTTGGTCAGTTTTCTGAAGTTGGCACTGCTGATCCCGATAAGACTCCAAGAAATAAATTTTATCCTAATTTAACTGCTGATAGAGAGCCACCTTCCGTAATTAACGTGTTTATAGCACCTGACGGACAACGTGGGCAAGTACCACCTTATTCTACACATCCTTTAGCATACTTTAATAGCTCAACAGGAGGAAAAATCATAATTACTGCAAATGTAAAAGATGCCAATGAAATTCTTAGCGTTACAGCCCAAATAAAAAGCGGTACAACTGAAAAAGGAGCCATTATTTTACAAGACAATGGATTAAGTCCAGATAGAATTGCTGGAGACGGGACCTATAGTGGGGAGTGGA
>LNJB01000024.1:13232-17554 GCA_001587595.1 Candidatus Methanofastidiosum methylothiophilum
GCAAATATCCCCTCTGGACTCTTAGAGAAGCTGCATATTTATCAAAATGAAATGTCAAATTTTTTGTCCTTAGATAGACTCAAATTCAAAGGCGTTGATTATTCAAGGGGCCTAATTGTATTTGGTCAGTTTTCTGAAGTTAGCACTGCTGATCCCGATAAGACTCCAAGAAATAAATTTTATCCTAATTTAACTGCAGATAGAGAGCCACCTTCCGTAATTAACGTGTTTATAGCACCTGACGGACAACATGGGCAAGTACCACCTTATTCTACACATCCTTTAGCATACTTTAATAGCTCAACAGGAGGAAAAATCATAATTACTGCAAATGTAAAAGATGCTAATGAAATTCTTAGCGTTACAGCCCAAATAAAAAGCGGTACAACTGAAAAAGGAGCCATTATTTTACAAGACAATGGATTAAGTCCAGATAGAATTGCTGGAGACGGGACCTATAGTGGGGAGTGGAGCATTCCATCTAATATTTTTAATGATAATAATCTTAATTCACTTGACGTGTCAATAATAGCTATTGATGAATATGGTAATTCTATAGTTAAATCTACTTTCTTAGATCCAGATTCGTGGNGTTACTCCCCCTTTCAATTTAAACTACAAAGAGACAATATTCCTCCGATAGAAGTAACTTCGCCTTCAATTTATCCTTCAACAAGTACAATTAGTGATTATATATATGTGAATTCAACTGTAGCNGACAGTACTAATCCTAAGAGTGGCATAGATAGAGTAATGTATGGCCTAACTAGATTGAGATATGANGGNATNCCCTCATTTNTTGATAATCATANATGGCGCCACTATATTGGATTGGCTGAAGGGAATAATACCTATTCAATTGCAACTTATGATAGGGCTGGAAACATGTTCATTCAGAGCTTTAATGTATTAAAAGACACAACCCCCCCAAGCATTATTTCTATACCTACCCCACCTCCTTTAGAGATTAACTACCAGGATAGTGGATCTGGTATTGATACAGCCATTCTTTATGCAAACTCCAGCATAAAGGATGGGCCTAAAGGATTTGGAAGTACTCAACTTCAATACAATGGTACTTTTGGCCAAGGAACCCACTCCGCTGTAGCTTATATTAAAGATAAAAAGGGCAACATAATCGTTTATCCATGGCAGTTTGATATTAACACTTCTGGGCCAAATTTAAATGTCACATACCCTGCTAACATGCTCACATTTACCCAAAATGGGAGCATTACCGTTAATGCTTCAACTACTGCAACAGGCGGAATATCTTATGATGTCAATAGTACCGTCTCTAGCAACATTGTTTCTTTAGGCTCAGGTTTAAATCGGATATCAATTAAAGCTGATGGAAATCCAACAGGTAATGACACTAATAATACAGTCATTACTAGATGGGTTGTGCGTGATACAACTCCACCAAGTTTAACTGTGAATAAGCCCACAGCTTCTTCTCCTTTAGTAGTTAGAGCAGGGGATATCGCACCTATAATCTTTAGTTATAATGAGNATTATCCTGCATATTATACCATTACTATATATAATGGTACAACAGTAATCGGACAGACTACAACTCAAATCAATACTCCTGGAAGTAATTCTATTATAGGCAGTGGCAATCANCAGATAATTGGAATTGCCAATATTTCACCTTCTGCGCAAAATGGCCTTTACAACGTTAATGTTACTATGGTTGATTTGGCTGGAAATAACGTTAAAGTTTTTCCACCTTCAATAAATACAGCAAATACAATAAAAATTGACAACTCTGGACCCGCATTTTCCAATATCTCCCCAGGACATAACTCTTGGGGAACTCCAACAGAGTATATTCAAGTTTATGTCACTGAAGATCTAAATGCTGCAGGGGTAGACAGAAATTCGATTAGAATGTATATTTTAGGCGAATCTAATTCAAGTGACAGCGCCATAAATGTGGAAGTTACAGCTGATTTGAATGTTACCCCGTATAGTGATGCTAGTAGAAGTGGATACATTGTAAAATTCAAGCCTTCATGGCCATTTGAAGATATAGATAGGATTAACGCCACCATAGAGGCTTCAGACAAGATTGGTAATCGATCTTCACAAAGCTGGTTTTATACAATCTGGACATACTCACCAGACATTGATAATTTATTTATATCAACAAATCGTGCAAAAGAAGGGGAAACTGTTAATATACAATTTGATGTTAAACAATGTGTATGTCCTGCTTACGTTTCATTACCTTCGCCACATGATAAATTTAATGCCATAACAGAAGTAACTATATCAGTTGGTAAAATAGGCCAAATAGTTTATAATTCAAATCCTGGCTCGAGCCCTTCTAAATTAGTTTATAATGCATCTCGTTCAAATCTAGGTGGTGTACCTGCGTCAATTACTGTATCCCATTTTGCAAACGGAGGGGGCGTATGTTCAACTTGCCACTCTCCGCCAGTTCAGATGGAGCTTTATCGATACAACTTCAATGGAGCTAATGCAATTTCCTTCAATGTTCCTGATTATGCAGGCGATATCTTAAATAACATTTCTGTTACGGCCAAAAACTATGGCGGCTGGAAGAGAACTAATACCGAAACACTTTATCTCATTACAACAAAAAATAAAATTGCGCAAGGTGGAACGGTATCAACTTATGGCAAATATTCTTGGCTTCCAAAATTTGATGGCACTGATTTATCCATAGGTCGCATATCAAAAGAACCCATTGGAGGTAAATATCAAATATATGGTAAAACAAACGATGTCCATAGGATAGTGCCAGTTGTATACATAAAGGGTGCACAAGCACCAAGAGTTGATGAATCCGACGCTAGCGGTAATAAAATAGAAATCGATCATGGCAGAATACCTCTAAAATTCACTAAAGAATACTCTCTTGAATTAGCAACAAGACAGAACACCATTGAAAAATTCTCACTTGAAAACCCAGTTATGAATACCCTCCCCAATGAATTTCCTCTTTGTGTTCATGGATATTTTGACACAACTGATACTTTATGGACAAGTAATAATTTTATGTTAAGAGAAAAACAATTTGTCAGAATGTATGAAAAAATAGGAGATACTATTATTAATGCTCCTGCAGCTGATGGTGGGCCTGTCTTATTAATTAGAGAGAGACGGAACTCCTTTAACAACCTTATATCTGGTATAGTTGTAACTACTGCTGATTTGGATAGATATAAAAATAACAGACAATCTCACGGACAAAATATGCATAGTGGAGAATCTTATGAGGATTTGGCGAGAAATCTAGAAGAGAACATTATTGTTTGGGCGTGTGGTCACGAGTTATTAATAGATTAGTTAGTGATTATATGGGATTCCTTAATAATAGAACATCTCAGATGAATGTAGTTATGGCTATAATGTTAATAGCAATTTTGTTGGCAGCAACTGTATTCTTTTGGAGGACATCCCAAACATTCTCAAAGAGTTTTTCAGATGAACTTGATAAAAGGACATACGAAAACATAGCTTCATATATAGAAAATGTAGTTGCACATAACGAAGTTGCTTGGATTGAAAGAACTTTAATTGATACTAGTATACCTATTTCGCTGAAATACAACGGTGAAAAGTATTTGGGGGAAAATGAACTTTTTAAGATTGAATATGTTGGCCCTACAAACATCAATGTAAGTACCAAAAATAGAGTTGGAAATACTGTTGATACAAAAAATGTAATTTTGAATACTAGATTCTACGTTGAGGGCAATTATAATATTTACTCAAATCCTACTTCTTCTGATTTAAGAGATAAAAACATTATTGGTGACTTTCTTTTTACCAATCTAGAACGAATAAATCTTGGTAATAATAGTGAATATATAGCATATCTTTCTCCTACGTTTAAACCAGCCATAATTGGAAATGCAGGCGAGCCTCCTGAATCCCTCGCTAAGTCGTGCTTTCTTTTAGAGTATCCAAAGAGCGAATGGAGTATATACTATGACAGTAGTACCAATCCCCCTTCATATCACGTTTCTCCAACAAACTACTATATACTTGAAGCTCAAAACTTTGGAATAGATAGCAGATATATAGGGTACTACACCAACATTATTGTTCCTTCCGAATCTTTAATGATTCCTTATCTATCTAATTATAAGGAAGAATTGAACGAGTATGTTCAAAATGGTGGATCTTTAATTTTATTCTCTCAAAATCAAAACAAAAAAACTAGATATGATTTTTTACCAGTTGCTATTACATTCAATCAGGGAAATTATGATACTATTGGTATATCTAAGGAACATGCCATTACATCAAATCTATTTCCTTATGAAGTTGCAGGTAGCTTCTATTCT
>LNJB01000025.1 GCA_001587595.1 Candidatus Methanofastidiosum methylothiophilum
CAATGGTAAGGTAGAGAAATGGTTCGACCTTTACAAAAGAAAGCGTGAGAAATTCAAATCATTTAATGACTTTATACACTGGTACAACTGCGTAAGGCTGCATATGGGCCTTGACTGGGATAACCTTGAAACGCCAGAGCAAGCTTTCTGGCGAAAGCTCGAACCAATGTCGCTAGGGAACTTCATAGAACTTTTAGAAAAGGAGGTAGAAAACTATGAAGCGAAATAATTACCAGACAACACACTGTTAACTATTTATATATTAGATTATATATAAACGTAAAATTATTGCAATTATCACTTATTATAATTCCTGAGCCAAATGGACTTGATTGATATATTAGACATTGTTAATTAGATTATAATATTTATTTTAAATAATGTAATAAACGAAAGACTTAAATATAACAAATATATATAATTTATATGGCAAATCTACCAATAGTACTAATCATCATCGGAGCTGTTTTAGTAGCACTAGCGCTATTTGTAGTATTTGCATACCCAAAAGGATCTTCCACCGGAGATAAAAGTAATATTCGTAAGAAAAGGGCGACTATCCAGTTCTTAATAGGGCTTTTATTGTCATTGCTAGGGGCTTTCTTGATGTTTAATGGCACTCTGCTTGGCGAAAATACTGTATCTATCGCAAGGGTGATTGGGATAATTGGGATTGCATTGATAGCGACCTCATACGCTACTTTGCTCTTCATGATGAATAAAGAAAATAAAAATAAGGAAGAATTGCAATAATTATATAAAAATATATTCTAAATAATATAATAATGTAAAATAATTACATTGTTACTTATTGCAAATATTATTCAAAGCAATATGCTAAATTATATACTAATGAAAATTTATTGCAATATTTCCTATTTTGGAAGTGGAATCGAAACTCAATTACCAAAGTTATTACAAGTAACTATATATGCTTAATTCTTATGTATACGGTGATATTATGGGATTTAAGACCTTTATTGAGAAGAAAGGGAAGAACTTAAACGTGTGGGATCTAGAGTACATTAAATTTGCAGCGATATTTTTTGGGATTATTATTGGTGCTTACATGCCTTTCTTTGTCAGGCGCTATATTCTAATTTTTATAGGCTCGCCATGCTATTATCTATAAAACCAGTTTATGATGCATTCAGTTAAATACGCTTTATTTTTTAATTAAGCTACCTAAATGGATAAAATGAGTGCTCTTACGAATGCTAAGATTCTTATAGTGGGATATTGATTAATATAATATGGTAAAAGCGGGTAAAATCTGAAAAAAGGCTCAATTTAGCCCACTTTTGACCTACTTTTTAGCTCTTGAGTTGCTTCAAATATTGCGTATAATATACATTATACGCAGAATAGACAGTTTTGGCGTAAATTTGGATAAAAAGGACGATTTTAGGGCCTTTTTAGTAGTACTTAGGACTACAATAAGGTTAGTATTAGGTGGAGGCCCTTATAGTTACGTTCGGCACTATTCAATTAGGACATGTCATAGTAGACTTATTTTTAGCATATCTAAGGCCTTCTTTTTATTCAAATAAGCCCTGATTAATTAGATAAAAAAAGAATTTTAGTTAATTATTTGAATGCTGCATAAAGCGATTTCGTGGAAAATAGTATAAAAAGTACTATTAGTAGTATAACGTACTGTTTTATCAAAACTGGGAAGAAAGCCCCAATAATAAGACCAAAGATCATCGTGCCAAGTTTTACAAATGCAATATCCCATGCGCTTAATTTTCCTGACTTCTTATCTATCCAAGACATTAATCCCATGTTTTCCCTACATTATCTAGGGCGTTAAAGTATTCATTATTATCTTTAAAAAGTTGGTAAATGAATTCCAATTCCATTTTCATATTCAAAAAATTATGCCAAATATAAATGTCAATCTAATCCCAATACTAACATTTAATCCAGTGTTAATGAATAATTGTAATTATTATTCATTATTATATTATATAGGATATAGTTTTATATAATTATTGCATTTTACGCTAATTATAATTATTTCAATATGACTTAAGTCATTCACATTTTCAACATATCACTCGATTATTCAAAAGAACATAAGGTACTTTGCAGCAGTAAGATACTATCAGGGAATAGTGAGTTAATAGAGTAGCTTGCTAGAAATAAGAAACTACAAAATAAAAATATGGCGATTGGGTTTCAATCTCAAGATCTTTAGAAAATATAAAATTAGGTGTGGATAAAATTTTCAATTAGTGCAATAATTATTCAAAAATATATTCTTTACAATATATATTGTTATTTTAGTGATTTTTAAACTTTTTTGGGCATAGCTTTATAATTTTTAACAAATTTATCAGAAATATTAATTTTAGTAAAGCCTAAAATTTTTAAAAATAATTGTAATAATTATTTAATCATATATTCTATATAATATATGTTGTTACTAAATAGAAAATTTTTAGATTTTAGGTGATTTTAAAAATAGAGTGATGGAGTAAATTTTAATTGAGTTTTGAGAAAAATGGAAGCTTGGCGGACACGATTTGTAGTTGTATGGCATAGGATATATATTGTGATATCAGAGTTTGTTTTATATGGAAAGTGTATAAAGAATTTGTTTTTTAGTCAATTAAGTTAGGGTAAACGAACCTGAAAATTATTCTTTGCCATTTTTAGATAGGAAATAAATATTTAAATAAAACCTNAATATGCAAANTGTTGAAATATAGTTATATNCANTTTCACCATACCAAAGGAATTAAACGATATTTTNTTNTCTGACAGTATCCCGTATACCCTTCTAATCCGCCTTGGAGTACTCTGTCTTCGTAATATGTCCTGATAAACACAAGAGAAATCATTATACTTACAGGCATNAAAGATAAGAGAGAACCAAATACAAATGGNAAAGGCAAGGACCCTATTAACATCCCCAAATAGCCAGGATGGCGCACAATACTGTATGGNCNACTCTCAATAACTTTTTGATCTCTATCCTTCTGGATACGGACAGTNCCTTCAAAAAAAGGATTATNGANCATTGGCCATATTGAAAAAACGAGTGATACAAAATAAAGCCCTATNCCAATATACAAAAAATAAAATGGCANTNGAGAGATGCCAAATCTATAATCCAATCCTGCGATTAANGGTGTAACGACAATAGCGAAAAGAAAGTATATTAGAATAAGGCNCTTATCCAATTTATTTGTTCCTTCTTGGATTTTCCCTCTTTGGTTTAATAANCCNGGGACTTTTTTNACCAATAAAATGCCACTNACCAATGAACCTNCAATGTAAACACCGATGTATGCCCAANCCCTTAATATATCAATACTGCCAGAAGCAATCAGATATATTGTCCCCATTGCAACTATCCAGCGAAAAGGTGATGTAAGTGCAATAATACCTNCCCTAGTAAGTTTTGTTTTTTCAACCATATATACCTTGATTTCTTGTTTATCTTATATAATAATTACCGAAGTTTATTTTTACTAGCATATCCTTAGTGCCTGAGTATTTCCAATACTTTTATCTGCGTTGTTTTTTTAAAAGAAATTGATTATTGTGGGATACAAATCCACTACAAGTGTCATTTTTAGCCCATGCATTATGAATTTTTATTGTATATAAAACACTCATTTTTAATCAACTGGCAAAAAAGGATCTATCCTTGAATTCTTATTGAATTTGATTTCTTGGGGAGATCCAAAAGAGATTATCTATTATATGACTTTACCAATATCGCCCTCCGAAAGATTTATCATTTCATAGCATACTAACAGATAAATCCCCAAAAAATAATTACAATTGTAAAGATTTTAAAATAAAAGATATTAACATAAACAAGTGATATAATGGCCGTAGTCCTTGAAGCCAAAAATTTAGAAAAACGGTTCAAAGATTTTGTTGCAGTCAATAAAATCAATTTCAAAGTTAAAGAAGGAGAAGTTTTTGGATTTTTGGGGCCAAACGGAGCGGGTAAAACCACTACAATGAAAATAATTCAATGTGTATCCCCAAAAACAAGTGGCGATCTTAAAGTATTTGGATTGGATGTGAATGAGCATCCTAGAGAAATAAAACAACATATGGGCGTTGTTCCACAGATGGATAATTTAGATCCTGATTTTTCTGTAATAAAAAATCTAATTCAGTACTCAAGATATTTTGATATACCTATAGAAGAGGCAAAAAAGAGAGCTAACGATCTAGTAGACTACGTCCAGCTCAATGACAAAAAAGAAAGTCCAATTGATAAATTATCTGGAGGAATGAAGAGGAGACTCGTCTTAGCTAGGGCGATGATTAACAATCCTAAATTATTAATATTAGATGAACCAACTACTGGTCTTGATCCGCAGGCAAGACATCTAATTTGGGAGAAGTTAAAGGATCTTTCCTCAAGAGGAATTACTGTAATCCTAACTACCCATTATATGGAAGAAGCTGCTAGGCTATGTGATAGAATAGTTATAATGGATAATGGGAAGATCCTAGTTGAAGGAACTCCTAAAAATCTGATCAAAAAACATGTAGGAGACCACATCATAGAAGCAGAAAATACAATTGAGATAAAAACATGCCTTGAAAAAAATAATATAGAATATGAAATTGCAAATGAGAGTGTTGAGATATATAGTGAAAATGTACCTCATATAACTAATTTAATCCTAAAAAAATGTACTAATAGTAGTGTTACAGCAAGACCCGCTACTTTAGAGGATGTATTCTTAAAATTAACAGGAAGAAAACTAAGGGAATGACATGTTCGGACTAACTTATAGATTTATAAAGCCATGGAGACGTAATATGGTCACGTTTATTAAAACTTGGAAACTTAATTTTATCCCTCCGTTTTTAGAACCTGTACTATATCTTTTGGCTTTAGGATTTGGATTAGGAGGATTCATAGAAAGCGTTGATGGGATTCCCTATGCAAATTTTATTGCCCCAGCGCTAGTGTCAATATCAGTAATGAATGCATCTTTTTTTGAGTGTACCTATACTTCATTTGTTAGGATGTATTATTTAAAAACATTTGATGCAATGATTTCAACTCCAATTTCAATAGAGGAAGTTATAGCAGGAGAACTTTTTTGGGGTGCAACTAGAAGTACTATTTACGCTACAATAATGTTACCTGTTTTACTAATATTTGGAATAGTTAAAATGCCCTCTTCCCTATTGATTATACCTTTTGCATTTTTAGGAGGATTGCTATTTTCGTGCATTGCAATGTGTTTCACTGCATTAAGCCCCACAATAGACACATTGAACTACCCTAGCTTTCTCTTCATTACTCCAATGTTTTTGTTTAGCGGAACATTCTTTCCCATGGATGTTTTGCCTTTAGTGGTTCAGTATACAGCTTTAGCAATATTGCCCTTGGCACATGTTGTAATAATAAATAGAGCATTAACTCTAGGAGTTTATAGCATTTCATTGTTAACAAGTCTAATATGGGTACTAGCTGCAACATTAATTTTTTTTGTAATATCCATAAAATTAATGAAAAAACGACTGATAATATAGTTAATTATTCTGTATTTTTATAAATGAGCGGAACATATTTTACTATAATGTTCATTCTTATATCCTCTTCATATTGATCTGGAAAACAAAAATTTGGTGCAACTTCATATTTATACCCTTGTTTCAATAGTCCATAATCAATTAATTCGCAACAAACAACATTTTTATCAAGATCTATTCTAAAATATTTTCTCAAGTCTTTCTTAATCAATCTTTTAAGAAGAAACAGACTACCCGTTCTTATGAATTGTAAATAGCTATATCCAATGCCCAAATACGCCATACAATCTTTAACTAGCTTATCTTTATCGATATAGTTTGGAGGCCTTATAATCATTAGCTCATCTGTATCCAAATAGTCCTGGATATTTCTTATTTGTACTCCGCCGACAGTAGATTCAATGCTTTGTCCACNCCCNATATACAATCTACAATGNGGCCANCTAGCATTAGGTACAGCCTTACAAATAACTGATTCTANAAGATTTTTCCTATTTTTACTGAGTATTATGTCTCCTTTTTGTAATAAGGAAACAAAAANTTCNTTTGAATAGATTACTTCCATTATTTCATTAAGGTAAATCAATTTAAANTATATAATATTTTTGATTATCCNAAATTAGCCACACAAGTTTTTTATATATGTATTNNATCNTATATTTNGGGATTTCATGNAAAAAACATTAGGTTTAGTTTTTATNGCTTTANTGTTTNTATTTTGCTTAGGNACTGTATCTGGNCAAAAAAATGTTGCATTAGTTGCAAACACTATTGATTATAATTTAAACAGTAACATTATTTCAATACTTCAAAGTAGAGGAATGATGATAACATACTTTGGAAAAACTGATACTAACTATAAATCNTATCCNTATATTNTTATTATAGGCGGACCAAATGCTCCGGAACACACAGGCACATTAGCTTTTCAAATATTACCTTCAAGCGAAACAAATAATCTGAAGAATGTTATGGGATATGAGGTATTTTACGAAAAACGAGATCAATGGATTTCTAAACAGAAAGTTTTTGTTATTGCTGGAAGTGATAGGGATTATACCAGATCTGCTGTTCAAAATAATCTCGTTACATTGATAGATAGGATTGTAGAGAATACAGGGAGTCCGGCAGTTTCGTATAAATTAATTAATTCTTCTCAGTTAAAACAATTAATTTCTAGCGGTGAATCCCTTTTTATAATAGATGTAAGGAATCCTGATGAGTATAAAGCAGGGCACATCTATGGTGCAGTTAATATAACTGGAATTGAATTAGGTTCTGTACTCTCAAGTATACCAAGGGATAGAAAAATCATTGTATATTGTAGTACAAGTCAAGCGGCAATATCAAATGCACAATTTTTAGCAAACAAGGGATTTAATAATGTCTATGCATTAACAGATCCTTATTCAGTATATAAAAATAGTTAAGTTCTTAGAGATTCAAATGCTTACAGTTTTTTGTGGAATACATTAGGGCATTATTAATGACTTTGTTGTAATTAATTAAATAAAAAAATATATGTTTTTATGGATTGTCCGGTAAGCCTAAACTTGATGAGCAAGATATATCTATAGTTTGTTCCGGGAAAATATCTCCTTTTGGTATTTTATCCATTTCTAGATTTTTTCTTCTTTCTAATTCTTCTTTTTCTAGAATGCCGTAAGCAACTTTTCCGATTAACGTCAAGGGTAATTCTTTTCTAAATTCAATTTCTTCTGGACAGCTCCATTTTATTAAATGCTCATGACAGTATTTTATAAGTTCTTTTGCTAATTCTTTTGATTCTTTAGATGAGTCTTTTAAGGACACGAAAGCTTTCACGCTAGCCATCTTATGGGGATGTGGAACTCCAATTGCGCAGGAAAAAGCAACAGCAGGATGACTATCTAGGACATCTTCAATTTGAGAAGGATAAACATTCATTCCTGAGGAAACTATAATTCGTTTAAGTCTTTGCTTAAAATAGATAAATCCATCAAGATCCATAGATCCTAAATCTCCTGTATGCAACCATTTTAATCCATCAGGGTGAATTTTAATTGTTTTTTCTGTTTCCTGGGGATTGTCTAGGTATCCTATCATTAATGTCGGACCACTAATGCAAATCTCTCCATCCATTCCAGGAAGGGCCTCTTCAAAAGTGCCAAGTTTAACTATCTTAACCATCGTGTCGGATAGCGGTATCCCAACGCTTCCTTGGCGATAAGTATCTTGGGGCATGATTGCAATACCAGATACAGACTCAGTTAATCCATATCCTTCTCTCAAAACAATTTTTATTCCTGACTTTGCAACTGCATTTTCAAATTCTAGTTTAACTTCATGAGGAAGACGGTCGCCACCACAAAATGCACCTTTTATACAACTGAAATCGATCTTTGAGATATTAGGATTTCTAGAAAGTGCTGCATAAAGAGTTGGAACGCCAGCTATATATCTAGGTCTTTTTGTTTTTATTAAATCAAGAACTGTATCTGCTGAAAATTTAGGAACTAATATGCACTTAGATCCATTAATAAAAAATGTATGCACACACACACCAAGCCCAAATCCATGGAATATTGGAAGAATTGAAAGAATCGAATCCTCCTCTACTATTGGTCCTTGTGCGATAGCCTGCATGGATAGACAATTAAGATTATAATTTGAGAGCTCAATTCCTTTAGGAACTCCAGTAGTTCCACCACTATAAAGGATAACTGCAAGTTCATCAGAGCCTATTTCAGTATTTTCTGCTTGAGGGTAATCTGTTTTCATTAGGTCATTCCACCAATATATCTTTGAGCTAAAAGGAACTTTTTTTATTTTTCTTCCTGTTGTTAGTCTAAATCCAATCTTTTTTAAAGGGGGTAAATAATCCATAATTTTTGCAAGAATTAGTTTCTCAATTGAGGTATCATCCATAATATCTTTAAAATTATTATAAAAAGCATCAAGGGTAATGGCATATTTACTTTTACTTAAATTAAGGTAGAATTTTAGTTCTTTAGGNGGGGAAAGCGGGTGTATCATACTTGTTACCCCTCCAATCTTATTTGCAGCGTAGAAACAAATAAGTGCTTGNGGACAATTTGGCATACAGATTGTTATTCTATCGCCCTTCCTAACACCAAGTGCATATAAGGCATTGGCGAATCGATTTATATCATTTAAAAACTCCCTATAAGTTGAAGTATAGTCTAAGAAATCGTATGCAATCCCATTTGGGTTTTTTACGTAGGCATCATAAACAACTTCGTAAATTGTTTTTTTAGGGTAATCGATGAATTCTGGAGTATAGTTGTTATAGTATCTAAGCCATGGTTTTTTTTCGTACATTACTATCCTCCGTAGTATCCAAATAATCTTTAATATCCTCTTCAGAAGGAGGGTTTTCAAGAATTTCTGGATTTTGCATAAAGTTTTTAAATAATTCAATTGCCCTAACAAAATATATCCCTTCACTTATCCTATCGTCAAGAGTATATCCCAATCTAACTACGTCCTTTATAGTTAATTCTCCATTTTCATCAACTAGGGGAGCCTTATGGATTTTACCAAGAGCAATGAAGTTTGAAGTATTACCATATTCAAATAGATGGTGAAAAACTGAATTAAGACCTAAACTACCGAGGTTTGTAACATAAACGCTGGCATACATAGGATCATCCTTAACGATAGATGCCGGTAAGATACCATAATAATCTAAGCCCCTCCAAACCCATATTATAAATCTAAGTATAATATCTGGGAATTTAATTAGTAAGTCAATCTCTTTTTCTTCATGTTTCTTCTCGTCGCCTCTACCGTAGTCAAGAGATTCCGCCATTCTCTTAATAACAACATCTAATGTATCCCTTGGATCAAAAGTAATTTTGATATTTGAATATTCTGATTCTTCATCTAATTTTTTTTTCACAATCATTGAAATTTGTATTTTATTTCTTTGGAATAGCCTTCTCCCCATTACAAACCTATTGAGTTGAGGTCTCATGGCTACAGTTCGAACTAATGAAGCAAGAAAGATATGAAAAAATTTAACTTTCTTTTCACTGAGCCCAGAGTTAACTTTATCCATATACTCTAAAGTTTTTCCAACTTCTAATTCAAAGTCAGCATAGATTGCAGATTCCGTTCGTGTTTTCATGACGAAAGGATAAACTCTTCGATAGTTAGAAAGTGTTCTAATCTGTTTACCATCACATCTATCGCCAAATGCCATAAGTATCCCCAAATGTTGATATATTATTAGACGTTTGACGTTTTTCTTTATAATGTTTTCCTTTTCAAGGTTCTTATTCATTTTCGAGAGATTTTCATTTTTCGAAGAGAACTCACCTAGTATATGATAATATTAAGTGAGATCATTAATTTTTATAAATCTCGTTTAATCAGAAAAATATCAATTATTGATAAATTTCAATTTGATGACTTTTAATGCTTCAAACCATAATATGCTGATAATTCCCAAAATAGTGCATATCATTAGGTCATTTATATGAAGTGTAGATAGAAGGAATAGATCTCTTAGAAATGGGACATATAGTACTAAACCTAAGAATAACAATGCGCCAAATGTAACATACCATAAGGCCGAATTCGGAGATTTTAGAGTTTTCAAAATAGTTCTTGACCATGATCTATTGGTGAATATTAGCGCTAAGTTCGCAATTATTAAAGTTGTAAATGTGAAGGCCCTAGCTTCCATTTCTCCTTGTCCCCTATTTAAGACAATAACATAAGTCAATAAAACAATAGCTAAAACACTTAGCCCCTGTAAAAAACTCAATAAAGCTGTTGATCTATTAAAAATATTCTCATTAGCACTCCTTGGAGGTCTATTCATAACATTTGCCTCCTCTGGCTCAGCTTCGAATACAACTGAACAAGAAGGATCTATTATTAATTCAAGGAATACTATGTGGACTGGCAAGAGAACTAATGGCATTTTAAGAATTACAGGAACTAGGGACATTCCGGCTATGGGTACATGTATGGCTAATATATACGCCATGGCTTTTTTTAGGTTGTCAAAGATTCTCCTTCCCACTCTAACTGAATTAACTATTGATGAAAAATCATCATCAAGCAAAACAAGGTCGGCAGATTCTCTAGCAACGTCAGTTCCTCTTCCACCCATAGCTATTCCAATATTTGAAGATTTAAGTGCAGGTGCATCGTTAACACCGTCCCCTGTCATAGCAACAATTTCACCGTTGGATTTCAATGCATTAACTATCCTTAGTTTTTGTTCTGGAACTACCCTAGCAAATATAGTAGCATCTTTAATTTTCATTTGAAGTTCTGAATCAGACATTTTATCTAGTTCTTGCCCAGTAACAATTTTTTCAAGATTTTTTAACCCAATCTGTTTACCAATATTTTGTGCAGTACTTGGGTAATCCCCAGTAATCATTATGATTTTAATGCCTGCGCAATAGCATTCTTTTACTGCATTTGGTACAGATGGACGGATAGGATCCATTAGTCCTACGAGCCCTAAAAAATCAAATTTGAAATCATGCTGCTTTGTTGGCAATTTACCTTCTTTGAATTCCGACCTAGCTACTCCTAATACCCTAAGGCCTTCTTTAGCTAGTTTGTCGACATCTAAGAGAATTTGATTTTTTCTTGTTTCTTCAAGATGGCATAAATCTATAATTGCTTCTGGTGCTCCTTTGGCAGATATTATGTAATCTTTTCCGTCTGGAGATTTCCAGACGTGAGACATTGCTAATAGATCTTCCGATAAGGGATATTCTTTCATCAAAATCCAATCGTGATGGATATGCTCAGTATTTGAAAGATAATTATTTCCAAGCTCCTTGAATGCTTTTTCCATTGGGTCAAAGGGCTCTTTTTGACTTGCTAAAATACTAAATTCGATTATCTTATGAAATTCTTCAGGAATAGATTTATTAGAATCATAATTTATATCATAATAGCTTTTATCTGATACTATTTTTTTCACCGTCATACAATTTTGAGTTAGAGTTCCCGTCTTATCTACACAAAGTACTGTGGCGGATCCGAGAGTTTCTACTGCTGGCACTCTTCTTGTAAGAACTCCATTTTGAGATATTCTCCATGCACCAAGAGCTAAAAATACTGTCAATACTACTGGGAATTCTTCAGGAAGAATTGCCATTGCCAGTGTGATTCCTGCTAAAAATCCTTGAATCCAATTGCCCGTCGATGCACCATAGAAATATATAATAATCAAACAGAGTATAAATCCAGACGAAGAAAAATATTTGATAATGTTCTTAGTCTCTTTTTGCAAATGAGTTTCTTCTTGATCTAAAGATTGCAAGGCTTTACCAATTTTGCCCATTTCAGTTTTTATTCCAGTAGCTTGCACGAGTGCAATACCTTGACCTTTAACGACAAGTGTACCAGAATAAATAAATGGCAGTCCTTCTCCTCCAGGCAATTCCATCTCAGTTATTTCTTTACATTGAGTTTTTCTTACTGGAAAGGACTCTCCTGTCAATAAAGATTCATCTGCATAAAAATTACTGCAACTAATTAAAATAGCGTCTGCAGGTACACGATCTCCCTCAGAAAGAATTAATATATCATCTCTTACAACTTCCCTACCGGCAATACGTTTTTGTTCTCCATCTCGTATAACCGAAGCACGAGGGCTTGAGAGATCCCTCAAGGCTTCTAAGGCTCTCTCAGTTTTTCTTTCTTGATAAAAAGTAATTCCAATTATAACAAAGACAAAAAATAGTAACATTAAAGCTTCTTGTATATCTCCCAATATGAAATATATTAAACCGCATACCACCAACAATAAAAACATTGGCTCACGAACTATCTCAAAAGCTAAACGGAATGCATTTTTTTTATTTTTAAATGGAAGTTCATTATAACCATCTTCCATTAATCTTTGGGATACTTCGTCTTCGGACAAACCCTTCAATTTAGTAATATCCAAATCTTCCATCTAAAACTAGATTTAACAGTTCCTTAAAAGATTTTCTCAATGTAAATATATTGAATACGATTTAGATATGATTCCTATAATTAATTAGTTGTCAACTTTACTAGAGTTATAATAAGGCGATTTGTAAATATTGACTACCCCTCCAATGTCTTTGAAAGTAACTAATGGATCTAATTCTTCAAAAAATTCCCTTGCATACTGGGGCGTTGTTTTTTCGTATGAGTCAATGACTACATATTCTATTTGATTTACTTCAAGGGTTCTTTGTAAAAGAGATGGATCTTGAGGAATCTGATAAGTCTTTCTATGTGAAAAATAATGAATTTGCCTAAATGATTGGGTCATAATTTTTGAATTCGGATCCGTATTCTCTCTGAGCCAAATGCCTGCATCATCTAAAAGGCCGTATGACACGACATGTGTGTCTAATATAGATGCTGTTGTACCAAACTGGAATAATACTGTTATAATCATGAATATTAAAGTAATATCTTTTCTTTTATCTTTAAGATACATCAACGCCAAATATACTATAAGAAAGTAAGCTGCTAACAAATACCTTGGCTCTTGGACAGGCCATAACAACGCAGGGATGATAATAAGAAATCCAAATAATAGAAATATTTTTTCTGATTTTTTAATCCCCATTATTGAAATTGGAACTATTGGTATAAATGAGCTAATTAGGAATAAAGGCAAAGTTCTAGTAAAAAAAGTAGTTATATTTGACCCTATTTTAGGTAGTAAATAAGCGGAATGAGAAACAAAGGGCGTCTGAAAATGAGAATATGACCATATTGCCCAAGGAAGTACAAATATTACTGATGATGCAATGCTGATTCCAACTTTTTTATTTTGATTAAATATATAGTATGCCCAAATGGGAAATGTATAAACAAAACCCACAGATTTAGTTAAGAATGCGGATCCAACTAGGATCCCCAATAATACATGTTTTTTATAAGAATCTTCTTTTCTTAAAAATATTAGATAAGATGCCATTACTAAAGTTAACATTGGAATTTCACGAATTACGTTAATTGAATCATAAAATATAATGGGTGAAAAGAATACATACAATGAACCTAAAAATGACATTTCTAAAGAAATTTTTTTTTCTAGAATAAGAAAAATGATTACCGTATTCATAATTGAAAATAAAGGTACAACAAGAAATATTCCGTTTTCTCCAAAAATTCTTATAAAAAGTGAAAGAAAAATAGGCAAAATGGGAGGTACATCACCAGGATAACCATTAAAAAAATAGCCATTTCCACTAAATAAAGAATAGCCAAGGGAAGCATACAATCCTCCATCGTATATAAGTCCATAATGCGGAACATAGTAAGCTAAAGAAATAGCAGATATTATCACTATAAGAATAATGTATTTATTTCTATCCATTGTGATGTGCATCATTTAGGGAAAGAAGAATATTTATTTATATGGTTAATGTGGACCACACGATTAATTTATACTAATTTAGAGCTCTAACAGCCCNCAATACCTGAAAATATCATCTAAATAACTTTTATATTAAAACAATCGAGATATACCATAAGCTTATTCTTTTATTAGTACTTAAAATAATCCATACATGACAAATGAATTTGACNAAGCATATGAATTTGTAATTAAATCTTGTAATTACATGGGCAGNATTTGTTCATTAAAAGATGAAATTGAAGTTTGGGAAAAGAAAGAAGAAGANATGATATTTCTTATTGATAAANGCTCCGAAAGATTTCTATCTCGTAAAAAGGAGGATGATCCGGAGTGGTATGAAAATTCAAGGAGTATGCTAAATTCTCTTATTGAAAATAGCTTTAGTTTNCCATTGTGTTTGTATTAATCTTAACATATANCCTCTCTATATTTTTTTATATANCTATATATTTTTGGACGGAATATTTATAAATNGATTATAAATGGTAGTAATATGAACTATAGGGCAATTATTTACAATTCTGTCAGTCTTAATGCCCCCAAAAATATACTTCAATTCCTCTTTGGCGTTATACTATATGCTAGTTTAAATGGCGAATACCATCTTATGAAAATAATAGTGGCCGCTTTTGGATTATCTCTAGGGTTAGGAGCAGTATATATGTTCAACGACCTCACCGATTACGAAGAGGACAAAAAAAATCAGATGAAGATATCTTGGAAGGCCATAGCAAACGGTAGCATATCTGTCCAAAGGGCCAAATATCTTATTGTATTTTTAGCAATTTTTGGAACTATCCTATCTTTTTTATCAGGAATTAATTTTTTCACAATATATTCTACCATAATAGCTTTGAACTTGGTATATTCTTATCCAAATATTAGACTCAAAGATCATAAAAACAGTTCATTGATTATTATCACATTAATACAAATATTGAAGTTCTCAAGTGGATGGTTTTTATTTACTTCTAGTTTCAAAGGATTTCCTTTTCCCTTTATTATTTCTTTGTCAGTAGGGTACTCTCTCTTATTTTTGTATTATAAGAATAATACTACAAATGCTAAAAAAATAATAAAAGATAATAAATTGAGAGTTTATCCCCTCTCTTTAATTATGTTTTTATTCACGTTAGCATCATTCTTTATGTATGCTTTTCCAGTAGTATTTCTATTAATCATAGGAATGTCCATACCAACCATTATACTCTATATTTTATCTAAAGAGTATCTTGGAACAAAAGTAAACTTTGCTTTTATGTATGTAGGACTTATAATAATCCTCTTATCATTTCTTTTGCTTTCCGTTCCGACAGTTACAGCTACAAATGATACATTAATTGATTATTCAAATCAGATAAAAGAATTCTTTAAACTTGCCTATTTGAAAAAGTGAATCATGCTTGTCTTCAAATGAGGTTTTATTCCCGTTTGTCTACCATAAATGGATATTTTTCCTTCTTTGATGTTTTTAAAAATAGAATTGACTGAATTTTTTGAATCAAGAATAAAATAAGAAGATCCAAGTTCTTCAGCGAAATGGGAATCAGACCCAGCTATCCCCGGGATATTGTTAGTTTTTGCATATGTTTTGGCTAATTTATTATGATTAGATATTATTGTTCGGCTATTGAACACTTCAATAGCGTCAACTTCATCTTTTATTGAATCCATCACATGTCCAATTCCTTTCCTAAATTTATCAAAAGGGTGAGGTGCAATTATGAATCCTTTTTTTCCGTAAGAAAGAGTTTCTTCTAGCGTCAGATATTTAGGAATTTCCTCCTCCATATTTAATACTATAATCTCCCCAGAATTAGTTATTATTTCTTGGCCAACTATTACTTTTATAGGCATGTCTTTTTTCTCAGCAAGATTTCTTGTCTCAATTCCCCCTTTTGTGGAGTTATGATCGGTGACAGATATAACATCTAGATTATTTGCAATTGCATTTTCTAGAATTTCCATAGGTTTCATATTTCCGTCTGGGGAATGAAGGGAATGAATGTGAAAATCGAGTTTTATTTTTTCCATAGACAAATCTTTTTAATTAAGTATAAAAAATTAACTTATACTAAAAAATACAAACTAGTAAATGTTTTAAGTAAACAAATCAAGCTATATTTAATGCTTAAAGTACTTGTTGTTGAAGATGAAGTTGAACTTCTTGAACTTTATGATTTGATACTTAGTAAAAACTATAAAGTTTTTACTACGGATAGTGGTAGGGAAGCTATTAACATAATTGATAGAGAAAATCCCGAAATATTAATAGTCGATATAAGGCTCCCTGATTTATCTGGAATTGAAGTTACAAAATATGCAAAGGCAAAAAATCTTAATGTCGTTGTAATTGGAGTCTCTGCATATAGAGAAAGATTCAAAGAAGCAATCGATGCTGGTGCAGCCACTGTTATACAAAAACCGTTTTTAATTAAACAAATTCATGAGGTAATTGAAGGCGTACTTCAGAAAAAACAGAAATCTTTTTAAATTATACTATTTTTCTAAAATTGATTATTATGTCAGGAAAAATTGCAAATCCGGGTCCTTTAGGACTTGCTGCGTTTGGTCTAACCACTCTCATTTTAAACTTTGTCAATGCGGAAATCATTCCTGCTGAAAGCATAGGAATGGTTTTACCTATGGGATTATTCTATGGGGGTGCATGCCAGATATATGCCGGCATGTGGGAAATGAATAAAGGCAATACATTTGGCGCTACAGCATTTACATCATATGGTGCATTTTGGCTTGGGCTTTCACTTATGTTTTTATTACAATATGTAGGGATAATTTCACCTGTGCCAAAAGCTGGGCTTGCAATTCTTTTAGGTGCGTGGGGGCTATTTACAGCTTATATGACTGTTGCTACTCTAAAGAAGCCTAAAGCTCTACAAGTAGTGTTCATTTCTTTGACAATATTGTTCTTCCTTTTAGCGATAGGACAGTTTAATCCCATTGTACAC
>LNJB01000026.1:0-13638 GCA_001587595.1 Candidatus Methanofastidiosum methylothiophilum
GCTCCCACCCTGCAAAGGTCCCTATACCAAGTGATACAAGGTATGGGAGGATCTTTGCAAGGACCTCAAAAACCTGTATGTCGGACATCTAAAGTCCTCGATGTCCAATATTATACATTGGTGTTTAAAAAGATTGTCCTTTAAATAATTGAAAAATAGAAAAAAATTAAATGACTTTCCCTTTGTAGCCAAGTTCTCTTGCTTTATTAAAACATTCTTGAGCTTCCGCCCATCTGTTAAGTCTTTCAAAAGTACTACCTTTGTTATACCATGCATATGCATAGTTAGGATCTATTGCAATTGCCTTGTCAAAACAAGTTATTGCTTCAGAGTATTTGTTTTGACAATAAAGTGCAACTCCTTTGTTATTCCATGCGGAAGTATGGTTAGGGTCTATTGCAATCGCCTTGTCAAAACAAGCTATCGCTTCAGAGTATTTGTCTAGTATGCGAAGTGAAACTCCTTTGCTATTCCATGCATATGTATGGTTAGGGTCTATTGCAATCGCCTTGTCAAAACAAGTTATGGCTTCAGAGTATTTGCCTAGTTTGTTAAGCATATTACCTTTGTTATTCCACGCATCTGCATAGTTAGGGTCTATTGTAATCACCTTGTCAAAACAAGTTATGGCTTCAGAGTATTTATCTAGCATGCCAAGTGCAACACCTTTGCCATTCCATGCATCTACATAATTTGGATCTATTGCAATCGCCTTGTCGTAGCAAGTTATGGCTTCTTGATACTTTTTAAGTGAGTAAAGCGCAGTCCCTTTGCCATTCCATGCATCTACATAATTTGGATCAATTCCCAATGCGTTGTCAAACTTTGCTATAGCCTCATCATAATTATCTTGGTTATATAGGGCCATTCCTTCGTTATAGTATTTATTAGCATTGGGCATCATCGAGAAAGCAACTGCAACAAGTATAATGACTCCAACTATAGCAACTGCAGCTATTTTACTCTTACTACTATGGCTAGAGGGCGTTTCACTGGACACCTTTGGCCCCTCTGGTATTGGAAAATCAGCATTTTTTTCATCACTATATATCTGTGTCTTTGCTTCATACGGTATGGAGTCAGAGTATATCTGTGTCTTATGCTCTTCAATTGTAGTTTTATGAATTTGAGACCCGCAGAAAGGGCAAGAATGCCAATTAATATCTATACCCTTACCACAGTTGCTACATTCCTCTATTATGTCAATTTTGCAATATGGACATACGTTCCAATCAGCCTCTAATTTTTTTCCACACCCTCTACAGAAATGATCCTCCATAGAAAACAACTCATGACAATACTCTTACTTTTTCATATATAAGAATATGGAAAAAAATAGGGAAATATGGAAAAATTAATTTTATCTATGTCGACTAGAAACCAAAATAAATATAAATATGGGATTTAACAAAACATTGGGAATACTATGGATGGTAAATCTTTTAAGCAAATATTGATTATTCTTGGAATTTTTATGGTCTTGTCAAGCTCTTATAATACGGTCCGTTACCATAATAAATTAATTTACTATCAAAAATTAAGAGAAAGTACTCCTGAAAATTTTGCACAGTTATATATGGAGTTTCCTGAATTGTGGCAAAATAAGAATTTTAATGAAATTAATTTGG
Organism: Candidatus Methanofastidiosum methylothiophilum; assembly: GCA_001587595.1. Taxonomy (GTDB): domain Archaea; phylum Methanobacteriota_B; class Thermococci; order Methanofastidiosales; family Methanofastidiosaceae; genus Methanofastidiosum; species Methanofastidiosum methylothiophilum. The sequence continues at coordinate 1,629 of LNJB01000026.1, forward strand.
ATTTGCGTTTCTCTGTAGTGTCATGTGCTTGGGAGTACCAAACATTAAGGAACGCCTCTTTTTTAAATATTTTAATAGGAATAATATTAATTTCTATCGGATTTATATCTATAAGAAAATTTATATTTATAAGAAAATAATATTTTATTTCAACTTTACATTCTTTTAGTTGGCGATATACCTCATTAATTTCTTTTACTTTAGTTCTTCCATCCTCCTTATTTCTTCGGATTTATTTGAATTCTTATCAGGATGTAGTAACTCCAGCCAATATTTTCTTTTTTACTATGTCAAATGTAACTTGCTTTGACATATATATTTCATATCTTGGAACAAAGAGATTATGTGTGGGGAAAGTCATATCCTTTATTGAAGAATGATGGGGTTTTCCCTCCTCAGATTTTCCCATAGACTATATGTTTCATCTTTGTTGCTATAAGTAAGAGACCCATTAGGGTCTAGCTCTATTGCTTTATCAAAACACGACAATGCCTCTGGATACATGCCCTGCCCAAGAAAGTTTAATCCCATGGGGGCCAATATTCGACACTTGTTCTCGTGTCATGCCCACATCTACTGCAGAATATGGATTCTTTTGGAAGCCTGTTTCCACACCGATTACAAAAACAAGGTAGAAAGCTATAAATCTACTATCCTCAAAAATAGAAATAATTGTCAGGAATAATTCCTGATGAAATTCGAAAGAAGTTAGATCAAGTCTATATACACATTGAAAATGCTTCAAATTCAAATAATGAAGTTCATATTTCTAGTGAATTAAACAAGCTGAAAACACTATTAGAATATATTCAGAAGATCTTAATAAGTCATGAACCTGCCATTTTAATTCCAATCCCATTAAACAAACTGGCCCAATCTTTTAATGGAAACTTGGCATGCTAAAGGATCGTTTAATGAAAATAATTATTTGGCCTTATTTCTTCTTAGATGCCATTTTGAAAAAGTCAGCCTTTAGATTAGGATTATGTTTTAAGAGTTCAGACATTTCCATGAACATTTTCATATCTCCAAGCATAGAAGGATTTTCTTGTGCAAACTGGAAAAAATTGTTCCTAATTTCTTGACCAATCTTTTCTATGTTCAATACTTTTTCTTCGTTTAGGGGCATACCGCAACGGTAACAATATTCAGACGCCGGACCACAGTTCTCCTTGCATCTGGGGCAGCTGACTGGCTTTATGCCCTCTTCCTTTTTTTCACCTGTATCCAAGCCATAGACCTTACTGTAAATTGCCTTGTCTATATCCCTGCCTGAGAGGTGGACATAAATTCTCGGCATATCAGAACCCATCTGCCATCCAAGGTAGTGGCACATCTCAGACTCAGTCAATGTTGAAGCAAGATGTGTTGCCCTTGAATGTCTAAGAGAATGAGGAGATATTTTCTTTGTAATCCCTGCTCTTTTCAATGCCTTTTTCAGAACAAGATTGTACATTTCATATGAGAGGGGCCCACCATAGGACTTATATCCAATACTCACAAACAAAGATTCATTATCCCTTGGATTCGGGTGCATCTCCATCCATACTTTCAAGTAGGATTCTGAAATTACAAATGGCACCAATCTTTCTCCTGTCTTGCCCCTCACCTTCACCTTTCCGCCAAACTTGTTGAACTCAATATCCTTAAAGGTTATTGACGCAAGCTCCCCTATTCTAAATCCACCTTCATAAAGAAGAGATATTATGGCCTTATCACGTGGGTGCCTAGTGACCTGGATTAATTTTATAATTTCGTCCTTTGTTAAAATATCGGGCTTTCTGTCTATACGCTTGCTTCCTTTAAGTGGATCCAATCCCTCCCAATTTTCTCCTTTGTTCCACTTGAAAAATTTTTTTAATCCTTTTCTAAATTCTTTTTTTGTATGCCCTGAAAAATCCTGAATTTCTATTTTTTCCAATGCTTCGATAACATCTTTCTTTGTCCAATCTGAAAAGACCCGCCCGTTGTATCTTTCAGCTACAGACCTTAACGTGGTCATATAGCGGATAGTCCTTAGAAGCCCTATCCCAGACGCTATGAGATAGCTTTTGAACTCTAAAATCAAATCTTTGTTTTCTTGATTTATCGAAGAGTTGATAAGATATTTTACTTCCTTCTCCAATCTTTCTTTTTCACGGTAGATGCCCATGAAAAGAAGATGATTAAAATGTATAAGTCAATTATCCTAGTGCATTGCAATATAGTTTGCCCACCCGTACGGGGCACTATTTTGTAAAACTAATGCCCCATCATGGTTTTTAGAGAATTAAAAGGCTTTTATCAAAATTTTGAATAAAAAAAATATTATTATAATTTTTTTAATATTTCTTTTGCTTCAGAAATAATACAAAGCACTTTTCCATTTTTGCGACCTCTTGATTTTGCAGTTTTCCTTAGGTAGTATGTATACCTCGGGATCTTGAAACTTGCCAACGTATTATGGAACTGTAGATTTGTCAAGGCAAACGCTTTTACTTTAATGTCGAAAGAACTTAACGTCTCCGCTGTCTTTTTGAATACTTTCGTGGAGCCTATGTGACTATTATAAAAAATTAGCGCCTAATTCCATTTGAACGTAGACAAAAATAATTAAATCCCTAGTCTTCACAAGAAATATAAAAATAACTATCTTAATATTTTGTAAATTTTCACATAGCCATTGTCATACTCAAGTTTGAAGTTCTTAAGACCTGTTTCGTACACTATTAGTTTAGCAAATAATGTGTCTTTTAATGAGGGTTGGATCATAATAGCATTTTGAGGATTTAGGTATATTATCTGTGTAATTGATTGAAGATCGTATTGTATATTCTCATATACAAAGTTTTGTCCTTTTGGATTTTCGACAATAAAATTTGAAACTCCATATCTTTGATTCCCTTGTTCTATGTAGCAGTAAGTTACTTTATCATCTGTTACAAGATAAAGCCTAGTGTCCCCACTTTCATATATATACGTAGTCACAGATCCTTTTTTAGAAATTCCTTTAAAATAAAAATATGCTGTATTAAAGACGTTTCTTTGTATTACTGAATTAAGGACGCCTGTTTTTATTAGAAGACTTTGATCAACTATAATATGATTTATTGTAAATCTGTTACCAGTTTGTTTGTAGGCTTCTTCTTCCATAGAAATCAATTTTGGAATTGCGTTTGAATCTAATGATGCAAGCAATTCTGAATATCCTCTAATCCATGGTCCCATACCAGTTCTCATTCCATCTGATATAGTTCGTCTATTCCCAACTGTCTGTATCCAATATCCATAATCCCACCAATTACATACTACTTCTTCTTGGGGAGTATTATCATCCAACCAAATCAAAGCTGTGAGCCAGTAATCTGTAAGATGTGGTGTTAAGCTAGTTTTATAGCCATTTGAATTGTATATTGAAGCACCACCAAATATAATGAGTATTATGGCGGTAAATGCTAATGCCTTCTTTGAACTTAAATATTTTTGAAAAAATTCAAAGATTCCAATAATGCCTAAGGCTGCGAATATTGCCAAAGGAATTGCAAAGAAAAAGGCGTTTCTTAACATTTGATATGCCATAAAAGCAGTAAATAAAAAAGATCCCATAAATAGTAGGTTTTCATTAGGCCTGATTCCATTTTTTATTTGGTATAAAACATATACTGTTCCAATAGCAGCAAATATTGGAAATATAAAAAACTTATCGACTATATCTATAAATGTCATTACTTGCCCTTGTCCGGATATTCCATGCACATCTGATAATAATAAAAATGATATTATGTTATATCCAAGGACAAAGTATGCTGCCGCTAATAAAAGAACTGTCCAAGCAACTAATGTTCCAAAATAATATTTTTTATTTTTAACAAATGCCCTAGTTAAATGCATCAATGCCCCAAAAATAAGGCCCATCATTGAAAGTTCAATTCTAAGTTGATCATTTTGGTAAGGAGTAATAAAAACTAAGGCCAACACAAGGCCAATAGCCCCAGATAAAAGAAGCGCCCATGTCGATACATCTCCTTTTATCTTATCTTTTAGTGTTAGTGATTTATTTTTTTCTTCGGCTGCCACAAGTGGTTGTAAGATAGCATAAATCCCAATTATTATTGGAATAAAAAAGAAATTACCGTAAGAATTCGCATAAAGATAAATTGTTAAAATCAATAAAACTCCATAAAGTCCCATAATTTTAATCTTCTTTTCTTTAATAATCAAAACAGCAAGTAAGAGGCATATTAGGAAGAATGGAGCTCCTAATGTGTCTTTCTCCATAAATCCTCCTGTTGTCCTATAGATAAAAGCAGGTATGATTGCTAAAAAGAATGAAGATATAGCTGCAAGGTACTTATTTTTCCAAACAAATAATACTATAAAAAAGGTAATCATAGAACTAGCAAGTCCTAAAACGATTGGTAATCCCATATGAACTTTTAAGAGTTCTATTCCGGTAATTTTAGAAATAAATGATGTTAAAATAGGAACTCCTTGCACATCCTCATCTAAGAAGTATCTCACTACAGTTGGTGCCATTGGATCAATGTTAGGCAAACTACCCCTTAGATAATAAGAAGCTTCTCTTAGAAAATAGTATGTGTCGTAACTCATCATTATACCAAATCTTAAGGACCAACTCCTAAGATAAGCACCAATAGATAGGGAAACAGCTAAAAATAGGCTAATAAAATAATTCTCATAAGGTATTTTTATCCTATTTTTAGATTCTATCTTATTGATATATTTCTTTTTTGCCATGTCAATAATTTTGAAAGTTATTTTATATATTTATCTAATTCACTCAAAATTAAACTTAATATATTTTTACTTAACGATATACATGTCATTGCTATTGTGGTGTTTCAATTGATAAATATATATAAATTAAAAATACTATAGACAGAAAAAAGAATTCATATTTTTCTTGAGTATTTTCTATAGATTAATATTCTATTTAAATAAAAAATTTATGCAAAAGATATGACATTATTTCAGGATTTTGAATACACAGTTTTCATGCCCCATTGCAATACATTGAATTTGTTCTACTTTTTCTGATTTTCCTGTTGCCCATTTGATTACTTCTTCATAGAAACCTATTGGGGTGTAACAAATGGGGGAATCAGATTTTTGCCCTTTGCAATAGGGACACTCAGGTAATTTGATGTAGAAATAACTTTGATCTTCTTCGAGTATATGGACATTTCCAAAAATTTCTTCAAGTTTTTTAAGTACTTTTTCTAGAATAAATTTCTTCTTTTTTTCATCGGGCATAAATTTTAACGCCACACCTGCTACTCCAAATAGAGCAGGATTATGCTTTAAAGAATTTTTGAATCCTTCTTTTCCACAAATGTAAAGAATTGCTTTTGCCCCCTTTTGTCCGAAAATATCGAAGATATTTTGTATAAGTATAATGTATTCATCTACAGTAATAGAAGGTGAATCGTCATGAGGAGGTAAATTACCAATATACCTATCTAAGTTAGTCCTTTTTAATAATATCCTAAGCGATCCTTCCCCCATATTTGTTATAACGGCGTCAAACGCCACTCTTGTTAGAGAAGATGGCACCCTTTTTTTTGTAAAACTGACATCAATAGCTTCATCTTTTATTGTTTCAGAAGAGTGAGTTAGATCTTTTATTAGGGATATTAATTCTTTCTGTAAAAAAGGCTTCTGGACTAAGGTATATGCTCCTGCATTTACAGCATCTTTTAATCTTTCTCCATATGCCGAAACAGCTATAATGATTGCATCTGGGGATTTTTCTTTTATATATCGAGTTACTTCAATGCCTGAAATGTCAGGAAGTTTAATGTCCATGATTATTATTTTTGGATCCTCTTTATCGAAAATATCAATGGCCTTCTTACCAGTTTCNGATTTNTANACNNTATANTCTTCTGCAGTTAGCATTTTATCATAAAAATCGAGTAGCTCGATTTCATCTTCTACAACCAATATTTTTTTGGACATNTTATTATGTTTAATATTCATACATATAAACATTTCCTCNTAGAAAAAAATCATANAAAAATATAAAAAAAANTGAAATGTATTGTAATTTTATTTTTCTTATTTTTAAAAAGCCGATTTATTTGTTTTGCTTTTTATCAAAATTTTAATAGCCCTAATTATAGATTCGTTTAGATTATCCAATATTTGTTTAGTTTATTACATCTTATACACTCTTTTCAAATCAACTAAGATATTAATTGAAATAAAAAATGATGGAAATCAGGACACATGTCATCTAAGCATTTCTTACTAGTTTATTGTTGTTTTCTTTTATAAAGAAGCTAGCAATGCAGGCAATTATTGATGAGATCAATAGAACTAAAAAAGCATTGTGGTATCCGATTGTAGTATAAGAATCGCCGACTTTGCCATTTAATTCTAATATATACCCCATTAAAGGTTGGTATAAAGCTCCCATTAAAAACGGGAAAAAATTAGCTATGCCAGTAGCAGTTCCAGCAATCTCAATAGGAAAAAGATCCTTTACCAATGCGTATCCTACTGATACAGTGCCAACTGAAAAAATCCCAATTCCTAAACAGATTAGATATAGTCCAAAAATTGGAATATTTGAGGTAAATGAAAAAAGAAATATCATCGTAGCAAGCAGTATTCCACTAGATACATTTACCACTATCTTCCTTCTTTTTAGTACCTTGTCAGAAAAAAATCCAATAATAGGGCCCCCAAATATCATACCAATAGCAATCATTGATAAAACTCTACTGGCCTCTACTTTTGTCATCTTATAAATCTGGATTAAATAAGGCCCTCCCCAAAGACCACTAAAAGCAAGATATATCCCCATAGTACAGAAAATCCAGATTGATACGGGCCAAAAATATTTCAAGCGTAATATCTTAAAAGAATTATCNATTATAGATNCCTTTTGGGATTTAGGCTGATTATTTTTTGTTACNCTAAGTGGATCATGNGGATTAGAAGAATTATTATTGACAACAGGAGGCATNCCTANNTCTNCAGGAGAGTTTCTTACGAAAATCCAAACAAGTAATCCNATTANCAATGTTATCCCNCCNGTAAGGATGAATGGAATTCTCCACCCCANANGATTAGACATTATTGCAAGGGGNACTGTAGATATTAAGAGACCAATGCCACCTATGGCTATTAAAAATCCAGTCATAGTTGCAAATTCGTCTTCCCTATACCATTGAGAATATATTTTTAATGCGCATACNTACAATGTNGAAACACCAAATCCGACNAANACTCTTCCGATTATGGCAGAGGTNATANTCATAGATAANCCAAGNACAACAGANCCAATTGAGGCTATNAGNAAAAATAGAGTTATAGTTTTTCTAGCACCCCANGTATCAGACAATATTCCNGTAGGAAGTTGCATTATGGCATATGGATAAAAGTATCCTGAAGCTAAGAATCCTATCAATACTGCGCCTGCATTTAAATCAGACATCATATCTATTGCAACAACTGCAGGAGCCACTCTNTGAAAAAACACTAGAAGATAACCTATCCCTATAANTAGAAAAATCAATAAACGATATTTTTTGAAATCAAATTTTGATAAATTAATCAAAAACTCACCTATATTTTAAAAAGTTCTAACAGATTATAAAAGTTTCCAATANTAACTTTTAACAGTGAATAATCTCTTCAAATTCTCCAAGTTCTCTATTTTTTANCACCTTGTTCCAGTTGAAGTATCTCCCATTCATCACAATATACACCCCATGAGGTAGCATCTGNACAAAAGCAAGTGCACTCCCTAAATTAAACAAACTATCTGAATTATCAAATTTATATGGAATCATTGCCCCTGTTATGACTATTGTTTTATTTATATTATCTCTNGCAAGNAATCCAGCTGTTTCGATCATTGTATCNGTTCCATGTATTATTANTATCCGTTCTTCTTCTGAATTATTACAATTTTTAAGAATTATTTCTCTATNATNCTCTGTCATATCAAGGCTATCGACCATCATCAATGTCCTNATATCAACTGNAATTCTGCTTCTTCCAATANTCAACATTTCAAGCAAATGAGTATCNCTNAAGNNTAACTCTCCTTTAATCTCATCGTATTCTTTATCAAATGTTCCNCCAGTAGCAAAGATTTTNATTTTCATATTATTATTTTCTTGATTAAACTTAATAAATATAATTCTCACAANTACATATAACTATATCAATGNTTATTTGGTGATCAAATGCCAGAAAAAGAGAGTATTTTTGTAATTCAAAANCATTANGCAACTACCCTCCATTTTGATTTCAGATTAGAAATTGGAAATGCNTTAAAGTCNTGGGCAATACCAAAAACNCCTCCAACAGATAAAGGTATTAAAAGACTTGCAATTCTCACTGAGGACCATCCTTTAGATTATGCAGATTTTGAAGGTATAATTCCAAAAGGNANNTATGGTGCNGGCAAAGTTGATATATGGGATAAAGGTAAGTTTACANTAATTGAAAATCAAAATAATAAAATAATTATTAATCTCAAAGGCTCCAAACTTAAAGGAAAATATTGTCTTATAAAGTTAAAAGATCAAGAAAAAAATTGGATTTTATTCAAATGTGATTAAGAGGATAATTATCTTTGAAAATTATTATATATTTTTATTTTAATAGAAAATAAATAATTACAAGCTATAGTCTCTATAATTTATTTCGTTATATCGATCAATGTTTTCTAGTATCTTACCTTACCATTTTCTCTATTTTTCCATCATATTTTTAAATTGGATCTATATAACTTTCATGAGTGATAATATGTCAAACACAGTTATTATTGAAACATCTCTTGGGGATTTCGAAATTGAATTATATATAGATAAGGCGCCAATCACAGTTGAAAATTTCTTAGGATATGTAAAAGATGGATTTTATGACGGTCTAATCTTTCACAGAGTAATTAATAATTTCATGATCCAAGGAGGGGGTCTAGATCCAAAAATGAGTGAGAAATTGACTAAAGCGCCAATAAAAAATGAAGCGACAAATGGACTTAAAAATACTAGGTATACTATTGCAATGGCAAGAACTAGTATAATCGATAGTGCTACTTCTCAATTTTTTATAAATGTTGCAGATAATTATTTCTTAGATCATGTTGATAATACGCCTCAAGGATTTGGATATGCCGTCTTTGGTAAAGTTGTTAAAGGAATAGAAGTAATTGATGAAATTAAAGAAGTCCCAACAGCTTCTAAAGGATATCATGATGATGTTCCAAAAGAGCCGGTATTAATTAAAAGGATTTATATTAAAAATTAAACTTTCATTGCTATCATAAAATTTTTTAATATAGGATATATTTCTTTTTTTTTAATGCTATTTCTGATACGAATAGTTTTAGATAAGATGCTAATTGTAGTTAATAAAAAAGAAATGCACAGTTTGTCGCTTCACTTGAGTATTTGAAGACCCTAGTTTGTTTCGACGTCTCGAAACAATCTAAATCCAAGGAGACAAAAGAAAGAAGCATGAAGCATACTTCTTCCATCCTTCAAACGCAGTGTTTGATTAAGGATTTGACCATGACTAGAGCATAGTTCCAAATGAATTACAAGTTTTTTACAAAAAGATTTTTTACGTCTTCTTGTATAATAAAACTAAGCAATTACAATGGAATTACTTCAACATTATTCAGCGAAGTTTCGACCTGTGCAACAACTAATATGATTCTTAGATTATTTAAAATTATCTGTTATTAATTATTTATTGTTTCTAGTTTTTTCTTTATTTTATTGTTAGAATCCTACTTCTAACAAAAATTGTTTTATAATACTATGCATATAATTTAAATTATTATTCCAAAAAGATTAAATGATGTTAGTCGATTAATTAGTTTTTTTAATAAAACAGAGTTAAAATGCTGCCCATATTCGTCATTAGAATTTTTATATTTATATCAATTCAAAATGTAATCCCTAACAAATATTTCTTTATTATAATTATTAACATCGCCTTAAGCAGATTAAGAGAAGTTTCTTTGCTTGAGCGAGGGCATACTATAAAAATTAATATTCAATTAGCGATACATTAAAAATGTTTTTAAATCGATCCTTCTCATAACAATCGAGTATATGGATAGAATTAAGATTGAAAAAGATATTAAAAATATTTTGATTCCAAATGAAGAAGTTCTATATTTTGCACAACAATCTAGAGTTAGGAAAGGAGGATCACTTACCACACCAGCAAAACTATATATCACAAATTATCGAATAATCTTTAGGGATCCTAGTTTTTTAGGATTAAAAAAATTTGTGAATGATTACCATTTTAAGGACATATCAAATGTCAGAATGAAAAAAGGAGTTCTTTCAACTGAAGTTTTTCTAAATAGTAGATTTGAATCAGATGAAGTCATTATTTCAGGTCTCCCGCATGAAGATGCAGAAATGGTGGTAAGACTTATTCAAAATGGAGTTTATGGTAATTTTAATCTTGACAAAAGTTTTGATTCAACGGCCGGATTGGAATTTAAAAAAGAAATAGAAGACACTAATAGTCTTAAGAATAAGGATGAAATAACAACTGAAGAGATTATCTCAAATCTTGAAAGATTAAACGAATTAAGAAAAAGTGGAGTAATTACTGAAGATGAGTTTGATGTCCTTAAAAAAAGAATGATCCATAAGCACTCCGATGAAATTGTATCAACTGATATACAAAATGAACCCAATTACCAAGAGGAATCAAGATATTGTAAAGATTGTGGAAATGTATTAGATTTTACAAAAGAAGGTGAATATCGAGGGGACTATGTAAAATTCTACAAGTGCAATTTTTGCAATAAAACTTATGCAAAAAAAATCTAAATTATAACAAAATAAATCCTGACTACGAGTATGATGTTTTTAATATTCTCATTGAGGAAGTTAAATGAAACAACTTCTTTGAAGCCTAAGATTTATAATTTAGATTCCCAATAAGATCTTTTTGACTAAGTCTAAAGATATTTGTGTTTTTGTAGAAATGTATTCCTCAGAAAATCCCAAATTACTAAGTCTTTTAATTACTTCACTCATTGGTTCTGCAACTTCTATAATAAATTTGTCAGGATCATAGAATCTAAATACTCTCTGGCCCCAAGCCGCTTCTTTGACTGAGTGGATAATCTCGACATTTGATGAAGATATTTTTTCCCAAATTGATTTAATATCAATTGTCTCAAAATAAAGTTCGATATTATTATTAATTTCTTTTCTTTCATTAATAATATTTTTATCAAAAATTATTTTATTTGCACAAGTTTTCTGCCAAATTGAAAACGCTTTTTTAAATACAACATTTTCTCCAAAATCCTCTCCTACTTCAAGAGAAAAGATATTTTGGTAAAATTCCCTTGAAACTTTGATATCCTCAACAAATATTACTGGCATAGAAAAGTTAATTTTATTCATGTATTTCTTAAATATAAGGAATATTTAAAATTTTTCATATTAATGCCCTTCATTAGGTAAAATATATAAATTATAAATTCATATATTAGGTATATGGAAAAGGAATTTGAAAGAGTAATAACTCCTGTTGACGGTTCCGAAACATCAAAGAGGTCAGCAAGAAAAGCAATTTATCTTGCAAAGATTATGAATGTTGAGTTAATTGCGATATATGTTGTTCATGTGCCAATTAGTGCTTATGTAGGACCACCATATTCGCCGGTAATCTATACAGATGATACTGAGATTAAAGAAATCAGAAAAAAAATGAAAAGAGAAGGCTCCATTTTATTAGACGAAATAGAGGAGATGGCATCAAAGTCTGGATTAAAAATTACTAAAAAATTACTTGAGGGACGTCCTGATGAAGAGATTATTAATATATCTAAAAAAGAAGACTTAATTGTAATGGGAGCAAAAGGTATATCGGCATTAGATAGAATTTTCTTAGGCAGTGTTTCAGAAAAAGTATTACACAATGCCACTGCATCAGTTTTAATAGTTAGATGAAGTAATAAATAGTAAGCGTATCTATCAACATTCTCTAAGTATAATACAATAAAAGAGAT
>LNJB01000026.1:14033-15414 GCA_001587595.1 Candidatus Methanofastidiosum methylothiophilum
ATGCATATTACTGCAAGTGTTTTCATTAATGATGCAGAAAGTGGTTTACATCAAGATTTTATAGATTGGCTTGAAAAAAATATTCCATCCAATCCTGGAATTTATAAACATAATAAAACAGGAGAAACAAATGGAGATGCTCATATTAAAAGACAGTTTATGGGGCGCGAAGTTGTAATATCTATTACTGGTGGAAAATTTGATTTTGGACCTTGGGAAGAGATATATTATGGAGAATTTGATGGTCAGAGAAAAAAGAGAGTCTTGGTAAAAATAATTGGAGAATAGTTGTTTTATTGCATAATTTGGCCAAATTACACCAAATCTAGCTTGTTCATTCTTTTGTACTAACTGTTGTAGTTTTTTACATAATTTCTTTGAACTATATTTGTTTAAAAGAAGGAGACTTTCAGTCAAGATGTTGTTTTTAAGTAAAGCAAAAAGCTCACAAAATGAATTTATATTAATGCACCTTCACTTATGGCGTTATTTTACCTTAACATTTTATAAGAAATATATTTAAGCATAGGAGAGTATATTTGTTGTTATTGATAGGGCGGTATAATGAAAATTGGAATAATAATTTCAGATAACGATGAAGAGAAATGTTGGAATGCATTTCGTTTTGGAATTTTCTGTCTTGAACAGAGAGATGAAACTAAAATTTTTTTAATGGGAAAAGGAGTTGAATATGAAAAAATCTCAAATGTAAGATTCAACACTATTGAGCAAGCAGAAAAATTCCTTTCCAACGGGGGGAAAATATTAGCATGTGGAACATGCATTAAGTCTAGAAATCAGAAAGCTTCTGAAATGTGTCCTCTATCCACAATGAAGGATGTCTATGATATCGTAGTGGAGAGCGATAAAGTAGTGTGTTTCTGATTTTTAATGAATATTTTATTTTTTATTTTATTGGCATAGTTTATTATAAAAAATAATCAAAGCGTTTGGAGAATAATAATTGTTGTCTTAAATCCTATAGAAATATGTTCCAAAAATAAGAAGAACTATGCATGTATAAATAAAAATAATCCGTCTTTATAATCAAAGAACGGCTATAGTGCTATATTAAAGTTAATTTAAACTAAACCTTTCCTTCAAGCCATCCAATTCTTATCTTATCATCTGATTTAAATTCAGGAATATATGGCTTGATGTCAATGACAGGAGACCCTTCAATCATGTCTAATCCTTTAATATTTAATATGTTCCCATTAATTTCCAATAGCTGGACAACTGAGGATCCAACTAAATTTGGCCTGTTTGGGAATCTTGTAGCAAATACCCCTTTATAGTTATCATCGAGATAGGGTTTTACAATAAGGCCCGAATATTTCGCTTTATGAAAGTAGAAAATAACTATGATGTGTGAAAATCC
>LNJB01000027.1 GCA_001587595.1 Candidatus Methanofastidiosum methylothiophilum
TGAAATAATATGAAAATAAGAATGTTAGGGGCCGCTTTAACGGGAGCCCTAATGTTAGGAGCAACACTAGCAGGAGCTGCAGCAGCTGCATCNGTTCCACCAAGGAGCTTTTTCATCGATCCAATATCAGGAGAGCCAAACGTCGTCATTGCAGTCGGTGCAACNGCCAACGCATCAGACGTGGTGTCTGGATCCATTATNGCAGCAGCAGTNGGAAACATGGCAACAGTNGANGAAACTAAGACNGTCACAAGNTCTTCTAGCGCAACTTTTGATCTNNTGATGGACTATAACTANNCTTATGACAAACACAAAAAAATAGCTCGATACAATCCACCCTGTACAACATTGGCAGGAGCACAAGCAAAATGGTATACAGACTATGAACTCTACTCCACACAGTTCTGGGAAACTGCATCTGGGGATGGAGTTAAAGGAACTTGGGATAGTGGAAAGGGCTATGATTTATCAGTAGCCATAACAATGCCCAAAGAGATAAGGGATCCATATAAAAACAATGTAGTTGCAAGAGAGTTGAATACCCTATGGTTTTCAAACAGTCCAAAGGACTGGGATGCAAATGATAAGATATATAAGTTTAAATTACTCTCGTCAACTGGAAACACAGTTGGCTATGAACTTATAAATACATATGTAGCTAGCTCTCCAACGGCATCTGTAGTTAATAAACTTCTTCCTGCATATGCTGGAGGAAGTTATGACAACGGAAATGGGTCATGGGACTTTGAATATAAATTCTTTACAACAAAAGCTTGGGTTGATGTATCAACTACCAATCCGACAGTATTTGATAAAAAATGTGATTACAATTTCGGTGGAACAGGTACTGCAATGGAAGCACACGAAGAAATTCAAGTCATACTTGCAGATATAGAAACAACACCTGACGGCATAGTGGATATGAGAGGAGATAAAGGTTCTGCATCTGGCATAGTTTACAGAACAGCAGAAATTAGATATCCTCTCCTTGAAAATGGTCAGAACATCTGCGGAATAAATCACTGCGACGGGATGGTTGACTTTGAGACAGCAGTGAAAGGCAGAATCACACCTATTAAATTCCTAGGCAAATACTATACGCCACTCTTTGCAGGTGCTACATATTCTGAAGAAGAAAATGTTAATCTCGGTGCATACTTTGCATATGGTAAGCCTTTCGCAGAGAAAGAAAAGATTATGAAGGTAGGAGATGCCTACTCCTTCCACGGATGGACAATAAATCTATCTGATGTCAATATCTACGAAAATAAAGCCTTCATTACAGTTTCTGGACCTGAGCTAGCTTCGCCATTTAGCTTCATAATGGTAATGGATTCACTTGGAGCATGTATTGAGTGCTGTCCAGAGTGTGCAACATACGGCGGGGGAGGATCATTTACATCCAATCCAACTCATAGAAATGAATACGACCCATACAGGGTAAAGATGTCAAAGACAAAGGAAGTAGATGGAAGGGCATATACTCTTTTTAACTACGTTCCCTTCATGCTTGATGGTATCAAGACATTTGTCGGTGCAGACGGTACATACCTTGCAGAGTTTAACATATATGCTCTTGAAGACTTCGGATGGTTCGAAGATAAAGGATGCTGTGATCCATTTGTCACAACACCAAATGACTACGGATTGGCAATTACAGGTGGATGGAGAAAAGTTGTGTATTCAAATAGTGCTACAATAGATAATAAAAATGGATTTCCCACAGAACCTGTAGATAATCATTACTGGTATCCTTGGGAAGATGTCAACGCTTCACCAATCGCATACATCCTATGGCAGCCAGCACCAGCATGTGCACCATGCCCAGATGCAAACTTTGACACACTAGAACTTCAGCTCTGTGACAACATTGATATACCAGACTGTGAAACTGCATTCACAATAAACGGTCCAGAGAACTACTTCTCTGTAACAATAAGTGATGTAGACTTTGGAAAGTCAAACGAGAGACTTAATGGATTATATGATCCTCTAGCACCCACATCCCCATTTGATATCTACAAAGGAAGAGCAAACAGCTCATCTACTGACAAAGATGGTGCAAAAGTTACAATAAATCAGACTATAGTAGACACCGCTCAGTCAATCACATATACTAAGAATGTAAACATCGACCCAATCGAGCTAATAAAGCTTGATATTGAAATAAATACAACATCAATGCATAAGAATCTAATCCTTGTAGGTGGACCAGTATACAACAGCATAGTTAGAGACCTTGGCAACATGGGAGCATCTACAGTTGATTGGGCAACATCGCCTGGTGAGTGGGAATGGATTGCAGACCCATTCGGCAGAGGCTATGATGTCCTAATAGTTGCTGGTGCAAACAGGGAAGAAACAAGATTAGCAGCTCAGCAGTTAGTATCTCAGTTGAGATAAATAAATTAAAAATTTATTTTTTTTAATTTTTAAATTTTATAAAAAAAAGTTTATCCTTTGATTCTGGCAATTTTTATCCTGCCCATAGTTTCATGGTATTCAACTTCTTTGCCTTCAAGCTGTTCAGCAGTGAATTCACTAGGAAGTGGGATCTCAAAAGTTTCATAACTTTCCATATCCATAAGCTGGAGCTTTTCCCCCATTACAGCGTTTACAAGGCCGCTTTTTTTGTCGATTATAGGCACAAATACCTTATCAGAAGTTGGTTTTACCACAGTTCTTCTCTTGTCATCATATACGCCAAAACCCTCGATTCTGGCCTTAGCTGATCCATGCTTTCCCGGAGAAGAAGTTTGTATCTTAATGATTTTACAAGGCTCATCATCGATTATAATGAAACCGCCTTCACGTAACGTTCTGACTTCAACTTGCTTTTTGTCTCCCATCTAATTCCCCCTTTTTAAATAGGTAATAATCAATGTTTTTAAAGCTTTCTTAGCTAGCTTATAAACATTAGACACAAACTTTAAAAATAGCCCCCCGTTTCTAAGAATAGTGATAAACATGAAGAAACAGTTTTTAGTAATAGGTGCATTGTTTTTGGTATGCACCATGGCAATGTGTGTAAATCAGATTCAAATACCAGATAAATTTTTTGAGTCATATGGAAAGATAGAAACAACTCAAAAAGAGATAGACACTTTATATAGTTCTTACTGGGAGCAGCAAACAAAAAGAATTGATTATGTTACTAAGAACAGACAAACTCAAAATGTTGATAATAAATATGTTCTTTCAATGCTTGAATCAGAAGTTATATTTTTAGATGAACTTGCAAAAAAGAATACAATTTATTCAAATCAGATAAATGAACTGTTCGGCTCTGTTAATGATATGAAAGGTGACGAAGCCAAAACAAAAGCAAATAAGATTGTCATATCTTTAAGGAAGTCCCAACAAAATCTTGCAAATAGTATTCTTAGATATAAAACTGCTTCGGAATATGTTGCCAAAAATTTGTACTATTATATTAACAATGCTGATCTCACAAATCCTTTGATATCTAATGATATAAAGAATAATAATCTAAGTGCCAAAGGAGATTTTGAGTATGGTGATCAATTTCTTTCCGAATACAACCTTGCAAAAGATGAAGCAAATGCCACATACCAAGAACTAAAAAAACTAAAATAATTTTTCTCTCTTTTNCATTTAAAAAACCACAATACTTAAATATAAATCTCCTTTGAGACGAAATAAAAAGGAGGTTAGAAAAATGGACTTTANTTTAATAACTATTCTAATNGGAATAGTTGGTATTATCTATGGTCTTTTATTGGCAAAANTTGTTCTGTCATATAAAGTCACAGATAAGAACATGCTTAAAATTTCAAATGCCGTCTATANGGGAGCCATGGCATTTTTGAAAAGAGAGTATACAACTATAGCTATTATTGCAGCAATNCTCGCAGTTGTTTTTGGAATCTTCATNAATATAGAGACTACCATTACATTTATNGNCGGTGCAGTNTTTAGCGCTCTTGCNGGATTTATAGGTATGAGCATCTCTACAAGGGCAAATGTNAGNGTNGCATCNATTGCNAAAGAAGGTGTTNCAAAAGCTTTGAGGCTTTCTTTCCANGGNGGGGCTGTAACTGGGATGACAGTTGCGGGNCTTGCACTANTNGGTGTNAGCGGATTCTATTACTTCTATAGNGACCCNGCNCTNATNATAGGATTTGGNTTTGGGGGGTGTCTGATATCCTTATTTGCAAGGATTGGCGGAGGTATATATACTAAAGCTGCAGATGTTGGCGCTGATCTAATTGGAAAAGTAGAACAGGGCATACCTGAAGATGACCCAAGAAACCCTGCTGTCATTGCAGATAATGTAGGCGATAATGTCGGGGATTGCGCCGGAATGGGTGCAGATTTATTTGAGACATACGCAGTCACAGCAATTGGGGCAATGCTTTTAGGTGTGGCATTTGGCAGAAATGACTTATATGTCATCTATCCATTGATTCTCGGTGCAATAGGTATAATTGGTTCTATTCTAGGGTCCTTCTTTGTAAGGGGAAAAGACAACATCATGAAAACACTGTATAAAGGCGTCATTGCATCCGCAATATTTTCTCTAATTGGATTCTACTTTGTAACAGTGACTTATCTTAAGCTTGATATTGCCTTATTTTTGACAACAGTTGTAGGCATAGTGATTGCGCTTCTCATGTTCTTCATCACAGAATACTACACAGCAAAACCCTACCGGCCTGTTAGGAGTATTGCCCATGCTTCACAGTCAGGTGCGGCCGTAAACATCATCACAGGGCTTGCAGTTGGGATGGAATCAACACTTTTACCTGCGTTAGTTATCTGCGCTGGGATTTTGATCTCTCATTCCCTAGCGGGGCTATATGGAATTGCAATTGCTGCTATGTCAATGATATCCTTGACAGCAATAGTGGTAGCTCTTGATAGTTACGGTCCAATTACAGATAACGCCGGAGGAATTGCCGAAATGGCCCACCTTCCTGATAGCATTAGAAAAACAACAGATGCCTTGGACTCAGTTGGGAACACAACAAAAGCAGTAACAAAGGCATTTGCCATAGGTTCTGCAGCCTTGGCATCACTNACANTGTTTGCNGCATATGTTGATGAAATTGCAAGATTCTCGCTNGGTAAGGAAATCATTTTTAGCCTATCAGATGAGAAGGTCATTGTGGGCCTGTTCCTTGGCGCATTGATACCATTCCTGTTTTCCTCCCTCTGTATGAAGGCTGTNGGNAAAGCAGCATTTTCCATAGTTGAAGAGGTCAGGAGACAGTTCAAAGAGATTAAAGGCATTATGGAAGGAAAGACTGAACCCGATTATGCANGGTGTGTTGACATTGTAACAAAAGCATCTCTAAAGGAACTAATNATTCCAGGNATNATAGCAGTTTTATCACCTCTGCTTGTTGGCTTTATTTTGGGTAAAATTGCATTGGGCGGGATGCTAATTGGTAGCATCTTATCCGGATTCCTATTGGCATTAATGCTTGCAACAGGTGGTGGTGCATGGGACAACGCCAAGAAATACATTGAAGATGGAAATCTTGGTGGCAAAGGAAGCCCAGCGCATGCCGCAGCAGTTGTGGGTGACACAGTAGGTGACCCATCAAAGGACACAGCAGGACCTGCAATTAATCCACTGATTAAGGTCATGAACACCCTTGCAATAATATTTGCAGCGCTATTTGGGTCAGGGATAATCTAATTTATTTTTATTTTATTTAAATTTTCAAAACAGAATGTTTATATAATAAATTCTTTTACTTTTATTTATGGCGGCTTTAGCCTTCTTTGTGTATGCACTGACCTCAATATTTGTCATTGTAAATCCAGTGGGTGCAATGTTCACATTTATGTCCTTGACTGCTGACAAGGATACAAATGAGAGAATAAGGCTAGGCAGAAGGTCTGTTCTAATAGGTTGTTTACTTGCGATAGTTTTTGCTGTCAGCGGGGAAATAATATTACAATTCTTTGGTGTAACTGTTGATAGCTTACGAGTTGCCGGCGGTATTATTCTTTTTAAAGTTGCTCTTGACATGGTCTATGCCAAGACCTCAAGAGAAAGCTTCACAGAAGAAGAAAGAAATGATGCAAAGGATAGGGGGGACATATCAGTTTTCCCTGTTGCAATGCCTCTTTTAACAGGGCCTGGAACAATAACTACAGTAATTGTCATAATCAGATCTGTTCATACAATAGAGCTTAAGATGATTGCAATCCTTGCAATATTAGTAACATATACAATCACTCTTTTAATGTTTAGATTTTCAACACCTTTAAGTAAAACGCTTGGCGTCACAGTGACCCTCGTATTTACAAGGATAATGGGATTACTTCTTGGTGCAATTGCGATTAATTTCCTCTCAACAGGAGTTAAAAATATCTTTCTGTCAATGCTTTAATAGAAACAGTTTGTCGCCTCGCTTATGCTTTGACTTAAGTATTTCTGAATGTTTCGATGTCTCGAAACGGTCTCTACAAGGTTTCAAAAGAAGCATAAAATGCTCCCTTACGAAGTCCTCCAAACTAACGTTTGATTAAGTATTTCGACCATAATCAGGTGGCCTCTTTAATTAAAGACGCTTGGGAGTACAAAAGTAATAAGGTATTACCCTTTCAACTATTGTACATTCAGCATCTAAAACTTTCAGAGTACTTATGACATCGCACAAGCGAAGTTTCGACCTATGGTAAATTAATTGAAACATGAATATACTTAAATTTTACTGTTATTGATTATTCAATAATAAGAAAAATATTTTTAAAGTATATTTTATCCTCTTCAAATAATTGTGGCTCTATTTTTATTATAATAAATTTAGTATTCCATTAAGAATAAAAAACATATCCCTTTATGATTGATATGCATACCCCAAAAACTACTCTTTGTACTGTATGCAGGGGCCATAAAAAACTCTGTGGCAGGGAAGTATGCCCAATACTAGAGAAGAAGAGGATTAGGGAATCCATTACCCATCTAATCAATAAAGATATCTTTGGCGCCTCTCCGTCTGCCTTTTTCGTTGGTGATTGGAACTATCCAAAAGTTTTAGTTGGACCGCTAGTCCCTCCAGTCTATGAAGGCACTGAAATATTTGACCTTCCAGAAAGTTGGCATGGAAAGGAGCTAGATGAAATCATCAAATTTAGATCGCTACTTGTAAGGTCAAAAGAATTTCTAAACGTAACAGAAGCTAAAAATCCTAAAGGATACTTAGAAAAAAGCCAAGAAATTGTGATGTCTAGGAAACCAGTTGATGTTGAGTTAATCTTAAAAAAAGCCCCACATTTTACCCTGGAGTTCTCTCAATTTTCCCCTCCAACAGGCCCTTCCGGCTTTGTTCAAAGCTTTAAGATAACTGAAAATCCTAAAGTGCCCAGGGTAGTTGATAAAATTAATTCTGATGATATCAAAGCATCAAAAGGGATATCCATTCTTTACGATAAAGACATCCCAGTAACCCACATCTCTAAACTGCTGTCTGCGGGGCTTTTAGGTGAGCAAAAAAATAGAAAACTTGTTCCAACAAGGTGGAGTATTACAGCAACTGATGACTCTCTTTCCAAGTTCCATCTGAAGAGGGTAAAATCTTTTCCAGAGATTAATAAATATGAAGTATACTCTGAGACTGGCATTGGTAATACCTTGGTAGTTATTCTGTTTCCCTCTATGTGGAGCTATGAGTTCTTTGAATGCTGGTTACCTGGGTCTTTGTTTTTGGAAAGCTCTCTTTCTCCTAACGTCATATCTGATTATGAGCTGTTTGATGGCAGAAAAGAGTACGCATCCCTCACCGCTGGTGCTTATTATTCAGCTAGATTCTCAGTTACAGAGCATCTTCTCGAAAACAGAAGACAAGCAGGGGCGCTAGTGTTCCTTGAAGTTCACCCTTCATATCACACGCCTGTCGGCGTTTGGAGGGTTAGGGAAATAACAAGAAACGCCCTACAGAAAAAACCATATTCTTTTGACACTGAAGAAGAGGCCGTTAAGAAGGCTTCTGAAATTTTGTCATTGCCATTTGAAAAGTACAGGGAAAAGAGCAAAATATTGGGATTTAAGCACAGGCAGAAGACATTATCTGAATGGATGAATTGATTAGAAAGGCTTTTATTTATTTTGTCCTTGGTATTGTTGGTGCTTNTATGGATATTAGGGATTTTATTGCTCATGAGGATGATGTTATTAAATTTGATAGAGAGTTAGAGAAATACGAGATGGCTAAGATTGTTCATGAAAATCCAACAAAAATTATTCAGTTTAAAGANAAGGGNTATGATGTTTTTTGCAACATATGGTCGACTAGGGATCGTGTGGCAAAGTATCTTAAATTAGACAAATCTACCCTCCTTCATTCTCTAAAAGAGTCAATGGATAAACCAACTCCTTACAAAATAGTTGATAAAAGTCCATTCATTGAAAATGAAATTAAAAACTTTGATCTTAGAAAAATCCCCATTCAATATCACTATCCCCAAGATGGGGGCCCCTATGTTACATCCGGAGTTATTTTTGTTAAAGATGAGAAAGGCAACAAAAACATGTCTTTTCACAGGATGATGGTCACAGGAAAGGATACCTTTACGATAAGGATTGTTCCAAGACATCTATTTGCCATGCACAATGAAGCCAAGGCAAAAGGTAAAGAATTAGAGATAGTTCTTGTGATTGGTCTACCTCCTTATGTATTACTGCCTGCTGCAATGTCTATATCCTATGGTATAAATGAACTTGAGATAGCTAATTCTTTAAAGAAGATGGGTTTGGGGAGTGAGCTTACCGCTTATAGATTTAAAAATGGAATAGATGTACCCACATCCTCGCAGCTTGTTTTCTGTGGCAGGATTACTTTAGAGGAGGGGGATGAAGGGCCATTTGTCGATATTACTGGAACCTATGATTTTGTTAGAAAACAACCTGTAGTAAAGATAGATAAGGTCTACCAAGCAAAAAACGCTTTTTTTCATGCACTCATGCCAGGGGGTTACGAACACTTCCTTTTGATGGGCATGCCAAGAGAGCCAATTATCTTTGAAGGGGTATCAAAGGTCGTACCAAAGGTGTATGGTGTTAGATTAACTGAAGGTGGCAGTTGCTGGCTCCATGGCGTTGTATCAATTAAAAAACAGAAAGAGGGTGATGGGAAGAATGCCATAATGGCAGCCCTTGGATCTCATGCTTCAATGAAGAGAGTAATTATTGTCGATGAAGATATTGACATCTATTCAGACACAGATGTAGAATGGGCAATCGCAACAAGATTTCAGGCGGACAAGGATATTGTAGTTATTCAAAATGCAGCTGGATCCAGTCTTGATCCATCTGTAAAAGGGGATGGCACAACAACAAAAATGGGGATCGATGCAACAATGCCATTAAAAAATAATGACATATATAAACGGGCCATCAACTTCCTTAAAAAATAAAAAATTATCTTTCTTTTAAAATTATTAAAACTGCAACTAGAATTAACGCTCCACCTATTATGGTGCCTTGAGTGACTGTTTCCCCTAAAACAATGTATGCCAGGATGCCTGCTAGGATCCCTTCAGTAAGTATTATTACAGAGGCTTTAGTTGCCATTATATGTTTTAATGCAAGGCTATAGAGAAGGAATGAACCGGCGGTGCATAGAAATCCAAGAATGAATAATACAGATAATGAGAATGGGGTAAGTATTTTAGATCCAGAAAAAAATGGGGACATTATAATTGTTGTAAAGACAAACATCCATAAGGTAGTTGTAAGGCCATCAAATTTTTTACTAAGCGCCCTTATGCTTATTGTATATAAGGCCCAGCCAAATCCAGAAAACATTGACATTACATTTCCATAGAAGTTTGTTGTGACATTTATTGAAGAGATATCATAATAAAAAATAATAAACCCGCCCAGTATGCCAGTTATTACTGCAATTGCGGTATTCCTTGAAGTTTTTTCTTTTAACAGCAAAGCAGATATCAAGAGAACATAGAGGGGTGCCATCTGTTGTAAAAAGATAGTATTTGCGATAGTTGTATTTTTAAGGCCAATTGTATAGGTATATGTTGTAAATGACAAAATAACTGCAGGCAATACTAGGTAAGGGACATCCTTTAATTTTATTTTGATGTTTGATGATTTTTTTGTGACTATCCCGTATACCAATAACACAATAGTTGCAAAGATGAATCTATAGGCAACTATCATCCCAGAACTTACCTCTGGTATCAACCTTACAAATATGCCTATGGCGCTCCACAAAATAGCAGCAAAAAAGGTGTATGATACCCCAATAGAATTTTCTTTGTATTCCATTATACCAAATCTTACTTTTTAATGCCGATTTTTTTTAAATAGAGTATATACACTATAAAGATTGTGATTACTATCCCTAAATATAGTAACCATGATGGGAGTGCCAAGCTGGAATCATTACCGAGCCAAGCAAATAGATTCCTAGCAAATTGTTTGTTGTCCATATCCCCGATTTTCCCATTATCAAAAATAAAGGAGCTACCTATCACTGCAACTTTCCCATTTCCTTTTTCATAAATCGCAACTATTATGACATTCTCCCCACCAATAGGTTCACTACCAATAGAGAATGTGTCGTTATCTCCCCTTGCTATTGCAATAGCATCCCCTTTAATTTCAAGAGAGGCTGGTTTGTAGAGGATAATTGAATTGACCCCCTCATTAATTGAGTGTTTTGCAAGATTATGGATTATCGGGGTGCAGCTGCATCCTTTTCTATTGGTGGGATCATCAGTTCCATTTTTCATTATTCTAATGCCAAAATTTTTTAGAACTAAGTTAATTGAGTCTCTTGTGGGGTCTATCATATCCATGTCATTAGATCCAAGTATGAGGAGGCTTCCACCATTGTTTACATACTTTACAAGCGCATCTATTTCACTTTGTCCTAGAGGATTATTTGGATTCCATAAGACAACTATGTCAATGCCTTTAAGTGATTCATCAGAAAGTGGCATTGTACTGATTTTACTTACAAAGCCCATCGAAGACAATTCTTGGAATAATACTCTTCCAGTGCCCTCTGGATCCCCCCACCAGTTGTCAGTATCATGGTATTTATCGATTAATACGGTCTTTTCAGCTAAGCTAAAATTTAAAGTCGATAACAATAATAGTATTAAGATAAATGAAAATTTTTTCATAATGATTAACTGCGAATTGGATTTATAAGTATTTTTAACAAGTTTTTGTTTCCTGCTCAGCCTCTAATAATCTTCGTTGAGTCATAATACAGTTTTCATAGATAACATCTATACCATTCTCTTTACAGAAAGCAATAGCTTTTTCTGACTCTGATCCCGGTTGCATCCATACTTTGTCGATTCCAAGCTCTTTACATTCTTTTACAATCTGTTCAGTGACAAACGGAGGGACCACAGTGTTAACAACACTTACCTTAATCGGTATTTCCGAAAGGGTATAATAACATTTATCCCCTTCTACTATCTCAACTTTCGGATTTACGGGAAATACTTTGTAATTGGATGATCTTAGATCCCTATATATTATATTTCCATATTTTTCTCTGTTGTCAGATGCACCAACAACGGCAATAACGTTTTTTTTGTCAAGGAATAATTTGAAATTCAAAGTATCACACCCTCTTTAACACCTTTTCAATTCTGTCCATAGCTTCAAAGAGATCACTTTGTGGGACATCAGCAAATGAAAATCTTACATATCCATCCCAATCCTTCCCAAATGAGATCCCTGGAACACATAACACCTTTGCGACCTTCAATAAGAATTTTGCAAATCCCAATGAATCCATTCTATAGGATGAAATGTCTGAAAATGCATAATAGGCGCCTTCAGGGAAATTTGAGTGAAGCCCAATCTCATTTAATCTCTTGACAACTAAGTCCCTTCTCTTTTTGTATTCTTCAGTTGTAGCCTTAACAAAATTTAAAGATGTTTCATCATTTACCGCCTTTAGCGCAGCAACCTGAATGAACTCAGGTGCACTTACAACTAAGCTATTATGTACAGGCAAAATACTATTAATTATCTCTTCAGTTGAGTGCATGTATCCTATTCTCCAACCTGTCATAGAATAAGCCTTTGAAAATCCAGACAAAGTGATGATATTCTCTTTTCCATGCTTTGCAATACTCTCATGCCTTTTTTCAAAAACTATATAGTCGTATATTTCATCTGATATTACAAGAAAGTCTTGATTTGCAGCCATACGTTGAAGTTTCTTTAGCTGTCTTCCATCATAGATTTTGCCTGTCGGATTGTTTGGCACGTTGATCATTATAGCTTTTGTTTTATCATCCGTCAAATCCTCTATTGCTTCAATATCAAGAGAGAAATCCCCCTGCTTACAAGGAACTTCAATAACTTCTGCCCCTACAAACTCCCCCATTATTCTAAAAAAAGGGTGTGAGGGGGTGGGGATAATGACTTTGTCACCTTTTTCTGCATAACTAAGGAGGGATATTGATATCCCTTCACTCACTCCAACTGTTACAAGTATCTCCTCAGGTGTCGCATCAATTTTATTGTAATCTGCCATCTTTCTTGCTAAAGCAATTCTCAACTCTTCAATCCCTCGTGAAAGAGTGTATTTAGTGTGCCCTTCATCAAGGGCTCTTTTTGCAGCATTAATTACTGGAAGTGGTGTCTTAAAAATAGGCTTCCCTTGGCCCATATTGATTAGGCCATCAACTTTTTTAGCTAGCTCATTCATTTCTTCGATACCTGATAATCTGATTTTAGAAACTCCTGAAGCAACTTTTACCATACTTTCTAATTGGTAAAAATCATATTTAATAATTTCGGTATTAAACCTTAAAAATGAATTGCACTTAGTTTTAATCATGATAGCAAGTGTTATTGGGGCCACAGGATATACAGGCGGAGAATTATTGAGACTACTCCTAAATCACAATAAGATTGAAATTGGAACGCTGACATCAGAAAGTTATGCTGGAAAAAAAGTTTCTGAGTTGCATCCCAATCTCAATGGATTGATTGAAAAAAACTTTGTAGATTTGGACATAAACGAGGTAATAGAGACATCCGATGTAATCTTTGCTGCGTTGCCACATGGCGCATCAAATGAAATCATATCAAAAATTTATTCTATAAATGATACTGTCAATTTGATAGATCTAAGTGGTGACTTTAGATTTGATGATTTATCGGTTTATGAGGAATGGTATAAAATAAAACATGCAAATCCTGAATTAAATAAAAAAGCAGTCTTTGGGCTTCCAGAGCTATACAAAGATAAGATAAAAAAAGCAAAATTAATTGCTAATCCTGGATGCTACCCAACAAGCGCTATTTTAGGAACTGCTCCACTTTTAAAAAATAAGCTTGTAAAACATGATATAATTGTTGACTCAAAGTCTGGTGTTTCTGGTGCTGGAAAAAAATTGACTAATAATACCCACTTTCCTGAAGCTAATGAGAATTTTTCTGCATACGGCATAGCTAATCATAGACATTCGCCTGAGATACAACAAGAGATGGAAAAACTGTTTGGAAGCAAGGTAAATTTATCTTTTACCCCCCATCTTGTACCAATTAACAGGGGGATCCTAACAACAATCTATATGACTTTTAACAAATTTATGGAAACAAATGAAGTCATTGCACTTTACCGTGAATTCTTTAAAGACTCTCCATTTGTTAGAGTCTTAGATGAAGGTAAATTCCCTCAAACTAAAGCTGTTTTAGGCTCCAACTACTGCGATATTGGCATAAAATCTGACAAAAGAACTGGTAGGGTAATTGTAATCTCCGCAATTGATAATCTTGTCAAAGGTGCATCTGGTCAAGCTATACAGAATATGAATCTCATGATGGGATTTGGTGAGAAAGAAGGACTTAAAGTTGTTCCATTGTATCCATGAGGTGTAATAATGTTTGATGATCTTTACAATAATTTAGATGATATAAAAGAATTGAAAGATAAACTAGTCATAATCAAATACGGTGGCCATGCCATGAAGGATGAAGAATTAAAAAAGGCATTTGCCAAAGACATATCGTTAATTAAATCACTTGGTGCCACACCTGTAATTGTTCATGGCGGGGGTCCTGAAATAACTTCAATGCTTGATAAACTTGGAATTAAATCTGAATTTTACAAAGGGCTTAGAATCACTGAAAAAGATGCAATGAAAGTTGTTGAAATGGTTCTTCATGGCATTGTCAACAGAGAGCTTGTCACACTAATAAACAATGAGGGAGAATATGCGGTCGGTCTTTCAGGAAGAGATGGCAGTTTGGTAAAGGCATCCAAAAAGACTATTGATGGGGTAGATCTTGGTTTTGTCGGGGATATAAATTGTGTCAATACTTGGCTACTCTGGACTTTAATTGATGAGGGATACATACCAGTTATTTCCCCGATAGGTGAGGGAGAAAATGGGGCATACAATGTAAACGCTGATGAATTTGCATATTCTATTGCAGCGGCAATGGGTGCTGAAAAATTATTGTTAATCACTGACGTTGATGGTATTTATCTTGACCCAAATGACTCCTCAACTAGGATTCCGCTCTTAAATGAAATAGATGCCAACGAGATGGTACAAAACGGGAAAATATCTGGTGGAATGATCCCTAAAGTTCTCTCATCTATTTTGGCACTAAAAGAGGGCGTTGGGGAAGTGCATGTAATAAACGGTAAGTCAAAGCACGTCATCCTTCAAGCTTTAATTAATCC
>LNJB01000028.1 GCA_001587595.1 Candidatus Methanofastidiosum methylothiophilum
AGTTCAAATGAGCTTTTACATGTTAGCATAATCCCAAAATTATTTACTCTTCCGTTTGATGGACCATCACCATCCATTCCTGAAATACCATCAAGAATCGTAAGGGATGGTTTTACAACATTGTATATATCTATTAAAACAGAAGCAAACAACATCCTGTCTTTACCAGCTTTTAAATGCCACTTAGCCTTTTCAAAAGACGGGATAAAACCAAACATGTTTTTAACTCCAAGTGTTAATCCCATCATGCTATGCGATTTAAGCTTTGGAATATTTATTATAAAATCATAATCATCCGGATCTTCACCAAGGGTAAATTTGCTATAAGGAGATATCCCTTTTATGTATTTTATAATCCTACGGTCAAATGATCTGATCTTTAAATTATGACTTTTTACAATAGACATAATTCCGCTTTGCATTAAAACCTTCTCTGTCGATTCATAACCAGGACTATCGCCAATGGAAACGCTACAAGATAAATCCAGAAATATCTCTGAAATCGCCTGAACAAATATTGGATGTGTTGTAACTGCCTTTTCTGGTGTCTTAGAGCTTAACAGATTTGGTTTTAAAAGTATTTTTGATTTTGTGACTTTAAAATTAATTTCATTTAAACACTTTTCAATGAATTCTTTTATTTTTTTGACATCATATGTATCACATACACCTGCTAATACCTTTTCAAGCATAAATCTACTGTTTTGAAAATTTTGCTTCGAGGAAGGTTATACACATATTGCCGTATTTCATCTCCCAACAAATATTATTCTGCTCATCATCTAAATTATATCTAATTTTATATGTTTTAGCATTTTCACTATTTTTATTATTCATTGCAGTATTGTTTCTGTTTGTTAAATCGTTAATAAATTCACTCATTTTAATCCCGAAATCATCCTCGAATTGACCCTCATCATAAAAAGAACCTTCCCTCGAAGTCATAATAAACTTGTCAACATCTTTTTGCATATGAAAAACTGTATCACCAAAAGGACCAAACACATCTATTAAAAGTTTATCTGGGTACTCGAGAATCAAAGACATTGACCCAGAATATCTTGAATCTTTCCAAACCAAATCAAGTTCACAAAGCGCCTCAATATATTGAATGTTATTCGGCCATACAATCTTGACCTCTCTGTGTGGCTTTAAAGTACAAGCTGAAAATAATAGAAGAATAAATATAAGTAATATCTTGGCTTTCACTTGTGCCTTTCTTCTAATTCCATCAGTTTTTTCTTTATGATCTTCTTCTTTTCATTGTCTTTCTCTAAAGCAATCGATCTCTCATAATGTTCTTTTGCTTTTGCATAATTCTTTAAAATTGCATAAACATCACCAAGATGCTCAGCGATTGTTGGGTCATTTGGCAGTTTTTGGTAAGCTTTATCTATTTCGATCAAGGCCTTTTCATATTCTCCCCTCTTAAAGTAAACCCAACCCAGACTGTCTATTATATAACCATCATCTGGTTTTTTCTCTAAAGCCTTTTTTATCATTTCTTCGGCTTTGTCAAGGTTTATTTCTTTATCAGCCCACGAATATCCAATAAAATTAAGTGCATTTGCATGTTCAGGGTCTACTTCCAGTACATCTTCCATGTATTTCAAAGCTCTTTCAGTATCACCTATCTTTTCGTACAACACACCTGTCTGATATAATAACTCAACGTTTTTAGGGTTATTTGTAAGCGCTTTTTCAAGCACATCTATTCCTCTTTTATAATCATCCTTTTCTTCATAAAGTGTTGCCAGCATCATATTTATATCGATATTATCCTTAATAATATCTGCTAATTCTGAGAGTTTTTTTATACCCTCGTCAATTAAACCGGATTTCATATAAAGTAATGTAAGGCTTTTGATAGCAGTTTGAAACTCATCTGATTTTGGGTCAATTTTTAAAAATTCATCAATGGCTCTTTTTATATCACCTTTACTCTTTAAAGCAAGAGCAAGATATAACCTGACAGCATTGTTCTTAGGGTTTGACGCAAGCAAAATGTTAAATTCCCTTATTGCCTCATCGTGTCTTCCCTGCTCAAGATGCAATAGACCTATCTTCACCCTTACAGAAAGATCACCCCTATCAACATCAGATAATTTTTCAAATTCATTTATCGCTTTATCGTATTGTTTTTGTTTAATGAATATGTTGGCAATCTTAGACCTTGCCTTTTTATTCTGTGGGTCAAAGACAATAATCGTTTGATAATATTCAATTGCTTGTTTAAAATTATTTTCAATCTCAAATATATTTCCTAAATCTAAAAGTGCTGGTTCAAAGTTAGCCTTNAGTTTTAATACGTTATTGTAATATNTTTTCGCCTCGGTATACTCTTTTAATTCAGCTTTTATTCTGCCTATATAGTAAATTGTNATAATATTTTCATTATCATATTCAAGAATTTTTTTGTATATCNTTATCGCCTCTTCATATTGCTTTTCATTAATATATATAGCACCAAGATATANNTATGCCTCAGTATCTTCAGTGTTTAAAACAATACATTTTTGATACATATTTTTTGCTTTTTCTANATCACCTTTAGCAGAATATATGCCACCCAATAAAATTAGGGCATTGCGATTGCTCTCGTCCAATTTTATTGCTTCATTTAAAATACTCTCAGCCTTATTTAGNTCACCCCTTTTGATATANGCAAAAGACAACTCGCTCATTAAGCTTGATGATTTTTGATTGTAAAGAAGTGCGGACCTGTAATTTTCTATCGCTTCATCTAAATCGCCTTGTAGATCACTTCTGTAACCCTTTAGAAAATGNTGAATCGATTTTGAATAATCACCCGCAATTACATAAAAAGGCATTAAAAAAATTATGATAAGAATAATATATATCTTCATATCAATGTATTAATCTTCCAACCCTATTCCATCTAATACAATCTAAAACACTATTTGACTTATTGTTCCATGAAAAATACAATATAAAAGCCTTCCCGACGAGGTCTTCTTTCTTCACAAACCCCCAAAATCTACTGTCAAGACTTCTGTCTCTGTTGTCACCCATTACAAAATAGGAGTCTTTTGGCACAATTATTGGTCCAAGATTATCTTTTGGTGATAAATAAGCAGGAATTATGTCATTATCTNTATAATGTCCCCACCTGTCNTCAATTCTTTTATCATTGACATAAATGACCTTGTTTACTATCTCAAGNTTATCGCCCCCAGTAGCAATAACCCTTTTTATAAAATCCTTACTCTTGTCCATCGGATAACGAAATACAACNACATCTTCCTTTTTTGGATTACCCAGACTAAAAATAACAGTATCNGTAAACGGCACTTTCATTACATAACTGAGCCTATTGACAAGCAGATGATCACCTATCAGCAATGTTGGCTCCATAGAACTCGACGGNATTTTAAACGCTTGAACAATAAAACCCCTTACAAAAAANGCAATAATAGCCGCTATAACAAGTGATTCAATGTACTCCCTTGTTTTGCTTTTCTTTTTATCCATTCCAACTCCCANACTATGTACTTGCCCATGATTTATGTTTTAATGATTTTTATGAGCAAACTTTATTACAAAATAATCACATACGTTCCGGTGCGGACACACCGAGNATATAAAGCCCTTTCTGAATAATCTTTTGAAGCATAAACAGAAGAAACANCCTTGATATCGTTGTATCTATCTCGTTTTTCAAAACCCTTGTCTTGTTATAATAACTGTGAAATCTTCCGACAAGCTCAATAAGATAAAACGTTAAACGATGTGGCTCAAACGTCCTTGCACAACCTTCCATTACATCATAAAACTGATGTATCCCCTTGATTAAGGTAATCTCTTCGTCGCTTGTCAAAATATCCAGATTTACATTTATATTCGCATCCCTTTTCTTTTCATTTTCAATAAAAATACTGGTGTCGATCCCATCTTCTTCTGCATTTCTAAAAATGCTTTCAATACGAGCATTTGCATATTGTACGTAGAATACAGGGTTTTCATTCGAAGTCTTTTTAGCGAGATCGAGATCAAATTCAAGATGTGCATCACTCTTTCTCATTAGAAAGAAAAACCTCGCTGCATCTTTGCCCACTTCGCCCAAAACATCTTTCAAGGTAGTAAACTGCCCCGCCCTTGTAGACATACCAACGGGTTTTCCGTCTTTCAGAAGTGTAACAAATTGTATCAAGATCACCTTAAGTCTGTCTTTTTTGCCTGCAATTGCATCCAATGAAGCCCTCAATCTTGGAATATATCCATGGTGGTCAGAACCCCATAAATCGATCAATAATTCAAATCCCCTCTCGAGTTTGTGTCTATGATAAGCAATATCAGATGCAAAATATGTTTTTTCTCCATCTGATTTAACAAGCACCCTGTCTTCATCGTTTTCGAACAAGCCCGTCTTGAACCATAATGCTTCATCTTTCTCGTATGCCAATCCCTTGCTTTTAAGCAATTCCAGCGTTTCATCAACAATGCCTTTTTCAAAAAGCGTAGATTCCCTGAAATAATTATCAAAATATACACCAAACCCTTCAAGGTCCTCCTGAATACCTTTCATGACCTTACCGCCAGAATACTCTGCCAATTGCTTAACAGCCTCAAGCCGTTCTGTTGATACCGGTATATTTTTTTCTATCAACTCTGCGGCAAACTCTTTGACATAAACACCCTGATAGAAATCTTTCGGATAGTCAACAGATTCCCCCTTTAGCTCCTTCCATCTCAAGTATGTAGATTCACCGAGGGTGTTGATTTGTTTTCCTGCATCATTAATATAATACTCTTTTACCACTTTGTATCCCGTGCTTTTTAATATATTTGCAAGAACATCACCAACAACGGCACCTCTCCCATGGCCAATGTGAAGAGGACCAGTTGGGTTAGCACTTACAAATTCTATGAGCACTTTTTTGCCTTTGCCAATATCTGGTAAAAAATCATCTATTCCGTATCGATAAATATCCAGTAAAGAACTTCTCCATAATTCATCTTTAACAAAGAAATTTATAAAGCCTTTTCCAGCAAATTCTACCTTCTTACATACATCATGATAATTTAGATGCGATATTATTATCTCTGCAATTTCAAAGGGGTTTTTTCTAAGCTTCGGGGCAAGAATAAAAGCAATATTTGTTGAATAATCGCCAAACTCAACTTCTCTTGGGGTTTCGATAATCGGTTCAATATCTATCTCATGCGGTATGATACCTTTGGTCTTACAGGTTTCACATGCCTCCCTTATCATCTCCGCTATCTTTTTTCTCATCATCATCTTTCTCCAAATGCTTTATAGATAAATCCCTCGTAAAATCAGGACATTTCAAGCTTACATCTTTACCCTTCAAGAACTGTTTTTTGCAGTTCTCTCGCCATGCACAAATTATACAAAGAGATGGTTCGTCGCTCATCGCTATTCCTCCAATATTTCTTTATACAATGATGGTTTCCTTTCTTTTAGTAAGGGCCACTCTCTTCTAACCCTTCTCAAATATTCCAAATCAATATCTGCCAGAAGAATACTGTCGCCACCACCTGTTGGCCCTCCAATTAATTCACCTTCAGGATTTACACAAAAACTCATTCCATAAAAATCTTGTGCTGCTTCACTCCCTACCCTATTTACCCTCATTATAAAAATACCGTTTGTAATTGCATTTGCCGTAATCACGGTCTGCCATATAAGCTGTGATTTAAATGCACATGCTGTCGGAGCAAATACAATATCAACCCCTTTTAACGCAAGGATTCTTGTGCCTTCTGGGTAGAGATTGTCCCACGAAATTTGAACGCCAACCTTCCCAAACTGAGTTTCAAAAACAGGAAAACCATTGTTTCCTTCAGAAAAGTAATATTTTTCCTCCCAAAGAGGTATATCCGGCAGGTGAATCTTTCTGTACTTTCCTAAAACAGTGCCATCTGAATTTATAACAATGCAACTATTATAATAATTCGAGCTATTTTTTTCAAAAAAAGGTAACAAAAAAACCACACCAGCCGATTTTGCCTTCTTTTTAATAATCCTTATTGTTTCACTTCTTAAGTCCTCGGCCTGACTAAATACCTCGTCATCTCCTCTGTTCATTGGAAACCACTGAAGGTTAAATAATTCCTGGAAACAAATTATTTTCGCCCCTTCCTTGATTGCAAGCTCGGATATTTTCAAGGCTTTTTCAATATTGATCTTCTTATCAACAGAACATGCAAATTGAATCCCAGCAATCTTAATACTCACCCTACGTTTTTCTCCATATCAATGTCATTCAGGTTCACTTGCTAAAGTTTGATATAATTTACATTATTTTATCGTGAAAAGTAACAAATGGCAAAGAGGCGTGTCAAGAAAAAACCATTCAAAATATTGCAGGGCAATGTATCATGATGATGAGGGTTCAAGCAGCAAGAATTTAAAACACATCACTTAGTACTTGAACCCCTTGGAAGTTGAATATAATTAATAGTTTTCCGCCAAAACCTCGTAATACGACGTAGGGTGTGCACAGGCAGGGCATTCCTTTGGAGCATCTTTCCCTTCGTACACATACCCACAGTTTCTGCATCTCCATTTAATGGCACTATCCTTTTTGAAAACTTTATCAGCCTCAACATTTTTTAGTAATAAAAGATATCTCTTTTCGTGCTCTTTCTCTACGAGGGCAATTGCCCTAAAAACAGAAGCTATTTCCGGAAATCCTTCCTCATCCGCAATTTTGGCAGCTTCAGGATATAAAACAGTGTATTCGAGATTTTCACCTGCTGCCGCTACTCGAAGATTTTCAGATGTTTTACCAATAATGCCTGCAGGAAAAGTTGCTGTAATCTCGACCTCTCCACCTTCAAGAAACTTAAAAAATCTCTTAGCGTGTTCTTTCTCGTTATCTGCTGTTTCTGTAAAAAACCACGATATCTGTTCATATCCCTCTTTTTTTGCTTGGGAAGCGAAATACGTATACCTGTTCCTTGCTTGTGATTCCCCGGCAAAAGAAGCAAGCAGGTTTTTTTCAGTCTTTGTACCCTTTATACTTTTCATGCTGTTTACCTCGCCTTTTTTACTTTATTAATTCTTCCAAAGTCCGTGTATCGTACAATACTCTCGAGCTATTGGATTGTCACCTTTTACTGCAAAAAATGCTTCTGGTGGCTCTTGTGGTTTTAAAAACTGGATATAATTTTTGCCGTCAACTATAAGTTCAATCCAAGCTATATAATGTTTCTCTTCCATAGGGTGAACNGCACTACCAACCTTTACCTTAAACCCTTCTGCTGTTTTTTCAATTACTGGAACATGCTTTTCAAGTGATGCNTCTTCNGTGTTTTCTTTCAAAAGCTTCATGGGTTGATTACAGCAAACAAGCTGTCCTGCGCCTCCCTGCATCACCTCAACGATATTCCCACAAATATCACACTTATAAACCTCTGATCTNTGAGCCATGGTAAACCTCCTNTTTTTATTTTTCTGTGTTACCCTTTATCAAACATTCTTTACAGATACCCTTAAAATAACCTTGGACATCCTCTATCTTATGTCCCTCTATCTCCTTTTTAACTGCAAAACTGCATTGCACTTCGACATTAATAATACGACCACACATTCTACACAAAAGATGGTGGTGTGGAATAGTAACATAATCGTAACGTAATTCTTCAGGCGTTATTGTTAAAGCGCTAACAAGACCTTTTTCCACAAATGTATTTAACGTATTATAAACTGTTGTCCTGGATATTGTGGGCATTTCCTTACATAATAGTTCATAGATTGTATTCACGTTTGGATGGTCACAGTTATTTTCCAGGATTTCTAGGATCTTTATCCTCTGGTGGGATGGCTGGATATGTTTTTCATTTAGTCTTTCTATTAATCTTTCCATAATTGTAATGAATACAGAATTAATATTATTATTATATAAAAATAATGTCAAGTAAAAAGTTCATGAAAGTCGCTATTTGTATTTTCCATTGGTTGTTTCTGTCCAATTAACCCTGTAGTACAAATATTATTAGTTGTTTTCGTTTACCTGCCGGTAATTTTATGATATTTTAAACACATGTTCGGTATAGGTCTTCCTGAGATCCTTGTTATACTTGTTGTAGCTCTAATAGTTGTAGGCCCTTCAAAGTTACCTGAGCTTGCAAAATCTCTTGGTAAAGCTTTTAACGAATTTAAACGTATGGCGGACGAAGTAAAAGACACAATACAGGAAGAGGTTACAAAAGAAGATATCCACGAGACAATTCAGGGTCAAGATACAATTCCTCAAACAAATAACACTGATGAAGGCATTTCAAAGCCCAACAAACACAGTGTATAACGTGTAGTGGGCAGTTTTTTATGACAGAACAATCTCAAATAGACAAAAAACAACCTTTTCTCTCACATTTAAAAGAATTACGTGACAGGCTCATTGTTTGCTTTATTGCAATCGCAATAACATTTATATTCACATACATTTTTAAGGAGAGGATTTTTTATTTTTTAATGCAGCCCTTTTTAAAGGTAATGCCTGAAAAAAGTTCATTTATTTTCACTTATGTAACAGAGGCATTCATAACGTACTTCAAAATAGCTTTGGTTACAGCAATATTTATCACATCACCCGTTATCCTTTATGAAATGTGGATGTTTGTAGCCCCCGGTTTATACGAAAAAGAAAAAAAATTTGTTATTCCTTTTGTTTTTCTCGGCAGTCTTTGCTTCGTTTCTGGGGCTGTTTTTTGTTATTTTATTATATTACCTGTAATCTATAAGTTTTTTATCGGTTTTGCGGGAAATATAGTTATACCAATGCCAGATTTAAAGGGTTATATGAATTTAACTCTCAAGTTGTTAATAATATTTGGATTTATTTTTGAATTACCACTTGCTGTTTTCTACCTGGGAAAGGCAGGCATAATTAACCACAGAATGCTTTCAACAAAAAGAAGATATGCAATACTTGGTATAT
This sequence comes from Candidatus Methanofastidiosum methylothiophilum, assembly GCA_001587595.1. Taxonomy (GTDB): domain Archaea; phylum Methanobacteriota_B; class Thermococci; order Methanofastidiosales; family Methanofastidiosaceae; genus Methanofastidiosum; species Methanofastidiosum methylothiophilum. Next base: position 8,928 of record LNJB01000028.1, read on the forward strand.
TTATTTTAAGCGCAATCATCACACCCCCGGACATTTCAAGTCAAATTTTAATCGCACTACCGATGTGGGGACTCTATGAATTGAGCATTATAATTACAAAATTTTTTGGAAAGAAGGTACCAGTGGATGAAAGAGTTTAATATTATTATTCTTGCTGCAGGAAAAGGCGAAAGGATGATGTCAAAAAAACCAAAAGTAATGCATGAGATTATGGGAAAACCCATGATTGGATATGTCGTTGAAAGGGCTAGGGCTTTAAACCCGATAAGCATAACAGCAGTAACCGGATACGGAAGAGATAAGGTTGAAGCCTTTCTTGCCAAATATAACATAAATTATTCAGTACAACATGAGCAAAAAGGCACTGCACACGCCGTCCTCACAGCAAAAAGGCTTATTAGCAATAACGATCTGCTTATTCTATATGGAGACGTACCCCTTATCGAAAGTTCCACCCTTAAAGATTTTATTGCCTTTTATAAAAAGTTCAACGACATAACGTTCATGATAACAAGTATAAATGATCCAACTGGCTATGGAAGAGTGCTGTTGGAAGGCGATAATATCAAATACATTATTGAAGATGCCGATGCAAGTCCTGAAGAAAAGACAATCAAGGAGATAAACACTGGCATATGCATTATCCCTGAAAAATATATTTCACTGATCGAGAAAATTGGATGCAACAACAAAAAGGGTGAATATTATCTTACTGATATTTGTAAAGTTGCAAAAGAGAATAGCATAGCTGTCAAGGGTTATCATTATGATAAACCCTTAGAAGTCCTCGGTGTAAATGGAAAAAAGGAATTATTAGAGGCAAATCAAACAATGAAAAACAACATTATTGATTTTCATATAAGAAAAGGTGTAGCTTTCATTGACAGAAACATATACATCGAAACCGATGTAACTATTGGTAATGATAGCGTTATTTATCCTAACGTGTATATCGCAGGCAATACAGAAATAGGTGAAGATGTAGTTATCGGACCAAATACCATAATTGAAGATTCTATAATAAAACACAATGTGAATATAGGGGGTTTCTGCCTCATTAAGGGGGCAGAGATTAAAGGAGGTACAACTATTCCTCCATTTTCCAAAAAAATTAAATAGGTATGCATAGTTTCAATTAAAAAGTTAAGCAATTGTCGGCGCGCCGACAATTATATACAGAAGCCTATAAAATGAAGGGCTTATTGATTTTGAGTGCCTTCTTTGAGATTTGAGATTGTGATTTCGAGGGTTTGTAACGCCCGCATTAAAGTTAATCGCTCATCCTCTGCTGAACCTTGAATATCCAATGCTTGCAACTGTCTGTTGAGAGCAGATATTTTTGATATTACCGTCTCAATCAACGACAGTTTTTTATTCCTGATTTTTTTTCTTGTAACCTCTCTTACCTGGTCGCTTTTTAGTTTATATTCTTTAACCTGCTCAAAAAGTTCGATCATCTTCTCTGGCGTATCCTGTTTGGCTACCTCAGTTAAAAGCCTCCTCGGAAACCCTTCCTCATGTCGACTTGCTTCCTTTATCTCTTCTGGTAATCTGATCAAGCTCAACATTTCTGTTACAGTAGACCTTGCTTTGCCTATTACTGACGCAAGCTTCTCATGCGTATAGCCGTATTCATCGATCATTCTTTTTAATGCTTCTGCTGTTTCAATAGGTGTTAAGTCCTCTCTCTGCAGGTTTTCAATCAATGCAATTTCAGCCGGATTTCCACTTGTTAGTACAGCAGGTATCTTCTCTAAGCCTGCCATTTTAGCTGCCTTAAGCCGACGTTCGCCTGCAACAAGAAATATTTCATCTTCATTGGTCTTTCTAATAACAATCGGCTGCAATACACCTTTTTCTTTAATAGAACTACTAAGTTCGGCCAATGTGTCTGGATTAAAATATTTTCTCGGTTGGTCAGGGCTTGTAAGAACCAGGTCAATATCAACAAAATAAAAATCCCCATCCTTATAGTTGTTGAGACTTGCAGGATGATCTTTTATGCGCTGCAGCAGCGATGCCAATTTTGTTTTTTTATCTGTCAGTTTGTTTTTAAGTTTCGACATATCTTTATAAAATCATTAGTTAATTCTTTGTAGTCCTCTGCTCCACTACTATCTTTTTTATAAGTGAATATCGATTCCTGAGCCATGTGCGCCTGATTTAGGGCTTCATTCCTTCGTATAACCGTTTTGAATATCATCTTCTTGTACGGTTTTAACTGTTGCATTACCCATCCATTACTTAATTTGTTTCGTGCATCATATTTTGTTATCAATATGCGTACATATTTCTGCTTGTCCCATACCGAATTATCTTTGACGTTATCAAGGGTTTCCATCAGGTCTGAAAAACCCTCCAGGGAATATCTGCCTATATCGCACGGAATAATAACAAAATTACAGACATATAAAGCATTTATAGTCAATGTTCCAAGAGTCGGCCGACAATCGATNATGATAAAATCGAATGNTTTTTCGATCTTTTGAATTGCCCTGGAAAGGAATGTCTCACGAAACAATTCCGGGGTCAGTTGCTGTTCTGCTCTGTCAAGTCTTATATGCGATGGAATAATAGACANATTCCTTACCTTTGTTTCCATTATTGCGTCATTGATATTCTTTTTANTTATCAGGACNTCATTGACAGCAATCGAAAAATCCTCAGACTCTATACCCAAGCCAATGGTTGAATGCGCCTGNGGGTCAAAATCTATCAAAAGGACGCTTTTTTCTCTCATTGCCAATCCAGCAGCAAGATTGATAGATGTCGTTGTTTTACCTACCCCACCCTTTTGGTTTATAACCGAAACTATTACTGTATTTTGTTGAATTGACATCGAATACTTATTGTATAGGAAACCGAGTGTTTAATCAAAATATTTTAATACTGTTCAGGTAAATAAAGAAAAATCGGATTAATTCAATACGTTGAAATTCGCTGGTATTCTCCGTTTGCAAATAGGGCACACAGGTTCAATAAGTGTAAATGTCTTTCCGAATACATCGATCTTTTTAAAGAATACACCAGGCGCATTATATAATTCTTTTTCATCGTATATTTTGCCACACTGGCAAACAGGAATCTCCTGACGAATGAAATTGCCATGAAAGGCCTGATCAGCATATAAATCTATCAAGTTTTTCTCTTCGTTTGTCATAAAAAGAATATAAGACATAAAGATTCTTTTTGCAATATGCGTCGGTCACAATAAAAACATAATTATTGAATCAGGTCTAAGGCCCCTTTTATCCTCTTCAAGGTTTCGTGTTTCCCCAATATATATGCAACCTCAAACACACCGGGACTTGCTTTACGACCAGTCAAAGAAACCCTGAGTGGCCATAGCACACTCCCCACATTCAATCCGAGAGACTTTATATAATCGCCAATAATCCCTTCAAGGGCATGAACGTTCCACACATCGGTTTTTATTTCATCAAGTATTTTTAATAAACCAGTTAAATTTTCCTTAACCTCTGCCGTTGTCATCTTTTTCCATAACAGTATATTGGGGTCATATTTTAATTCATCGGCAAAAAAGAAATCTACCGCATCAACCACATCAGAAATCCTTTTGATACGCTCATGCTCAAGTTCAACTATCCCTTCAAGATAAGCACGCCCCACAACCTTTTCGCTTTTCACAATCTTAAAACTATCATTATCAAGGGCCTTTATCAAATTTGCATTAATCAAATATGGCAAGCAGGCTAAAAGCAGTGCATCTGTAGGCATACGCCTAATATAGTAACCATTAAAGTAATCGAGTTTATCCGCATCAAATGTTGCGGGACTTGCCCCTATACTCTTAATGTCAAAACATTTCTCCAACTCAGATAGAGATAAAATCTCATTGTCATCTTTCGGGTGCCAACCTAAAAGTGCGCAAAAATTGACCAGTGCATCGGCAAGATAACCTTTGTCCCGAAACTCCTCCACCATTACATCGCCATGCCTTTTGCTTAACTTCCCACCCTGTTTGTTAAGAATCACAGGATAGTGAACAAATTTGGGCATCTCCCACCCAAAGGATTGATATAATAGAGCATTTTTAGGAAATGAAGGTATCCATTCGTCCGCCCTGGTAACATGCGTAATACCCATAAGATGGTCATCAACTACATTTGCAAACTGGTATGTAGGAATGCCATTTGTTTTGACAAGCACATGNTCGTCAAGATTAGATGCATCAAAATGTATTTCTCCTCGTATCTCATCATAAACAATAACATTNCCATTAAGTGGCATTTTTTGTCTTATTACAAAGGTCTCTCCNGANTTTAATTTCTTTTCAATCTCAGCATCAGTTAGATCCCTGCATTTTCTGTCATATCTGGTTGGAAGTTTATTAACCCTTTGTTGTTCACGCATCTCTTTCAATCTCTCAGGGGTGCANAAACATCGATAAGCACCCCCTTTTNCAAGAAGTAACTCAGTGTATTTGTTATATATATCAATNCTTTGCGTTTGAACGTATGGACCGTATTCACCACCTACATGTGGGCCTTCATCAAATGTAATCCCTACCCAGCNGAGGATTTCTATCAGGCTTTCAACGGCCCCTTCAACTTCTCTTTCCTGGTCTGTATCCTCGATACGAAGAATGCACTTTCCATTTGNGCTTCTGGCAATAAGATAAGTAAAAAGTGCCGTGCGTAAACTTCCGATATGAAGAAATCCCGTTGGACTTGGTGCAAATCTAACTCTAACTGACATTGTGTTTTCCTTTCAGACCTTCTTTTTGTTCTATATCGAACCTTTATATTATACCAGAATTGCCGCTTTGGTTCACCCAATAAAA
>LNJB01000029.1 GCA_001587595.1 Candidatus Methanofastidiosum methylothiophilum
ATAATTGCCCTAAAATGAACCGCAAAGCTTAAACCCCATATAAACCCTATAGATCCATGCCAGGCAAAGGTGACGCCATAAACGAAAAATATGTCAATATGGGAAAGTTTTGCATTTCTTTTGATTTTTTAAACACTATCTGGGATGAAGAGCTAGCTCTTATGAACAAAGATAAGGTCGGAAGGCCTTATCTTTACCCGGAATCCTTCATCAGATTTGTAGCAACTATAAGGACCGCCTATGGATTACGTTACAGGCAGACCGAAGGCTTNCTTCGGGCCATATCAGAGCATTCGCCTAAGATAAGACCGGCAGACTACACCACCATCTGGNGNAGAACAGCTGCCAAACNATTTGACATGGNACAAAAGGAAGTGATGATGAAGTTTCTACTGTNTGNCCAACTGCAACAGCTAGTGTAAAGCTAAAGGNAAAGAAAGGGCAAGTTAGAGNTAAGTGTCGTTTGTTTNGAATTATTCAACAAAGCACTTAATAATGAAAAATTAATGTCTATTTTATCCCCTTGGTAAAATTTTTTAACTTAGTTTCGTAGTTTGCTTTAAGTTCTTTCGTCGTTATTGTTAGCTTCGATATCGGAGTGATTCCAATATAATCCTCCATTTCACCAAATGCTTTAGCATCGCCAGAGCCACCATAAGTGCAAAAAAATGCAACATTTTTAAACTTACCTTTGTTCTCATTAATGTATACCCTTACAGCAGGGGCCATGAGTGCCGCCCATATTGGGGTTCCAATAACAACAAGATCATATTTAGCGGGATCTTTAGTTGTTCCTTTAATTGTTGTTAGTTTTTTAGAATGGGCATCTATAGCAGCGATAATCCAACCTAGTGCCCCTTTTCTATTCTTAGAGTCGATTATCTCTTCGTTTTCGCACTTAAGATTTTTAGAAATCTCTTCTGCAATTTTTTTGGTATTTCCTGATCTAGAATAATAAACAACAAGTGTTTTCATGATAATGAGTTAACTTAGTAGTATATAAATTTTGTTACAAAGATAAAGAAATGCAAAAATTCTTTTAAAATAAAAATTGAAGAGGTGAATTCTATAGGAATCTAATAGATAAGTCTTATATATCTGTGAAAATACTAATTTTCTGGACAAGTAAATACTATGTCTAGTATTTTTTGTAAATGGAGGAGATAACCATAATTGAACCGCAGATTAACTTTCCTGTTGAAGACAGAGATGACGAGCAGCCACTCTACATTCCTGAAGAAGATTATGATGAAGATTAAATAAATTAATTAATCTTTTTTAAAATAATTATACTTAAATCCATAACAAATGAGATTTTTACAATAGAGATCAAATAACCGAAAACTATTTTAAGAATATATCCTTTTCATAAAAATGGAGGGCTTCTATTGCCAGAAAGAAAATTAAGGATACTGATAGCAAAACCGGGTCTCGACGGTCATGATAGAGGGGCAAAAGTAGTCGCTAGGGCGTTAAGAGATGCAGGTATGGAAGTGATATACACGGGATTGAGGCAGACTCCGGAAAGTATTGTAGAAACAGCAATACAAGAAGACGTAGATGCAATAGGGCTAAGTATATTATCTGGAGCTCATAATCATCTGTTTAAAAAAGTGATAGAACTTTTAAATAATGAGGGGGCAAATGACATCCCTATTTTTGGTGGTGGCATTGTTCCTGAGGAGGATATTCCTTACCTTAAACATATAGGTGTAAAAAAGATATTTGGCCCTGGGACCAATACAGAAGACATTGTCGCTTATATAAAAGAAATGACAAATAAATAAAAAGAGTGCCTAGAATGATCTCCTCTATTGATGAATTGATAAAAAAAATGATATCTGGGGATAAAAGGGCACTGGGAAAAATTATTACATTAATGGAAGAGAATTCCTCTTCTTCTGCTTATATTATTTCTCAAATTTACGCTCTTACTGGAAAAGCGTATATTGTGGGTATTACTGGGCCTCCTGGTTCTGGCAAAAGTAGTATTGTAGATAAGTTAGTATCGTGTTATAGAAATGAAAATCTTAAGGTGGGCGTTATAGCTATTGATCCTACAAGTCCTTTCACAGGTGGCGCTATTCTCGGTGATAGAATAAGAATGAAAAGCCATTATACCGATAGGGATGTTTTTATTCGAAGTATGGCGACAAGAGGGAATCTCGGAGGTCTCTCCAGAGCAACAAGTGATGCCATTAAAGCTCTTGATGCATTTGGAAGTGATATAATTATAGTTGAGACAGTTGGTGCTGGGCAGATAGAAGTTGACATTGTAAAAGTAGCAGATACTGTAATAGTTATTTCTGTGCCTGGTATGGGGGATATTATACAAACATTAAAAGCTGGGATAATGGAAATAGGAGATATATTTGCAGTGAATAAAGCAGACTTAGATGGTGTAGAAAAGTGCATCTTAGAGATAAAAATGATGTTAGAGCTATCAGAGAATAAAAATGGATGGATACACCCTATAGTTAAAACATTTGGAAACAGAGACGACGGTGCTAATGAACTNTACGAAGCTATTAAAAATCATCGTAAGTATCTACTTGAATCGGGCCATCATGAAAAAAAGAAGATAATGCGGGGAAAGGCAGATTTAATTAACATNCTTCAAAATCTCTTCATTAAAAATCTTTATGATGTTATTAGTGAGGANGAAATGGAAGAGTTTGGAAAAAAAATAGCCAATAGAGAAAAAGATCCTTATGNNATAATTGAAGAAATAATTCCTAGATTAAAGAAGTTTTTATGAGGTGCTTTTTTGATAAAAAAAATAGANCATATAGGCATAGCCGTTAATAATTTAGAAGAGTCTTTGAGTTTCTATGAGGAGGCTCTAGGACTAAAAGTAAATGGTATAGAAGAGGTTCCTGAGCAAAAAGTTAAAGTTGGATTTTTNGAAATAGGGGAACTCCATTTTGAACTTTTAGAATCGACAGCCCCCGANGGGCCTGTNGGAAGATTTATTGAAAAAAGAGGNGANGGTATCCATCATATTGCAATATTAGTTGATAATATAGAAAAAACTATACTCACACTTAAAGAAAAACAGGTGCAACTCATAGATGAAATGCCAAGAAAAGGGGCCGGAGGATCTAAAATGGCATTTATACATCCTAAAAGTACTCATGGTGTGCTATTAGAGCTATATGAGAAATAGTTTTTTAAATAAAAAGATATATATACTGTATATTGGCATTTTATTATATATTAGGAGGAGAATATATGGGTCTTTTTGGTGGTGGAAAAGAAAAAGATGAAAAAATAAATGTCCTTACGCAAAATTTAGACGAAATTGAAAAGGAAAATAGGGCTCTAAAGATGCAACTTAAAGTTTATGAGGAAGAATATGAAAATATTGAAATCATAAAAGAAAAATTCGAAAAGATTAGCAGAGAAAATCAGGATTTCATGACTAAGCTAAAGGAAGCTGAAGATAAATACAAAGAAGTTGAAGAAAGAACTCATGACGTGATAAAGGAAATAAGTGATGAAAGAGACAAGTATAAATCTGAACTTAATAATGAAAGATCCAAAGAAATTATCGAAATAAGGCAAAAAGAAGAATTAATCGAAGATGTCCAAAGAGAACTTGAGAGGGTCAAAGCAATTAATGAGGAACTCAACAGGCAAATGGAAGAGACAGAAAGAGGTAAAGTTATAGTCCTAGACGCTTTTGAAAAAGATATAGAGATAAGTGAAGGGGTAATAGTAAAGGGTGGACTAAAAACTAAAGAAAGCGTGAAAATTGAAAATGATGCCTTGATAAAAGGAGACATTCTGGCCGGTAAAAATGTCACCCTTGGCGACAGAACAACAGTTCAGGGAGCAGTAAAGTGCGATGGTACATTAATAATGGGGGAAGAAGCAGAAGTCAGGGAAGAGATTTTTGCAGGGAATGTCTTTATTTCTAACGGAAGCGTGATACCTGTTTCAATCAAAACTACCGGGGATGTTAAAGGTGGGGAGAGAATAAGAATTGGTGGCGAATTCATTTCTGGTGGTGACGTATTCTTAGGCGGCGAAACAGTAATCAAAACAAAACTTGAAGCTATTGGAAACGTAACAATAGGTGAAAACAGTAAAGTAATGAAAGATCTTATCTCAAGTGGAGACGTTATATTAGGTGCAAACAGCGATGCAAAAATTATCAAAGCAAAGGGAAACGTTACAATAGGTCACAATTGCAATGTAAATAAAGTTTTTTCAGATGGTTCGGTCACTTTAATGGATGGAACTCATATAAGCGAAGGAATTGAGTATAGAGGCTCAATAAAGATAGGTGGCGGAGTAACTCTTGAAGGAACGATAAGAACAAAAGATAGAGGAGAAATTTTATAAATTTTTTTTTATCTATAAATCTCCCTTTTCGTATAGAATACTGCTATACCTCCAATTATTAAACCTATCAACAAACCTCCAATAAAATATGCAACATAATTGTAAGATTTTTTTGCGACAATTGTTGATGTTTTTTCGATCACCGCCCCATCTTGTGGAGTGGATATTTCTTCTATAGGTTCTAGAAATCTCAAGGCAAATGCTACACCTTTTGCATATTTATAAAGAATGATTGAGTTGATTTTATCTGAATCTTCAAATGTTGAGGCGTATTCATAGTAGCTTTCAGCCATTAAAGGTTCACCGCCTGCCTTTCTAGCAAGGTATATTGCACCACCAGCTTGTTCTTTTGCTCTTTCAAGTCTTTGCTTAATCACGTCCTCGCCTGAAGACCATAATTCAATAGAAACACTAGACCTAACTTTACTATCAATGGCATCAAATATGGCCGCTGCATATTTTCCCTTTTCATATTCATTTTCAGCTGCAGTGAGTAACTCCGAACTTTGGGTAAGTAATGTGTTTTTACCTATTAGCGTTTGAGCATATATGAGACTAAGTCTCGCATCTTCAATCCTTTGACTTGCATTATATTTTATTTGTGATTCATCAATTATACTTTCCCCTTTAGAGTTTTCTTTACTTATATCCATCCATAATTTTGCTGTTTTTGCTCTTTCCAAAGCAAAATCAGCATAATAAACAGCATCATAATATTTTTGATTATAGAAATTTTTCCAAGCGTCAGCAATTAGATTTTCTGCTTCAATTGCTCTTTTTTCAGATGCTGCAAGACATTCAAAAGAGGTGATCCCCCTGATACTTAAGGACTCAGTTGATATAAGCTCATTTGCTTCATCTAATTCTTTTTGAGCAGCTTCTATCTTATTTTTGACTATGTTAGAATCTTTATTTACCAAAACATCAATTGAATCACTAATATAGTTTAACTGAATCTTGGCATTGAAAGTATTACTCATAGCACTGTAATACCTTTTCTTAGAAAGATTATTTTTTGCAGTATCGATGTTTGAATTTGCCCGTTTCAAAAATTCATTAAAAGTCTGGTATTCTCTATAGCCAATAGTTTCGGAATCTAATTTATGGCTTGTATTTTTAGAAAGTTTTTCAACTACAACAAATTCAGAAAGCGCTTTTTCTTTTATGAAGTCAGTGTTAACTATAACTTTTGAGGGTGGTTTTTCTTCCTTTATTTTATATCCTGTAAAATACCAAAGAGCATCAATTGCATCATCAACTTCTATAACTGTAATCCCCCATCGGCTCTTCGCATGCTCAATCACATTAACAGTGTCAATTTTTCCTTCTTCAATTATTTGGATAACTGATTGCCCACTTGGTATAAGAAATACTTTTATCCCTTTTGCATTTGCGCCCATTATCTTTTCTAGTATACCCCCAACAGGGCCTACAGTACCATCGGGATTAATCATCCCCGTCATCATTACATGTGGGTCTATGTCAAGTTTTTTGATTGAGGCGATTGTAGCTATAGTAAGCGCAGCCCCGGCAGAAGGTCCGCCTATTACTGGAGAATCTGCCCTAATGGTATAAAAATAATCATATCTAGAATGTGGTACCTTCAATATATCTGATGCAACAACTGAAGCAAATCTGCATGAAGCTTGTGTATCAAGTTCGGATAAGGGCCAAGTATCAACAAAAACTCTTCCACTTCCGGGCTTTGTAAAAACAGTAGCATCAAAAACGGCGCCTTCAAGGCCAGACTCTACTCTCTTGACTGCAGGCACCTTAATTGTAATAGATTTTCCATCTTCATTTTGGGATAATAAAGCTGGTAAAAAACCAGTAAATAAGATACTAAGCAAAAAAATTGCCAATATTTTTTTATTCATTGAAACACCTAAATATTTTGTAAAAGTTTTTGGATCCTACTATAACACGATTCAAGTTTCTTCCAAGCATTATCCATGTCAGTTTTTTCTATATTGGGATTTTGTATATTGTCAAAATAAAACCTAGTAAGATCCCTATACATNTGGCTCATTTTAAAATATTCATGGGATTTAGCATCTACAAGNGNATTNGATAAATTATCAATTTCTATTATGAAATCCGCCCANGAGTTAATTTTTTTACGCTCTTGGACTTTTGGTAGTTCATATGTGGCTTCTGGAATGGGTTTTGGTGGAGCTTCGCTATAAACTTGGGNTCTAACGTCTTCTTTTGCCATATCTGATTCGATAGTTTTTGGCTTACTGTCAAAAATAGAAATTCTTTCCGGAATTCTAACATTAGGANTCCCNGATTTAGTTTTTTGCGTATTAGAAAAAAACCTAACAAGAAAAATTAACATTATTAGCAATACAATCAGACCAGAAAATATTATCATCCAATATTGGGAAAGGAGTGTTTCTATAGANGGCATTAATTAAAGAAACATAAAATTACTTATAACTTTTTCCATTAATTTCAATATAGCTCTTTGTTNTGAGATATGATTACATCTTTCTCAATTACCATACAAAGAAGAAAANAATTGGAACATAGAAAAGNGAATAAACTTCAATATAAATGTATTTTTTGATAGCTTGGTGTTTGAAAGCGCTATTTGGGATTAAAAGAGCTCTCATTACTTAATTTATTTTTATAGANATGATTACCGAAATCTTTAAATAGTTTTTTACATTATTATTTTTTAATATAAATCAAACTTATGTAAAAAGATGGTAATCTTTAATAAATAACTAATAACGGGATACNTATGTTTCGAATAGATGTTTCTTCCTCATATGAAAGATTTGGGCTAGAAAGAAATCCATTCACAGATCTATCATCTGAGGCTATAAGGGATATCGAAAAAATTCANGTTTCTCAGGAAATTGATTCTCGTATTGCAGATATTCTTTCAGATGTTATTGGAGAAAATTCGGGGATAGCTCTTTCACTTGTCGGATCATTAGGCTCTGGNAAAACACAGAGACTNAAAGGANTACACAAACTTATCCANGAATCTGGAGGAATGTCAATCTATCAAAAGATAGATTCAAATGACATCATAAAAACAACTCTTGAAATTTTTTCATATTTTTCTGAATTTGAAGATGAAGAAGATACNGGAACTTCAGAAGAANCNGAACTTGAAGGGGAAACATACNCACCCNCTTATCANGAAGAGAATCTATCATTTTTCCAAAAAATTAAAAGACTCTTTTCAGGGGAGAGGAAATTTGTTCCTATTTCAGATGAATCTGATGATTCNGAGTTAACTAGNGCAAACTACAATTCCCAAGATATTGGAAATCAGCTTATCGATTATTTAGGAGAATATAAGAGGTCTGCACTCATTCTTGANGAAATGGAAAATTTATTGACNGCCTCTAACACAGATCTAATTCTTTTCTTTGAATTTTTAAGAGAATTTATTAGTAATATGCCAGACTCGTGTGTCTTTATAATGGCATGCACCAATAACGCATATGACAAGATAAAAGAGATAAGTCCTGCTTTTGTAGCAAGGCTCCACAATGAACTATACTCTGAACCTCTTTCTGATGAGAGGGCGATAAAACTAGTTCAAAAGAGAATTGAATACCATAGAAGAAAGTCCATAGTAAGCCCTCTTTACCCGTTTGAGGAAAGTGCAATAGTTCTAGCAAACAGTATGTCAAAAGGGAATCCAAGAGAATTGTTAAAGTTATTACACACAACATTGTTTACAGCCACTAGGGACAATTTTGTCGAGTTTATAGATGACAGATACCTTGCGAAAGTCTTGACCGGCCCATCATCAGTTGAGGAATATATAAGGAGAGTTCCTTCGGATTTGAGGGAGGATGTAAGGATAATAATTGAAAAGTACGGTGGGGGGCCAGTTACATACATCCAACTTGCAAAAGACACACAAGAGTCGGTGACAAAACAATATACAAAACTTGAAGAGCTTGTTGCAATGGGTATTTTGACAAGTTCAAAGGGAAAATATCAGATAAATAGCTCCGTGATACAGATGGTGAGAGCATCTATCAGGAAAGAATTTGACAAAACTAAAGATGTTAAAAAAGAAACAAAAAAATAATTATTGTTTCTTTAAAAGTTCTATGAGGTCACTTCCGTTTACTAAACCAAATCTACCTTTCTTTGCTTCTTTTTCACTGTAACATAAAGTGCTATCTTTCTTGATTTTTTTTGAATAAACTGCAAATGGTACTGGGTCTGATACGTGTGTTTTTAATTTTACGGGTGTTGGATGGTCAGCCACTATGCTTATGCTGTAATCAAAGCCCTTTTTTTCAACTTTGTTTAGTATCCTTCCAACAACTCTTTTGTCCAAATCCTCAATTGCTTTGATCTTCATTTCAAGATTTCCAGAGTGGCCCGCTTCATCAGGAGCTTCAACGTGAATGTAGATAAAGTCAATTTCCTCTAAAGCTTTTATCGCATAGTCTGCCTTTCCTTCGTAGTTTGTATCAATAAATCCTGTTGCTCCTGGAACGTTTATGACTTTCATCTTGGCGCCGTATCCAATGCCTTTTATAAGATCAACTGCCGATATTACTCCACCTTTCATGCCGAACTTCTGGGAAAATGGTTCCATCGGTACCTTCTTTCCCTGGCCCCAAAGCCATATCATGTTGCCGGGATTTTTACCCTCAGAGATTCTTTTTTTGTTTACAGGGTGACCCATCAATATCTTCTTTGAGTCAAGCATCATTTTGTTTAGCATATCTGAATTTTTACCTTTGATTAAGTTGTCAGATACCTTTTGACCGACTACATCGTGAGGAGGTGTGCAGGAAAAACTGTTCTCTCCATTGTAAACAAAAAGGTGCCTGTAACTTACACCAGGATAAAATTTGCCTATGTCAAATGATTCGGAAACTTTTTTTATAAGCTCTGTTGATTCGGCTGTTGTAATGTGGCCTGAGGAGTAGTCTTTTATTATGCCATTTTCTTCAGTTATGATGTTGCATCTAAAAGCTATATCGCCTTCAACAAGCTCAACCCCAATGCTATATGCTTCAAGAGGTCCCCTGCCAGTGTAGTACTGTTTGGGATCATAGCCTAAAATCGAAAGATTTGCAACGTCAGACCCTGCTTCAAAGCCATTGGGAACGGTCTTTAACTCCCCCATGGCCCCTTCTTTTGCAATCATGTCTAGATTCGGAATATCAGAAAGCTCAAGAACTGTTTTGTTCCCTTTATCTTCTAAAGGGTAGTCAGCCATTCCGTCCCCGCATACCACTATGTATTTCATGTCACAGATTGAATATATATTGTTTAAAAGGTTTTAGAGAGTTCGAAGATAAGCTTTGAAAAAAATCGGTAATAAAGAAAATATCTTAGGGTCTTTAGTCAATGATATGATAGTTTTATAGTGTTCATCAAAACTCCCTGATTTATTGAGAATATGTTTTTTTGATTTGATGAAATCAAAAACTGCCCTAAGTTCATCATCACTTAGTTTTTCATAAATTTTTCTTAGTAGTAATCCTCTTGATATCTCCTTATCGATTAATTGTTTACACAGNNGGGGGTAGCTACTGTATCTGCCTGAAATAATCGAGTTGGCAAGAGCTTCAGCAGCCAGTGCACCGTAATATACGCCACCNCCAGACAGAGGCTTAACTTGACATGCTGCATCCCCCAATAGAAATACCCTATCCCTATAATTAATCCCCTTCCCGATAGGTATAACTCCTGATTGAATCTCAATTGGGGCGTTTTTGATTCCCCTTTCTTCTAAGAANCTGTAAAGTGACTCCTTAGGGCTATCCGATATAGTCCCGATTCTAAATATTCCATCCCCTTCTGGGACAATCCATGTGAAAAAAGGCCTTTGTATGTGGACTTCAACTAAGTTATTGGAATCAAGATCNGCTTTTATCCTGACTTGATACCCNTTGTAATGCTTCATNTTATAATCAAATTCTTGGGATCTGACCCTTGAAGAAGGCCCGTCAGAGCCAATTAGCAAATCTGTGTTAAATTTTCGCTTATTTGTTTTTANGGATATNNTTCCATTTTTTCTTTCAAANGATTGGAATCTCTCTTCAAGAGAGATTTCAAGCCCGTTTGAGAGGGATTGATCGAACATAGCCCTATCAACAACAAATGATACGCCTTTTCTTTTTAGTTCAAATGAATTGGTGCCAAGAAATATTTTTGCACCGTCAATTCTATTTTTGATTGATTCTTCAAAGTCAAATTGTTTGAAATGATCAAAAAAATCTTTTCCTATTANNCCTGAACATGAAACAGGTTTGCCAATAGTCTTGTGCTCCTCAATTATATTAATTTTGTATCCTGCTCTATCTAGTAACTTAGAAGCTATAAGTCCTGCAGGCCCTGCGCCTATTACAGCTATATCCACACAATTGATTTAATTTACTTCTTTATAAATAATAACTAATTTATGTAAAAAGGAAGGTAATTAGTTAAACTTTCACCCATTTTTCTTTGGTCATCTTANAAACGTCAGGATTTTTTACTTTAGCAGAAAAGTAGTAACTTGTCGGACAAACACTNCATGCTTCACAAACTGCATTTCCAGACTCGACTCTCTTAACTTCAGTTACCTCTATTTTGTGGACATTGCTGTAGTAAGCAATTATAAGTTCACTCTCAGTAGGTTCTTTAAAAAATTGTATATTGCCTTCAGCATACCAAATTGCCCAAGGGNTTTCTTCGCATTGCATAGGCTGAAACTTCATTGTTACTAGGGTGTTGTTTGCGCATCCTAAAAAGAGTAGCGACAGAGCTATAAATGATGGAATTAAGAATTTTTTNATATATGTCATCAGAGTATCAAGCANTTNTTGGATATTTAAATTATCCGGATTTGAAAAATAGGATATAAGAATCAACTATTCTTTTGAATATCGCTGTACCCAGAAAGACAGTTATTAATGAAAATGTGATCAAGTCATTAGAAAACTANTAGCNGATTTGATATTGAGGAGTTATTTTTTGTTCACTTAAATTTATAAATNNAGTNTCATANTGTAGGGAGGTGATNAAATGAAANGACTAATNATANCTCTATTATTANTTGCATTACTGGCTCCAAGCGTCAATGCAGCAAAGAGTGTAGACGATCAANAGATTATTACCATTGATGAT
>LNJB01000030.1 GCA_001587595.1 Candidatus Methanofastidiosum methylothiophilum
CTGACCCTGTGCGGTACATGTCTGTGCTTCTTTTACGATACGGAGCTTATACGCCGCCGTAAACTTACGGCGTACTGCTTTTTCAGGTACTTCAGGATCGGGAACTGCCCTGATATCTGTTTTGGTGCTTTCTGCTGCTATTAAATCTTTCTTTTCCATTCTATTTCTCCTTTCCGCCCTTATAGTCTAAACTATCTGGTGAAAAGTGTCTCATATATATTGGCACAGAGGGCGGGATGATTAACAATAAAGGCATCGCTTAGGCCTTGGCCAGGGATATTTTTTGCCGAGTTCATATAATATCTTTACATTTATCGATACATGTAGTACCACAATATAGGTAGTATCCTTAAATGAGGCAGTCTTATTGGACATCCAGCCATGTCGGGGTGGTGTCTTCTGGCTGTCTCTTATTTTTTGTTATTTTAATCTGAAAGTATATCTCTTATATACAGAAGATTGTGAGAAAAAGAAGGGTTAATAGGGTTAAATAATAATGTTAGAGATGACAGGGGGGTAAAATAAAAAGACTTGACAATCTTAAAGGAATCACTTCAAAATATTTTGTGTTTATTGTATTTAATTTTAAAAAGCATGATCTAACATTGCTTTGCCATCCACATAAAGATATAAACAATTGAATGAAAACACCATATAAAATGAGTAAAAAACCAGTACAGAACTTTATATTACTATTGGCCTCAATCATTGTGGGTTTGTTTATATGCGAAATCTCCGCCCGGTTAGCGTTATTCATAAGAACACCGGGGGGATGGTTTTTGACAAGGATATTGTTTATACTTACAAACCAAATTCGATATCCGAAAATGTCAAACTAAACAACCTGGGCGCTGTTGGTGATGATCTAAGTTTAGAAAAGGATGGGAACGAAATCAGAATAATTCTTCTGGGGGGGGTCAACATCATTCAATGAAGAATATGTGGCTATAGTAAAAAGGATCGTTTCTGCACGTCACAGAGATTTAAGTGTTAAGGTTGTCTCGTGGGGGAAACCGAGATATACATCATATAACAACAAGGTTAACTTTGAAAAAAATATTCTTTCTTACAAACCTGACATCGTTGCCCTTTATATGGGGATAAACGACAATTTGTACAATGCATTCCCGTGGCTTGATGGGTTGCCTGATATCGGTTATTTTAACTGGTGCACAGTAAATGAATCGATTGCGGTGAAACTGGTAAAGTACTTTTTTATCGACAAAAGGATTAGGTCAAAGCCTGATTTTTCAGCTAACGAGATGAGGAGCAAAGACATCTTTCGTTCAAATATTACTGCAATCATCAAAATGGCTCGACAAAACAACGTAGGCGTTATTCTTTCAACATTTGCCATATCATATCCTTCAGATGACCAGTTAATGTTGAAAATATTAAAATCAAAAGAAAAGCAGATGGAACATTCATGGGGCAAGACTGAATCAGCGGTGATGGGCGTAATGGAACATAACAAGATTGTCAGGCAGTTATCCGGACAATATAAATTACCTTTAGCCTTAAATTATGAATTGATACCTAAAAATTCTATTTATTTTATTGATATGTGTCATTTTACACCAAAAGGAATTGAACTACTTGGGACAAATATGGCAAATACTATCTTGCAAAGCGGTTATATCAAATAATCATCAATAAATTATTTGCATACAATAGAGATTCTGCTGGCTTACCTTTGAAGCATTCAAATGTATAATCTATAATCTATTTATTTCCTTAATTCAAGTTGTTGGATATATTTTACAACAGCGCCGGCAACTCTATAGTTACCCTCTACCGAAAAATGTTTTATTTTTCAGTATAATATTTATTTTAATCCTATAGTATGATCAGAAATTTCTTTCGTTCATCGCTCGAACTGTCCATTCAATAGAAAACTTTGATGTTTACATGGGGGAAAAGCCATTTTTACAGTATTCATTTGTGTTTTTGGGTAAGACTTTTGTNTTCTATTTTGTGCGCCAATCTCAGTTATTTCTATAGAAAATTCTCGGTACTGTCAACATAATACAATTGGTTTACTATCAAACCAATATAAGTAAGCCAATTTTGGCAATTTGATCATTAATGTAATATTTTTTTGTAAAAACTCTTTAATGAAATGTAGCCCTGTATAGGCTTTATTTTCTTATATAATACGTTGCATTTCAGCTCGCTTGCTCCAAACCTCTTTTTAAAGGTTTTCACCCCTTCAAGATGAGCGCTTGTATTAAAATCAAACCATTTATAACCATTGGCACATGCATCTCTCATAATTTCCATAAACAGAAAGTTCATAGGCCTTTTAGAGAAGTATGCCTCAAGATTGGCTGCATGCCAGCAAACAAGGTGTTTTTTTGCATAAAAACATAGTCCCCCTGCAATCACAACAGAGCCATCACGTACCAGCCACAGCCTAATGTTTGGAGAACTAAAACTAAACAGCAATTGAAAAAAATCCCATTCTATTTTTGAGAGTGCNGATTCACCCCAACGCCTCAGTGAATCCAAATAAACGTCATAATATTCTTTCCAATCTTTTTCTGTNTCGGCAATTGTAATGCTCAANCCCTCTTTCTGTGCCTTCCGGAATGAACATTGATGTCCGTGATAGCACCTATCGATTACNCCATCAAAACCACAGTCAAGATTAACTGCATAGGTCTCNTCTTCCTCTATTTCATAAATACAGNCAAAATNAGAAAAACATTTAAAATCAATAAATGCCGAAGAGGGNTCATATGGGTTCCATCGCCAGACAAGGTTTCCAAACTCATCCATTAAATATTTCAAGAGATGATTCACATGATCTTTTGTCAGTTCAGTCTCCGAAATCCAGTTACCNAATTGNCCTTCCGCNGTAAGAAAAAAATTCTTAATTGCCTTTTTNCNTNTCTGCANCGTAAATGGGAAAAGGGCTGATNTTGAGTCTGAAAANAATGCAATATGNGGAAATGGCTTGTTATACCCTTTTGTATATTCGCNCCATATCTCAGCCCATTCTCGCGAATGAAAGTATGTTCCGTAGTCGCAATTTGCCCANANCCTNTCCCATTCTTCGCTCGTAGCNGGTCTNATTTCATCAAGGATCAATTCTTTCATGATTTTTTTNTACCTNTTACTGAAAATGATNTACNNGAANNGNTNGTCGATTTTCCATNNTCAACAATCAATTTATACACAGCATACTCNCNGTTTTCAAATATCTTTGTAAAATGGCATGACTTTGAAATATCATCAATAAACCTCATCCTGCCTTCTTCTTCCATGTCGTATTTATATACAGCAACGTACTTTATCCTATATTTTATTATCTCATCTATATGGTAGTTCACTACTGAGATTCTATCTGTATATAGTCTTAACGCCCTCGGTTTAAAAAATGCAATAATATCCCTTTTACCTGTGGAATTCTTAATGAAATTAATCATTTCTGAAGCACGGTTTGAATAAGGGCCTTCTAAAGTTTCATGCTTGTCAATGAATGTTTTTCTCACATAATTAATATCTCTCAAAAAATAACTAACCATAAAAACAACTATCAAAAAAACAATTGAGCAAACGAATATGTTTCGGCATGGCGCTTTTGTGACCCTATCCATTATTTCATTTGCACCCTTAAGAAAAAAATACACATAATATGGCAGCATAGGAAAGATATAACGAATACCTTGGGTTGTGCATGGAAAAGCTAGCAAGATAAAAAGATTGAGCAAAACAAACGATACAAATAAACAATCCTTTCTAAAATTGGCTATTAAGCCAAATAGTAAAAAAGGAAATGTAATAAAGTATAAAATCTTAAAAACGAGTTGGGAACCGAAAAATTCTGATGGCAGCATAGTATAAAAAACAATATTATTCCACAATGTAATTGATAAATTCTGATCTAAAAAAAATGTTACATAACTATTGAAATTTTCTGGAAATAATTTNTTGTTTAGCAAAAAGCATAGAGTTATTGTAACATANGGAANCAATTGCATAAATTCTTCTTTAAAAAANTTCCATTTTAATTTATTTAATAAATCCTTATTTTCTAATAAATGACAAAACANCAATATAGGAAATAANACAATACCTTGGTGCCTTATAAAAAACGCATAATAAATTACAAAACCAAGTATAAAATAACTAAAAGNTAAAGATACAATATATTTCCTCTCAAATATGAACCGCTTTATAAGATAAATGGCAAACAAAGATAGNAATAAAAAGGGTAAATCCGATAAGACGTTCTCCTTAAAATAGAAAAAGACAGGATTTAATGCAAAAAAAGATACAAGGATTAACCTATTTTTATCATCCAACCTGTCCTTAAAAAGGATAAACAATATTACCAATGAAGACAAAAAAAACAGAAAGACATATATTTTCATTGCTAATATATCAAAGCCAAAAATCATGTATACAGGGCTCAGCATAACAGGGAACCCCCACGGGTAAAAAAAGGGCCCGTGCAATTCAGAAGAATATCTTTCCAGTATCGTCTGTTTTTCGTTTAAATCTCTAATAGAACCTTCAACTATGCTTTTTGCTTGGGCGATATACATTGAAAAGTCATCACCCCATGTATGGCCTGCTTTAAACGATATTAGATTTAAGACTGTGGTTATCAACAAAATAATTACGAATAAAGTGTTTATATTCGATTTTGCTATTTTCTCGTATTTTTTTATCAATTTAAACAATAGTACCTTCTTTATATCTTCTTAATATCTGGCTTATAGATGTACCGTGTATCCATAAGGTAATATAACCGGATACGCTCAAAGTTAAATAGTTTACCGCGTGCCATAACAAGGCAAACGCCAGGGCGGTATCCTTCAGTATGCCAAAGGGGCTCAATGATACAACGGTCAAATAATGAAATACACCTATATAGCCAGGGGACGATGGTATAAGCATGCCCATTGTTGTTACAACTACAGCGAACATCGTAGCAACTATCTGGATATTTATTTTTAACGCCTCGGCCGCTGTCCAAGCCGTTATATATACAAAAACCCATCCAAGAAAAGTAATCGCGATAATTAGTATTCCTGTTTTCGTTCGCATTACAGCAAACCCATCTAGCAAATTCAATACAAAATTTTGAATCACAGGTCTTTTAAGAAGACCCAACTTCTCCGAAACAGCATTAAACAACAAGACCCATTTGTCCTTCCAGGCTGATAGCACAAACATTGCAAAAATTCCAATTGCCGCAAGAATGCCTGAAATTTTTGCAGTATGCGACAACAAGGGCGGAAGATGAACAAATGGCAATAAAAAGAGCAAATAAATGAGCAAAGTTGCTAAATCCAATAGGTGTTCAATTATTATTGTTGCAGTTGTGCGGGATATTCCAACTGGCTGCTCGCTGACTATTAAAAGGACCCTTGAAACTTCGCCTAAGCGCGCAGGCAAGATATTACTGATAAAAAAACCAGCGCTCAGCGCCGTGAATAGAGAACCAAAAGGTAATTTATGTCCAGGGTAGTAAAGCAACTGCCAACGCCAAGATTTCAATAGCAAAAGTAAAAAAACAGATAAAACAGAAGGTATTAGCCATAAACAATTTGTATTGCGCAACACTTTCCAGAGACTCGAAAGGTCTATACCCCATAGTGCAAGTACCATCAGACCCGAACTTATTGAAATCTCAATTAATACTTGAAATTTACTGCGTTTTGATTTAATCATGCAGTTTTAGGGGCACTGTCCAGGTCAACAGACAATTTTTTACCATCTCTTGAAAATATCTTATGATGTTTTAGGCCGTGTTTGTTTAGAACAAATTGCACCGATGTCCTCAAAACCCCTAGCCCGTAAACAATGCTTCTGGTAAGATTAATAGATGAGGCTTCTTTAAAATATTTAGTAGGACATGAAATTTCACCGATAGAGAAGCCAAAATAAAGGGCTTGAGCCAACATTTGATTGTCGAAAACAAAATCATCAGAGTTCTCTTCAAGCGGAAGCTCCAATAACACCTGCCTGGAAAACGCACGGTATCCCGTATGATATTCGGATAATTTAGCGCCAAGCAGAAGATTTTCAAAAAAAGTTAGGAACCTGTTGGCGATATACTTATAATAAGGCATACCTCCTCTGAGTGTACCACCACTTATAATGCGTGAGCCAAGCACAATATCATACTGACCTATTGCAACCAAAGAAGCCATAGCCACTAATAGTTTCGGCGTATATTGATAGTCTGGGTGCAGCATTATCACAACATCTGCACGACGCTTCAACGCTTCTTTGTAGCAGGTTTTCTGATTGCCGCCATAACCACGATTCTTTGGATGTCTTATTGTATATATCCCGAGTTTTCTTGCTAACTCTGTTGTTTGGTCGGAACTTGCATCATCGACAAGTATTACCTCATCGATAAAACCAGGCGGAATCTCTTTGTAGGTAATTTCAAGGGTTTGCTCTGCATTGTATGCAGGCATAACGACAATTACTTTTTTGTCATGTATCATTTTCCCTCACATTGAATGATTTTTTAGAAAGCAATCCTATTAGATAATCAAGCGTAATAGCACTAAAACAGATAAGAAGCACATCATAGGGAAGCCTATATCGGATACGTGGCAGAAAAAAGGCATTCATTACCGCACTCATTAAATATACTATTAATAAAAAAATCTCAATCCTTTGCATAGGAAAACGCTTAATGAGATAAAATCTGAATAATGCAAAAAGCAAAATGCAGTAATATGTAATAAACATAATAACATCACGCAGGACTGACTGCTCTGTTCTTGTAGCCAAGTCATTTCTGAAATTAAAATAATTCAATAACTTGCGCAGATAAAGTATCGAAGCATCTTGAGGATTATTTTTAATCCATTCAAATGCCTTTTGCTTATAATATTTATCACCATCAATTTCATCAAGTCCCTTTCTCTTTATTTCATCTGTGTATCTCGAGACATCCACGATTTCTCCCTCATTAGGTTTGCTGTTTTCAGAATTTCCCAGTATAAAGGTTTTACCAGCGTTGGAGGAAAGAATAACAAGGCGATCAAAAACGAGATAATTTCTCACAACCCAAGGTGTCAATACAACAACAACACCAACAATCAACCCGATTATATATAAACGTGGCACTGACTTCCTTAGAATATATGGCGTCGCTAAAAAAACTGGGCCCATAAGGACAAAACTTGGACTAATCATTAAAAGCAAGCCATACAAAACACCGACAATAAACGCCTTTCCTAACGACAGCGAAAAGGCATCGATCATATATATTATAAAAAGAAAAATTGCTGTAGCTATAATCTGAGGATATAGTGTGCTTGCAGTAAAAAAAAGCACGGGGTAGCACAAAACAATCAACGGTACCCACTGTGCCCCAACTACAAAACCATGTTTTCTAAGAATAGCTGTTAGCAAAACAATACAGCACGCTAAGAAAAAAAAGTTAACCATCCTAATCGCAAAAAAACCACCACCTATAGATACAATTGACGCAAGAATCAACGGATAACCTGGAGGATGAAAGGTAGTTGGTATTATTGCATTATCGTCATAGGAATAAATAGAATGTTTTATAACATTATTTGCAATCTTTAAATAATGCCCTTCATCTCTAAACCGAATCTGGTCACCAAGGATAAAGGAGTATACAATTCCCCCCACGATTACAAAAACCAAAGAAAAATATAATATAATTCTGTCAATATTCAAACCTGACACTAAAAGATCCTCGATTTTGATTTACTCATCATAACATAGCGTAAAGAATCACCCTATCTTTCCAACCCAATCAAAAAAGACTTCCACTTTACCAATGTTTCCGCTGCCAGACTTGTTCCCAAATCATTCCAATGGGAATTTTCAAGATTTACCCATAACATTGACGGTCTATACGGTCTAAACACGGGGAATAGGTCAAAATATTCAATACCTGAATCACTAAAAAATTGCTTTAATTTATCATGCATTTCTTTATATGGATACCTATTATTAAGACAGGTCAAAGTCGGAATAATTACATAACGAAAAGAAACATTGTTTTGATTGCAATAATCCCTCATTTTAAGGGCATAATCCTTAAAACTCTTCCAACCAGGCTTCGAGTCACTAAGATTAAAATAATCAGGAGGAAGCAACGATTGGGGTACACCTACAATTTCAACAATTCTATCTTTGTATAGATAATACAAAAATGCAAAAAAAAGAGACTTAGACCTCAAAAACTCTTTGATGTTTTGCCTCCAGCTCTTTGCAACCAATAGTTTTGAATCATCCACAACATCTGA
This sequence comes from Candidatus Methanofastidiosum methylothiophilum, assembly GCA_001587595.1. Classification (GTDB taxonomy): domain Archaea; phylum Methanobacteriota_B; class Thermococci; order Methanofastidiosales; family Methanofastidiosaceae; genus Methanofastidiosum; species Methanofastidiosum methylothiophilum. The sequence goes on from LNJB01000030.1 coordinate 8,256, forward strand.
TGCTTCCAAAATATCATTTGTAAAGAAAAAAACAATGACCATGGAAGGCCTGTAGATAGGGGTCAGCCATATCAATCTTTGATACTCACTTTCCGCATTTCCAGCGCCTCCGCTGCCATTAACAACCTCAATGCTATACCCAAGCCCACTTAGTCTTTTTTCAAGTTTATAGGTAATCAAACTCTCCACCGGAATACCATCGCCCCATACAAAAGAATCACCTAACACTAGAATGGTCTTTTGTGCTTTAGGTCTTCGATCCAGTTCACGTTCTCTTAGGCCGAGAGAATTCGTAACATATTCTATACCTTCATGTACAACCCTTTTGTCACCTTTATCTATAACAACGCCAACATGGCTTCCTTGCAGTTTATAGTCCCATAATAAAACTGTCAAACCCTCTGCAATCACAAAAAATACTGCTACAGAGGCAATTGCAAGCAACAAATTATATAACAATCTCCTGATTTTCATGTGCCCTGTTTCTTAATATCCTGAAAAGCCTTAATTGACAATTTCTCATTGCTTCGATTATATTTAAAAATATCATGTCAAGCAACAAATATATTTTAGAGATGCAAATGGCTAGAGGCATAGGAATTCTCCTTGTAACATTTGGCCACAGCATACCGCTAAAGGACGCCTATCCTGCCATCTACAATTTTATATACTCTTTTCATATGCCCATGTTTTTTTTCTTGTCGGGCTTCTTCGCAACTAAATTATTAGAGATAAATTCAATAAATGACTGGCTAAAGAATTTAAGTAGAAGCACATTAAGGCTTGTTATTCCGTACTTTGTAATTAGCTTCAGCTATGGACTCATCAAATATTACATACCGCACATGGTTAAACGCCCTTTTTTATGGGAAGACTTCCTTTATGTGCTTACCATTTATCCGCTCAGCAATCCGGCATTATTTCTCTGGTTTATTTATCTCATTATAATTATGAGGATATTCACGCCAATAATTTCTAAAACAAACTGCTGGCTACTTTTTCTCTTTTTTATTATTTTTCAGTTTTTCCCTGTAAGTTACGATTTATTTGCTGTAGGATGGCTTTTAAACTATTTCATCTATTATTTCATAGGGACTCAAATATCTCAATTTAAAGACAGATTTATTGTTTTAATGGGAAATAGATGGCTAATTAATTTATATCTTACAGCATTTGTTGCAGCATATATTTCGACATTTTATATTGAATGCCAATTCTTGAAGTTTATAACGGCAATATTGGGTTCTTTTTTTGTCATATCTCTTTGTTTTTCGTATTCAAATTTTTTGCCAAAAAGGATTTTAGATACGTTTGGCTTTTATTCGTTGCAGATTTATTTGTTGCAGTATTTCTTCATATTTCCTTTGGCTCATCTGTTTCAGTTATTCAATATAGCTAATATTCCAACAATAATCGCAACCTTTTCTTTTGGCATGATCTGCCCTCTGGCTATTTCGATATATATATTTCCGAAGAGTAGGCTATTGTCTTTGCTTTTTGGAGGTATCGCTCAACATAGTAGCATTAAAAAACAGTAACGGTTTATCTCCTTGATGCAAGATAGCCCCACGTGTAAGTATTGGGTATAACATTTTGAATTGTGAACTCACACATAGCAGCATACCAGTAAATGTCGAGATAATTTTCGATTATAGGCCATGCCTTTAATTCAGGGTAACAATATTGATTTGCCGCTTTATGAACATAGGTTTCTGATTGNCCGAATGAATTTGGATCTAGTGGGCCCAATACTGTTATTCCAGGAGGAGGTGGTTGATTNGTAACGCGAGANTCTANNTGCATAACATTTTNAGGACTTTTATGGCCAATCCCTGTTGTATAGCTCATATTTAACGGGTTTGCCCCTGCACCTGTCTGGGTCGCAAGAACTATNGCNTGAAGATAANGCCTTTTTCCCGTCATTGCGTGTGCCCTTATTATATTCTTACAATCCGGTGTTGTAAAAGTACCTGCAATTGCGGGGCGCCAAGGGTTTNGAGCCCATTTAAAAGCNGTTTTCATTTGAGCATTTATCAGTTTTTCNGCTTCATCAACAATTGCATNCCTACATTTCAATTGAATGCTNTTATTCATCCCCTTCTTTTCTGTATTANAATACACCCATGCAGCATCCTCTTGATCATGGCTATCATACTTACTGATTAACGTCTCCCCACCTTTTAAAGCTGTTGTATCAATAAAGATATCATGCCATTTCTTGAACCCGGTTAATCTAAATAATTCTGCCGCTGCAAGATTACGAGCATCGTTCACTTGATATGATGGGTATTTCGTTTTATTTTTATTTGATTCGTTTTCAGCCCATTCCATTG
>LNJB01000031.1 GCA_001587595.1 Candidatus Methanofastidiosum methylothiophilum
TGCCCTGCAAAGGAATATCTTTTGCAATCAGACGGATGGTCATTCCTTCTTTTGACATTATGATAAGCTCATCATCGTCAAAAACAGAACTGATTGCCGCTGCATTTCCATTTTTATCGCTCGGTTTCAGAAAAGTCATTCCTTTTCCGCCGCGTCCTTTTGTCTGAAAGTTCTTATACTCTACTCTTTTACCAAATCCTTTTTCACTTATTACAAAAAGAGAAGATTCAGGTTTTACAGTATCAACGCCGATTATTTGATCATCATCCTCAAGACGCATTCCTATAATTCCTGCAGCACCTCTTCCCATAGGACGCATTTTAGAAAGATTTGTTCTAAGAAGACTTCCGCATTTTGAACCTATTACAATATCATCATTTGTAGTACATTCAACGACATTAACAAGTTCATCCTCTTTTTTCAAACCGATAGCTATTATTCCGTTTTTCTTAACGTTTTTAAACTCAGACACAGTTATCTTTTTCAAGATACCCTGCTTAGTAGCCATACACATATATTTTTCGGCATCAAAATCTTCAACAGGACAAATTGCAGTTATATTTTCTCCNGTTGCAAGATTGATTAAACCTTTAAGGGATTTTCCTCTTGTGGTCTTTGAAGCCTGCGGCACTTCATGAGTTTTCATAGCGAAGACTTTACCTTTGTTTGAAAAAAGAAGCATGGTATCATGCATAGCCGTAATTTTCATCAGCTTAACAAAATCTTCTTTTTTTGAAGAACTCATTCCGGAAACGCCTTTTCCGCCGCGTCGTTGTTTTTTAAAAGAGTCAAGCGGCAGACGGCGGATAAATCCGTCGTTTGTAATTGAAACCATTACATCTTCATCAGCTATTAGATCTGTTAAATCAAAATCTGTTGAAACTTCTCCGGTTATAGTAATTTCGGTTTTTCTTTTTGAAGGATATCTTTCTTTAATATCAATTAATTCTTTTTTAACAATTCCGAGAATTTTTTTATCACTTGCAAGTATCGATTTCAATTCTGCGATAAGTTTATGAAGCTCTCTCAATTCTTCTTCAATTTTTTTAATCTCAAGACTTGTTAATCTCTGAAGACGCATATCAAGAATAGCTTTTGACTGACGTTCAGAGAGCTTAAATCTTTTTTGAAGCTTATTATCAGCTTCATCAACAGTCTTTGATCCTCTTATAATAGCAATAACTTCATCTATATTATCAAGAGCTATTTTCAGTCCTTCTAAAATATGAGCTCTTTCTTCAGCTTTTCGAAGTTCATACTGAGTTCTTTTATAAACGACTTCTTTTCTATGCAGAATATAGTTTGAAAGAATTCCTTTCAGATCCAAAACTTTTGGTTCATTATTTACAAGTGCAAGCTGGATAATTCCAAAAGACGACTGAAGAGCTGTATGTTTATAAAGAAGATTCAGAATAATATTTGAAGATGCATCTCTTTTTATTCCTATTACAATACGCATTCCTGTTCTGTCGGATTCATCGCGAAGCTCNCCTATNCCTTCAATTACTTTTGAATTTACAAGGTCTGCAATTTTTGCAATTAACTGTGCTTTATTTACCTGATANGGTATTTCAGAAACAATTATATACTCTTTTCCTTTTTTATCTTCTTCTATCTCCAGTTTTGCTCTTACAGTAATACTTCCTCTTCCTGTAAGAAAAGCCTTATGGATTCCTTCNGTTCCNATTATTATACCGCCNGTNGGAAAATCNGGACCCTTAACATATTTNATAAGAGCNTTNGNAGNNAGNTCAGGCTCATCAATCAAAGCCGTACANGCATCNATAACTTCATGNAGATTATGAGGCGGAATGTTTGTTGCCATACCGACAGCAATACCTGATGATCCGTTAACAAGAAGATTAGGGAAAGNAGCAGGAAGAACAGTCGGCTCTCGTCTTGTTCCGTCAAAGTTATCCACAAGNTCAACAGTTTCCTTGTCGATATCTTTTAACAATTCCTCTGCAACTTTTTCAAGACGCGCTTCTGTATATCTGTATGCTGCAGCAGGGTCTCCGTCAACCGAACCGAAATTTCCCTGACCGTCAATCAAAGGAACATTCATTGAAAAATCCTGCGCCATACGAACCATAGTTTCATATACAGCAGCATCTCCATGCGGATGAAAGTTACCTATTACTTCACCGACAATCTTAGCACATTTTACATATGGTCTGTCGTGTCTCCACGCCCTTTCGTTCATAGCATGTAAAATTCTTCTATGAACCGGTTTTAAACCGTCACGAACATCAGGAAGAGCTCTTCCGACAATGACACTCATTGAATAAGCAAGATAAGAATCTTTCATCTGATCTTCTATTTCAACAATGCTTATCTTCCCATGATTTTCTTTTATAAGAAGTTCCTGCTTCTCATCATCCTTCTTAGCCAATTTTATGCTCCTGTTACGTTTTTATCAAAGATCGAGATTAATAACATTTTTTGCATTATCTTCAATGAACTTTCTTCTCGGTTCTACATCATCTCCCATTAATACGGAAAAAATTCCTTCAGCACTTATTTCATCATCCATATTAACTTTTAAAAGAGTTCTGTTTTCCGGATTCATTGTTGTTTCCCAAAGCTGATCAGGATTCATCTCTCCAAGACCTTTATATCTCTGGATAATATATTTACCTTCCGGAAGGCTTTTAACCAGTCCATCTTTTTCATCATCAGAATATGCATAAGTAATTTTCTGCTGATATTTAACACTGTATAGCGGCGGCTGTGCTATATAAAGATATCCCTGCCGGATAAGTTCCGGCATATATCTGAAAAAGAATGTCAGCAGCAGGGTTCTGATATGAGATCCGTCTACGTCGGCATCCGTCATAATGATCAGTTTATGATATCTTGCCTTTGAAATATCAAACTGCTCTTCACCTATTCCCGTGCCCATAGCTGTAATAAGTGTACGAATTTCATCATTCGAAAGAATTTTATCCAAACGTGCTTTTTCAACATTAAGAATTTTTCCTTTTAACGGAAGAATTGCCTGAAAACGTCTGTCTCTTCCGCTTTTAGCCGAACCACCCGCAGAATCTCCCTCTACAAGATATATTTCACATTTCGAAGGATCCTTTTCCGAACAATCCGAAAGTTTACCCGGAAGTGCGTCATGTTCAAGTGCATTTTTTCTGCGTGTTAAGTCTTTAGCTTTTTTTGCGGCTATTCTTGCCTGAGCGCTTACAATACACTTATCAAGAATTTTTCTGACAACCTGCGGATTCTCATCAAAATAAAGCGAAAGATGTTCGTTTGTCGCAGATTCAACAATTCCTTTTACCTCATTATTTCCGAGCTTCATTTTTGTCTGCCCTTCAAACTGAGGATTCGGAATTTTTACGCTTATGATTCCTACCAAACCTTCTCTTACATCATCTCCGGAAAGCTGTTGTATTTTTTTATCATATTTTTCTTTTTTAAGAGATTCATTCAATACTCTTGTGAGAGCAGATTTAAATCCTACAAGATGTGTTCCGCCTTCTCTTGTATTAATATTGTTAGCATATGTATAAACTATTTCATTATAAGAATCAATGTAAGAAATAGCTATTTCAATATCTATATTATCTTTCTGTGTATGGAAATATATTGGTTTTTTATTTATTGGACTTTTTGATTCAGTTAGAAATTCAATAAAAGAAGAAAGACCTCCTTTAAAATAAAAAACTGCCTCCTTGCCCTTTCCTCTTAAATCCTTGAAATTGATTGTTATTCCGGCATTTAAAAAAGCCAGTTCTCTAAATCTTTTAGCAAGTATATCAAATTGATAAACAGTTTCCTCAAATATCTTTGCGTCAGGTTTGAAAGTAACTACTGTTCCGTTTTTTGTACTTTTTCCGCACTCTCTTACATCATATTTCGGAATACCTCTTTCATATTCCTGTTCATATTTTTTACCATTTTTACTTACAAGGACATGTGTTTTTTCTGAAAGAGCATTTACAACCGAAACCCCTACTCCGTGAAGTCCGCCTGAAACTTTATAACTTTCATTATCAAACTTTCCGCCGGCATGAAGTTTTGTTAAAACAATTTCCATCGCACTTTTCTTATAAACTGGATGCGGTTCAACAGGAATACCTCGGCCGTTATCCTCAACAATTATGGAATTATCTTCAGTTATAAATACGTTAATTGTATCACAATGTCCGGCAAGAGCTTCATCTATTGAGTTATCAACAATCTCATAAACAAGATGATGAAGACCATTTATATCCGTTGAACCAATATACATAGCCGGTCTTTTTCTTACTGCTTCAAGACCCTCTAAGACCTGTATATTACTTGCACCATATTCATTACTCATATTATGTCTCCACCCTTAATATCACTTAAATTTCTTTTTTCTAATCTTCCAATCAATGTGTAGGAACTTAATTTGCTTACTGTAACTTCATCATGTTTGTCAATAATAATAGATTTTGTGTCATTTTTTATTTCATCAAGATAATCTCCGTTTATCTCGCTTTTAATTAAAGTGTCAGCATTAAAAATACCTACTATATTTTTTAATGAAATTATTTCACGGTTTCCTATGTGTAAAAACATCATCTTCTCCTTGAAGTTTCAATTCGTATCTGTTTAACTGTTTTATTAAGATAAAGAGTATTAATTTTTTTTAGAATATAACCCTTCTGCATTATCAATTCATTTGAATAGACGCTGTGATCAGAATATATATACAGACAATCATCGTTTATTCTTGAAGGATAAGAATGAACAGCCAGCATTTCTCCTACTATTTGTCCCCATTCATCAGTAATTTTTTCAAGTGAAAACTCTTTNTTAATATTAAGTCTATCAAGTAAATCAGGAAGAATTGTTCTAAAATCTGCAGCTGNNTTTCTTCTTTCATATTTCATTGNAANACTATTCCTTTATCAATATTNATTATNTTTTTTTCCAAACTNAAAAAATCAATATTTCTTGTATCNGCTATTGTAAAAATNCTCTGATTTGTNAATGCTGTCATTTCCACAAATTTTTCTTTTCTTACCTTATCNAGTTCAGAAAAAACATCATCAATTAAAATAACNGCTTTTTCATTTCTTATNTTCTCAGTAATTCTTTTCTCGGCAAATTTCATTGAAACTGATGCAATTCTTTTCTGTCCCTGAGAAGCAAATTCAGAAAAAGTTCTATCTCCGAAAGAATTTAGTATAAAATCATCCTTATGCGGACCAATTGAAGTTGAAAAACTGTTCAAATCTCTTTTAACTGANTTTTCAACTTTAAGTAAAAAATCACTCTTTGATAANGATAAATTATCGGATTTAAATTTAAAATATGAATTATTATGATTAAATGAAAATANATCGTAAATTTCTGAAAATTCACTNTTAAAATCNTTTATAAATTCNTNTCTTTTATTAGTAATATAAACNGCNTTTTCTGAAAANGCATCATTCCANACTGATAATTCTTTTTTTATTGTATTTTCATCTTTTCCGGATTTAAGTATNTAATTTCTAAACTTCAATATTTTTTTATATTGCATGAGATTTTTAAGATATAAATCATCAAANTTTGATATNACTCCGTCAAAATATTTACGTCTAANCTCAGGCGAAGAATCTATNATNANNATATCNTCNGGAGAAAAAATAACTGTAAGAATCTTTCCNAAAAATTCTGAAGCAGATAATAAAATACCGTCAATTTTTCTTTTCTTTTCAAAACTCTGACCGTTAAGTATACATCCGCTTTCAAAAGCTGANTTATTTCCTTCTTCAACAATAGCTTTGCAAAAATAAGAATCACTNCCCCATTTAATTATATCTTTATCTTTTGAGTTTCTAAAAGATTTAGATCCNGATAAAATAGAGATAGCTTCAATNATATTTGTTTTTCCGCTTCCGTTATTTCCTGTAATAATATTTACAGAATCTGAAAATATTACTTTTTGATTCTCATAATTACGGAAATTTTTCAGTAAAATTTCCCTTAATATCATCAGTCTGCTTGTTTAATCTGAATNGGCATTATTACTGAAACATAATCAGCCGAATTTTCAGGAGTTATTGTAACNGGACTCATATTTCCGGTAATTGANATTTTNAANGAAATTGAATCAATCTCTCTTATTGAATCCATTAGATATTGAGAATTGATACCCAAAGAAATATCGTTTCCTGAATATTCAATATCAATAATTTCCTGAGTNTCACCTATATCCTGAAGTTTAGATTCCATNACNAGCTGATCTTTAGAAAAATTAAGAATAATTTTATATGTAGGTTCTTTTGTAAGAATCATTACNCTTTTTAANGATTCAGTAAACTTCTTNGTATCCAATACAGAAAANGAAATAAAATCNTTCGGCATAACCTGTTTATAATTTGGAAACTGTCCGTCTATTACTCTTGATATAATATCAGTATTTCCAATTTTGAAAAAACACTGATTTTCCATTATACCTAAACGGCATGAGCCGCTCGAAAGAAGTTTATAAACCTCATTTATAGTTTTTAGAGGAATTATTACTCCGCCTTTAAAATCAATAGTTGAAGAGACTTTTGTATTTATATAAGATAGACGNCGGGAATCTGAAGCAACAGCGGCCATTTTATTATTTTCNTCAGAAATAAAAAACAAACCGTTAAAAACGGGTTTTACTGTATCGGTAGAAGCCGCAAATATAACTTTTCTAATCATGTCTTTTAATAAAACCTGATCTATTTCAATTANATTATCATTCATTTCAAAATTGATATCAGGAAAATCNCCTTTCGAAGTTCCTACAAGCTTAAGGTTTCCCTTTATCTCNTTTGACTTNGATCTGATAGAAATAGAATAAGCATCATCTATATCAAGAATAACTGATCCTTTAGGTAATTCTTTTANAACCTGACTAAGTATTTTACCGTTTGTAGTAAAAGATATATTTCCATCGGATACTGAATCAATAGTTGTTTTTAATCCNATCTCATTATCTGTAGAAANAATTTCAACAGAATCNTTTGATACATTGAAAAGACAATTTGATAATATNGAATTTACATTTTTAATGTTTATTACTGAATCAGCAATATTAACAGCTTTAAGAAGCTGATCTTTATCAATTTCAATTTTCATTACTAATACCTCTATATTAATATTTTTTATTAATAATTAATAGCAATAGTAGTAGGTGCTGTTAATTAGTTAATAATAAAAACTACAATTCATTTTATCAGGCTTTATGAATTTTATAGTTTGTTTATAAAGTCCATATAACTAAAAAATAAAAATGATAAATCTAAACCGAAAAAAATATGAACAAAATATCTAATTTAAAAAACAAAAACAAGGTTTTAATAACACAAAAAATAGTGTTATTAAGCAGTTATAAACAACTAATTAACTTTTAAGTTCCGATCTTATTTCCTCAATTATTTCACGTATGTTATCATCTTCTTTTAGAAGCGATTCNATATTCTTTCTGGCGTTAATAACAGTTGAATGATCCCTTTTTCCGAATTCTTTGCCTATTTCAATTGTTGTTAAATTTGTTAATTGTGTTGATAAGTATATTGCNATAAATCTTGGCATAATTATACTATTATGTCTGTTCTTTGAAATTATAAGTTCCGGCGTTGTTTCATATTTANCCGCAACTTTTTCAAGAATATCANTTATGGTTATCTGNTTATTCTGATTTTCTTCAAATAATGGCTTCANATGTGTTTTAGCCATTTCTATTGTTATTCTTTTATTCTGAAGAATGTTAGCAACGTGATTAATATTNATAAGAGATGCTTCAAGAGATCTTATATTAGATTTAATTCTTGATGCAATATAGTTTATAACTTCTTCGGAAATGTCAATTCCAAGAATTTCGGCNTTTCTTCTTAATATNGCTTCCCTNGTTTCAAGATTAGGAACTTGAATATCTGCAAGAAGACCCCCTAAAAATCTTGTTTTCAGTCTTTCGGTCAAATGAGATATTTCTTTCGGAGGTCTGTCACTTGTCAGAACAATCTGTTTTCTTTTGTTATGAAGTTCATCAAAAGTATGAAAAAACTCTTCCTGAAGCTGTATTTTGTCAGAAAGAAACTGAATATCGTCAATAAGGAGAATATCCACATATCTGAACTTCAGTTTGAACTGATGCATTGACTGATTTTTCATTGCATTTATAAATTCATTCAGAAATTGTTCTGTTTTAATGTATAAAACCTTTAAATAAGGCTTATCTTTTAGTATTTGATGACCGATTGCCTGAAGAAGATGAGTTTTTCCAACCCCTGAATTACCATAAAGGAAAAGTGGATTATATACTCCTGCAGGATTTTTTGATACATTAAGTGCGGCCGCGTGTGCAAACTGATTATTTGCACCGATTACAAAAGTTTCAAAAGTATAATATGAGTTAAGTTCAATACTTGAACTGTTTTCTTTATCCATTTTTCTGACTTCCGTCTCAGGTTTAACTATATCTTGTTTATTTTCAATTACATTTTTATTAAGATCGTAAATGAAATTGCATAGATAATCTGTTCCTGTATTCTTTTTCAGAAGTTCATTAATAGTTTTTGAATATGAATTTGTTATATATCTCTGAGCAACATCATCCTGAACTTTTATTGTCAAAATGTTATCAGAATATTGAATAACAGAAGTATCTTTAAACCATGCATCAAAAGTTTGTTTGTTAATATTGGATTGCAGGTCATTTAAAACCATTCCCCAGAGATTCTCAGCAGAATTTAACATAATACCCCTAAAAAATAACAATAGAATATCGGAAAGAATTGACAATTCTTCCTGGAAATAAATTTCCGTGAACATTAAAAGTTGTTACGAATGATATGTTCTAATATCTCTTTCTAATTCTCTTTCTTGGCAAGAAATTAATTCACATTGATAAGAAATTAATAACAATTGTTAATAACCTGTTGATACATGTTATTTAACCAGATATTAATGTTATTAGTTAGGAATTAATTGTTTAAATGTTGTTGATTAAAAAGANGGGTCTTATTTGTTAGGAAATCAANAAAAAATGGAGGCTTCATGGGAGCAATAATNGCGGATATNAATAAAAACGCCAGAGAAATAGTAAGAATAGATGTTTCTGAATTNAAAGAAAAAGAATATATCAATATNAGAATTTGGTTTCATGATGTAGACGGNCAGACAAAACCGACTCAAAAAGGTATAGCTCTTAGTGTTGANCAGTATGAAGAACTCTTGAAGGCNGTAGAAAAAGTAGGNGAGTATATAAAGGATAAAAAAGAAAANGGATAAATCAAAANTCAATAAACATAAATGTTAAATCATCGGATTTATCACTAAAATCGGAAAAAGCCATAACTTCATTAAGAAGCTTACTGCAAAAATCATTACCTGAAATATCNCTNTTTTTGGTTATAAATTTTGCAAGGGCTTTTTCTCCGAAATCCTCCCTGTTTTTATTTTTCATTTCAGTCAAACCGTCAGTATANAGAATCAGACAGTCGCCTTTTTCAATTTTTACGGCTTTTTCCTCATAATAAGATTCTTCCATTATACCGACAAAAAAACCTGAGTTNGTATCNAGTGATANAATTTTNCCNGAAGAACTGCGNTAGAGAAGGGGAAGAGTGTGACCTGCGTTAGAAAATTTTAAAATTTTCTTTTTGTTATCATAAAGAGCATAAAANGCNGAAAANTANTGTCCGTCGAACATAAACTTATAAACATCTTTATTAACAGAAGATAATAATTCCTTTGGAGATTCTGTTACNGAAGAATATACGCTGAAAATCATTTTAGCCATAGTAACAATAAGTGCNGCNGGAATTCCATGACCGGTAACATCAGCTATNACAAAAGCNGTTTTATCTTCNTNTATTTTATAAACATCNAAAAAATCTCCNCCGATATCTTCCATNGGGAGATATTTACCGGATATTTTNGGGTAAGGGATGTGTGAAAAATCATGAGGTATAATNAACTGCTGAATTTTTTTGGCNGCTTCAAGTTCTTTTTTTATCAGCATGTTTCTTTCAAACAAGAGATCATGNGTTCTTTTCAAACGGAGCAGGGACATTGTNCGNGCTACAAGTTCTTTCTGNTTAATGGGTTTCTGAAGNAAATCATCAGCCCCAATATTCAATCCCTTTATTTTTGCATTAAGATCATCGTTTCCGGTCATCAGAACAAGAGGAATAAAGTCATTACGCTTTTTGC
>LNJB01000032.1 GCA_001587595.1 Candidatus Methanofastidiosum methylothiophilum
CATATGAGTCCTTTATGTAACTCAACATAATGTCTTGATATTGAAAGTCCAAGACCTGTGCCCTTATATGATTTAGTCTCAGAGCTGTCAAGCTGCCTGAACTCATCGAATATGACATCTAACTCCTCTTTACTGATGCCTATCCCGGTATCCTGTATTTCAATCCTTGCGTTATCATCCACTTTAAAAACTCTTACCGAAATCTTCCCATTTTCAACATTAAACTTTATGGCGTTTGTCAAAAGATTTAGCAATATTTCTATGACCTTGTCTTCATCTGCAACTATATTGTCAATATCTTTCACATTCAGAGAAATCCAGATATTCTTGTCCTTTGACAGTGGCGAAACAATTTTTAGGGTCTTATTAATAGCGTCCTGCAAGTTAAATTCTGTCAGATAAAGCTTTGATTTTCCGGCATCAAGCCTTGAAAGCTCCAGAATGTCATTTATTAACTTCAAAAGTATTTCCCCATTCCTTAAAATTGTATCAAGGTAGTCTGTCTGTTCCTCATTTAACTTTGCCTCATTTAAAACAACTTCAGAAAATCCGATAATCGATGTGAGCGGTGTTCTAAGCTCATGAGTTATGTTGGCTAAAAACTGTGATTTTAACTTGTTTGCCTCTGAGATCTTTTTATTTAATTCCACAAGCTCCATATTAGTTTCGGAAAGCTTTTTGTTTGCTTTTTGGAGTTCTAACGTTCTTTCCTTGACCTTTCTTTCCAGATCCTCATATGATTTTTTAAGGTCCTTTGACATTTCACCAAATGACTTAGCAAGCTCACCGACTTCATCTTCACTGTGGATATCAATCTTTGGATTCAAGTCACCTTCAGCAAGGCTCCTTGTGGCATAGACAAGCTTTCTTAATGGCCTTGTGATCCTGTCTGCCATCAAGACACCAAAAAACACCGCAATGAGTATTGTGGACATTACAATAAGAATAATGTTATTTTCAAAAACTTTGATGGGTTTGAATAGTGTATGTGTTGAGTATGTGACCACGACTATCCAGAAGTTTCCCTTATTAGTTGAGGATGGGAAAACTGGTGAATATGCAATGATTTCATCGCTTCCTTCAGAAATTGTTCCGCTCGTACCTGATAGAATCTTAAGGAACCCTTGCGCCTTGTACTGATCGATAAAGCTTTCCCCCGCATAGTAGGGTTTTGACAATGTTGAAGTGCCAACTTTAGATATATAGTAACCCTGCTTGTTTAATATGAAGGTGTTCAGATTTGACCTTGCAGAAAGCTCTAATATCGGGCTCAAGACTCTCTGTGCCGGAAAGCTAGTAAGGACTACCCCTCTCCTAATGCCGTTTGAATCAAAGACGGGCTTTGCGTAATGCACTATAAGATCCCCGGATTCTGAAGTAATGGTGGATGTTAGGTCAAGAGAAGAGACATACAATTCCCCTCTAGGAAGGGCCGTTGTCTTAATAAAATACTCTTCCTTTGAAACATCGTAAAGGGCGGATGTTGTTGCAATAAAAGTCTGATTCCAGTTGTACACAACTTTTACAACTTCCTTCCCAGATTCATCAATAAATATCACGCTTGAATAAGATTTTTTGGAATTTGCAAAGTTATAGAACTCCTCAATGAGGCGCTCCCTGTATATTGTGTATTCTATTATGGACCTCCTGCTTCTTGCATCAGCAAGGGACTTTAAAGTTGTCGATTGACTCAAAAAATCAATATCACTTTCTGCAACTCTTAGAGACTTTTCTATCTCCTTTGCAGTTATCTCTGCCTGCTGTTCTACAACCTTTAAAGCGTCACTTTGAAGATAGTCACTTGTGAAATTGATACTAAAGTAGCCTATTGCAAATACCGGCAATAGAAGTACTATAAGGTATGTAGCAATAAACTTGTTTCTGATTTTCCTCAAAAAAGGTATTTTGACCATCTTTTTAGACCCTCTAATCAGATATTTTCTTCAAAGCTTTTAAACTTTGTTGGAGATTTATATTATATAATTTTTATTAAGTTTTTCTTTTAATCTACTGTCATAACGTTTATAATTAATAAGTTTATCTTTATATATGATATATAACTCCATTTAGTAAGGTGAAATTTTGAAAAATCCAGTGTGGGATAATGTTGGGTCCAAATATAGCCATGTTACAATGGCGCATCCATGTTTTAATGAGAAAGCTCATTTTAAGGTAGGCAGGATACACCTACCTGTTGCACCCAAATGCAATATCCAATGCAATTATTGCACAAGAAGCATTAACAAATGCGAGTTTAGGCCAGGTGTTTCCGCATGCATTATGAGCCCAGAGGAGGCACTTGAGCGGCTTGATAAGGCCCTAAAAGAAAATCAGAATATAAAAGTCGTAGGCATAGCTGGGCCAGGGGAGTCACTTGCAAATGATTCAACCTTCAAAACACTAAAGCTTATTGATGAAAAATACCCCGATCTCCTAAAGTGTCTTTCAACTAACGGTCTTCTCCTAAAAGAAAAGGCAAATGAATTAGCAGATCTGGGTGTAAAAACTGTCACTGTCACAGTAAATGCATTGGATGAACAGATAGCTGAAAAAATATATTCATGGATCAATTTTGATAAGCAAATTATCAAAGGAAAGGATGCAGCAAGAAAACTAATTGATAAGCAGTGGGAAGGGATACTGGAAGCAAAAAGGGCTGAAATGCTTGTCAAGCTAAACTCCGTATTGATACCGGAAATAAATCTTAATGAAATTGAAAAAATTGCACTAAAAGGAAAAGATTACGGCGCTGACCTAATGAATCTGATACCGTTAATCCCATTGAATATGTTTAAAGACCTAAGGCCGCCAACATGTGAAGAGATATCATTGGCTAGAGAAAAAGCAGGCAAACATCTGCCGCAATTTAAGTTATGCAAGCAATGCAGGGCTGATGCTGTCGGAATACCTGGAAAAGAAAGTGATCATCACAAAGAGAGAAGATTTGATTCAGAGTATTTTCACGGCTAGTTAAATTTTTAAATTGATTTATAGTTTTTTCAAAGGAGGTGAGTATGTTGATAACAAAGGACATGTCGATAGGGGATATAGTTGATCAATACCCAGAAACAGTTTCAGTTTTCATATCACACGGGCTTGGCTGTATCGGCTGTGCCATAGCACAGTTTGAAACCCTAGAAGAGGGGGCAATGGCACATGGGATTGATGTTGAAGCTCTTTTAAAAGATTTAAACAAATCACTAGAAAAGTAATTTTATTTTAATATCTATTTTTATAAAAAAAAATAAATATAACTATCCAAGAATGGAGTAGGGGTCTATTAAGGCATAAACGTTACTATAACCTTTACTACGTAAGTAGCTGGCACCACTTGCAGCAATATTTCCAGCATCACAATATACTACAACTTTTTTGTCAGTTGGAATCTGACCTAACTTCACACTAAGCTTATTGAAAGGAATATTTACTGCTCCCGGAAAATGCCCTCTGCCATAATCCCCAGGATTTCTAATATCTATAAAATAGATATCCTCTCCACTTTCAAGCATTTGCTTTAGCTCCCTAGCTGTGAGATTTTTACCTATACTCGATGTAGCTGATGCTTCAGGTTTACTGGATTGATTTTTTATTTTAGAAATTATTTGAGCAGTATATGTGTCAACGGCAGCCTTTGTATATTCCCTGTCTGTACCTGCAAGTACGAATACCTTTTGTCCTTGTTTAAAGAAATCGTCTGTTTCATAAAGAATCTTGTATTTACGGTTCCTAAGATTTTCTTTGTCTGCATCTTTTAGAATCTTTTTTGATATCCCTCCAGTATGTTCACTAGAGTCAGGCCCACCAAGTATGATTACATAATCGTAGGCATCATATCCTTTGTCTTTAGCCCCAAAATAATCTGTGGTAAGGCCATTTTCTTTCAACGTAGCAATAAGACCAGGATTCATTTCAATGTCAATTGAGTTTGCAACAAGAGCTACTTTACTCTCACTCATTACTCCTGGAACAAAACTCACCAAAAATGCAGCCAGGATAAATATAGAAAACATCTTTTTCTTCATAACTATCGTACAAGCTCTTTGAAAATTAAATATAAAGTTTTCTCATCTATAAATATAAGAACATATAAAAATAGAATTTGCTAATTTTTTCTAATGAAATCATTTAATTTAAAAGAAGGGATTTTCTGGGTGGGCGCTATAGATTATAACCCCCCTATATTTGGACCATCTCTTTCAAAAGGCACAACTTATAACTCCTATCTGATTTCTGATGAGAAGACTGCTTTAATCGATACAGTTAAACACGGATTTACACAAGAGCTAGTTTCTAGAATTAGTGACGCCATAGATATCTCTAAAATTGACTACATTGTTATTGGAAATTACCAGATGGATCACACTGGCAGCCTTCCTTTCCTTATGAAAAGGGCAAAGAATGCGAAAATCGTTACAACAGAAGGATCAAAAAAAGCCATTGAAAAGTACCACGGAGGTCAATGGGAGTTTGAGATTGTAAGTGATGGGGATTTGATAAATTTAGGGAGGACTACCCTCCTATTTAGAGAATTTAAACTAAATGATTGTGATCTGTTACTGACGTATTCTGTAGAAAATAAAATACTTTTCTCTGGGGATCTTTTCTCCCAACACATTGCAACTACCGAGAGGACAGACATTGATATTAAAAATTTAGAATCTGATGCATTATCTTACTTTGTCAATTATCTGACTACCCTCTCCAAGCTTCCCAGCTTTAAAGACGTTAAAATCCTTGCCCCAAATCACGGTGCAGTATGGATAAAAGATGCTAAAAATATCATCCAAAAATATGAAGACTGGATTAAAAGAGAATCCAAAAACAAGGCCATTATAATATATGGGTCTACTTGGCGCGGCACAGAAAAGATGGCATATGCGATAGCAGACGGGATTGGAAGTGTTGGGACTGAAATTGAGGTAATTAACTATGAGAATTCCAATTTAGAGGATATCTTAGTCAAAGTTTTTGAATCAAAATCAATTGTTATTGGATGTCCGTCTTCTAACTATGGCGTGCCCTTTGAACTCTATAAAATACTTTATAGCCTAAAACAATTAAACTTAAACAACAGATTATTGATGCTATTCTCCTGCTATCATTTCAAGGAAAGCCCCATACCCCTCCTTTTGGGATTGACTTCAGACTTAGGATTTGAACTTTTTGAATCGCCTTTGGAAATTCAGTATATGCCGGATGAAGAAGAAATAGGTATTTGCTTTGAGCTTGGAAGGAAAATAGGCGAAAAGACTAAAAGTAACAAATCAAAATAGGATAGTATGGATCAGGACGAGAAGGTAAGGATAATTGAAACTGCAATTCAAGCAGAAAAAGAAACTCTTGTAACTTATATCAAATCTGCAACAAAAATCTCAAATGTTGTCGGAAAGAACATGTTTCTTAAATTGGCCCTTGACGAAATTAATCATAGAGAAATTTTGGAAAAAGCGTTAAAATCCCAGCTTGAGGAGGGGAAATGCTTCTTTCCCATGACAGATAAAAAAGAAGTGACAAAAATCGTCCCAGACATTGAACAGGAGATTGAAAAAACTAGCTATCTTGGGCAGGATGATCTGGCTATTTTAATGTTAGCCCAAAAAGTTGAGAAAAGCGGGATAGACTACTATAAGAATTGTGTAGAAAATTCTTGGGATGAAGAAGCAAAGAAGATGTTTTCATATCTTGTAAAGATGGAAGAAGAACACTTTGCACTTATCCAAGCCCAGATTGACTACATTGAAGGTACAGGTTACTGGCTTGGAATAAGGGAGTTCACTCTTGATGACTAGGCTATTTGAAATCTTTTATCAATGATTCCAAATCACCAAANNTTACNTTTTGNTTACAAAGCGATGGAAGGTAAACTGCAGCTTTACCTGAGTTTGTTGCAGTTTTTTCATACATCTCTTCAATAGGGGCCACGACCATACAGGTATCTGCCAATANNTTGGCATATTTTTCTATCTCTTGGGCAACACCCGTTCTTTCAAGCTCATTTTTGACGTATCTTGAGGTGCATATCCATATATCCCCTTTAAACTTCCTTCCCTCCTTTTTGAATANNTCAAGGGCTTCTTTCACTTCGCCTATTGAGCAGTGAGGGCACCCTATGCATATAAGCTCCATATCATCTGANGAGCTAAGTTTACATTTACTCTCTTCAATTTCTTCTTTCCCGACCTCTATTTTCTCAATATCATCATCAATTGCTTTAGCATACTCTGGGGTCAGGCCTTCTACATGGTATAAGGCTACTGAGCCAGAAGCAGCCATTGATGCACCAAGAGATTTTAGTTTATCTGAATTTATCTCTAAATTCTTAAAGTAGGGAACTTTACTTCCAATGATTGAGCCCACATAGTTTCCAAGTGCACCAACATCAGAAAATGATTTTATTTCAACCTTCACATCAATTATTACTTTGGCCTTTCTATTTCTTTCAAGGTGTAGGCCATAGTTTGGGGTCTTGCCTAATATGCTTGAAGCAAGCGATGAAGGCCCGCCTTCCCTATTAGTTTTTGCTCCAAGGACAGAGTTTGCAAATGATACTGCAGAGGATTCGCTCCATGCTATATGCTCCCCGCAGTTCGGTCTGTTCCCAATGAGGTAAGGGGTGCATGTGCAGCTACAGTCTATCCCCATCTTAAAATAGGCATCAATGATTTCATGCTGTTTTTTGGCAAACTCCTTTTTAATCCCCATNCGTTGCCATCCTAAGGAATCCATGCCCATCGGATTTAGCGTGGATTTTACTTTAACTCTTGAGCTCTTTGAAAATTCAGATATGAAAAATAATCCTGCATCNCCAATAGTTTTGTANGATACTCCAGCTATCTGGCATGAGGAGATAGAGATTAGNTTATCGGCNCCGTANATATCCCCAAGNGATGCTAAAATTTCCATGGANTTTTGNGCTGCATATCCCTCTTCTCCNTTTAATATGCGCTCNTCTTCCTTAGAAAGATACATAAATTATACTCTTTTTACAGTATTATAAATCTTTGGAACGTATTATCTGCTAATCATTTCGCTTCTTATAACAAACAATAGATTTACTCTTCAAGAATTGCCATGACGACATTTTTTAAATCATTCAAGTCCGATACTACTACCTCCCAAACTTCAGACAATTGAATTTCAAAATAGCCGTGTATCAGTCGATCTCTTGTGCCTGCGATATTTCTCCAGGGTATGTCAGGATAATCTTCTTTTAACTCTTCAGAAATATTCTTCACTGCTTCTCCTATGATTATTATTTGAAATATTACTGCACTGTTTATCATAGAGTTCTTTTGGAATTCGCTGTAATTGATGTTTATTGTATACTTATCTATGTTTTTATTGCGTCGAGAATATGCCTAAAATAAATCTCCTCGCTTTTTTTCATCGTAAATCACAACTAAATCTTTCATTACATTGTCTTTGATATAAGGGCTTAACGCTCCTTCTGTTACGAGATCAATCTTTTTTTCCAAAATATCGGCTAGCTCAAGCTCTATCCCTACCATTTCAAATAGGCTTTTTACTCCACTAAATTCTACTAAAACATCAATATCGCTATCTGGCCTTTCCTCTCCTCTTGCAACTGAGCCAAATAAGCCTATTTTTTTAGCGCCGTGTTTTATGAGAAAAGAAACAAGAGTTTTGTTTCTTTCTGAAGGATCCATAAAATAAAATATGTTAGTCTTGTATTTATAGATAATGGTTTATATTGGATCTCAAACTGACATCTCTTTAGTCGAATCCTCTCTGTTCCCTCATCTTAGTGTAGAGTGTCCTAAAGCTTCCAATCTCTGCGTATTTAACTCCATGAGGGACGTACTTTCCGTGATATAGGTACTTCCACCAGTGGACCACAAAACCTCCAACTGCAAGCTCTTTTAGTTTCCCCTTTTCCCTATACTTTGATAGTTTGAGCACATTTTCAAGGGTCCTTATATCTGAAACAGTGTCCCCTCCATTTATGAAGAACTTGCTTGACTTGTTTAAGACTTCCTTACAGAAGCTGTTTGTTGTTGATTCCCCCTTACCGTTGTCAAGATTTTTTCTCTCCTCCCATGAGCCGTTCTGAAGGAATATCCTCTTTGCCGCCATATTCCCAATCATTGTTATGCTGTTTGGCCCTATTGATTCAAATTTCCCTTCCCCAATCTCTTTTAGATTTACAGTCTTTGTTGTGCCATCTTGCTTTTTGATATTGACGTCAATTGGCAATATCATGTTGATTGAGCCACTTTCAATCTTTTTGGCTATTTCAAGGGCATTTTCCTTTACCTTTTCCCAGTTTTTGGTGTAGAATTTTTCTATTAACTCTGTATTCTCTTTTCCAATTGATGCGGGGAGTGTTTTCTTTAGAGAAGGCGCTTTTTGATATAGTGCCCATAACAGCAGTACAAAAACAGGGCCCCCATCTAAGACGACCATGAGGTCATCTCGCCCTTCTGTGAGCCTTATGGCATCTAATTTTTCTGCCTTTGCCCCAGCAACACCCCATAATTTGAGCTCTTTTGTATCAGTATACAATTGAGTGATATCATAAAGCTCACTTATGAAGCTGTCATTACAGTAGCACCCATCTGCAAAGAGCCTGAGGGAAAGAGCATCCCTATGGCAGCAGGAAAGTGCGCCATTTATTTTTGTATACTGTGTAAAATACTCCCAGAAATCAGTTTTTGTAGAGTCGCTTGGCGGAACTAACTCCTCTCCGCAGATTTTTCTTATATTTTCTAAAAATACAATTGAGTTCTTATTTGAATTGNTCAATTTTTTAAGCTCATTTAAATCACGAGCAAAAAGAATATTTTCTAAAGGAAGTGCCAAATTCTTTGCACTGNTTAAGACCTCTGTTTTTAATTCTTTAAAATTATCTTCAATGGATTTCTCTGCCTTAGAGGCATGAGCAATTATNAGAATATTTGATCCATCTTCCTGGTGTTNTCTTAAATTGCATATCGTGTTAACNGTTTGTTCCATTCTAACTGATGGTCCCGGGGGGCCATTTATATCCGTCCTGAAGTAGACTGTTCCCGTTTTCTCAGGAAGATCAGAAAACTCAGCAAAAACAAGATCGTGATGTGGAGTTTTTAATATCTTCATGTTCTCCCTCAACCAATAAGAACAATGAAAAATTTATAAAGGTATTGTCAAAGTATAGATAATGTATTATCTAATAATTATTTCGATTCTATTATTACATCAAAAAATGGGGATATATAAATTACCTATCTTTTTCCCCATCCAGTAAATATTTATATAGTAGTTTTAATATTTAATATAGGGATTGAGTTGACAGACATTCTTATGGAAAAATTAGACCACATTCAAGAAATGTTAAAAGAAATCAATAGTAAAATTGATAATTTTTTAGGATTTGAAGAAATTACAGATGAGGAAAAAGAAGAATTTAAGAAATTAAGAGAAGAAATTAAGAATGGGCACTACGAAACATATGAAAACACCTTTTGTGACTAAAAATGTATAAGGTGATTTTAACACATAAGTCTTCTAATTTTGTTAAAAAT
>LNJB01000033.1:0-3552 GCA_001587595.1 Candidatus Methanofastidiosum methylothiophilum
ATGCCCAGAAACATTTTCAATTAAATTGCCACCACCAACAAAAGGTTCAACATACCATTGGTTTAATTGCCTGTCTTTCAAAATAATTGGTAGTATTTCTTTTGCTACTCGTCTTTTACTTCCCATATATGTCATTCATTATCACTCCTTTAAGTTTAAAAACATGTAAGAAACAGGATTACAAAGTACTAACGTCTCTTTTGCCCTTGTCATACCGACGTAAAAAAGTCTTATCAACGAATCTCTATGTGATGTATATGTTTCTTTGTATCCTTGAGGGCTTAAATCGGGAAAGAGGTATACTACATCTGCTTCAGCTCCTTTAACCGAAAATATCGTTCCTACAATCACTCCAGGTTCGTCTATAAGCCCTTCTAATCCGTTTCTTTTAATTATGTTTCTGCAAAAATCAGCGTTTTTATGATGTTCGGTTTTTAAGTTGTTTAAAAACCATTCTGTATCTCCTGCAAAAGCTTTGTCTACATCTTCTTGTTCTTTAAAAAAAGATAGGCACCTGATATAATCTATTTTTTCTATATCCGATATTTCTTCTATCTCTTTTACCTGACCACGGATAAAAAGGTTTTTAAGCGCTAATGCCCATGATTTAAACTCTTTCCCTGTCCAGTATCCTTTTGTAGATGTAATCTCCATGTTAAAAATTCCTCTTTGTACTATGCTTTCTTCTTTTTCTTCTGTCATTTGTATCAAATCTTCAAACACTGGTATTTCTTCTTTTTCTTCCTGAAAATCAAAAAGAAAGTCAAAGTCCTTTATTTCTGGTATTTCTATCTTGTTTTTACCATCATGAAGATTTAAAAAAAACCATAATCTTTTGTTTAATGACATTCTTCCTTTTTCTCTAAATGAAAATTCAAAAGGATTCCAATCATATCTTGTAGAACGATACGGATTAAAAAACGTTATTCCTTGTCTCTTTAGATTAGTTCTAATATTTTCAAGCATATATCCGCACATCGTTAACAGCATTACTTTTTTCCCTTGTTGTATGTATTCAGATATTTGTTCCGCTATCTGTACTCCGTTTTTGTATGTGTACTTGCTTTCTATTATTTCTCCTTCAAAGTCACAAGGCTTATAGTCTTTTTCTTGTCTCCGTGTTACTTGTGTTATAAACTTTGTTGCATGTTCATGCACAACTCTTGGTACTCTGTAACTTTGTGCTAGTATCTCCGTTTCTGTCTCTTTGAAGTCTAAGAAGTTATTTGGATTACAACCTTTAAAGTTGTATATTGCCTGATCGTCATCTCCTGATATAAGACCAAAATTAACCTCCTTCATCCATTTTTCTATCAGGGCAAACTCTAATGCCGTAAAGTCTTGTGCTTCATCGACAAACATTGATTTTGCCCTGTTCGGTATGTCTAACTCTTTTAACCCTCTTTCTATCAAATCTGTAAAATCAAATCTTGATCCTTTCCATTCAATCCATTTGTTGTAAAACCTTATCGTTTTATCTGACCATTCTTCTAACGGTATCATCTTTGCTCTGTTTAACATCATATCCGCAAAGATAACGTCACCTATAGTTTTTTTTTGAAATCCGCTATCTTCAGATATCTCTGTTGCGGATAGTTCATATTCGGGATATAAGCTGTTCCACTCTTTTATGCCTTCAGCCGTTTCTATCATTGCAGGCTTGTTAAATGCTTTAAAACATATCGAATGGAGTGTTCCTGCTACCATTCTGTATCTGTAATCCAAAAATGTTTCATCTTTCCCTATTGCTCTTTGTATCAGTTCTGCCGCTCCTCCTTTGGAAAAAGATGTAATAAGTATCTTCTCAGGTGGCAAGCTCCCCATAGCCTCTCTTATATATCTTGCTTGCATGTTCGTTTTTCCTGTCCCCGGCGGACCGTAAACCTTTTTTATTACTCTACCATCATTCATATTTTACCTCCTGACATTCTTTGTAATACATAGATCTTGACCCGATATTTTTCTTCTTAGCATCGTCATAAAGCGCTATGCTTTTCCTTTTCCAACCTAATAGTCTTAAGTTTTCAGCTATCTTTGAATCTGTCCCCGTTTCTACATTGTTCAGTTTAAAGTAGTTTTTTAACGCTACTAAAGATAAGTAATAGTTCTTTTGAAATATAAAACATGGTCTGTCTTTTACGTTTTCATTAGATACTTCTTTTGCTTCTGATAAAAAGATTAAAACTCTTTCTTCAAAAGCTCCAAGTTCAGTTTCTATCACATCGGGCATAACTTCATCAGCTATTGAAAAGATTATTTCTAAGAGGCTATTCCATGTTTTAGGCTTTTTTATAAACCTGTTTAAACTACTGCTTATCTTGCTCTGAAAGACTTTAAATGCTATAAGGTCTTTTGGTAATATCTCTATCTTTCGTGTTTCGGTAACGTATTTTAATTCAAATATATAAACTGGTTCTTCTTTGTTTACTTTTTGTATTTTTAATATATCTATTCCTAAAGCATTGTTTATAATTGCTAAAGCGTTTTCGGGATTTTCATCTTCTTTTTTATTGTCATAACTTATGTTTGAGTAAATATTGTGTATCTTAAACAGCGTTTCGTTGTCTATCCCTTTTTCGTTTAAAATTCCTTTTATCATGCTGAATTTCACTTTATCATCTAAAACAGTATCATGTTCTAGGTGTTTCTTGTATATGCTTTCTATAATCGTTTTAAGCTCTTTATCGTTTAAAGGCGGTTCATTCTTTTTGTTCCAATCTGTCAATATGTGTAATACTGTTGTTTTGGATAAGCCTTTGTTGAAAAAATATCCGCTTATCCTTGCCGCTGTATCGTTCCTTGAACCTTCTTGCACTCCTGTCTCAAGCAATGAATCTATCCAATCTTTTGGTGCGTCTTGTATAAAATCTGGCGTTACTATGTTCTTCGACGCTAATATGACATCTTTTAACCATGTTGGCATAGATTGTGGAACATATTCTACAATATCGTTTATCCATTCATATTCTTGTTTAGAATCGGGGTGTATGGACGGTGGCGCTACTACATAACCTCCATCTGATCTTAAGTCTACTTTCAGATTCTGATTGTTAAAGTACTTCCTTAGTCCGTTAGTAAGTGTCCTTGTCATATTATTATAGCCTTGCTCATAGCTAAAATAATAATGGTACCCGTGGGTTGTCTTGCATATTGGTGTATTCAGCGGAAGTATGCTCTTCATTACTTCATAGCTTTCTTGATTGTCTATATCAAGCACAATAATGTTACTAACCTTCCCCGTTACTATTGCTATATTGCAATTAGAATTAAAAAAATTCTTCTTTACATAGTTTTCAGTCATAGGCCTTTTTTCTTGATATTCTTCCCATGAAGTTAACGCTTTTTTCCCGTTTAAAGGAATAATCATTAATCCTATATCCCAGTATTTTTGAGCATAGTCAATAATATCTAGCATACCACACCAGCCTTTTCAGAAAAGTTGGAGGGGAAGTACCCCCCCACCAACAAATTATAACATATCCTTCCTTTCTTTTTTACCTTTAAGGTTTAAATATGCAGCTATAATTTTTTCCTTTGTATTTTTGCTTATTT
>LNJB01000033.1:3652-7544 GCA_001587595.1 Candidatus Methanofastidiosum methylothiophilum
CTGATCTTAAGTCTACTTTCAGGTTCTGATTGTTAAAATACTTCCTCAACCCGTTAGTAAGTGTCCTTGTCATATTATTATAGCCTTGCTCATAGCTAAAATAATAATGGTACCCGTGGGTTGTCTTACAGACAGGTGTATCTAACGGAAGTATGCTCTTCATTACTTCATAGCTTTCTTGATTGTCTATATCAAGTACAATAATGTTACTAACCTTTCCCGTTACTATTGCTATATTGCAATTAGAATTGAAAAAATTCTTCTTTACATAGTTTTCTGTTGCAGGCCTTTTTTCTTGATATTCTTCCCATGATGCTAACGCTTTTTTACCGTTTAATGGAATAATCATTAATCCTATATCCCAGTATTTTTGAGCATAGTCAATAATATCTAGCATACCACACCAACCTTTTCAGAAAAGTTGGAGGGGAAGTACCCCCCCACCAACAAATTATAACATATCCTTCCTTTCTTTTTTACCTTTAAGGTTTAAATATGCAGCTATAATTTTTTCCTTTGTATTTTTACTGATTTTTGTTTTTAACGTTAATTTTATCCTATACTCATCGATGATTTTAAAAACAGGGAAAATCTTTATTCCTTGAGCTATATTTATTTCTTTTCCTGTCATTATCTCCTGTAACATTAGTTCATTATGCGCTTGCAATACTTTACGTATTGCTTCACTCTTGTACTCTGTCAACTTCATTATTTCTTTTATTTCTGTTCCTTGGTTCATTTTTTAATCTCTTCCTTTGCTTCGGATATTGCCTTCTTTAAACTTTCAGGCATTTCTTCAGTCTCAGGTGATGTTTCAATGAAAGCTTTTAATTTTACACTGTCAAAGATTTCTTTTACATATCTGTTTATTAACTCAGCTTTTTCTTTAGCTAGATTTTCTACTTTCTTAAAAGCTATTTTACAATAAGCTATCTTATCTTTGTTCTCAGCTTTAACAAGGCTAAACTCCGTTACTACCATGTTTAAAGCCTTACCAAACTTTAGAGTATCCATCAAATAATTCTGGTACTCTTTAATTGATGTTGACGGTATTTGCAAAACTGCCGGAAGCATCATGTTTCCTTCAAGAAGTATGTAAAGTAAAATCTTTTCAGCACATTCTGGTGGTTCTTTGTTTACTCCAAAATGGCTTTTTGAACACGCAGTGCAGTTCCCAAAAGTACTTCCGTTTATTCCGTCTACTGACATGCAGTCGGGAATCTGATTGTTCCCTCCGTCTGATAAATCTTTTTCCCAGTAGGCTCTTGTCCTTTGTACTCCTATTATGACGCCTCTAAAACTCTTTATTACCTCTTCCTCTCTTTCTGAGTTTTTCATCGTCCACATAGGTACCGCACCTGAAGGTACTTTTATTTTGTCCAAAAACTTAAAGCTTATTACTTCTTTCATGCTTTCTAAATTGCTCAAAAAATCTTTTCCTTCCTCACTGAAAACCAAAGAGTTAAAATCCTTTTTTACTTCCATTTCTTTTTCTGCCATAATATCACTCCTTTGTATTTGTGGTTCTAATTCCTATTTCTGTCCTTTTGCCAATATTAAAACACTCATTAATTATTTCGTTTATTTCTTTTTCTACATCGTCAAGCTCTGTTTCTTTCCCTTCAAGTGATTTTTTATAATTCAATATGTCTGACTTTTTGTACTC
The DNA here is from genome assembly GCA_001587595.1 of Candidatus Methanofastidiosum methylothiophilum. Taxonomy (GTDB): domain Archaea; phylum Methanobacteriota_B; class Thermococci; order Methanofastidiosales; family Methanofastidiosaceae; genus Methanofastidiosum; species Methanofastidiosum methylothiophilum. Next base: position 5,319 of record LNJB01000033.1, read on the forward strand.
TTTTATTACTAAATCTTTCGTTTCTTCACAGGTTTCAAACTTTTCTATAATTTCTGAATCTGATAGCTTTTTGTCTAAATAACTTACTTCTTTAATAAATAATGTCAACGTCTTTCCGTGTTTAGTTTTTATCTTTTTCTGTAGTTCATTCTTTTCAAGCATTATATTGCATATAGTGCTTTTCAAGTTTTTGTACTTTTCTTCCGTTTCCTCTAGTTCTTCTTTCAGTTGACTTTTCCATTCTATCAGATCAGCCATAAGTTCAAAAAGTTCTTGTTCTGTTACCATCAATATTCACTCTCCTTTTGATTATAAAAATATGGGTCTTCCCATTTTTTTTCAATTATTTCTGGTGGTACTATATGTTTTACTTTGGTTATTTTGTCTATAACAGGATAAAACCTTAGGAAAAATCCTGAGTAGGCAAGATATTTTATTTCATTGTCATTAATCTCTTCCGGATGTTTAAAAGAATAGTCGTATTCTATTATCCATCCATTTTCTCCTGCTTCTGGATTGCAAAACCAAAAATAATTCTTTTCTAATGTCGTTTCTATATATAAGTTTAATTTGACTTTATAAAAAAACATTCTCCACCTCTATTATGTAATAGTATTTCATACTTTGTATGTTTCTTATTCTTGTATTTGATGTAGTCTTCATTCTGTTGCCATTTTTCTGGATAAAAGTTTATGATCGTATATACATACTTTTCTCCATCTTCTGCATATCCTACTACTTTAGCCATAAATCCGTAAATCCTTGTAGTACACATATCTTCTATTCCTTTGTGTGCTTTTATCGCTGTTTCTATCGTTTCATCATATTTCACTTGCAATAATCGTGCTTTACTCTGCTCTGAATAAAACTTGTAAGCTCCTTGTGTATCTGCTGTTGTATAAAGCTTTCGTGCGTTTCCTATCCAATATTCTATAATGTACATGTCTTCCATACCTATTCCTCCTCTATCCTTTCATTTTCTTTAGTGTTTAACAGTATTTTATAAGCTTCATCGCCCTCAGAATATAATTTTATCCCTTTTTCAAATAAGTCTTTGTTCTTTATCTTGTTTTTTAAAGAACTGTATATCTTTGTATCTACCGTGTTTTTATTGATTAAATGGTATACAAAACACGGCATGGTCTGACCATTTCGGTATATTCTCGCTCTGCTTTGCTCGAATTTGTCCATTTTTAGTGTAGGTGAGAAATAGATTGCATAATGTGCCGCTGTTAGGTCTATTCCTTCAGCTCCTGCAAGTAAATTAACTATGCAGACCTGCGCTCCGTCATAGAATTTCTGCAGTTCATTCTGTCCGTTGCCAATAACAGCTACAGTTTTACCCTCTTTTTCTAACGCAGTTTTTATCATTTTCAGTTCTTCCGTAAAACTGCAGAATACTACAACCTTTTCTTCTCCCATTCCTTCTATCAGATCTTTTAATGCTTCTATTTTTGAGTTTTCAAAGAATTTATACGTTGCTTCATTTTCTAGGTATATAAATCCTGAACTAATCTGCTGAAGCTTTTGCATCTCATTCATCGCATTCTTTACAAGTATCTCACCTTTTTCAAGCTTGATAAACTGTTCTTTTCGGAGCTTTTCATAGGTTTTTTGCTGTGTTGTGCTCATCTCAGTGTATATTATTTCCTCTGTGATTGGTGGTAAGTCTTTCTTTACCTCCGTCAATTTCACCGTTACGGAGTTTTCGGCGACTTTTCCTAACAGTTCTTCCATATTTTTCTCTTTAATTATTTTGGATGGAAACTTTGGATGAAACTCAAAATACCTGTTTTTATACGCCGAATATAAGTGCCCAAATAATGTTATGTCTAAGAATGCAAACTGCCCCCAGTAATCAAGCTTTGTGTTCGTTACTGGTGTACCTGTAAGTATTGCTTTATACTCTGTGTTTTTTCCTAGTTGTCTTACGTATTTTGATACGTTTGAGCCATACGTTTTAATTTTATGGCTTTCATCGCAGATGATCATATCTGCTTTGTAATCTCTCAANGCCTTTTCTATNTGGTCTCTCCAACTAGATTCATAGTTGATNATCAATACAGTGTTTTCTTTGTTGTTTTCAATTACTTTGTCCGCTTTGTCTTTTGATGTGCCTTTGTTAAGTGNAACAATTGTATAAGGATTGTCTTTNANATGNTTNTTAAACTCNGANTGCCAAACATACATAGCTACCTTCGGGCATATTATCAATACTTTTTTCGG
>LNJB01000034.1 GCA_001587595.1 Candidatus Methanofastidiosum methylothiophilum
TCTTCCGGAATTGATCTATCTTCCATTTTGGCAAACTTAGCGATTTCTCTTTCTTCTTTCTTTATATAACCTTCGTACTTTAATTCCATTTCAATGATACTGGCAATTGTTTCATCAAACGGCATGTTGAGGTATTGATATACTGCTTTAAGAGAAATCCCCGGACGCTTCACAAGTCTTTCAACACTGATTCGTCCGGATAAACCGGACAGCTCATCGTTTTTCCCAAGAGATTCTTTAGCTTTATCATCTATTAGAACTTTTAATTCTTTTAAACCTTCGGAATCTTTTGAAATCTTCTCATACTTTTCTTTCATTGTTTCGTAAGTCTCGTCAGAAACTAATCCGTAATAATGTCCGTATTGCATAAGTCTTTTATCTGCATTATCCTGCCTTAAAACTAAACGATGTTCTGCTCTTGAAGTGAACATTCTGTATGGTTCAGTTAATTCTTTAGTTGTAAGATCATCTATTAAAACTCCGCCATAAGCTTCCGTTCTTTTAAGAACTAAAGGATTCATTCCTTTTATCTTAGCCGCAGCATTTATCGCTGCAACCAATCCCTGCATTGCCGCTTCTTCGTATCCCGAAGTTCCGTTTATCTGTCCTGCATTATAAAGACCTGAAACTTTCTTTGTTTCAAGTGTCGGATAAACCTGATGCGGAGGAACGAAATCATATTCTACTGCGTATGCCGGTTTCATGACCTGTACATTTTCAAGACCGGGAATTGTTCTAACCATTTCAAGCTGAACGTCTTCCGGCAAAGAACTCGAAAAACCGTTAATGTAATATTCATTAGTCATTAAACCTTCAGGTTCAAGAAAAAGCTGATGTCTGGGTTTATCAGAAAATCTGACAACCTTGTCTTCGATAGACGGGCAATAACGTGGACCAACTCCTTTTATTACTCCGCCGTAAAGAGGAGATCTATGAATGTTCGCTTTTATAATTTCATGAGTCTTTTCTCCCGTGTAAGTAATATAACATGGAAGCTGTTTTATTTCTTTCCAACTCTTGATATCTGAAGAATAAGAAAAAAAGAAAGGTTCGTCATCCGGCTCCTGAATCTCGCATTTAGAAAAATCAATTGTCTTTCCATTTACTCTTTGCGGAGTTCCCGTTTTTAATCTTCCAAGTTCAAGTCCCATATCAAGAAGAGATTGAGAAAGATGTTCGGCTGAAAAGTCCCCTATCCTTCCTGCGGACTGATTGAAACTTCCTATATGAATAAGTCCTTTTAAAAAAGTTCCTGTTGTTAAAATTATAGCCTTGCATGAAAAGAAATTATCTCTTTCAGTCCGCAGTCCTTTAACTTTAGCATTTTCAATTTCGATTGATGTCACAACATCCTGAACAATATCCAGATTGTCCTGATTCTCTAAAATATGCTTCATGAAGATCTGGTAATTTTTTTTATCTGCCTGAGCTCTTGGCGACCATACAGCAGGACCTCTGCTCTTATTCAGCATTTTGAAATGTATCCCGGCCTTATCAATTGCTTTTGCCATCTCTCCGCCGAGAGCATCAATTTCTCTTACAATGTTTCCTTTCGCCAATCCTCCGATAGCCGGATTACAACTCATCTGTGCAATCGTTTCAAGATTTCCCGTAACAAGCAAAGTCGGTACTTTCATTCTGGCAGAAGCAAGTGCAGCTTCTATTCCGGCATGTCCGGCTCCGACAACTATTATTTCATATTTCATATTTTATTTATACCTCTTAAAGAAAATTTAATTNNGTAAACTCTCTTTCCCCGACAATAAAAGAATTGATATTTCTGATGTAAAGATTAATAATAAAGTAACATTTCTCAAGTAAAACAGGAAGCATGAANTCATTATTAAATAATNTCATTATAGCAAAAGGAGACATTACTTCCTTTGATGTTGAAGCAATTGTTAACGCAGCNAACACTTCTCTNCTNGGNGGCGGAGGTGTTGACGGAGCAATTCACAAAGCNGCAGGACCNGAATTGCTTGAAGAATGCATTTCNCTCAAAGGATGTGAAAGCGGAAAAGCAAAGATAACAAAAGCNTATAGGCTTAAGGCAAAATATATTATTCATACTCCTGGNCCNGTTTATAAAAACGGAANNTGCGGAGAAAGAGCTCTNCTTGAATCTTCTTATAANAACTGTATGNCGCTGGCNAAAGAATACAATGTNTCTTCAATNGCATTTCCGGCTATTTCAACNGGAATTTATTCTTATCCTAAAGAGGANGCCTGTAAGATAGCTCTAAAAACGGTATTAGCTTTTGTTGACAAAGAAAAATACTTTCCTACAATATACTTCGTTCTTTACGATGACGNAAATTNCTTAATTTACAAAAACGAATTTGAAAAGGTGAAAAATGAATTACAGACAGTCTCTGAGCAACTATTATAATAAATATAATAGTATNTTATGNATGGGAATGGATCCGGTTCTATCNAAGATTCCCATTCAGGAAAATGACACTAAAAAGAAGATTTACAGCTTTTATGAAGAAATTCTCAACGAGATAATTAAAACAAAAAAATATCCGGCATGCGTTAAGCCGAATTATGCCTTTTATGCTCGTTACGGATTTCCGGGTCTTGAAGCCTTACATGATCTTATCAAGCTTTACAGAAAAAATGATCTTCCAGTCATTCTTGATGTTAAAAGAGGAGATATCGGCACAACTGCCGAAGCTTACGCAGAAGAATCTTTTGATTTTTTTGAAGCCGATGCTGTAACATTATCTCCATATTTGGGTCATGATTCAATAGAGCCTTTTACAAAAAAATATGAAAATAAGGGTTTTTACATTTTGTGCAAAACATCCAATAAATCTTCCGGAGAACTTCAGGACAAACTGATTGACGGAAAACCATTATATCTTGTTGTCGCCGGTTATCTTTCCGGCTGGGATAATGGAGGTATTGGAGCTGTTGCAGGAGCAACTTATCCAGATCAGCTTAAAGCCATTCTTGATGAATTTTCAAAATCCGGGAAAATTCTTCCNCTCCTCATTCCGGGTGTCGGCACACAGGGAGGAGATCTNGAAGCAATAGTTAANACNATTAACGCCTATGANATTTCNCTTCACAGAATCAATGCTTCAAGTTCCATCAACTTTGCTTATGAGAAAAACGGCGGAAATTTCGCTGTTGCNGCNGCTAATGAAATAGAGAAANTAAATAGTGAAATTTCTAAAANTATTGGAAAATAAATGAACAGCTCTGAGAAAAATCAGATATTGCTTATTTCGCATTCAAAATCTTCCGGCAGGGANTTAATGTCCATGCTGGAAGGTTTGAATCTCGAATTTCTTTATGCTGAGAGTTCTTCTGAGGCNATAAACATTATTTCTTTTGCNGCNCCTAANCTCATCATTGTAGAAACTTTTTTCGGAAACGAGAACTGNTTTGATCTTTGCCGTATGCTTAAAACAAGTCANCGGACNAAACTTATACCAATTATAGCAATATCCGATATNGATTGCCAGAATTCACGCGTTCAGGCTATACAAAGCGGAGCAGACACCTTTATGCTGAAGCCTGTANTAAANGAAGAACTCATCGCTCACGTAAGAGGTAAAATTTCTCAATTTAATGAGTTNTATCTATTATCAACCACNGANGAACTCACCCGCCTTTATAANAGAAGAGAATTTTTTAAAAGATTTGAAAATGAAATCGCTAAAAATGCTGATACAATTATTTCTCTGGCTATTATTGATCTTGATTCCTTTAAGCAGATTAATGATCTTTACGGACATCCNATGGGAGATTCCGTTCTCATGAANTTCGGAGAAATTCTGAATAAACATCTTTCTCCNAGTTTTTTCCCTACTCGCTTCGGCGGTGAAGAATTTGTAATTACTTTATTAGGAAAAAACGGNACTGAAGCAAAAGAGATAATTGATTCAATCCGAAGTGAGTTTGATTCCATAGTTTTCACCNCTTCGGATGAAAAAAAATTCAGCATTTCCTTTTCTGCCGGAATTTCAGAATATCCTGTTTTTGGAAAAAATCTTTCTATACTTCTTTCCCGGGCGGATCAGGCTCTTTATTCTGCTAAAAAAGAGGGAAAAAGCAGAACCTATATTTTTGATCCCATCATGGCAAAAAACGACCGATTCTGGGAATATTTAAAAAAATCTTCTCACTTCTTCACTGATAAGAAAAACAGAGATGCTGTCACAAATCTGCCTTTTCTGCACTCCTCACTTGAAAGCATTTCTAATNTNAGTTTTGAAATAAAAAGTATAGGAATTATTACCGTTAAAATAGAAAACATCTCTTCTTTGCGCCAGATTCTTGGAATACCTGTAACCGACTTCATAATAGAGAATCTCAAGATAATTATAAAAAAAACATGTGAAACAAACTTTTCAACCGATACTTTTATTTCGGTAAGTGATATATCCGATTATAATTTTATAATTAAGTTTCCGAGNATAATAGACTTTTCNGTGAATGATGAAAAATGCCGGACTCTATACCGGAAAATATGCAGAAAAATTGAAAAAGCTTTTTCACATCTTCCTGTTCATCTGAAATTTGCTGATTCNATAATTTTCTTCAACAAAAAGAATCCTCGNGCAATTATCGGTGAAATAGACAATCTTCTGCAAAAATGTTCCTTCTTAAACAAAAAAATATCNCGAAANGAAGAACCCGAAAANATAATNAAATATCCTGATTTGATAGAAAATAAATTTTTTGAAGATAATTTTGAAAAGAAGTATATTTCCGGTCCTGAGCCTAACAAATATGTTTTCATTTCTCTAAATAATTTTTATTCTTCATTTTCTTCTTCTTTCAGATTTTTAAACAGTATAATTTCTTCTATTGAAACAGCTGAACTTTTCTTAAACTCAGTTTCAAAGTTAACGAAAAAGGATAACAGTTCGATTGTTCTTCCAAAACTTCATGAAATAGATTTTATCGATTATCTTAATCTGATCAAAAAGATACTTCCGGAGAAAAAGGTTTTTATTTCTATTAATGAAACTGAAATTAGCGAAGGGAAATTTGATATTCCNAAAGATTTTTTTATTTCCAACAGTTCCGTTTCCCTTGCTATATCGGATTGTTATATCAGTTCCGAAATTCTGAATCTAATATCACATTTTGATTTCCGTCTTGTTATTCTCTCTGAACATCTTACAATGTGCCTGCATTGCTTCAAAGACAGAATAAAAATTCTTAATGGTTTTAAAATTTTTGCTGATCAGCTGGAAATTGATATTTGTTCAAGCAACGTGGCAAATCCTGAGGATATTCAGCTTTTAAAAGATATTGATATTACCTATTCAGACAGAAATGAACTTTGATCTGAAATAATATTCAGAAATCTCTTTTCCAATATCAGAATAAAACATTTTCATTTCATTCTTGTCTTCGAAAGAAATACAGTCATAATACTCAGCATATTTCTCAGAAATCAGTTTTCTATTATCAGAATATATTCCTTTTGAAGAAATTATTAATGGCGGATTATCTATACTTTTAATATATGAGATATTCTTCCCTGAAAGTCTCATAAGAGGTTCAATTAAAAAGTATTTATCACTAATTTCTTCAAAAAAACCAATATCCTCCGTAACATGATAATACTGTTTTTTTCTTCCCGTTGAAGTATTATCATAATAATGCATTCTTCTGAAAAAATGCTCTTTCTCTTCAAATAATGACGGATTCTCCTTTATGAGGAAATCTCCCGTAAAAATTATATTGAGAAGTTCCCATTCAGTCTCATATTCCGAAAAAAGCTTTAAAACCTTTTGTGAATCCGTTTTCTTTAACATATTGATTTGAAAAGAAAAAACATTTGTATCAATAAAATCTTTCTTCTTTAATATTTGTTCGATTTTTGCTGAATCAGTTTTTATTCCTTTTACAAATATTGAATTTTCATCTGAAGTAAAATCAGGAATTTTTTTTGATGAAACTTCAAATCCGGTTATATTTTCTATTTCCTGCTTTGCCGCAAAAATATCCTCTTCATTAAATTCACCTCCTTTTAAAAAATAATAAGGAGGCTTCTTCATATATTTNTATCCGTTGGNATCACAANAATCCCTGACAGCNGTTCCGGGNAGAACCATTAGNGGATAGAATTCAATTTCTTCTGCAAANCCTTCTTCAACTAATTCTGCAACACCCTGCATGAAAGATAANATAGAATCTCCTGGNAANCCNGGNATCATCCCNATTTTTANAGATATNCCGGCAGATCTCAAATTTTTTAATCCTTCCAGAGCTTTTATCTTCTCTGACTTTCTGCCNGCCTGCTTTAATGCATTTTCAGTAAAAGTCTGTATTCCAACTTCAAGAGAATTTACTCCNGCTTTTTTTAACAGTATNGCATCTGCTTTGCTTATGCTTTCTGTCCTAAGTTCAGTATGAATAGAAACNTTAGGTTTCAATTTCGACAATTCTTCAAGAATAAGACGATAATCNTTTCTGTTTCNAAAAGAAGGAGAAAGNATATATACTTCTTTNAANGGTCNTTTTTTNTTTNTGAGTGAATCTAACAGTATTGANGAAGGNAGCTCTCTTACTTTNTTTCCGAATCTNGAATAATTACAATAACTGCATTTATAATAACATCCTCTTGTAAGCTCAATAAAAACGGATTCNTCATTTGATCTGTTNAAATATCCGGANGAATATGGTTCAACTATTTCAGAAGGAGAAAGAAGTTCATTTTCTCTCTGAAGAAAGAATAGATTATCATTTATTGTCTGGAGATGTTTTTGATAATCTCCGGTAAAATACTTTTTAAAAAAGAACTCCCCTTCCCCTTTTACAAATAAATCTACTGCTTTTTGTTTTTTGGAAAGAAGATATGAATTTTCTGATATTTCAGGTCCGCCGAAAATAATCGTTGTTCTGACCTTATTCTTAATTAATTCAGCAAGAGAAATATGACGTTCTGCATTCCATAGATAATTAGAGAAAAGAATCATATCAGGTTCATATTTTACAGCAATCTGCGAAATAATCTTATTAGAAGCAAAATTCTGAATTTCTGCAGGTATTACATATAATTCTTCCACATACTCTTTAAAGTTCTTTGAAATATATGCANAGT
>LNJB01000035.1 GCA_001587595.1 Candidatus Methanofastidiosum methylothiophilum
CCTCAATCGAAGCACTTCATGTGGGTGACGGAAGGCTTTTCTGAAGGTAAACCAATAATCTTCTTTCACTATCATCCGAGTCGCTCAAAAGAAATTCCCTTAAGGCTCTTGAAGGACTACGAAGGATATCTGCAGACTGATGGCTACTCTGGCTATGATGAGGCTGGAAGCTTTCCTGGGATTACGCATGTAGGATGCTTAGCCCATGTGAGGCGGAAGTTCATAGATGCCCAGAAGCTGGGGAGTAAGGAAGCAAGCATCTTTATCTCGATGATTGCCGAGCTCTATGAGAAAGAAACTACTCTTCGACGAGAGTATAAAGAAGGACTTCTCACTACGGAACACTTTCTTACCCTCAGGAGAAAAGAGCAAGCCCCGAAGCTCACGGCGATGCATGCTTGGCTTATGGCGCATGCAGGCGTAAGTCCTCCCACACTTGCGTTTGGCAAAGCCGTGAGCTATGCGCTCAGCCAGTGGGAGAAGATAACCCACTATCTTGATCATGAACTGCTTACCCCTGACACGAATAGGGTGGAGAATGCGATAAGGCCCTTTGTGATAGGCAGGAAGAACTGGCTTTTCTCGAATACCCCCTTAGGGGCTCATGCGAGTGCGAGTATCTATAGTATTATCGAGACCGCGAAAGCGAATGGCCATGAGCCCTACCATTACCTGTGCTATCTCTTCAATGAGCTACCGAAGGCAAAGAGTCTTGAGGGAAAGCTTCAGCTCTTACCCTATAGGATAGGTCCGACTGATTACTGAAGCCTTCTCCTTTTTACTCCAAAGTCATAGAAGTAGTTTTCATTCTTTTTTTGTTCTCCCCAGACACTGTGAATATCTCTCAAATTGAGAGCATTTCCTCTGCCTTATGATGCTTTATTGATAACGGTGTAGAATTGACGTTTACGCTTTACCATAATTTACTTCAGCTACTTCTCCCAGCCTCGTCACTTCCCACTCTTCCGGGAGCGGTCCGAGTTCTGTCATTTTGTATCCTTGTGGCGGTATATTGTTAGTGGTTGGTGTCATAGTTTTGCTATCAAAAACAATTGATTTTAGAGTATTATTGTTTTTCATTTATTTGTTCTCTATTTTTTCTTTCTTCCTTTTCCGCGCTTGTATCGCTTGATGTTTTTTGCTGCCAATCATCTGCAATATAAATATTTGCATTCGTCTTTCTTTGCGCCCCTATCGATTTGTGTTTTAACCGCTAACACAAGAATTTATTCGGATCATTCCTTATAGTTATCATAAATATCTCTTAGGAATTCGTAACCTCTTTGAGCATATAAATTGCATATTTCACGGGCTGTTTCTCTATTATCTTCTTCAAAGAGAAATTTTATTATTGAGCAGATGTTTTTTTGGTCATAATCAGGGGTGAAATTATTTAGCATAATCAAAAAGATTTCTCCTATGTATTTAGATGTTTCTTTGCTATCGCCTTTATCTTTAAGCTTATCTAAATATTTGATAAAGAATGATGAATTGAAATCTACTCCAACATGCTGTGATGATAACTTTAACCATTCTGAATTTTTCTCATCAATTTTAGGTAGAAATACTGCCAATTTTGTAGCATCTGAGAGAATCTTTTTATCATTTTCATCAATACCCTTTTTGTCTTTATACCTGTTGTACAACCACCTCCAGAATTCAATTATCTTTTCTCTGATCTTTTCGCTTATTTCATCATCTTTTGTAAGATAGTCCCTCTGCATCCAGAAGAAGCTGATAATAGCCTTAATTTGTTCATACTTAAACGTATCCAATATTTTTTTAAACAAACTTTCTTCCTCATACAATGCCTCATTATTTCTCAAATAGCCTATAGCGATATGCTGAACTAAAAGTTCATTATATCTGTTTATTGCATTTTTAAAATTATAATCAAGACCGTAGTGATAATGGAGTCTCATTAAATTATAGATCTCATCATAAACTTTACCACCGGATAAATATCCAGCCATAAAAGCTTCCCAGTATTCTGTGCCCCTTTCATCTTCTATGGATTTGATTTTTTCTTTAACCCATTCTTTGTCCAAGTAAAAAAAGATGGGTAAGTATTGCCCAAGACAGGTATATCCCTCGATGATTTTTTCCCTTAATATTTCTTCATACTTTTCTTTTAATTTAATTGACCATTTTGTATCACTTTTAATACCCCTTTTTTCATCAACATGAGCCTTTCTTAAAGCAAGACATATAAGGGCAGATATTGTCTTTCCCCAGGGTGTATTCAAAGTATATGTAACATAATCGGTTATCTCATTATTTTCTTCAGATTTTAGGTCTTTCAATAACAGAAAAATGATCCTTTCTGCTTGCTTATAATATTTTTCAGGAAAAGCCCACGAGTCATCTCTTGTTCCATCCTGGATTATTTCAGAAACTATACCCACAATCAATTCGTGAGTAACATTCCATCCATCATCATCTATTATAAATTTTTCTTCCCAGAATTCATTACGGCTAATATATTCTTCAATGAAATTGAGTAATGTTTCCCAATCTATTTCTTTTTTTGCATTCCATGCATCTATTATACCTTGCAAAATGTAGTAAGTGTAGAAATAACCAGTATTAACAAATGGATCAATATTTTCAGCAAATTTTTCTGGATTTTCTTTAGCAATTTCTCCCAATAACTTAGCAAGTCCGTCAGCAGTTGGTCCATCCCAAAAGTCTTTAGTCTTAAATTTTTCAAGAAAGTCAGCAAGCTTATCATTAGGCATTTTCATAATTTCATCTTTTGTTAATGGCGAAGCTCCTGACCAATCACATATTTCCATCTCCCCTATAGCTGGATGGAGTCCTGCATCAACATTTGTTATTATTTTCATTTCATTATAAAGATTTTTAAAAAATGAGTCATGAGATAAAGCTTCGTAAATTTCTTGTTTATATAATGCAATATGTCTTTCAACCTTTTCTTTAAATTTTAATTTTTCTACAGCATTTTCAATTTTTTCCTGAAGTATTTTTCTTCTCTCATCGGTCAAATTTTTGAGATTTTTTAATACATACTTTAGTTCATCTCCAATATATAGTGTATTCGCAAAAATTAATTCACCTGTATCTGTTGCTACTACTTCCCAAAACAACTCCCCATATCTGTCCATATTCTGCCCCATAACATAAAGTGCCATTTTGGGAAAATATAAATCTTTATCTTGAAGAAATTTTTTCAATATTTCTTTAGTAGCATTACTATCATGGTTTGCTTTTGCAAGCAGGACTCTTTTTAGAATAAAAGTTAGTATCTCGGAAGCCGATTCTCCAGAAAACCCATCTTTATTGTAAAAAGAATGATGTATCACATATTGCTCATCTGTAAGCATTTTTTTTATCTTCGTAGTCAAATCTTCAATGAGTTTTATTGAACATTTACTGCCAATAGCTTCGGAATATGTATAAAAGGTTTCCTTTAACCAGAATGATTCTATTACAGTATTTTTAGAATTTTCTTTCAATGCTGTTACATACTCAATAATTTTCTCTGCTTTTTGAATATCGCCTGGATTATCTGTCAAGAATTTTGGCAACAACTTTGTCGCAATTTCCGAACCCTGGAGCGTGGTATCAAACCTTGAGTCAAGCCAGATGGGAATTAAATCAATAACGTCATCTGGTATTTTATCATTTAGGATATTGCAGAGAATGTTTACAAAGGAATACCATGTGCGGTAATTATCTAATGCGTTATTATTTTTAACATGGTAATCGGTAACATCTCTGATTATGTTGATTAACTCTTCAATATATTTTTCATTTTCAGGATTAGCAACTTGTTGGGAGACTTTTTCTAAATAAGGAAGGACATTCCATTGTGAGATAAAGAAAAATCCTTTTTCAGTCTCTTGTGGTTGGGTATTGGGATTTGGTTTAAAATAACCTCGTTCCACTAACGGAATGAACCAGTCTGTATGCTGCAATTTTCTAAAAAAATATTGCCTTTTGACTTCATCTTTAAGTAAATTTTCTAACGTTCCTAAAATTTCTTTAGTTGGCTGTTTAATTTCTAAAAGTGTATCCATTAACTGAGTTATTCTTATAAAATCTCCAACTAAAGAGTTTAGAATTTTTTCAAATTTTTTCCATAACTCATTAAAAGTTTCTTTTTCTCGTGGTGTTTTCCATGCTCCATGTCTATGAGCATATTTATGGAATTCGTTTGCAATATTATACCATTCTTGTACAAATTTATCATCCTTACTTGCTCCTAACGCCTTGCAAATTTCATCGATATGACTGGATGCTTTGATTACATTTCCACAATGAGGACACTCTTGGATTTCTTGTTTATGACCTGAAACCAAAATATCTCTGATACCGCCTTCTATCTCTCTTGCTATATGCGCAAGCAAATAAGGTTTTGAACTCAACTCACTATTAAATATGACTACTCCATCATAATACAGTGATGCTATTTCTTCTCCAATTTGTTTTAATCCTTCATAAATTCCTTGTTGATAATCTTCCAATTTTATATTTTGCAATAATTTCTCTAATTCCATATTTCACGCACTCCTTGCCTTATCCAGTCTGGCTTTTACCAGTTCGGCGATTGCCAAATAAACCTCTTTGCGTTCTTTCTCGATAAGTCCCATTTTCCACAGATTCTTCTCCGGTTATTTTAAGTTCTTCATTTTTATTCAATTTATCTTTTTCAAAGAAATCTACGGTTAATTTATTGGCTTGTTTAAAATATTTTTCTAAAGGATGTTTTTGTCGGGGGTCATCTTATTCCCCGGGCAGGGTCATGGTAATTCCTCTGGGTGCACAAGTCTGTTACAGCATAGTTTCCATGAGCCGTCAAGCGGCGTGTTCGGCGACCACCACGGTCGGTATTCCTTCCTTGCGGTAGGAGCGGCCCGAAGTCACGATCAGTTTGACCGCTCCCGAGACAAGCCTATCCATGATCGCTCCACCGACAATGCGTACATTGAATCGTTTAATGGCAGTTTCCGGGAAGAATGTCTGCAAACGCACTGGTTTTTATCCCTGGAAGATGCAACAATGAAAATCGAGTTGTGGCGCAAAGACTACAATGAGTTTAGACCCCACAGTTCCCTTGGGTACAAAACTCCAGTGGAATTTGCGTCCCTGGCATATGGTCCCACCAGCCTGTCAGGCTGAATTTCTAACTTTAAAAGTGTCCAGTTTTTGGGGTACTATCACCCCTCCATTATTTTTCATCCACAATGGTCTAGATTCTAGGGCTCATTATACTCCTAATCATTGCCTATTTATAATTTTTACTTCCTCCTGGCGTCTTTATGACTTCTTTGTGGCGTCTTTGGCGTCTTCATGGCGTCTTTAATATATAATTCGTCCCTTTGCCCGTACTACCTACTTGCACAAAAATTTTTTTGATAACCAAATCAAATAAGTCCCTGGTTGCAGTCCTTTCAGAAATTTTAGAAATCTCCTGATACTCCNTATTGGTAATCTTCCCTTTTTCTTTCACATACTTAACTGCCTTGATCTGCCTTTCGTTTAATCCTCTTTTTCTTAATTCTTCCTCATTAAAAATGTCTTTATGAAATACCACGGTAAATTGTCCTAATCCTTCTTTTTGTTCCNCAAATTCAGGTTCNGGCAGNTTCTGTTCTTTACACAGGTTAATCATCTTTAGTGTTCCCGAGCCCCAAGATTCAATAAAATTCGCATAATAGAACACTGTGGCAATGAGCGGATTCCTTTGCCTTCCTGAATGCTTTTCTTTTAGCTGCTCAATAGTCAGCGGAGGCATTAATTTCCCCGGGTTCGATAGAATGAGCTCATCGTCATATATGCGTACCTCAATGGAAGAGGAAGTATCAAGGTAATCCCTATGAACCAATGCATTGATTGCAGCTTCTCGCAGCGCATCGAGTGGGTAATCCCATATTTCCCTTCTTGCTACGCCTTCAAGAGAAAGCTCTCTAACAGAGGTATCGAACATAACATTTATGTTCTTTTTTATGGCTTTTAAA
>LNJB01000036.1 GCA_001587595.1 Candidatus Methanofastidiosum methylothiophilum
CTGTCTCCCTTTCTCCCTTTCTCAGCCTCTCTTTACTCAACCTCTTTTCTCAGCCTCTTTACTAATGACCAATGACCAGTGACCAATGACCAATGACCAATGACCAGTGACCGACCTCACCCCAAAAGATTAGTTCTCTTCTATCAGCTTACCTGAAATATATTTATGCAAAATACTGGAAACAAGAGTCTGATACGGTATTCCTTCTTCAACTGATTTGGACTTCAATTTTGATAAATCGCGTTCTGAAATTCGGATATTTATCCTCTTATTTTTTAGGATTGTATCCCGTGCTATCCGGCTGTATCTCTTTTTTTCGCTTTCCAAATTAGGTGCGGATTGCCACTCGTCATTTTCAAAAGATTCCAGGATTTCTTTTTCATAGTCGGTATATTTATTCATTATTAGGTCTCCTTAAATATTTTTCAGTTGCTTTACGACTGGGAATGATGGTTTTTAAAAATATTTTTTCGTCATCTTCGATAAAGGGCACTAAATAAGCATAATTGTCATGCTCAACGATAAAGATAAATTGGTTTGGATATTTCTGGCTATTGGGGTGAACTACCTTATCCAATATTTTCTCCTCTTCTAAGTAATTGATAATCATTTCAAAAGAGATTTTCCTTTCCTTTTTCAACCACTGATTCTTTTCTTCATCCCAATCGAAATATTTCACCCTGCTATTTTAAGAAAATGTGTGCCTATTGTCAATATGATAATTGGACATTATATGATAAAAAAGATCAAACCGTTAAATGAGAAAAATCCCAAATCCCAAATTCCAAATCACAAATAGCCAAACCAATTTCCGCGAAACTGTCTCCTGCCTCCTTTCTCAGCCTCAGGCTCTTTACTCAACCTCTTTCCTCAGCCTCAGCCTAAGAAAGGTTAAGGCTGAGAAAAAAGGCTAAGATTTGAATTCTTTCTCAGCCTCAATCTCTTTTCTCAACCTTTTTACTCAGCCTCTTTTCTCTTTACTCTGCCTTATTTTCTTAGTCTTGGAAGAACAAACCGCCAAGTTCGCCAAGAACAGCTAAATGAGAAAAATCCCAAAACCCAAGTTCCAAATCACAAAACCTAAATTCCAAATCACAAATCCCAAACNCCAAATCCCAAATCACAAATAGCCAAANCAATTTCCGCGAAACTGTCTCCTGTCTCCTGTCTCATTTTCTCAGCCTCTTTTTAGTCTTGGAAGAACAAACCGCCAAGTGCGCCAAGAACCGCTAAATGAGAAAAATCCCAAANCCCAAATCTCAAATCNCAAATTCAAAATAACAAATTCCAAATNACAAACCCGAAATCCAGTGCAATATTCTTGATGCCGTAATGATATTTAGAACGAATAATTTTAATCGCCGAGCCTGCCTCCTGCCTCCTGTCTCCTGTCTCCTTTTCTCAACCTCTTTACTCAGCCTCTTTTCTCTTTACTCAGCCTCTTTACTAATGACCAATGACCAATGACNAATGACCNNTCTCCGCCTCAGTTTAAAGGAATATTTTTATTGAAAAAAATAAATTAATATGTATATTAGGACTATTGGTGAATATTATTAAAAAAGGACNGTAATTAATGAACGANAACCCAAGTCCAGCATTAANNNACCAANTACNAATNATNCCAGTGAAATACTCGCTTCACTACACTCGCCAATTACACAAATAAACCAATGACCAATGACCAATGACTAATGACCAATGACTAATGACCAATGACCAATGACTAACGACAAGCAATCAACAGTAATAGGTGGCTCCCGACTGGGGCAAATACTGGTCGAGAAGGGCATAATCAGCTCAGAAATTCTGGAACAAGCCCTTAAAATCCAGAATGAGGGGGATTCCTCTAATTCGAAAAGACTTGAAGATATACTGGTCTCAAATTTCAAAATTGATCATGATACGGTGTTTGGTACGCTGGCAGAATTATACGCTTTCCGAACTTACAGAGTAAATCCGGAGAAGCTCGATCCGGCTCAAATAAAGCACACTAAGGAATTATTATCCAAATTTCCGGATGAGCTAAAAAATCAACTGCTATATTACAAAGTTCTGCCCTATCAAGTAATCAATGGTTCCAGGAATAAATTATTAGTATTAGCTTCGAATCCGACGGAGAAGGTCGTTGAAAAAATTCCGCTTTTCACCGAATTTAAAAAATATGAAGTTGTTTATACTCCTCTCAAAATAGTTGAGGAATTGATTGACCTAATATCGCCGCGAGAAAATGAATTTTTAGACCTTTTGAGGGAGGCAGTAGTCGAGCCGGAAATAAGCGAAGAGAAACAAGTTACTGAATTAGACGAATATTCTCTGGATGAGGAAATCAATAAAAGTCTCCTGGTTAATCTTTATGAAGGTTGTTTGATCGAAGCCGTGCGGAGGAAAGCCAGTGATATTCATATAATTCCTTATGAAAAGAACAGCGTTGACATTTACTTTAGAATTGATGGAAGATTACAGTTATGGTATAGGCAGGATAATGTTTCGCCGGAGGCAATGGCGGCGGTAGTCAAAGATCGAACTATTGGAGTTGATCGTTTTGAAAGAGATACCGCTCAGGATGGTTTTTTTCAGAGGAGTGTAGATAACTATTTGATTCGCTATCGGGTTTCGGTTTTGCCCATCATTTCTGAAGAATATGAAAGGCGTTTCGAGAGCATTGTTATCCGGATTATAGATGATAGAAATGTGATTGCCGACTTAAGGCAGTTGGGATTTTTACCCCAGGCTGAGCAAGATTTTCTTAAAGCAATAGGTAAATCTAAAGGGATAGTAATCCTTACCGGGCCGACCGGAAGCGGTAAGAGTACGACTCTTCTGGCGGCCCTGCATCATGTTATGGATGCGTCGAAAAACATTCTCACCATCGAAGACCCGGTAGAGTATGCTATCAAAGGAGCAAGGCAGTTAAAGATTGGTAGAAAATTAAGTTTTGAAGAAGCTATCAGAACGATTCTGCGGCACGATCCAGATATTGTGATGGTAGGTGAAATTAGAGACAAAATTACGGCCGACGTAGCGGTTAAACTTGCCAATACCGGTCATTTGACTTTTACTACCCTGCATACGAATGATGCTCCCAGCGCTATCTCGCGCTTATATAAAATGGGTGTCGAACCGTTTTTGCTGGCTTACGCCATTAACATTATCGTGGCTCAGAGATTGGTGCGCAAGCTCTGTCCTTTTTGCCGCGTACCTATATCTTCAGAAAAGTACCCAGCCGCGCTAGAATTGGGTTTAACAGAAGAAGACCTGAAATCGGGCAAAATTTATGACGCCGGTACCGGATGTAAGAAATGCAATGGCGGCTACAAAGGCCGAATTAGTTTAGCCGAAGCACTCTATTTCAGCCCTGAAGTTCGAAAGTCAATCTTAAATTCGGGAGCTGAAGTGGACGAAGCTGAAATTAGAGAAATTGCCGAGGGGCAGGGTATGCTCTCGATCCTTGATTCAGGATTAGAAAAGATCAGAGAGGGAGTAACCACTGTTTCGGAAGTTTCTTATGCCGCATCGGAGGGTTAGAGTTGGGTTATCCTCAAATGTTTGCTCTGATAGGTTCGATTGTACTTTTTACGTCGGTGGTATTAACGATGAATACCTCAATCAACAATCAAAGACAAATTGTTTATCAATCAATCTATATGAATCAGGCGGTAAAATTAGCCAGTAAAGTCTTTGATAAAATAACTGTCGAAACGAAGACGGATTTGATTGATTTTGACGATATTGCCATCACTTATTCCGGCACGGATTCACTGCGAATCTGGGGTAACGACGTCTGGTATATTTATAATGTTAGTAGCCACTATTGTGATTCCAGCGGGGTGGATGCCGCCGGTCAAACCGATTTCCAGAGAGTAGATATAAAAATCTGGACTAATCCTTTTGTGATCCTTGATACTCTAAAGTTTAATAATATTTATTATAATATAGAATTAGTATGACCAGTTTATTAGATGCAATATTTGCGACAAGTATCGGCGGTTTATTTTTGATAACGATCTTTACCACCCTGTTTAATTTGCAGGCATCTTCGCAAGACACCACATTCCATGTCACGCTAAACAACGCGGCAGAAGTTCAATATCAGGAGATCGATAATTGCCTCGGAAAAGTAGGAGCAGGGGTTTATAGCGGACAAATTTTAGTCGCCGAGCCGGACAGTTTTGTATTCAAAACTAAGTATGATTTAATCAATGATATAATGGGTTCGGTAATTAATACCATTAGCATTTCATTAGGCGATAGCACCAGCCAGGGGATTCCGATTAAAATAATGCAAAATGGGGTGCCTTTGCCCGGCTCAAATGTTCCATTATGGCTGAGAGATTTGAATTTTTCCTACTATGATATTGATGAGAATCAAATTACTACTCCGGGAGATTCGTTGAGTTACATCCGTTTATTAAAAACTGATCTGCAATTTGCGTTTGAAACCAGTTATGTTGGCCCAGGTGAAAGGAATATTATAACCAATTTGACTTTTTGGAAATATTTTATAAATTTTTATTTATGATGGAAATAAATTGTAAAAAACTTATGAGGAGGTATTAAAATGGGCAGGGCAATTTTAATTGGAGTAATTATTCTTACCGTGACCTTCACCGCGATTACGGTAGGAGTGCAAAAGCGAGTTAGTAATATTCCTGACCAGATAACCGAGAGTATAGATTTTATGAATTCTAAAAATCTGCGCGATTTTGCACTGACATATTCGTTGAAAAAGGCATACGAATTGGATGACAATGAAGACTGGCATCTGGCAGGATTTTTAAGAGAAAGATTAAACGTAGATTTCAGTGATAAGTTATCTGATTTTTTTGGTGGTACAATTGATAGCATTCGTTATACTGCTCTTAATCCGGCTGGAGATAGTATTCGGATATCGTCTTTTATTACTCAGCACATCGGGAAAGGAGTAAAGGCTTTTGAGACTGAAGCGATGGTGAAATTCGAAATAGAGGAGCATCCTAAGTCAGAGATATTCGGTTTTGATTTTGATGAAAGTGATCCTAACCTGGTTTTTGATGGCTCAAACAATAACAATAATGGAATTTTAGGCAATGGTGTTACCAATTATAAACCTACCAGAACCGTTGGCAAAAATGGCTCAGCGCTTGATTTTGATGGTGATAATGATTATGTGTATGTAGGAGATGAATTAATTGAGCCGGATGGCGATGAACTTACCGTCGGGACATGGGTAAATTTTTCCAATACTAATACGGATTGGGGAATGTTGGCAGCTGAGAAAAAGAGTAGTAGTGACCATGATCCTATATGGAGTGTAAGAGCTCGTAAAATCGCAGGAATTAAAATTTTTGGCATTGTTCTCGTCCCTACGACAATTAAAGTTGCTTTCGATATTTATAATGGCGGAGGATCGTATGGCTATACCGAAGTTGACATTAGCAAAAATGAATATGAGATAAATATAAATAGTTGGCATTATGTGGTAGCAACCTATCGTGAAGTTGGGGATGCTACGGCGCTTATTTCCATTTCAATTGCTGACCTGCCGAATGATAATAAGAGAACTAAATTAACTAC
Organism: Candidatus Methanofastidiosum methylothiophilum; assembly: GCA_001587595.1. Lineage (GTDB taxonomy): Archaea > Methanobacteriota_B > Thermococci > Methanofastidiosales > Methanofastidiosaceae > Methanofastidiosum > Methanofastidiosum methylothiophilum. Next base: position 5,557 of record LNJB01000036.1, read on the forward strand.
GAAATGGCAGGGACGCACCGATGAGAGCTATGTTACTGTTGGTGGTGATATTTATCAGAGTACTTATACTGGTTTTTTATCTAATTTACTTAATGAGGTTATTAATAGAATAAATTGTACCGATACTAAGCTGGATGAGGTCAAGATTCTGAATGAAGCTCTGGATGATGACGATATTCAAGATCTTGTTAGTCTCGGAGGAATAAAGGATTTGAGATTAGCCTATTGGATTCAATGAGAACTATCGGACACTGTCG
>LNJB01000037.1 GCA_001587595.1 Candidatus Methanofastidiosum methylothiophilum
CGGAATTAGAAAGTATCAGTGGGTTGCTCTTCCACTTGCTGTACACGGACATGTTGTTAAACAGGATGGTTCTGTTGTAAATTTCTCGGTCGGAGAGAATGAGGATGAACCGGTGTTTTCGATAACAGATCTTCTTCCGCATCTGGCTCAGAAGCAGGCTGAAAAAACCATTGCTGAAGCCGTTACCGGTGAAAACCTTAATCTTCTGATTGGAACAGTTCCTGTGAAATCAACAGAAGCAAAACTNAAAGTTAAAGAAAAAATTCTTCANATNNTGAACGAAAAATATGGAATGAANGAAGAAGATTTNAACAGTGCAGATATTCAAATGGTTCCGGCAGGNAAAGCNAGAGAAATGGGNTTTGACAGATCCATGATTCTTGGCTACGGGCAGGATGACAGAATCTGTTCATTCGCAGCNTTTAAGGCTTTGATGGATATGAATGAAATTCCGGAATATACGGCAGGAGTTCTTCTTTGTGATAAAGAGGAAGTTGGTTCTTATGGTGCTACGGGAATGCAGTCTTTCTTTTTTGAAAACGCTGTAGCAGAAGTTCTACACCGTATGGAAAAGACTTCGCTTGTAGATTTAAACAGAACACTTTCAAAATCAAAAATGCTGTCTGCTGACGTGAATTCTCTTCATGATCCTAATTTCCCTGAAGTCAGCTCTCCGAATAATAACATGCCGCAGATGAACAGAGGAACGATTATTCAGAAATATACCGGTGCGCGCGGAAAATCCGGTGCGAGTGAAGCCAGTCCTGAGTTTGTAGCAGAAGTAAGAAAAATTTTCAACACTAACGGTGTTCTTTGGCAGACTGGAGAACTTGGAAAAGTTGATCTTGGCGGAAGCGGGACAATTGCTTATTATATGGCGCGTTACGGTATGGATGTTATCGATTGCGGTCCGGGACTTTTCAGCATGCATGCTCCTTTTGAAGTGAGCAGTAAACTTGATGCATACATGACATGGAAAGGGTTTAAGGCGTTTCTTAATTATAAAAGATAAAGTTATTAACACTTATTAATAATATGTTAATAACTTATGTGTATAAGTGTTATTTTCTAAAACGGAGAGAATATGAGATATCTGGTAATTGGTTCAGGCGGAAGGGAGCATGTAATATATTGGAGGCTTTTGTTCGACGGAAGTGCTTCTGAAGTTTTTGTGGCTCCGGGTAACGGAGGAATAGATCCGGCTCATTGTGTAAACATTAATCTCAACAGACATAATGATATTATAGAATTCTGTAAAAACAAGAAAATAGATTTTGTTGTTATCGGACCTGAGGCTCCGNTNGCTGACGGTGTTNCTGATACTTTGTCTGCATCAGGNATTCCTGTTTTCGGACCTTCTGCNAAAGCNGCTAAAATTGAAGGCAGTAAAATATTCGCAAAAGAGATAATGGAGAAAAGCAANGTTCCTACCGCTTCACACAGGGATTTTACAGGAAAAAAAGAAATCANCGAATTNATTGCAAATTGTAAAAAATATCCGATTGTTATCAANCTTGACGGTCTTGCTGCNGGAAAAGGTGTTGTNGTTGCTGAAAATGAAGAACAGGCAATGGANTTTGTNTCAGAAANNGTNAANGATAATTCTCTTCTTTTTGTTGAAGATTTTCTAGAAGGNGAAGAAGCCTCTGTTCTTGGAATATCAGACGGAGAAACAATTCTTCCTTTTATTTCAGCTCAGGATCATAAANGAATTTNTGACGGAGACAAAGGNCCTAATACAGGCGGAATGGGAGCCTATGCTCCGGCNCCTGTTGCAGGNAANGATGTTATAGAAAGAGTAGGCANAGAGATTCATAAACCTGTAATNGATGTAATGAAAAATCAGGGTATTCCTTTTAAAGGAATTCTNTANGCCGGACTCATGATCGGTAAAGAAAACAATGTTCTGGAATTTAATGCCCGTTTCGGAGATCCTGAAGCNCAGGTNCTTCTTCCNNTNATTGANGGAAAAATCGGAGATCTTTTTATTGCTTCATATGAAGGAAANNTAAANGAAGGNATGCTGAAGTTTNCNGATAAACATGCTATAACTGTTGTAATGGCATCTAAAGGTTATCCTTCAGATTACGAAAAGGGAAAGCTNATNACAGGACTTGATTCTGTGAGCAANGANATTCTCGTTTTTCATGCCGGAACGGTTAGAAACGGAAATAGTATTTATACTAACGGCGGAAGNGTTTTAGCTGTTACTNCNGTTGCAGATTCTCTAGAAAAGGCGAGAGATAAAGTATATTCTGAAATAGATAAGATTCAATTTGAAGGGGCTCATTACAGAAAAGATATCGGTTACAGAGCTTTTAANAGNGGCTAAGATGAAACTATTATTATTTGTTTTTTTATTTTCTTTNATTTCAGCAGATAGTTTNGATATTGATTTTTCAGATGCNGTTTTGAAAGAAAAAAANGCTGAATTTGAAGTTTATATAAAACCNAANGGAACAGAGATAAAAAAGTATAAAAATTATTCAGAAACTGTTTTACNGGATAANACNACNNTAAGGAAATATTCNGGCGGAAAAGCNGAATATNTTTATGCCGATGGAAGAAAGCTGATTATTGACAGACNNAATTCTCTTCGAACTTATGTTTCTTCGGATGGNAAGGAACAAACTATTTCGATGAAAGGTANGACTCCATATGGTGAAGAAATAGANTCAANAAGTGNAGTNATTCAAAAAGAACCGCTAATTGAAATAAGATATNCTTCTGAAAAATCNGATGATATTCTGGATAATGATGAAGAATCNAANGGNAAAAAGATTAATGGNATAAAGATATTTTTTGATGATNTTTGNTCTTCTACAAGAAAGCTTTTTGNATCTGATAAATATGAAAATGGTGAATCTTTTCTAATNGAAGTATCTTTTTGCAGATTTGCNGANTACGGATTTTGCTATGGAAAAGATAAAGCNGTTACNGTNGAAATTATACAAAGGCGGAAAAAAGAAAGAAACATATTCATTTACATGGATTGATCTNAAATCNCCNCAAAAAAGAAAAGTTCACATAGAAAAAATTATAAGCAGGATTAACGAACTAAGATGATTCTTTTTAAAAATGCGAAAATATANCCGATAAATTCAGAGCCCTTTACGGGCTCTCTTTCTGTTAAAGANGATAANATTGAANCNGTTTCTTCTTCCGATATTCAGGGAGANTTTGATGAAATCNTAGATTGCGGNGGAAANGCTCTNCTTCCNGGTTTTATTGATGCACATACCCATGAAGGTCTGTTTCAGGGAGAAATAGGAGATGCNGGTGATGATGTTAATGAAATGAGCGATCCCATAACGCCTCATCTTCGTGCAGTTGATGCGATTAATCCTTTTGATCCTTCTCTTAGAGAATCATATGAGGGCGGAGTCACTTTGCTTAACACCGGGCCAGGCAGNGCGAATGTTTTCGGCGGTTTGTTNGCGGTAATCCGTCCTATGGGAAGTGTTGTTGATGAAATGTTGATAAAGTCTCCTTCCGCTCTCAAGATTGCATTTGGAGAGAATCCGAAAGATGTGTATTCAAAGCATGAAAAAGAACCTCAGACTCGTATGGCAATTGCGGCTCTTATCCGTGAATGGTTTTACAAGGCCCAGGAATACATGGAAAAGAAAAAACATGAAGATTCGGATGATGAAGACAAGAAACCTGAATTTGATCTGAAACTTGAAGCTTTGTCTCTTGCATTGAAGGGAGAAATTTGTGTGCATGCTCATGCTCACCGTTCTGACGATATAGCTACTGCAATTAGAATTTCAGAAGAATTCGGTTTAAAACTTGTTCTGATTCATGCGACTGAAGGACACAAGATAGCGGATTACATAGCTAAGAAAAATATACCTTGTGTTGTCGGACCATCTTTTCCGGGAAGAGAAAAAGCTGAATTAAACGAGATTTCTTTTAAAACTGCTGCAGTTCTTTCTGAATGCGGAGTAAAAGTTGCGCTTCAATCTGATACTTATCCGCCTGTTAAGTATTTTCATTCAATTCTTTGCATGGCTCATAAATATGGAATGAAGAGAGAAGAAGTTTTAAAATCTGTGACAATAAATGCAGCNGAAATTCTNNNAATNGATAACTCTTTTGGATCATTANNTTCGGGAAAAACTGCNGACATTCTGCTTTTTGATTCNCCTGATCCATTAAATTTCTATTCGAANATTAAAAANGTTTATGTTTCNGGAAAAGCTGAAGTTATCTGANAGTTATTAACAATCTTGTCCACATCATCCACAATTTATGTGATTTGTTCAATTAATTGACTCAATTAATTTCCGGAANGGNTTTTAACAGCGATTTCTGGAAATTAATTGAATAAATAATCTGCTAATTTTTCAATACGCACGTATCTCCTAAATTTTCCAGAAGTTATNAAATTAAAAAATAAATTATTAACTGAAAAATTATAATTGATTATGTCAGCTTACTGATTACAAAAAGTTTGTTTCTGTATAAAATGTGAATAAGTTCATTTTATTGAATTTCTATGAAAATTTAACAAATAAATTATGTCGCAGAAGAGGGAGTGATGAGCGAAAATTACCGAAAATATGCTAAATGTCTTGAAAGATCGGTTAAACATATTTTTACAAATTTTCTGGGAGATGCTTCAGTTAAAACTGTATCGGAAGCCTGCAAAAAAGCAGATTACAAAGTCTGGCTGGAGATTGAGGGTTCTTTCTGCGGAGAAATCTTTCTTAAATTTCCGGACGGAACCATGAAAAAAATTACGGAGCAGCTTTATTCAGACGTTAAGGGAAAAGCACTTAAGCAGGCGTCAATGGATATAATGGGAGAGCTTGCTAATATGATAACAGGAACTTTTGCAAACCAGCTGCAGTTTCTTAATCATGACCTGATTCTTAATGCGCCTGAATTTGAGAATGACCCAATTCCGATGAAGGCTTTATACGAAAATATTTCTCTGACTTTTGAATCAGTTTTTGGTCTTTTTGAAGCTGAAGTTTTTTTCAGAAATGAAGAAGGNTNAANGAATAAATGAAAAA
>LNJB01000038.1 GCA_001587595.1 Candidatus Methanofastidiosum methylothiophilum
CACATATGGATAAATCTCAACTTCTTTTCTTATTTCCCATAAAGACACTATTGTAAAGACAAACATTGCTCTGTGGTCTGGATGATGATCATCTGGATGGGAAACAAAAATCTTTGTAGGGCCGAAATCATTGATAACTGCCTCAATATCCTTCATTATTGATTCTCCTTTATATGGTGCCCTGGGGCTTAAAGCTTTAGAGTATGGCACTTCAGTTTTTCTTGTGAGTATACTCTGATAAGGAGGATTATTCCCCCAATGGTAGTAAAGGATCTCAGAAGTACCATAATCTGGATATCCAAGAAAAGTAGCATCCTTTTCTGATAGCCCAAGTTCCTTAATTGCATTTAGGGCTTCTTGACGTCTAATCTCGCCTAGTTCTAATGCCTGACTTGAAGTTAGCATGGGTATTTTTTCATATAGTGTATATGACCACACATTAAAATCACCATTAGTCAAAAAAACAACGTGGACTGGTATTCCTTTATCTATGGCATTTTGTATAAGTCCGCCTGTAGCGATAGATTCATCATCTGGGTGAGGNGCCATTATAAGTATTCTGTCATTATTTGATAAAACTACATTTGGCACATTTGGATTATCAGGAATAAANGGATTTAGTGTCGACCAGTTAAAGTATATAACAAATAGCATTAATAAAATCAAAATAACTATAATCTTCATGTTTTTTTTCAAGTTATTCCCATCCATATAGTTCTCATTTAANATAAATAATCTTTAAATATTTTTAGTTGAAGTTATAGTTATACTATAGGTAAGTATAGGGTATTAATTAGTAAGCCCTAGGATATGAACCCAGTACTTTTACTGCAAATATTGAGGATAATTCCTTCAAAGTTTGACTGACCTTTTTCTCTTTTATATGGCCTTTAAAGTCTATGAAGAATACGTATTCCCCCATCTTCTTTTTAGAGGGTCTTGACTCAATTTTTGTTAGATCAATCCCTGCATCATAAAATAACTTTACTATAGAATATAGGACTCCNGGTTTGTTTAAACTTGGAGAAACTAATATGCTCGTTCTATCTTTTCCAGTTGGAAGAACATCTTTATTACCNACAACAAAAAATCTTGTAAAGTTAAGTTTTTCATCTTGGACNTCTTTTTTTAGTATTCTCAAATTATAAACATCTGCTGCAAACTTTGAAACAAGAGCTGCATATATCTTATCATTTTTATTGGAAAGTTCGATTGCTGAAAT
>LNJB01000039.1 GCA_001587595.1 Candidatus Methanofastidiosum methylothiophilum
TGGCGATAGTGCACTCAAAAATTTTAGATGAAAAGGATTCTCATTACTGGCTGGCATACAAGTTGAATAAGGGAAAGAAAAGTCTAATGGCTGCCAATTTTGATGACTCATCCCCCATTAAAAAAATTTCACTACATAGGCTAAGAAAAGATGACATAAAGATTAAGAAAGTATACAAAGTGATGATAGGAAAATAAGGAAAATGATTGTTATCTAATTATCTATTTATAATTTCTAATAATTAATTCTTTTATCTCCCCTCTTTTTTTAGGGTCACAGTTAATTATCCTTTTTGCACCTACTCTCTCGATTATGAAGTTTTTATATAGCTCATCGAAAAAGTCATCCTTAGGGTCTTCATTTTTTGGATCGGAATTGCTCAAAATTAAATATGCTCCTTTTTCGTCAAGCTCTCTGTAAAACTTAGCAAGTCTTATCTGATCGTTATCAGTGAACTCTTCCTTTGAATAACTGGTAAAACTAGAGGTTTTAGTTAGTGGCCTATACGGAGGATCAAAATAGACTAGACTATTATTCTTAACATACTTTGAAGACTTTGAAAAATCACCACAGATAATTTCAGTNTTTTTTAGGGCCAAGTTAACTCTTTTTATATTTTCTTTGTCACATATTCTAGGATTTTTGTATCTGCCATGAGGTACATTGAATTCTCCATTTTTGTTTAGNCTAAATAATCCATTAAAACAAGTTCTATTTAGAAATATCATATGAGAAGCTCTTTCAATCCANGCACTATTGTAATTACTAAAATCAAAAGAGCTNATTTGANTATTATATTTATCTCTAATCNTATAGTAATAATTTTTTCTTTCCTCTTCATTTTTGCCTATATATTCACTTTCAAGATTTCTTAANTCATCNATAAGCTCTTTAGGATTATTTTGNATGNCTTGATACCCAATTAATAATTCCCTGTTTATATCCAATAAAAATGAATTATTAATCTGGAATCTACTTTTAAGATAAAAGAAAAATGCGCCNCCTCCCACAAATGGTTCAATATAGGAATCTATTACTCCTGTATCAANAATTTCTTTTGGGAGNTTTGTTGATAGCTTAGGTACAAGTTGNGATTTGCCACCTGCCCATTTTAAAAAAGGTTTTGCAGCTATAGTTTGATCATAAGCTTTAATTGTCGTATAAATGGATTTACTGTCTATCACAATCTAATTTAGATTGTGGAGGATTTAACCTTTTTTGTATTATTTCAATATATTTTTCTTCCTTTTCTATTCCTATTGAATTTCTTCCCATCTTTTTTGCAACGACAGATGTCGTTCCAGAACCTACAAACGGATCTAGGATAGTATCCCCTTTAGATGTGCAAGCCAAAATTATCCTCCTCAGCAGCTCTTCTGGTTTTTGTGTAGGGTGAGCTCCGGCCCATTTCTCACTTTTTGGAGTTAGCGGAATTGACCAAACATTTCTTGTCTGTTTTCCTAGAGGATTTATTGAATCTTCAATTAAATTTTTTGTATCTTCATAATTGAATGTCCATTTTATATTCTTTCCATTTTTTGTGGCCCAAATTAAATGTTCAGTACTTTCTGTAAACATTCTGCATGTAATATTTGGTTGTGCATTTGGTTTAAACCAGACAATGCTGTTATTTATTTTAAGCTCAGTCATATGTTGAATTATGAAACCCAATTGATATATATTATGAAAAGATCCACACACCCAAAAGCTGCCACCATGCTTTAACACCCTGATACACTGCTGAATCCACTCAATATTAAATTTTAAGAAATCATCTTTTGTGAAAATATCCCATTCTTCCTCTAAGGTAATATGTTTACTATATTTCCACCCAAGACCTTTCTTTTTTGCAAGCCCATATGGGGGGTCTGCAAAAATNAAATCTATAGATTCACTAGGAATGTTTTTCAATTCTTCTAGGGCATCACCATGAATAATTTTGTGATCAGTTTTCATTTTATTCTTCTCTATCTAATCTTTCATAATTGAGATTATTGTTTGTATTTATATNTTGTCTCTATCCTTTAATNATCNCTATACCTCTAATAAGAGCAAAATCTATATATCAATTGTTTNTATATTTTGCATGAATGATTTAAANNTAAGNTATCTAGANTTTGCTTCCAGTATTTCATTTTTTGAATTTTATCAAAAAGAGTACAAGGATCCTCACTTTAAAACTNAGGAGTANCAAGTAGAAATAACTAAATTATCTGAAAAGTCAAACTGGACGCTTAATGAATTGTCTTTATTTTTAAGACAATATCCTAAATCATACGAGATATTCCAGGAGATTTTTCAATTACAGAGATTTACAAATACCCAACTAACGCATTTTCTATTTGATATTTCTATANTAAACAGTATGGATANAAAATTAATTTTAAAATATCTNGAAANCAATCTAAAAANTGANNCTTTGTTTAATAAAATCTTTATNAAAAATTTTAAAGAATTATCANCTAACAATTTNNAAANNATCCAAGATATCTATGACANTNTTAACTCNGAAAANATTGATTCTAAGNTGATAAGTGAATTAGTTTTTTTATTGAAACTCTCAATTCAAAACTATATCGATAGAGCTTCTAANTCTGTTNCAGTAATCCATGATAGAATCATTAACGACAAAATGACTGATGTTTCAATAAGAATAGCTTCTTACATTATTAATAATCTAAACTTAAATGAAATACAAAAATGTTTTGTCNTAGATGAATATTTAAGAAATAAAAGAATGCCGATTGATACTAAATCTATTCATGGAAATTTTGGCATATATAAAATTTCTAAAACACTCGATAAAAATGGATTCNTNAATTGTAANGANATTANGAATAAAACATTGGACGATAGCAGATCAAGATTTTCATATTCTAAAGAAACAAAAATTCAAGGNATTANTAAAAACGATGGAAAGGAGAAGAAATTTGATTTTGTATTATANTATGAAACGAANCCAATAATCCTAATTGAAACTAATTTTTATTCNACNTCNGGATCAAAAATTAATATCAATGACGATGAATATACGTNCTTGGATGAAGAAATAAANCATAATNATCCTGATCTAAAGTTTATGTGGATTTCAGATGGCAATTANTGGCTTACNATTGANGGAAAGAAGAGATTCATGAAACTTTATGAAAGATTTGAAAATCGTATNTTAAATTACGCTCTCTTTGAAAAAGAACTACCTAATATAAAGAAGGAACATTATAATTAAAATGTGCCGGGGGCGGGATCCGAACCCGCGACCTCACGGTTTCCCAGCCTTGTTTCATGCTTATGAGCCGTGCGCTATAACCAGGCTAAGCCACCCCGGCAGGTGAGATTAAATCAACTATGGCCCAACCTTTTTAAGATTTGCTATTTAAACAAATCTAAATCCTTTTTCCTTTAGATCTTCTATAATGCTCCACAAATCTAAATCTGAGCTGTTCACCTCTGGAACAAAGTATCTATACTTAGAATCCTCAAGAAGCTTGTATAGTTCTTCTAAGAACACATCTTTTAAATCATTTTGAAGGAAGTACGTGTCAAAATTACCCATATGCGGTATAAATCTGTTTTGTCCATAATCCTTCTTTCCCCAAAGATGTATTCCGTTAATTTTGTCTCGGATTGGATAAATCGATTTTACAGTAGATCTAATCTTTTCGGCTGTAAATTTTCTAGGCCCAAGATTATAGCTACTAAAGATTTGAATAAAATCCAAGACTATCCTAAGTTTAAGGCCATGTTTATCTATAGATTCACATAAACTTTCTAGATCAGTGACATTTGAGATGAGAAATTTGCCTCCCCTATAGAGACTGCCATATCTATTTTCTATAAATATGTCAGTTTCTGGGTAAGTGTCAGAAATCCTTCCCTCAAACACTTCATAGATTTTAACAAATTCTTCTATAGACTTACAGTAATCATTGAATGGCGGGTGTGTTTCTATAATCTTAGGGGGCCTGTTGTCACCAACAAGCCTAATTATGAAATCACCAAACTCTTCTGCCCATCTTCTGCTTGTCCAGAGTTTTGGAATAAAATCTTTGTGTGATTCTCTTATAGTTTTGAAGTTTGATACTAAGCTTGTATTAAATTTCCTTCTCCCATACGAATACTCTGTATGGAGAGAGTACTCTTTCAATGGCCTAATATAAGGCACATCAAAATTTCCTGCGACTTCTTTTATTTTAGAAGATATATCCTTAGGATATTTCCTCCCATCATATTCTATTGGAATAAAAATTGACATCAAGGAGGATTATACTCAAATGAATAAAAAAATATCGATTTTTCACTCATTTGAAAATTAATAATGCAGATTCTAGATCTTTATGCAAAATAACTAAAATAAAGAAAAGAAAAAAATTAATTATCCTAATCGGATTTTGGTCTGGGCTTGTGAGTTCTTTCCCAACCGGGAGTGGGACTTGTAACCTGCTTCCAATAGTATGAAGCAGTGATAACTGCACCAGAGATCCTGTGGAATCCAAGCTTTGTCTTACCAAAGTTGTTTGTAGCGGCTCCTTCCAAAGCTAAGCCTTCAGCATCGTGTCCTTGTGCAAACTCTATTGCTGCCTTTTCAAGCACAAGCTGTGTTTGTTCTTCCATAACTGCATTTGCAAAAGCATCCTCATTAGCACCGGCTATAGCACCGATACCAAATGATGCGATCAATGCAACTGCAATAAACAAGGTCATAATCTTTTTCATAGCATAACCTCCTTGTTAAGCTAACAGTTCTTACTCTGCCCCTTATATATAGT
>LNJB01000040.1 GCA_001587595.1 Candidatus Methanofastidiosum methylothiophilum
CCGGGTACACCAGGAGAGATGCCTGAGCGGTCGAAAGGACACGCTTGGAGAGCGTGCGTATGAGAAATCGTACCGTGGGTTCGAATCCCACTCTCTCCGTTGACAACACTTTCAGATATGGAGCTTAAAATAGAAATAGGTCTAAAACTTCTTACTTCTATCTAAATTACCCTTTGTTTATTACTTAGCTTTTAATAATAGCAGAAACTCTTAACAGAGTTTTATCTTCTGGTATTGAGATCCCATAAGTTTTTATAAACTCAATTTCAGCTTCTCTCTGCAATCTATCTCTTTCTATTGTAAGCGACCTCTCTTCCTTAAGTATTTCATCTGCTATTTTAGGATAATCCTTAATATATAAAGATATATCTACAGGACCAGTATTTTTCTCCCCATGCTCTTCGTCAATATAATCATCTGAAATTTTATATCTTTTTGCTAAATTAGCATACCATTCGTTTCTCCTCTTTTCAAAATCAACAAGTTCTGGAGAAGTAATCGTAAGTTCTGTTTCTCCTGTTGTGAAATCATGTGATACAACACTCCCCAGCATCAATTCTTGTCTTATTTGGAACTGGTTAAGTTGTTTGGTATCAATATTATCATAACTTTCTGCGATTTTTTCTGTCTAATTTTTATTTATGTCAAGAATGGGAATCTCTGTTGGTTTCCCCGTAGTGATTTTAACATCTATAACAGATCCTGCAGGTAGAGAATAGTATCCATTCTCTTTTATATCGTTAGTTATTTCTTGATAGGTTGTATCTCCTTTTGAATCAAATTCTATTGACATTGTATAAATAGAATTAAATTAATGGTGAATTCTACCACCTGAAGTGTGGCAACTCAACAATGGAAGGATACACTTTCAGATATAAAACTTAATACTCTTCTTCCTATACTAAACCTTTGAATAGAAATCATAAAAATACTTTATATCCAAGAATTATATTTTATGAGGAGTTAGACAAGCATCCATATTATTGTTATCATACTTAGGAAGCTATAAAAAGTCAGAAAAAGAACGAAACAATTGAGAATAAGATAAAACTGCTAAGAAATAAGCAGGGATTAATGCAAGATGAATTGGGGAGAAAATCCGATCTCCCCTATACAACACTAACTAAAATTGAAACAAATGTAATAACAAAACCTTCAATTCAAACGGTTATGAAAATAGCTAAAGGTCTAGGTATTGGTGTCGATGATTTAATTAAATAAAAATATGATAAAAAAAGACATAAAAATTGAAAAGATTATAGATACTAAAAGGTGGAAAGTGCTTGACGAAATGATAAATAAACAGCAGTTAATTTTTAAATTAGGACACTTAAATCCCGAAGTTTTTATGGATCTTGAAAAAGGAGAAAGAAACAAAATTATTAAAACAGAAGTAAGAGGCAATATAACAGAAACTACTTCAACCTTTGGAATTATCACAAAAAAAGGCAAAATGGCTGATTTTTATGATGCAATGACTTTTGCCGTTCAAACAGGACTGATAACCCAACTTACCGTTAAAGATATTCAAGATATGAGAGATAATGTAAATAAAGTTTTTCCTGAGGAATATGACCATATTACAGACATATCTGTAATAAATTATAAAGAAGAGAAAGTTGCCTCTCAAGCGCTGGAAAATCTTGCAACTCAATTTACCAANGGTTTGGCAGNNACACCGATACCNGGTGCGCCAAATAATATGACTATTGANGAAGCATTTACAAATCCTTTAATAGTGGAGGNNATGAAAAAACAAGGGAATAGCACAGAAAATATAAATAAAATATTAGNAATGATGAAAGAAGCTTCCGCTCAAATGATAAAAAGTGCCCAANCATCAAATATAAAATATGAAATNGGNAAATTTAAGCAATATCCCGCAGTTTATTTTAGTCTTCCCATAAAACCAAAAATNAAGAAAGANAAAAAGAAAGANAGGACAATTGAAATTAAAAATCCAGANGGAACAATAACAAAAATTCAAGCTTCAGGTGGCGGTAACGANGATAGAGTCAAATTCCCTCCCGATGCTTTTAAAAAGGAAGATCTTCCTNTAGGNGGTAAAATACTTCAAGCAATTCAAGTAAAAAATTTTCTAATTTCTGGTGGACTTTTAACTTCTTTGCATTGCGCNCCAAGCGGTAAGCTATTTTGTCAATCATTAACACAATTTAATACNATTACAAAGGTTACTCATGACGGGGNGATGACTTTNATCGATCATTTAATTGTTCCTTTAAATAGTTGTTTAGAAAAAGAAGGATATATGAANAGAGAAGAAATNGAANANATGATACTTAAGNTTATCTCTTTGTTATNGTAATAATTAACATTTTTTAAGTATNATTTGATAAAAATATTTTTTATATTATACTNGTATTTAGGGTAGTAATTTACTAATTAAANACATTACGATATGAGTAAAAAAAATATTATTNTTTTGATAGGCGTNTTAATAGTTATANGTNTTTTNTTATTTATTTATCAAAGTGACTTTTTATTTAAAAAAAACNTCGATTATGATNCAGAAAAAAATAATAATNTNCCNATAACTTCGACCGAAGAAGATTCTGANGAATCACCAAATACTACTTCNAATGAAACNAAANCTNCCAATACAGGGAATATAAGTGATGAGGCCTGTATNGAAATACTAGCTTACGCTTTTCGTATAGCAGAATCAGATCTTGCAGATCCTAAGATATTAGAATATAGCAAAAAGATGGAAGAGTTAGAGAAAAAATATGGGGTAGACGGTGAATCTGATTATTTTAATGAATATTGTGACGATAGAGTTGGAGATGATGAGGTTTATGAAAAAATTAAAGAAAAAATGAGAGAGCTTGGCTCTGATATAGAGTAGCACCCTTAGAAGTTTATAAATTATAAATTTTATTAATTTATGGATAACTCTCAAAACAAAGCAAAATTTAGCTTAGATTCATTAAATCCCGCTGGCGTTTGCACACTAGTAACTATTATTGCAATAATAGGGGCTTTTGCCGGATTAGCAACTAAAAATCCTTTGTGGATTTTGTTTTTTTTACTACCGACAACAATCTACGAGGCTATCCGCACCCAAGAAGGAGCTTCAACTAAATTTAGCTCGATTTTGCTTTTAGTTATCTTGGTTCTGGAGATATTTTTAATTATATTCAATGTTAATTTTGATTTGGCGGGATTTTTTGGAGCAGAAGAGAAATATATCGCTGGTTATACGTTGCCATTAGGTGATATTAAGATCTTTGGCCCTCTTTTGCTGGCAACTTTATCAACAATTTTAATTTTTAGAACTCGTGGTAAGTATACTAAATGGCTTTCGATAATTATTGCTATAGGATCTCTAGTTGCAATTTATCTAATAAATCCCTACTTTTTCCAGGAAGCACTAAAGCTAATTGTTAATAGCTTATTTGATAGATTTTCTTTTTGATATTAATTATTTTTTAAAAATATATGGAAGAACAAATAAATAAAAACAAAAATGAAAAGATTGAGATAGATAATCAAAAATCATCAGAGGACTTGGTAAACAGACAACCAGTAAAAAAGTCAAAGGATAGTTTAGCGACCTTTATCATATTAGGAGTAGGATTATTAATTATTTTAACTATTTTAGTATTGATAGGGTCAAAACTTCAAAATAGTAAAAATTCTTTAACTGAGAAAGATATTCAAAACCAAGATAAAACTGTAATCAAAATCGAGGAAACAGAATCTCCGACATCAAAACCCTTAACAAAAGAAGAAATTATTAAACAAGCTTTTTATTATCCTAATACTATAAGCGAACAGGCCGATGATGATTTTGATTTAGTTCTCTATACAAATGACTCAGTGACTACTGCTTATAAATATTATGAAGAGTTAGTTGACCTTAATAACTGGGAATTAGGTCCTAGCGGTATGGCCACTGATAAATCGGGAGGATTTTTATACATCGCACAAGCCGATTTTAGAGCCGATCTCAATGTTACTAATGAGGTCAATAATAAATATGGCTCAACAAAAATTGAGATTCGAATTGATCCCAAAGAAGAGATTGCGATCACCTCAACTTTTAACCGTCCTTCTGTTGAGCCTACTCCGCCAATGGATACAGAATTATCTCAAGCCCCAGATGAAGAAGGATTTATTTTACCTTTTTCCAATTCCAGATCTATTACCAGAGAAGATTTAACCGGATTAACCGAATGGCAATTGAAGATAGCAAGAAATGAAATTTACGCTCGCCATGGAAGGGAATTTGTTCACCAAGACCTATCTTGTTATTTTGATAAATTGCCCTGGTATAAAATTGATCCTGAATATAGTGAAAACAAATTATCGCCTCTGGAAATCTCTAATGCGACATTTATATTAAATTATGAAAAGGAAATAAATAGCTCCCTTATCGATAAAGACACGGGGTGTAAATAATTCGGTAAATAAAAAAATAAATCTGCCGTCAAAGGAGGAAAATTAGTTTTATTATTAACTACTGTAAATTTGTTTAACAAACCTTACTCTTCGCTTTCTTCCTTATCATCAGAATCTGTATCATTAGATCCTTTTAATATCTCTTTATCACTAATAGGAATAATTTTTACTCTTCTATCATTACCCTCTCCTACACTCTCTGTCTTTATATCATCAAATAC
>LNJB01000041.1 GCA_001587595.1 Candidatus Methanofastidiosum methylothiophilum
CAGAATCAGTGGATTTACTGGTTCGAGCGGTAGAGTGCAGTAGGTGAATTGGATTACTGCTACCATAAATAACTGCATTGAAGGGCTGCCTGGCCCTAAAATTAAGGCCAGTTCTAGGGGAGAGCATCTTATAGGCCAGTATGTTCAGCTGATGAGAGATATCCCTCCTTTTCTTGACGGCATGGCCCTGCCAAACGGACCTTTCAAAAAAGGTCAGATTGTGAGGGCCGATGAAAGGCTTGCACGGCCCCTTGAGATACTAATAGCAAATAAGTATGCCAGGTCATTCAGGAGGGATTCAGATGAGTGAAGCCCAAGATGATGATTTGGCCCTAAAAATAGGGCCAATGCCATCGATTGATAGCCCTATTACCTCCTGGGCCAAATACTACCGCTCTCTTGGGTGGAACTCTATCCCGATTAAAACAATGGATAAAATACCCCTGATAGAGTGGAAGGCATACGAAAAGAAAATGGCAAGTGAGGAAGAAGTTGAAAATTGGTTTAGCAAGTGGCCTAACGCAGACATAGGGGTAGTTTGTGGGGATATCAGCGGCATCGCGGTTATGGACATCGATATAGACAAGGGTGGCCTTGACTCTCTAAACAGCATCAAGCCTAAAGATTATAACTTGCTTACCCCTCTTGTAAAGACTGGAAGGGAGGGCGGAGGCTACCACTACTATTTCAAGACCAATGGCAAACATGTCCAAAAGATAACAGATCTAAGGCCCGGCATAGACATCCAGGGCGAAGGTTCCTATGCAAAGGCCCCACCTTCTATACACAAGACTGGAAAGCACTACCGCTGGATAAAGTCGCCGACTGACTTCCCGCTGGCTGAGATCCCGGATTGGCTTCTCAGTGCGATTGAAGCAAAAGGTAACAAGCCTAATTTTAGGGCAAATGATACTGAGCATAAAGACAGGAAAAAAGAAGGCGTAATAAAAAGCGGAAGGCGGAACATGGAGCTCACAAGCCTTTCTGGGGAGCTGTACAATAGGGGGTACGATCCTAAAAAGATCAATGAGTGCCTCCACGCCGTCAACAAGACCCTCACAGAAGAGCCCCTGCCGGAGGCGGAAGTTGACAGGATAAAGACTGACTGGCCCACAAGGCATTTCCTAGAAAACGATGTCGGAAATTCTGAGAGAATGGTCTACTATTTTGGCAACATGTTCAGGTATTCCCCTCCTGAAGACATATTTTATGTATGGGATGGCAGGCGCTGGGCAATGGATGACATGAGCATGATCTGGGAGCTTGCTGTTGAAACTATCAAAAATATCGCCAAAGTTGAAACAGAAAAGGCAAAGAGCGAGGACGAGCTAAAGAAGCTGTTAGAGCTTGCCAAAAATTCATTCAGCAACAACAAGCTTAAGGGCATGATAAACTGTCTAAAATCCCAGCCAGAAATCAAGGTGAGTCCCGATAGATTTGATAAAAATCTATACCTCCTGTGCTGTGAGAATGGCACGCTTGATCTCTTGAACATGGAGTTCAGGGAGCATAGGAGAGAAGACTACATCACCATGATTGCAAATGTCACTTATGACCCTGCTGCAAAATCTGACCTCTGGGACAGCTTCATATCGACAATACTGCCGGATGCGGATGTAAGGCTGTTTGTACAGAAGATCTGCGGGCTATCCCTAAATGCTGCAATAATTGAGCAGAGGTACTACTGCTGCTACGGCAAGAGGGATAATGGCAAGTCTAGATTCACTGAAGCCATAACAAGGGTATTGGGCGACTACGCTCAGGTTGCGCCGTTTACCACATTTGAAAAAAAGAAGCTGCAGAGTGGCCAGGCAAGAAGCGACATTATCAGGATGAAGAACAAGCGTTTGGTTGTTATACATGAAGTTCCAGAGGATGCTAACAGGGTCGATGACAACCTGATAAAAAGCATAACTGGAGGGGATGTGATCGCATCACGTGATCTATACCAGAAGGAAGAGGAGTACACCCCCACCTGTAAGCTTATCTTTGAGGGAAACCACAAGCTCAAATACTCTGGCCATGAGCCTAACTTCATCAAAAGAACGGTATTTGTGCATTTTGACGTGACAATCCCTGAAGATAAGCAAGACAAGGAGCTTCCATACAAGCTTTCAGACCCTAATGTAAAAAGCGCAATTTTGAACTGGATGTATGAAGGGTGGATTGAATACAAAAAGGACATTGAACTAAACAAGAAGCTAACAATACCTCCTAAAGTTAGGGCCATAACAACAGAGGCAAACCTAGAAAATGATCCCGTCGGATTTTTCCTTGAAAAGTGCTGCTATGTAGAGAAAGGTTCCAAAGTCAAGAGTTTTGAACTCTACACTGTCTATGAAAACTTCTCACAGCTTGAGGGGATTACAACGTTTAAGATCCAGAAGTTCGGGCGCATAATGAAGGACAAGGGGTACGACAAGGAAAGGACCATGGAAGGCGTTTTATACATGGACATAGGCATCAANCNCGAGTGGATGNCAAATGAAGAGTATGTTGAATTTAATCCACCGGAAGANGCAATAATTGAAGANACCTANAATCTATGTAGGATATGTAGGTTTTACCCCATTTNCTAGAAAATATAAAATTTTACGCCTCGTATAGGGGTTTTTATNAAAANGGCCAATATCCTACATAACCTACATAAATCAGATTGGCCCTAATTTTANGGCCAATTGNANACTTATNATTTAGATTCAAAAAGCCCTCTAAAAAATAGTACGATCTTGTGGCCAACTACGCCAGAAGCCAACTGGATTATGAACTCCCCATTTTTTATAATATCATTATAGTCCACAGTTAAAAAAGTTGGATTGGAAGGAGATTCTCTAAAGGACCATAAAATTGAATTGCTGATGATTTTGGAATCCTTTTCAAGATTGTGAGGGCTCTTTCCAGTTTTCGTTACAAGTTCATC
The DNA here is from genome assembly GCA_001587595.1 of Candidatus Methanofastidiosum methylothiophilum. Taxonomy (GTDB): domain Archaea; phylum Methanobacteriota_B; class Thermococci; order Methanofastidiosales; family Methanofastidiosaceae; genus Methanofastidiosum; species Methanofastidiosum methylothiophilum. The sequence continues at coordinate 2,921 of LNJB01000041.1, forward strand.
AAGTATGGATTTTTCTAGATTATTAAACAGCTTGTCATCGTGGAAATTCTTTTCAGCGGCACGTGAAAAGAAATCAAAGGCGGTCTTCTGAATTGATCTGATTGTTCTGACATCCCTGCCAGTAGTGCCAAATCTCACTAGCCTCTTTTTCTCAAATTCCATTTTTACCTCTCTTGAGAAAAAATATTTGTAACCAGAAAAGGGGAATTTCTGGAAATGCCTTTTTGCATTAATGTGGAATTTATCGTTTGGATAGGCATATGCTATGGGAACGCCAGAGTCGCAAAAGAAGTTCATAGCACCCCTACGATAGCATCATTCTCTCCAGTTTTTTTAATTCCTCGGGTTTTAGATCTTTTGATAGTTCTTCCGTATAAGAAAGCATTTCCTCATATGAAGGCCATAGATTTTCTTTTCTGAGGTCTGACTCAAGATCTTGCAGCTCTTTTCTTATTCTTGCCACTTCTGATTTTGATTTCTCTGTGAATCTTTTAATTTCCTCTTCTTTTTTAGGGCCTGTCAGTGTATCGGTGTACGGGGTCAAATATGTGTAAAGCCTATCCTGGATTTCTTTTAGCTTTCCCATATAGCCGGCCGCTTTGGATCTATTTTTATTATTTCTTAGGCCTAGCATCATGCTTTCAAATATATCTGTAAAATCACAAAAGGCCTGGAGTATCTCTTCATCTTTCACATGATGCAGTGAGTTGTAGTAGTCTGTTATAGCATTTTCAATCTTGCTATTGATTGAAGACTCATAACTGTCTTTTTTTATGGAGTCTATTACTTTATTAATGAATTCCACAGTTTGTATATTGTTTTTATAAAGAGGCTTATACTCCTTCGGGCATTTATTTTTGTACACCCAGTCGTAAAATTGTTCCCTTGGTTTCATGAATATGCCCTTGTAGTCGTTGATGATTCTGTCTATAGCTAAACGCTCCTCAGGTTTGGACTTAACATCTGAGCTAACATAATCGGATAAAGAGTTAACATGCTTTTTATTCAAAATCGCTTCAGCTAGAGGAGAATAAAATCCGTGTCTGTACCAGCCATAAGTAAGATTCGTATAGTTCAATTTCTCAGCTATAAATACTATGAATTTCACAAGCCTTGTCTTTGTCAGGTATTTCCTTTCAGTGCTATCCCTGATATTGGCCAGCAGGGAATCCAGGGCAAATTTTATGAAATCCTCTTCTGGAAAAGTATTGAAATTTACTGGGCTTACCATCTTTATTTTGCCTCCATGGTATTAAATTCTATACAAATATATAATTATCGAGGTCTTACAAGTATATTGTAATTAAAATAGTATATAAATTATATACCTCAAGCTTACACTTGTAAAATACCTTAAATTGAAACAATAGATCTTATGGAGGAATTTAAGGGCGATACAGATAAGGTCAATTTTGCAGTAATTTCATTTTTATTTATATACTAAGCCGAGTGATTTCGAATTAAAATCGGAAGCCCCGAGGGGGATTTGAACCCCCGACTTGCTGATTACAAGTCAGCCGCTCTAGCCAGGCTGAGCCACCGAGGCATAATTTAAAAAGAACTAAAACAATTTATAAATTTAATCCTCCCATGGTTCT
>LNJB01000042.1 GCA_001587595.1 Candidatus Methanofastidiosum methylothiophilum
TTCGTTGAGCAAAACCGAATGATCTTCAATTGAAACAATATCATCTTTTATGAGCCCTAAAATACTTTTTGCAATAGGTTCACTGGCATCTATGTCTTTTAGAACAGAATAAATAAGATCTTTCTGCTGGGAATTAAGTGTAACTACTCCTATAGTATATTTCGGGAACCTCTTTCTGTACTCATTTATAAGATTGATTACTTGCATGGCTTCATTGAAATTTTTATCTTCAATATGTGGATCGTTTTTTTCCACCAAACTAAGGTACAGTCCTTCGGTAGTTTTGGGTATATCTGGATAGAAAACAATTTCACGATTATAAAGATTGTCTGCCATCAGTGTGGTAAGTCTGTTGTAAAGACGATTATAACTTCGTGTAAGCTTTACAGCAGGCATATCCGATTCAAGAGCAAGTTCGAGTATATTTTTGCTAAAATTATTTTTTATATCTGTTTCAAAGGAACGTATGTTGAAAAAATTATCTACAGAAAATGATGCTTTGGAAGGTGAAGAAGCACCAATATCGCCAGCAAGTATAAACCTCTTACCTTTTAGAAACAAGGGCAAAACATCCTCCGAATAGATGGTTGAAGCATCATCTATTATTATCAGGTCAAAAATTTCTTCAGCCATGAAAAAATAATCCGGTACAGAAAGAATAGGAAGAATGACAAGAGGTACTATCTCTTTTATAATATTAAAATTATCATTAATAATTTTTTTAAGATCAGCTGAGCTGATGTCTTGGATATTGGAGAAAAGCAGTTTTCTCAGTTCAAGTATTTTTTCAGGTTCTATACTCTTATTTTTATATTTTCCAGTGAAATCATAAAGATTTTTTTCCACGTACTGTTCAGAGTATACTCTATATTTTTTAGAGATATCAGAAAAGTATTTTGGGTCACAGTTTCGTAGTACCGGAAAATTAATGAATATATTCTCGATGCATGACAAAAGGAAGGTTTCTTCATATACCTCTGATATAACCGAAATATCAAAATTTTCTGAACAAAAATAATCCAGAAAAGCATTTAGTTCTTTTCCGGTAAGTTTTTCCAGCCATTTTGTAAATTCGAACCATTGTACTATCATAAAAGAATTGTTAACTATTTTTTCAGTTAGTTCTATCTTTTGGCTTATAAGAGAGTCCGGGCAATGTACTGAAGGAATAATCTTTTTAAAAGCAGAAAAATCTGTCTTGAGATAATTTATCTCTGAATCAGTAACCTGCTCATAGTTCTGTACAATATAAAAAGGTATTTTAGATGTATCTATAAGAATGAGAATGCTTCGCAGGTCATCCACAATTTTTTTAAGAACAGCAATATTAGGACGGGAATTTTTTAGGTATGCTCCTACAATATTTGTAAAATCTGAATCTGCAAGCANCTCCTGTCTTTCAGANAAAGTTCTGTGCAGATCGCTTATAAAAACATCAATATTNGGTTTATCAGATGGAGCTCTAAGATTTTTAATAAAATACTTCTTGGCTATAGAAAATTGTGGTAAAAAATTTCTAAACTGCTTATCTTTGTTGGCANTATAATGTTCAAGCATAAGCTCAGTTTCAGGGATACTGAAAAAAATTTCTTCTGTGAATCTTTTTCTTGCAAGNTCATAAGAGTCGCAGAAAAATTTAAGTTTTTCGCAGAAAGTAAGAAGCGTTTCACGGCTTTTGGTAAAAAGTGTCTTTATAGTAAGATCTATTAATTCCAGTTCTTTTAATAACCTTAGAATTTCAATGAAACTATCAATATAAGAAGAATCTATTGTATTCTTACTTTCGGGTATCAGTTTTTTTATGTATGAATCAATGAAATTAAGGTATTTTAAGTACTCTGTAAACAAAGGCTTCAAGGAATCAACTGATGAAACATCCTCAAAATGNTNAAGGCAAAGTTCTCTTAACGGATGATCATTGTATATTTTATATATATCGCTNTATAAGGAAAATTCATTTAANATNCTTTGATTTTCACTNAAANTTTCAATGGACATACTCTTAACGTTTGGAATACGGTACGTNGGATTNCGTTTGAAAGTAAAAACTAAGTATCTTTCAAAAACNTCCGAAACTTTAAGACCTGTCTTACCCAGAAANGTATTCAGNGTNATGTAGTATTCTGAAAGAATATTTTCTGATTTCTCATACTGAGAAATCAGATCGTCTTCTGCAGTCGAAGTATCAGATTTGCGAGTAGATATATCCAAGCTGTCCAAAGAGGTAAGTATCTTTTTTAAAGTATCGGTATTTTTACCGCTGGTTTGCTCGGGAGATATATAGATATTATCTAAATATCGTTCCTTTAATGCTTTTTTGAGTTGAGAAGCAGACTGCTCCTGAGAATAAACGTACAAAACATTTTTTTGCTCTGCCAATGCCTGAAGTATTATATTAACTGTCACTTCATTTTTTTCTGAAAATGATGAAGAAAAAACAGCATAATTATCATTGTTTTTTTTATAAAGCTTTACTGCATTTTGCTGTGATTTGTCAAGTATGCTTACAGGTAAAATTTTCATAGGTCTGTAGATTTTTTCTTTTTCTACAGTCGTATATGATTTTTCATCTGACGAATAAAGTGTCTTTACGATAGATAAAGACAGAAGTCGTTCTTTTCTGTTTTCAAGCTCTTTGAAGTTCATGTATCTTTCAATGTTGAAAAGAGATAAAAATAAACGTTGGTTTATTTCCCAGTCAATCGGTATTTTTTCGGGCATATCCTTGAAAAAACTTTCAGCATGATTATCAAGTAAAGAACAGTCTAACATATCGACAAGCGAATCCTTAAGAAAAGGATTAAAAATAAATTGCTCACTATGAATTTTAAGAAGATACTGATTTTCATTTTTTCTTAAAACTGAAATAGGCATAAGAAATACTGGTGAAAACAAATGTTTTTGAGAAAAAACATGATTTTTCCATTTTAATGTACCATACGATAGATATAGGATGCTAATTCCTGTGCTTTTCTTTGAAAAAGCATTATCAGATAAAATATGCTCCAATACTAATTTTTTGTCTTTTTCGTCAGAACGGATATAAAAAGTCTTTTCATCCTTGAAAAACAGTTGAATGTTATCCGCTGGAGTTTTTTCAAAGTTGATTTCAAACTCTTTCCGTGATTTAAAACCATTTGAAGAAAATTTTATGTTATCTGTAAAAAACTCTAGATAGGATGTGCTATCCGTTTTAAAATCGATTAAATTACTGTTCCGGATAAATTCATAAAGATTGTTATATGCAGATTTTATCTTCTCTTCTAAAAAAAGCAACCCTATCTACCCCCATAAAATAACGCACTCCTATAAGTATATCATAAATAAGTTTACATCTGTAAACATCATGTTTTAACAGTTTTCTAATAATTTTATCGCTTCATATATCTGATCGCATGCCTTACAGATAATTTTTCTGCTACATGCAATATTCATTCTTTGAAATCCACTTCCAGGTTTTCCAAAAATATACCCATCATCCAAAGCAACTCCAGCTTTTTCAATAAAGAACTTTGATAATTCCTCATCATTCATTCCCAAAAATCTGAAGTCCATCCATAACAGATAAGTTCCTTCAGGTTTAAATATTTTTACTTGAGGAAGTTTTTTTTCAAAAAAATCAAGTACATAGTCAATATTTCCCTTAAGATAGTTTAAAAGCTGATCAAGCCATTCCCCTCCGTGGGAGTAGGCGGCAATAAGAGCATTTAATCCAAACATATTTATATTGTTAAGAGCAAGAGAGTTCATGATGGACTGCATCTTGCCTCTCAAAGAACGGTTAGGAACAACCATAAATGAAGTTGAAAGGCCAGCAAGGTTAAATGTTTTGCTTGGAGCAAAAAAAGTTACTGTTCGCTCACGAAGATCTTCGTTAAGACTAAAAATAGACTTAAACTTATCTTTTTCATAGATCAAGTCAGAGTGAATCTCATCAGAAAATATTATAAGATCATTCTTTTTACAGATCTCACCAAGCATAGACAGTTCGTTTTCTGTCCAGACTCTTCCAACCGGATTATGTGGATTACATAAGATCAAAACTCTGGTATTAACGTCAATAGATCTTTCAAGAGCTTCAAAGTCCATTTTATAGTATCCATTTTCATTGATGAGATTATTAAAAACTACTCTTCTTCCGTTATTCTCAATGCATGAGTAAAAAGGATAGTAAACTGGAGGCTGCAAAATGATCTTGTCACCAGGTACGGTTAAGCCAAGAAGTGAAATACTAATAGCTGGAACAATACCAGGAACAAACATTATCCATTCTTTATCGAGCACAAGGTTACGTCTTTCTGAAAACCAATGAATTATGGAGTTATAAAAGTCATCATCAATACCGCAGTAGCCATATATACCAGTTTTGGCAACATTTACAACTGTATCAATTATCTCGTCAGCGGTTTGGAAATCCATATCTGCAACCCACATGGATAAAAGATCTTCTTTAGTATAAAAAGTTT
>LNJB01000043.1 GCA_001587595.1 Candidatus Methanofastidiosum methylothiophilum
TCATGTTCTACCCCTCCTTTGTATAACCTTTTGGAGAAGAAAGATATTTTGCCACGATATATATTATTGCAACTCTCAATTATAATATGAGGACATGGAGGGATCCTTTTCCTTTATGCAACTGTACCATGAAGCTAACCCACATTGCGCTTTGACTAATTGCTCCGTTAAGCGAAAGCCCTCTAGGCAAGTACCAAAGAGCAATTGAAACAACGCAGGCAAGAAGCATAGACACGAAAGCACCGCAGCTGCTTTATTGCTTATCACACTTCTATCAAATATGACGCAGAGAAACTGATTCACGCTTCAGAACTGCCTAACAATTCTTGCGCGAAGCTTATTGCGCTTTTATTCTTTCTGAATTTTATGATTGTTCATTTATAGGGTTTTCTGAGGTAGAATATGTTAGCTGGACGCCTTCGGCGCCCTAAAAGAGAGATGATGAAGATATTATCTTGGAATTGTAATATGGCTTTTAGAAAGAAAGCAGATATTATTGCTACTTATAAACCAGATATTGCCGTTATTCCTGAATGTGAATGCAGAGATGTATTCGAAAAGAATAGAATAGATTTAGGTAGTAGTAATTTTATTTGGNATGGNAAAAATAAGAATAAAGGTTTAGGGGTATTTTCTTTTGGNGAATATTCTATAGANCTTTTGAATCATAATGAAAAATATGAATATATAATNCCAATAAAAGTTAAGCATAATANAAAGTCTTATATTTTATTAGCCACATGGACACAATTTGTAAATANAAGCATATATNATAGTTATGTTGTTCAAGCTGCAAGAGCATTTAAACAGTATTNNGANTATNTAGAAGATCCNAATGTTATCATTGTNGGNGACTTTAATAGTAATTCAATATGGGATNNTGAGTCAAANAAAGAATANAANCATTCAGATATGNTAAANATATTANAAGANTANAATATTTACAGNATCTATCATGAGTTAAATAANAAAAGTCANGGTGNAGAAGAGGAAGCTACNTTNTATATGCAACGGAATAAANAAAAACCATATCATATAGACTATTGCTTCTGTAAAATGGATAATATTCATAAACTTAAAAAGTTTAGCATAGGNAAGTACGACGATTATATAAGTAAAAGTGATCATATGCCTTTATTCATTGAATTCGAAGAGAATTGAAATAGCTAACAAACGCTTCAACCGGATAATTCCTTTGTCACGTTTTGTGCAGTCGCTTCGCTCCTTATGCACAAAAAGCGCCAAGTCCTTCGGGAGCGGAATGCAGGTTATCCAAACGTTAGATCGACGCTTTGCGCAGGATATATAATGCAATTTGTAGTGCTCCCCTACTTTTCAGACCATTTATGCTACTAATTTATTCCTGACCCTGGATGTCCCCAAATTTCTTTAGATTCAGGCTTCGATGCCAAGGCATTTGTTAACCTTCATAAATCTATTCCTCTAACCTTGCTTCAAGCTCCGATTTGAAGTCCTTGTAAGCACCATTCCTGAGCGCCTTGAAAAAGAGGTCAAAGCTCTCAGGGGAGAGGAATTTGAAATAATACATCTGCTCGTTCTGCAACCCGTTGACTCTCTCAAAGTGATCTTTTGCATACCGGAGCTTAGCCCTATTTTCATCGGAGACATCGTTGTCCATTTTAATTTCCACTACAATAATGTCATTGCCCTTCTTGATAAAGAAATCAGGGTTGAAACTTCCCTGCTTGGGATGCTCCCCCTTGCGCCAAGAGTATTCAATACTGTAGAAGCCGACATCCAGGGACTTGATCCAATCATCTATCGCCCTGGCCATCTGCTCATCAGTCAATCCCCGAATGAACTTGCGCTCAGGCTCGTAGGAAGCAAACACGACATTAAGCGGGGTCTTGAAGTTGTATTTGTTCGTAACCTTAATAAGGGCCGATCTCGGAAGGCTCTCATCCTCGTCAAGCTCTTTCAGCAACTTTCTATCCGCCTCTTCACCCGTGATCATAGAGTAGTCATCCCAAAACACCGTGCTATCACGCCGGAGCGATCCTACCCCTAAGGAATTCTTCTTGATTTCGCTGGTATTCACCTTGACCAGGTCTTTTGCCTCAATCTTGAGCCGAAGGCTCTTCGACCCTTTTCTTCTGATCACACCAAATGCCTTTAAAGTAGAATTACGGTTCGCCTCGCTCACCTTGCCACTCTCGTCTTTGATTTCCTCAAGAGATTTTCTGATAATTTCTGCGATTTTTATCTTAGGGAATTGCTCGCTATAGTGGGTCCCTGCCTCTTGATCAAAGATAAGAAGGCGATTGAATACATCATGCGCCACTTCTTCAACCGAATACATCTTGAACTCAATGAGGGTCTTCTTGACATCCTGTTCTCCTGAAACCGCCCTGACATAGGTAGTGCTCCTTTCAACCTCCTCCGCCTGGCTCGAATAGGTAATATATCCTTTGTTCAGGAGTTCATAGGGATCTTCCTGGGGATACTCGACCGGCTCCTCGTTTCGCTTGTAATCAATGTTGTAGAGATCAAAGTTGTAATCCTCTTTCTTCGGGATCGGGTAAGAGTGTATGCGCTTCTCAATCTCCAAGACTTCTTCTACCAGGTGTTTGATACTCCCCGACCACTTGTCGTGATTGAAAACGGTCACGATAGGTTGATTGCCCTTGTAAACCTCAGGTACCCTCAAACCCCTTCCCAAGACCTGGGCAATGAGGAGTTTTGAATTGAACGCCCGCTCTTCGTGCGGGACAATCTGAAAGACGTTTTTCACGTCCCAGCCTTCGGAGAGCATACTGACGGAGGTAATCCACTCGATCGAATTGTCATTGTCGTCCACCCTTCGCAGGATGGGGATATTGCTCTTATGCTCTTTGGCAGAGGTTACGATCAAGACCTTCTCCGCTGCTTGTTCCTTGCTGATGTTTTCCTTTTTGGCCAGGAAGGCAATCAGTTTTTCAGTGAGGCGCTTGCAGGTGGCAATGTCCTTGGTGACCAGGATGGTGATAGGTTTCACCTTACGGTATTTGATTGTCTTATTCTCAATGTGATTGTCGTAAATCTTTTGAAACTTCTCGTCCTCGCTCCCTGAAGAATCCTCCGCCACATAGCGGATAGATTTAACAAACTTCGCCTCGATGGCATCCCTCAAAGAAAAGCGATGGATTACATCAGTGAAATATTCATCTCCGATGTAGCAGGTGCCCGAAACATTCACGATAAATTTGAACCCGTATTTTTGATCAAGCAAAAACTCCTTCCATTTTTTGAGAGCCGTATCGGAGGGGCTCATCAGATGGTGGGCTTCATCATTCAATACCAGCGTCCGCTCCCCTTTCCCTGTCAGACTGTCTTCAATAGCGGACTTGGTGTTTATATAGGTGGCGTGGATGTTCTCGATGCAGATGTCCCCCTTTTGAATAGTGTTGGAAGCGTTGATAATGCGCGGGTTGGCAATCTTGGAATCAGCAGGCAGAAGGTCTTTTAGGGTCCTATCGGCGGAAAGGCTCCGAAACTTCTCCGTCAAACCTGCTTCGATGGTGTTAGAGGGACACAGGACTAATACCTGATCCACGGCCCCCTCGGCAAGCATTATGCGGGCAATACCATACATCACATAGCTTTTGCCCGTGGCCGTGGCATGATCCAGGGAGCAGGAGAGCTTATCTGGCAATTGCAGGACGCCCCTAAACTCCTCGAGGGATGAGTGCTTTTCCTGAAGTTTAGGATTGTTATGGTAGTTTTCCTCAGCCAGTTCTCTTAGGTTTTGGTATTCGCCGCCAAGGAAATAGCGCACCGTCTCCCGGATCGCCTCCTTCTGATACTCCCTGTCCCCGCAGAGGGTATCTAGAAAAGCTTCGTATTTATTCGGGTCAAACCTCTTTGGGTCGTAGTTGGGGGAGACCTTGAGGACCAAATCCTTGTTTAGGAAAGTCTGCCGCTCAAGCATGATCATTCGTTCTCCCTTTTATCGTCAAAGTCCGACACAGTTTTTATCTCCCGCTTCTCGTTGCCGAAGATGTCAATGTAGATAATCATGATCTGACCTTTAACCTGATCCTCGGCAAAGCGCACCTCGTAGCCGTTCTTCTTTAACTCCTCGGCATAGAAGACCTCGTCCAGGTCAAAAACCTCTCCGTCAAAGTCGTAGTCCAGCATAATCATGGAAAGGGTTTCCAGATTGGCAAACGAAAGGGGCTTGCGGGAGATGACCCTGCTTTCAAACCGCTCAATCTTAATGACGCATTCCTTTGTGTTCTGATTGAAGAGGTCAGCCTTTTTCGGCTTGTCAAGAAAATACTGACACTCCACCGTCGGCGCCTGGATAAAATCAAAGCCTACGGCGTCCACGGTATCGTTGACGTCCATCTCGCTCACCGGCTGCTTGATCTTGGTAAATCCACGGTTGTGAATCTCCTCGATAATGGAGTAAGGGATGCGCAGGATATAACATCTCGTCTTAAG
>LNJB01000044.1 GCA_001587595.1 Candidatus Methanofastidiosum methylothiophilum
CCATGCCTCGAAGGTTGGTGATCGTTATGTGCTCGAAGATATGCTTAGACTTGGAGGGGTATTGGGAGGAGAAGAGTCGGGACATACAATTTTTCTCGATCACCACACTACAGGAGATGGCATTATTACTGCTGTACAATTAATAGCTGCGATGGTTAGGTCAGGCAAACCACTGTCAGAGTTGGCTGCTATGATGGATATATATCCGCAGTGTTTGATTAATGTGGTTGTTAAAAGTAAGCCGGATATATCAACAGTACCTCAGATAATTAAATCAATAAAAGGANTAGAAAAGAAACTAGGGAATAGTGGCCGTGTCCTTGTGAGATATTCAGGTACCCAGAATATGTGCAGAGTGATGGTTGAAGGNCCTTCAGTCGATGTAACTGATAAGTATTGTGAGGAGATAGCGGATGTTGTGAAAAAAGCCCTGGGNTGATATAAGGAGGAGACAATGGGTATAAAGGTAATAATCACTAAAGATTTTGCGCATATGAGCAGGCTTGCCGCAGATTTGGTTGTGGACAAACTGCGGGGGATTTTAAAGGATAAAAAGGAAGCTGTTCTGGGGCTAGCCACAGGCAATTCTCCGACAGGTATGTATAAGCATCTGGCTCAGGCGGCAAATGATGGTAAGTTCGACAGTGGTCGCATAAGGAGTTTTAACCTTGATGAATATGTGGGGTTACCTGGTGAGAATGTTCAGCAGAGAGTCATACACCCGGAAAGCTATTGCTATTTTATGGTAAAAGAATTTTTCAGTTTGCTTAACAGAAAATTTATAGAGACTAATGTGCCTTTAGGTGCGTTGGTTGACCAAAAGATATTAACAAAGGAACTTAAAAAATATCCTGGGGACTGGGTATATAGCGGTAAAGACGCCGGGAAATCTATTGTTATAAGTTATGATGCAAAGTCAATCTACCTATCCTGGGTTAGAAAAGAAATTCTTGATATTTATGCACGTAAAATAAAGAGGTCAGGCGGGATAGATTTGCAGATAATAGGTGTCGGAGGCCGTGGGCACGTTGCTTTCCACGAATCGGGAATACCCTTCAGGGGTAGCTCAGTTATGCTTGTCAAGCTTGATGATAACACAATTAACAATGCTGTAAAAGATGGACATTTTTCTTCTGTTGAGGANTCCCCCCGTTATGCAATAACTATGGGTGCGGAACTTGTTTATAAGGCGAAAAACGTAGTGCTTCTCGCAAACGGNGAAAGGAAAATTGAATCTGTGACCCGTTCTCTCTTGGAAAAGGTTACCNCTGAGATACCGATCTCTTACGGTCAGANGTATGCAGAAAAAGGCGGTAATTTGATATATGTTATCGATAAGGTGGCGGGAAGAGANTTGTTGGCGAAAAAGGACCATCTTGNTAAAAGAGGAATAGATGTTGAGGATTTGACAACAGATNGCCNGNGATAAAACATTTNNTATTGAAAAGGACATTATCAAGTTAGTCAGCAGGNNNNGNNTNNTNNNCAGGCTGTTATGANATAGGCGACTATACAAGCCATGATGTTAAATGATCNGAATAAGTGAGNTTGANGAAATGCACNTTTTTTTATTNGGTGGAAGAGTTTGAAAAAATTGAGTAANCTAATCGGAGGTAATTTTAATGGAGATAGATTTCGGTAAAAACTTAACAAATGAAATCAAGGCACAAGTCAGCGCTGAGGCGGTACCTTTGTTCCTGGATTTTGTTTCCAGGCATGCCTGGGAGGCNGGCTTTGATGATGAAAAGATAAGNCAGATAAGCCTTGCCGTTGAAGAGGCACTTGGCAATATCATNAATTTTGCCTGTACTGATGGGGCAGGGGAGATTACAATATCATGCANTACTCATGAAAGCGGTGCGTTGATTATCAATATTACTGATACGGGTGTACCTTTCAATATGCTTATTGCAAGCACTTTCCCGGAGGCTGGAGATTTTACAAAATTCGGGCAGATTCCGTCAACCAAGATAATGAAAAAGGCAATAGGTAACATTGAATACAGAAGGGATGTAGATAGGAATATCCTCATCTTTACTGTTATGCGAATGCTGTAACTGTAATTTGCAAGTGGATGAAGGTGGTGGAGGTCTGAAAGTCGATATTTACAAGGCAAACAATGCCGAACCTATGATGGCTGCTGGTTATATTTATGAGGATAAAAAGAATCTTGTCGGACAGTTTTTTTTCAATGAGAAATGGGCAAGGAGGTTATGGAACGATTAAAAAAGCATGGGTTTATTGTAATAGAAGAAAAAGAAGGGGTGTGCAGATATGTCGTCATACAAATGGCGTTTTTTCAGGGTAGGAGGTTTTGATCAAGTTTCAATTGAAACAGGCACTGATATGCTTGCATTGCAGCACTTGGACCAAAAACTCTGGGCAGCCTTAAGTTGTCCAATCAAGAATCTGGAATTCGACTATAAGACGCTTCAGTTTGTTGACTCGGACCGCGATGGCCATATACGCGTCCCTGAGATAATTGAAGCTGTTACATGGGCTGGTTCTTTACTTAAAAATCCTGATTTTCTTGTTAAAGGAAAAGACGGTATACCTTTGGTTGCAATAAACGATGAAACCGAGGAAGGGAAAAATCTTCTCGACTCTGCACGACACATCCTTATAAATCTTGGGAAGGGAAATACAGAAACTATCTCGGTTGAAGATACAGATAACGAGGAAAGGATATTTGCACAGATGAGATTCAACGGGGATGGTGTTATTCCTGTTGAATCTGCCTCTGATGATACCGTAAAGGCGTTAATTGCAGATATTATTGAATGTCAGGGNGCAGTTACAGANAGAAGTGGCAATCCTGGNGTAACGCAAGAAAAGGTTGAACAGTTTTTTAATGAGGCACAGACTTATTCTGATTGGCTGGCAAAGATCGAGGAGGATTTGCATATACTTATCCTTGGCAGTGACACGAAAGGTGCTTTTGAATNACTAAATGCCGTAAGNGATAAGGTTAATGATTATTTTACACGGTGTAGTCTTGCGAGATATGATGGGCACTCTGCAGAATTGCTTAACCCTTCGGATGCGGATTATCAGAACATAGCCGCTCAAAATNTGTCTTTATCAACTGAATCTTTTGCATCTTTTCCAATTGCACTTGTTGAGCAGGATAGNGNNTTGCCTNTTTCAGATGGCNTAAATCCNGCATGGTACGAGGCAGTGAAAAGATTCCGAGAAGATGTGGTTAAGCCCATACTTGGAGATAAAAACATTCTGACATTAGATGAATGGGATACAATATGCGGTAAATTTGCTCCTTATGCAACATGGTTGAGCGGGAAACCTGATACACCGGTTGAAAAACTNGGGATAGAACGTATTAGAGAAATCCTTGATGGTAATAACAAATCAACCATTATGGAACTGATAGAAAGAGACAAATCTTTCGAGCCTGAGGCAAAGGCAATATCCTCTGTTGACAAACTTGTCCGTTATTGTAAATATCTGCATACATTAGTCAACAACTTTGTTGCATTCCGTGATTTTTATGGGTCGAAGGAAAAGGCTGTATTTCAGGCAGGAACGTTGTATCTTGATGGCAGAAGTTGTGAATTATGCGTTAAGGTTGATGATGTTGATNCTCATGTTGGTCTTGCCAGCCTTAGTAGTGTGTATCTCGTATATTGCAACTGTACAAGAAGCGGCGGCACAGAAANGATGATAATTGCTGCCGCGTTTACCGCAGGGGATTCTGACCAGCTTATGGTTGGTCGTAATGGTNTATTNTATGACAGAAAGGGACAGGATTGGGATGCTACAATTACAAGAATAATTGAACATCCTATAAGCATAAGNCAGGCATTTTGGACGCCNTATAAAAGGGCGAGCAGAATGGTCAGNGAGCAACTTATGAGAATTGCAGTTGCCCGTTCAAAGGCTTCAGAGGATAAGCTGGCTGCATCNGCAATTCAGGCGGGNACGCAGGCTGGTACCGGGAAAACTCCTGCTGAAAAGGCCTTTGATGTAGGAAAATTTGCCGGNATTTTTGCTGCCATTGGGCTNGCTGTTGGTTTTATTGTTTCNGCGATTACCTCTGTCATTACGGGTTTCTTGCGTCTTATGTGGTGGCAATGGCCCATTGCAATTATCGGGATTATGCTGTTTGTTTCAGGCCCCTCAATGCTTATGGCATGGTTTAAGTTGAGAAAACGCAATCTCGGTCCTATCCTTGATGCCAACGGTTGGGCTGTAAATACACGTGCTAAGATCAACATTAAGTTCGGAACTTCCTTGACCGGTGTTGCTAAGCTGCCAGAAGGTGCTGAAAGGTCACTTACAGACCCATATGCGGATAAGAAAACGCCTTGGGGCCTATATATACTTGTTATATTGCTTTTTGTAGCCTT
>LNJB01000045.1 GCA_001587595.1 Candidatus Methanofastidiosum methylothiophilum
CAATAAATGTTTCCGAAGTGTGTTTTGAATCAGATGTATTGCTTTTTTCTTGTTCTTCCGGATTACACTTGTTGGAATCATCGACGGTTCCTTTGGGACATTTATAGTTTTGTTTTATAAAGTCAAATGCATCTTCCAAGTATGAGGAATTTTCATGAAATTTATTAAATAATATATTTTTTACTTTTTTAACTACAGGTTCTTGTTCTTCTTCTTTAGTATGAAAAATCGATGCAAATATTTCGGAGGCAGCTTCTGACAATTTCCCGTTTCCTGCTTCGCTTAATGCATATTTACTAACTTTACCAAGTTCACCTGATTCTTTAGATTCTTGAATAACATCGGAAATTTTGTCCCATTTTTCATCGCCGCGAATAGCCATACCGTCAAATAGCAAATGACCTAATTCATGGGTAATTATAGATTCTGCGGTATTACAACCTTTTGGATGGAACCCTGATTCAACTTCTTTGGATAATTTTTGCTCCATTTTGCTAATATCGGAAAAATACTTGTCATTTAAATAAATATTATTACTATCATGGGCAGCAAACGCATTTTTCAATTCCGGATATTCTTTTTCACTAACATTTTTTGTGGTTAATGGTGTGCCATTCAATTCAGGTATGTTTTTGTATGCATTCGATATTACTGATTTTATCTTGTTTGATAATTCCGGAACAATATTATTACTTAGTTTAGTTTCAACAAACCTGTCTGGATTAGTTGGTCGAGACTTAGTTGGTTTATCACCGAGTTTGAAATTTTCTAGGCTATCAGATGGTTTATTGCCTCCACACGAACCCGGACCAGTGCCGTTTTTCTCCGAGTCAGGACAATTATAATTAAGCTTTATGAAGTCAGAAGCTTCTGATAGATAGGTGGAATTCTGGGCCTGGGCAATCATGGGCACTTTCCAGTATATACCATCTTTTGTCTCACTTTCTATGACACCACCTAACCGTTTTATCAAACTTTGTCCTTCAAAATTGTTTATTTCTGTATATCCTCTAGCAGAAGTATATCCTTTGTTTGATAGTTCTTGTAAAACAGCTTTCATTGATTCTGTTCCAAAATTTTTGCCTCTGATATTAGAATCTAATCTATTTAAATAAACCGTTTTATCTGGCAATAAATCTATAGTACCTTGAGCAGCTTGCCGCTTTCCCATTGCTTTTTCAGTCCAATCAGAGTTTACATAATTATCGTTTGTTGTAGCAGTAAATAATATTCTTTCATTGTCTCCAACTATCTTTACTGATATATCTAGGTTTTTAGAACTTACTTCTGGACTAATAACTTGATTAGATGTAGTTTGCCCATTACTGCAACTACCTGGACCAGTTCCTACTTTCTCGTCAGCCGGGCAATTATAATTGAGTTTTATAAAATTAGTAACATCTTCTAAATATGAATTATTTTGTTTCTGTCTTTCTGGTATAATTACACTAAATAATAATTTTAGTTGCTTGTCAACCATTGATTTTTTACCATTCACATATAATGCATAATTGTCTGCAAACCATTCATCAGAATTTTGATTCATATGGGCAACTGGTTTTGGTGTGTCAGGATTGAACTTTGCATGTGTTATTGATTGTAAATCGGGGTCCATGTTTTCAAGTATTTGATGTCCGAATTCGTGATCCAATAATAATGAAATTATTTTATCCTCACTTTTGAAGTAATCTATTATAGTACCTGTTTGTTTTCCTTCTTTACGTTCTTTTATGATGGAATCAATTTCTTTTGGATTCATTCCCAAAACACCATGCATAGTAGCCATTTGCATTTTTGGAATATTTCGTGTTCCTACACGCTCAAACATCGGAATTCCCATTATTTGGGCACGTTCTTTAATGATGTTCAAATGATCTGCTATTTTAGATGCCCTTGATTCCGAAAAACCATCAAAATTAACAGAATTTTCTATTGTGTTACCTAATGTTCTAGCAGCAATTCTTTCTATGGCTTCTAACTTAGCACTTTTTGCGATTAATGTTTGTTCAGCGTCACATTTATTACTGTCGTCAACAGTTCCTGCCTTGCATTTATANTTCANNTTNATNGTNTNAAAGGCATCNGCNAGGTAAGNAGCATTTTGTTTTTCTATAATAGATTCTACATCCCCAGGAACCCAGATTTCACCAGCGCCACTTAAACTAGGTATGATTTCATTAGTAGGAACTTCGTATTCATNAATGCTTTCTACGCCCATGCGCTTTTGATAGNCTTCTGCGACTTGTNTGTTAGGGAAAAAACTATTTGTCATGCCAGTTTTGGCTCGTCCNACTCTNTATAANNTAGTTTTTTCCGGTATATCTAGTCCAAAGTGTTCNTGNANTAAATAAGACTTNANAAGTTTGTTNNTTTGTACAACACTTATAGCATCTTCACGAGCTTCTGGATCCACATTTCTTAACCATTTATCGCCTAACTTATTGAATAAATTGTATTCTGGACTGCCTTCTACCTTTTCTTTTATCATGTCNTATATTTCTGGATCGACTTTCCAAAGTCTTGCATAAAATTCTAAACCATTTTCGGACTTGTTGTTTGATGATCTAGGAAACATAGTAATATTTTTATGTTCATTACCAGAACTTCCTCCGCAGCTTCCTGGTCCTGATCCATTCTTTTCCGAGTCTGGACAATTATAATTCAGTTTAATGGTCTCAAAGGCATCGGCTAGGTAAGCGGAATTTTGTTTTTGTTCATCATAATCTTCCTCAGACAAAGTAGTAAGCACGCAGCGGCAATTCGGGTGGACGGGAGGTCCATTCACAGAAATCTCAGTAGATCCACTTTTACTCTCTATAACAGCCGTAAATTCTTCCTCAATTGGAATTATAGTACCATGCAATTGATCACCACAAACCGGGCATGTCCTTTCATCGAGGGCGGCGTTCCACTGTTTAAATTTATGACCAGCATCCCGAGACCTAGCCAAAATGCCTTCATTCTGGGCAGTAACATATTCGGTCCTATAAATGGCATCTAGTCGGGCTTTCGTATTAGCATAATCTTCTTCAAAAGACTTTTTAAATTCAGTTGGACCTTTACCCCAGTTATCTCTAAGCTGGACTTTAAGACGTTCGCAATCTGTTTGTGAAAGCGTCTTCACGAGTTCTAAACCATGCTCCTCAAAATACTTCTTTGCATAATCCACCACCACTTTAGGTTCGGGAGCATTGCTTTGAACGCTTTGTCTAGCATCATAAGGCAAAGTAACTTGTCCAGAAACACCCTTGATGAAAGCCGGCAATATAAAAGGAGTAAACATTGTCAGCCAAAGTTTCCAGTTCTTCTGAATGGCTTTTTCTTTGTAGTCGCCCTCAAGTTCCTCATAGACTTCTAAGAGTTCATCAGGAAGATCATCTACATTAACATCAATGTCATCATAGATTTCTTCCAGCTGTTCTTCTAGGGTCTTTTTGGGAATAATAGTGGCTGGTGTTATCTTGGGAATTGTTTTTATAGTGTTTGTCACTATTTTAATCGGCTTTTTGGTGGTGGCTGGCATTGTGGTCTATTCCTCATTTTGCTGTTTATACGTTAAATGATATATGTCAGATCCTTTATTTTTTTTAACTTTATTCAATACCAATTCAAAACCAGGTGCAACTAAAATTTCTGTTTCCCCATATTTCTTACTAGCAGTATGTTTAGAAATATCCATTGCATTAGAATCTTTAGGAAGATCAATTTCTAGTAATACTGTTTTGCCTTTGTTTCCCTATGTAGCAAATCTTTCGC
>LNJB01000046.1 GCA_001587595.1 Candidatus Methanofastidiosum methylothiophilum
AGGGAATGCGTTCTTACAAATATAAGCTGTAACCGCAGAATCAATGCCACCACTTAATCCAAAAACAACGCCATTTCCCCCTCCTGAGGTCACTTCATCACGCACCCAGTCGGATAGTTTTGTAAAAATTGAGTTAGTCAAATTTAACCTCCATATCCTCTTTTATGATGTTTAGAACTATTGATGTCGAAATACTCTCAACGTAGTCAATTGATTGAATCCAGTTGATGAATTTTTCTAAGTGCAATGGGCTTTTAAATCTCCCTATGACTATCGCATCGTGACTTCCAGTCACATCATAGACAGCGACTACGTTTTTTTCAAGCTTTATCTTGTCCTCAACTTCCTTAAGCTCTCCCTTAGATATAATAAGGTGGATGATCGCTGTAAAGTCATAGCCGCATTTCTCCGGGTCAAGGACAGTGGCATACTTTTTTATTATCCCGTTATCCTCCATAGCTTTAACCCTTTGAGAAATCGTAGTAATAGAGTGGCCAAGTCTCCTCGCTATCTCAGAAAAGCTCGTTCTTGCGTCCTGATTTAGAATCTTTAATATATTTACATCAAGACTATCCATGTGTATTGAATAGCCTTAAATTGTTAATAAATCTTTTGATTTTCATGAAGAAAATATTTATTTTGAAAGCGTCAAAAGCTAAAACTTCAAAGGATTTCCTATTAAATGATATGCCAGGGGATGGCGGTAGGATGGATATTGTTGCAAGGTGTGTAAACTCTTCATTCTTTTTATCTCATGGGCTTAGGAATGATACTGAGTTCATTGTGACGTTTGAAGGTGAGCCAAATCCGCCAGTTACATTACGATTTAAAGGGGACAGGCTAAAGTATATGGGCCCAGATGAGCGGTGCATTGGAGGGCTCATAAAAAAGGCCTTAGAAAACGTGACAGAGGAAGAAAAAGAGTCCACGCCAGGGATATTTGTATCAAAGAAAGGCTTTTCAGACATATTAAAAGAAGCTGATTCGGACATAGTATACCTTCATGAAGACGGAGAGGATATCCAAACCCAAACATTCTCTTCTGATAAGGTGTATTTTGTTTTGGGGGACCACCTTGGCCTGTCTGAAGAGGATGAGTCGCTATTGGAAAATGCAAAGCGAATTTCGATATCACCCATGGTATTGCATGCCGACCACTGTATAATAATAGTACATAACGTTCTTGATAGGAAAAACTTATAAATAGAAAAAATCAATTATCACTGATGGCAGACGATAACATAGGAAACATACTAAAATCATCGCTTTGGATGGTGCTACTGACTATTCTAATGATATGGGCACCTATCGTCGGACCAATTGTCTCAGGGATCGTCGGAGGAAAGAGGTCCAGAGGCGTTAAAAACGCTATCGCAGCTTTTTCNCTTTGCGCCCTNATAGTNTTCATAATACTTCTTGTTATATCCTTCATTATAGGGGATTTTCTTGAGCCNGGCATTGTCATGAGGATCCCNTTCAAAGTTCCATCAGGAACAAANCTNTATATGCTGATATCAGCCCTCTTCTANATCTATCCTTTATTCATAGGTGCAATAATTGGAAGCGCTGTTATCGATGAACTNAAGTTTCCAAGCTTTGAAAGAGAAAAGGCAAAGCCNAGGGAAAGGGAGTATTATGAAAAGAGGTANTACCCTGANGAAAGATATNTACCNGAAACATACCTTCCTGNNGAAAGNCCAAGNCCNCAATACGAACCTTATTATGACNCCTACNTNCCGGCCCCAAGNCCNCAGATACCATCGCTTCGTGTCAGAAGGGAAGGGTANTCATGTGAAAGGTGTGGAAGGCCCCTAATAAGNACNGAAGTTAACGATAGGGGNAGAAGGGAGATTGTTTACAAGTGCGATAACTGTCAGATAATGTATGATCTTGTTTAGACAATAGCTTTTCTAATTTATCTTTGCTGGCTTCGTGTTTTGTATATCATATATATCGTACAATTTAAATGTATAGCTAAACAATATAACATGGTGAGAAGATGGATAGAGAAAAACTTCTTCAAATCCAAAAATCATGACAGGAAAGCCAATCATAAAAGGCACAAGAGTATCCGTACAATACATATTAAATCTATTGGCTAATGACTATACAGTTGATGAAATATTGAAGGAATATGAAGTGCTAACAAAAGACGGTATTAATGTTTGTCTTGTATATTAATCTTAATTTACTTAGAATAATTATCAAAGAATTTCAATCGAGAACATATTTTTAGTTTTCTCAAATAATTTCTTATCCGAGGTAATAAAATTCCCAGATAATTCGTTACTTAAAGCAATATAAGTTGCATCATAACCCGTTATATCATATTTATAACTTATTTCAATAGTATCGTAAAGTAATTTTCTAGTTGGAGTTATTATTTCTATCCCTAAATCAAAGATACTCTCAAGAGCATTCATGACATCTATTTCTTTAAAATTAGGATTATATCTCAAAGCATTAGATATCTCATTAAGGAGAAGGTCAGGTTCGATAATTTCAATTTCTCTATCGATATGTCTATCTCTATATTCAATAGATCTGTCAGTATTTTCTTCATTTGTAAATCATTTTATAATTACAGAAGTATTTAAAAATATTAATGGAGTCTTCTCCATTTTGCTACCTCAGCACTTCCATTCCAGTTTCCAGATTTTTTTCTGAGCTCTTCTTGGATTCTTAAGGCTTTTTTTATATTAAGATTCTCATTTAAACGAGAAACCCATAAAATCTGAAGTCGTTTTTCAACGATTGAAACATTTAATTTGCTATCTTTTGCCATTTCACTCTTCCATTCAACAATACTTATTAATGTTTAAATAATTTGTGCAACTGTACTTTTATTTCTTATACATTGAATTGATAAATTTTGAGTGTTGCTTGCTCCACTCTTTATTTGGTGTTTTCTTTATCCATTCTGCATATAATCTTACAAACTCTATCTTTTGCTTGAAGTTTCTTTCCTTTTCTTCCTCAAGCTCCTTTAGAATTTGTTCTCTGTTTTCATCAAATTTTCTCTTTTCAGATTCCTTCATCTCTTCACCAGAAATTATCCAATTTATCTTGAATCTTAAAATATTTGGCCCAGTATTCGATTTCGTCTCTTTGGATATTATTCTGAAATAACTCATATAAATATACCGCGTCCATTATGTCCTTTTCGCCACCTAAAAAAAGTTTGTATGCTAATTGAATTTCTAGGGGGATAAATAAAGTAAATTCTTATCCAATTTAACTTTTAATCTGTTATCCAATACATATTTCTCTACTTCATTTTTTGTAATTTTAAGTTCGATGTTGGGTGTAATCGCATTCTTTTTAGATATTCTTACCCCTAAATTTTCACTTAACATCTCATACAAACCTTCTCTATCTTCGGGATTAAGAAAGTCGTATCTATC
>LNJB01000047.1 GCA_001587595.1 Candidatus Methanofastidiosum methylothiophilum
AGAGAGCAATCTTTCTTATGGCGGCACATGGAGAAAAGCAGCTTAAAAATTCAAGAGATATCGCTGAATATGGATTACTTCTAAATGAGAACNNTTTTAAACCNGACATNCTTTATAAAAATGAAANAGATGGNTANCTTTATGTTTGGGCTGAGTACAATATTNTTCCTTTTNTNGAAATTCTGAACAATGCNAGTAAACGATAGTTATAATATTATTGAAACAGCNGATGGATCTTTTTCTCTNTATTCAAAAGAGTTTGATCAATTNATGCATGCAAGAGAAGGAGCTTATACNGAAGCTCTGTCAAAACATGTATTTCCATCAAAAATTCTTNNTTCAACNGATAANNTAATTAATATNCTGGATATAGGTTTTGGANCTGGATATAATCCTTTAGCATTAATAATGCAAACAAGAGATAANNAATTTGAAGAAATTAATATTTATTCGCTTGAGTTCAGTAANGAGTCTTATTCTTCAATATCAAAAATTAAATTTGATGATGANAAAGATATNTATTTTGATAAAATAAAAGAAGGNTTTTTAAACNATAAGANTTCATTTGAAAATNTTAATNTTNATTTTATGTTTGGGGATGCGCGAGAGAGCATAAAAAANCTNTCTGAAAGAAAANTATATTTTGATGCAGTATTTCATGACCCTTTTTCNCCTGCTAAAAATTCTGAGCTTTGGACNGTNGANTTATTTAAGNNAATAGGAAGCATTATNAAAGACAAAACTTTTTTAACAACATATTCTNCNGCNTTNCAGATAAGAAGAGGTATGATNGAAGCAGGTTTCTTTATAGGAGATTTNNTATGCGATAATCTTCCNAAGACGGGAACTATTGCTTCTAANACACCTTTTGANGGATCNTTNGATAAGAANAANATNGATGAAATNTTTAAAGAAATTCTTTCTGTTCCATATAGAGATGAAAATTTATCTTTANGNAGAGATGAAATTTCTGAAAATAGAATAGNAGAAAGANGACAANTGAAAATTCAGAATAAATCTTCAAGCTGATCCATTATTGTCTGGTTATCGTCAGTTTTATTNTCTATTTGCTGATCGGCTTTTTCATNATTTTCAATAGTCTTNTGTTCCTGAAAAANATCACCTTTNAGAGANATTCTAAAAAGCANNGCTTGCGCATAATTATTTACCGAAGCAATTGCTTCTTCTACTGTTTTTCCTGAAAATTTCATATTCGGATCTATTTCGGGATCTGCTTCAAGAATATCTTTTGAATTTGATATTATTCTGTTAATATCATTTATATCATTNAGAATGAACTGCATTTTATCAGTAAGNCGCTCCATAAAAGAACGNATNGAAATNTTTAAAGCATTTCCCATTANTTTTNTTTCTTTTTCNAGTTCTGCAACTTTTTTNGAATANTGTAANTGTAATTCNTTACTGTAATTTGTATCTGAAGAGACTTTTCTGTAATTTTCCCATGAATAAAAATATTGTTTTGCGGCTTCNTCACANGCTCTCATTGAATTAAAAAGATCGAGTAAATCTGAACGTATATCATANTTTGTGTTTTTATCATAATAAATGCTGTATTTGATTTTATTCGTNGTTAAAATATATGAATATTGACGGTCAAATTCCAAATAAAGAAGATACATTTTTAAATANGGATCATTTTCATCAATTTGCTGTGCNATATCATTATTTGAAAGATAAGTTTTTTTTAANAATTGAAAATCCAGCATTTTCATCAATGAAATTCCGTTTTTAATTTCATCNGATAAAGATTGACGGTGTTTTTTCTTAAGTTCATCAATTGCTTCTTTTTTTTCTTCTTCTTCTTTAGCTTTTGCTTGTGCGGAAATTTTCTGATAGTTTTCACTGAATCTGCTGGGAGAACTCGCTGTTCTCATTCCAGGCTTAAGATCTGGTCCGATCATTAAAAGTTCTTCGATAGTCATACTATCAGTTAAAGGAATATTTTTNCCATGATAATAACAGAATAAACGGTAAAGACGCGGAAGCATTTTATTGAAGATAATATATATTCCATTATTAGCTTTTTTCTTTTTTAATGAATAAGATGAAGATGAATTATTTATGCTTTTTTGCTGTAAAGCTATTGCTTTTTCATAAGCAGTATAAATAGAATTCACATACGGAAGTAACGGATAAATTTTCTTAAAATAAGCCAGCAAAGGAGTTTTGTAATCATTTGTAAGTTTTATATCCATAGGAAAAGCAGTATGGGTATCAAGAATTTCACTTAAAACAGTTTTGTCGTATAGATCCGCTGTCATTTCAATTATTTCAAAATATAAAGGTTTTATCTGATCAAGTTGATTGGTTATTCTGTCTCCGATTGACGGATTTTGTCTGAAAATATCAAGATAGATCATCTGCAGTTCCATCATTGATATTTTGTATTCATCTGCAAATGAGTCAAAAAAAGATTTTTTGATTCTTCTTCCGGAAAATGAAGTTACACCGGTAATAAAAAGAATTAATCTGTTTATAAACGAATCAAGAAAACTTGGAGAAGTTTCAA
Organism: Candidatus Methanofastidiosum methylothiophilum; assembly: GCA_001587595.1. Taxonomy (GTDB): domain Archaea; phylum Methanobacteriota_B; class Thermococci; order Methanofastidiosales; family Methanofastidiosaceae; genus Methanofastidiosum; species Methanofastidiosum methylothiophilum. The sequence goes on from LNJB01000047.1 coordinate 2,531, forward strand.
TGTTAATAGAAGATTCCGATAAAGAAGATTTGCTTCTGCTTGTACGTTTTTTATTGCTATGGAAAGAATCCATTTTTTCTGCTATTACTTTTTGTTTTTCACGGTCAAAAACCATAGGTTTAGGGCGTGTTTCTTTTACAACTTTTCCCCCAGCATCAACAAACTTCTGGAAAAGTTCCTTTCTTGTATTGTCTTCTATGTCTGATACACGGATATTNTCCCGTGTTTTGTCTAATTGACTCATTTAGTTATTCTCTTTANTAGNTTACTTGTTTAANAAACTGTGTCAATTATTAAACCACATCATTTGATAATCGGCATATTTATTGGANTATTCTTAAAGTATTTAATATNANTATTGCTGGTTAATAACAGAAATTAAATANATATGGTATTTTCATTGTTTACAGAATAGCTTATATTTCAGANAAAGATGANCTNATAAAAAAGAACTAATGTTTCAGATAATTTTTTTATTGAAGAATGATTTATTAAGTGAGACTAAAGAAATGAACAAAAAAATGTTAATATTAGTATTATTTTGGATTGTATGCGCAGGTTGTTCAAAGAACGATAATAG
>LNJB01000048.1 GCA_001587595.1 Candidatus Methanofastidiosum methylothiophilum
ATATGTGTCATTGATTGTTGTATCATTTATAGTTGTACCATTAGATTTTGTTCTTCCTATGGCTAAGAGCTGGCATCAATTCAATTATGCACAAAAAGAGATAGNATCTCTNGAGAAAAATTTTCCAGGTTTAATGATGGGGGTTACTGATGAACANNGNTACCCATATGCTTTCATGAGGGTTATGCTTAGGAAAAGACAGATTGATTATGCAGCTTTTATGGATTTNCAGGTGGCAGGNTTTAAAGACGACGAGTTTGCAGAAAGATTAGAAAGATGTAAAATCCCTTCGATATTGATTCCAAATTATGGAGAACCATTTTCTTTAAAAAACTANTATACCAGTGAACCTTTATTTTCGGANAAGCTTCGTGAGGTCTTTGCCTCAAAATATATCCNTATNCAGAGAGGAAAATACTACTCAGTATATACATGTGCTTTTTCATCAAGGGACNTGTTGCCTTAAGGCAATGATAGAAAAGTTGTTTCAANNCTTATTTTTTTNGCAAATTGTGTTATATTTTACTTGTAGTTTATAGTAAAAACTATAATTCATGAGGGCTATAGCGATGTCTTTTTCAATGCGAACAGGGGTTTTGATCAAATTATTATCTTTAGCATGTCTTTTTTGTCTATTCCCGTTCGGTTATTGTCTTGCCGAGTATTGTTATGCAAAAGAAGACGGATTTGCGGTTATTCAGCCGTATTTGACAGAAAAGGTGTGTTTTTTGTACGAACATTCCAAGAATCTTCCCCAAGAATCTGAGATGAAACAGACATTGGCGGGCGACGAAAGCTTACATCCTGATCCTTTGATGTCAGAGTTTCTCTATTTAATAGTTAAAAAAAGATATACTGCGGTAAAAAAAGGAACGGCGTTTTTCAATTGCGGATATGACTTGGAAACATTAAAAAGAGACCCTGCCTTTTTTAAACTTAATGGAGTAATTTTTCCAGAATTTCATTGTAGAGGATTTTTAAGCGAATGGGTTCCTGTAAGGATTATAAATGAAAATAACTGCTGGTGGGTGGCGGTTGAACTAATTGATTGCGGAAATATACAAGAACCCCACGATGTTGAAATTAGATGGAAAAGAGAGCCAAACGTCAGATGGTAAATTGTGAAAAATCAAATAAACNATTNATGAATTATGCTAACCCGTAAAAAGATTGCAGTAATCATTATTATTTTGGTTATTTTGGTTTTTTCTTTGGCTTATCTAAGTTCAGANGCAAACAATGANAAAGAATTTAAAACAGATAGACAAAATCAGGAGCAGGAAAGACCAAAGATAGTTCATATAGGGCCAATATCTTCAGATATAATNGCTGTTACAGTGACTGACGGTAAGGNTGTACATGGAAAGCAGATCCCATATGTACCTGAGAGAAGGGATATTTTTACACAGGAAAAGAATGATTTATGGTTAGACAGACGTGGAAAGAGGATTGGTTCATTGGTTGGGCGTACTGAAAAATGTATCATGATGTTTGATCNGGTAGTTGGAGAGAGATTGGACATGGCTTTGCTCGATAAANCAGAAAGCTTTGAGATAAGTTCTTCNGATGATCCGGATTTATCTGTTGCACGTCGACCATATACGGTTTTNCGTAAAACCAAACCATCTGATTTTGCAAGAATAGGTGCCAAAATGGAAGCACCACTCGAACATGTAATTTACCTTAAGTTATTAAAACCTTTAAAGACTGGAAAGCANTATACCATTGATTTCAAAGAATTGGGTTTGCCGAGNCAGACATTTATTTATGACCCTACAAAAATGAGAAGCGAGGCAGTGCATGTAAGCCATATAGGCTTTAGGCCTGATGACCCAGCAAAGGTTGCGTTCCTTTCATTATGGATGGGTAGTGGTGGNCCTGTTGATTACAAAGAAAAAACACCATTTTATATTATTGATGAAAAAAGTGGAGAAGTTGTTTTTAAAGGTGAAATATTGCTTTCNAAAAAAATGTTTGAGAAAGATGAGGATGCTTTTGGACATAATTTTAATGGTACAAACGTATATATAATGGATTTTANCCAACTTCAAAAACCAGGTAGATATCGTGTTTATGTTGATGGCGTAGGTTGTTCGTATCCATTTGATATTAGNGATGATGTGTGGGCTAAGGCATTTTATATCTCTGCGCGATTTCTGTATCATCAAAGGAGCGGGATCGCAATTGGACCGCCTTTTTCAACTTTTAAAAGACCAAGGAATTTTCATCCAGGTGATGGAGTTAGGATATATGCAACTAATACAACACTTTTTGACATTGAATATGGCCTTCGAAAAAACGAAGAACGTTTTTCGAAAATTATAAATGGAAAAACCACTGAAATTGTTCCAGATGCATGGGGAGGGTATTGTGATGCAGGTGATTGGGACAGGCGTATTGCGCATCTGATTGCTGCAAGATATTTATTTGAGCTATATGATTATTCCCCTAAATACTTTGANAAACTTGAGTTGACCATACCAGGGGCAAAAGAAGATTTCCCAGATATTGTAAGAGAAGCCTTATGGGGCATTGATTTTTATAGACGTCTCCAAACCAAAGAAGGCGGCATAAGGGGGGGCATAGAATCTGAAGATCATCCAAAGTATGGTGAAGCGAGTTGGCAGG
>LNJB01000049.1 GCA_001587595.1 Candidatus Methanofastidiosum methylothiophilum
ACCGGCAATTTTAGAGATGCTATCTAGCGTATAACTGTACATTCCTTTTTCCTCCTTAACTTCACTTTCTTTTAACTCCTCTAAAAAGCTTTTAATTGAGTAGATTATTTCCCCCATACTACCCGAATTTAATACTTTGATCTTTAATGTATCATCAGATATATTAAATACAATATCCTCAAATTTAGAAAGAAAATGGGCAATTTCTACTTTTTGATTGCCCTTTATTTTAAAACTTAAAACTCTTGTTTTTCCCTTCATTTCATCATAGTTTAGCTTTCAAATAATCGCTTGCTATTTTTCTTGTTTCCTTTGAGCTGCAGTAACTACACTCAAGTTTTCCATTTTTTATTTCAAGAGTTTTCTTACATACACTGCAAACAGCCCTAATTACGCCAAGATTATCTTCCGCAGTTGATAGCCTTATTGCATCGCCTTGAGTATCAACGACTCTGGCCCTCACAATATCCCCGTTTTTAAATTCTGTGGAGATTGTCTTCACATACTTTTTATCAGTCTGCGAGACATATATTCTTGCCTTTGTATTGGCTGAAAGCTTTTTATCTGCGTATCCCTCCAAAGCTAGAAGATCAACATAGACCATCTGCGGTTTAACGGATACTACCTCTCCGTAAACAATATCTCCTTCTTTTATCTGCGGGACAACATTTGTTTTAGAAATGACGCTTGCACTTCTTTTTGACATATCAAGGTCTAGATTTCCTACCAAGGTAGCATATATCTTCCCATTCTCTTCATATGCACCAGTTCCTGGTAAAAACTCTTCAGCAACCCCTATGTAGTCGCCCGGTATAACAAATTCCTTTTTAGTCTCTCCGTTCGCTTCCATCATAACACCTCGTGAATCTATAAAGTTCAACTTCAATCAATACTTTCCTTTTCTTATGAATCTCAAACATCGCTTTTATTGGGAAATTAAAATTTTCTATTTCAACTAGCTCAAAATCATTTTCCAAAGCAACATTTTTAATGAACTCATAGTTTCCTTTTTTGTGTAAGGAATACACCACATTTCCTATTTCAAAAGCCTTTTTCAAAAATTTGGTATCCATATTTCTTTTTTTGGTACCAAAAGGCGGATTTTGAATAATAGTGTCCCCTCGCAGGAGGACCTGTAAAGCATCACCTTCCGTAATCTCGTATTCTCCTAAGATTTGATTACTTTTTAAAGTTAATGTTTTTAAATTATCTTTCAAAATCTCTANTGCCCTTTTATCTTTCTCTATAAAATGCACTTTTTTGCTACCTAATAANANNGCAGCTATGCCAAGGCGGCCTGTACCTGAGCCAAGATCTATTACNGTTTTTCCCTCTATATCTCCTCTNTGATAGGCAAAAAGAACAATCTCACTAGCTATATCACCTGGTGTAGTGTATTGCTCTTCNAACATGTTAGGNTCTTCCATCTCCNTTAGATTTGAAAGAAAGATATCAAGNTGTTTTTTTCTCACAAAAATTAAAAATATCAAAGGTATAAAAATCCTACCTTTGATTCAAGAAANNGTTTTATTCCTTTATTTCTCATTATTATTTCCATNAGNANAGCTAGAATGATNAATTCTGCAAAGGCCTTCANTAGAATTGTATATATAACAGGCAACGGGAGACCATAAGGGATTTTTAATACTGCAAGCGTCAGGTAGGTTAAAAATGCTTCAGGAAGATAGCCTACAAAAACTGCCACACCAGGCCTAGTCTTTTTTGATAGAATTGCAATTAAAATTCCGGTCAGGGCCTTAAAAGGGGGTACAAAAAAATTCCCAAAAGTAATGCCAGGCCATATACCAACAATAAATCCTGTTATACCTCCAAATACAGGGCCTAAAAGCATAGCAGAAAGAACTGTACCTATATGTGACAGATCTAGGTAAACATTTGGTACTGGTGTTGGAATAAGCAGTATTGTTCCAAATAGAATCCCTATTGCTGCAAAAATCGCAGTGAAGGCGATATTCTTTGAAGTTATATTTTTCAATGAAACACCAAAACTACTTAATAAAAACAATATATAAATATTTGGGTAGATACTTAAAAATGTGTACTACATTTCCTCAGGTGCTTTAATACCAAGAAGTGCCAAGGCGTTACTCAATACAATCTTTGTTGCTTTAACAAGTGATACTCTGAAATCTCTATTTGTTTCGGCATTTATAACGTGGCACTCATGATAAAACTCATTGAAGCACTTTGCAATGCCATACACATAGTTGGATACATAGTCAGGCCTATAATCAATTGATGCCTTTTCAACTATCTCGGGAAATTCTGATATCATGGAAACAAGCTTATACTCCTTATCATCAAGACTATCTATCTCAAATTCAGCGCTGAAATCATCTATCTTCTTTAAGATACTAGTTGCCCTTGCGTGGGCGTATTGGATGTAGGGGGCGGTATCTCCTTCAAAATCAAGAGCCTTTTCCCAGTTGAATATAATCCTTTTGTTATTATCCTTCATCATGCTGTACTTTAAAGCCCCAATGGTCACAATTTCAGATATGTCCTTTGCATTAGAGATGTTTCTTTCCCTAACCTGGTTCAATGCTTCTTT
>LNJB01000050.1 GCA_001587595.1 Candidatus Methanofastidiosum methylothiophilum
TAAGATTTGTCTATACTAAAGAAAGAAATACCAAGAGGTTGATTATGCGTATTAGGAAGCTAAGAATTCATAACTACCGTAGCATCAGTGAATTGGATATGGAATGCTTATCAATGGTCACATTGTTGGGCCCCAACAATCATGGAAAATCTAATGTTCTTGCTGCGATTGAGTTTTGTCTGACAACATCCAATAAACCAACAGAACAAGATTTTTTTATAGGACGAAGCAATGAAGACAATAACCTTTGGGTTGAGTTGACTTTTAATGGGCTAACAGAACAAGAGAGAAATACTTTTAAGAAGTATGTTTTGTCTGATGAAACAATATGTATTCGCAAAACTGCGCAATTAATCAATAGTGAGGTTGTAATATCTTATAATGGCTATGTTGAAGAACCCAAAGAGGAATGGCTTCGATCGGATAAGGCGGGCGAATATGCCTCAAAAGAGAAACTAGACGCAATACCGCTGAAAGACATTGTTAGTTTGTCTGGGCGTTTAACGAAGAAAGATATTGAAGAAGCGCAACAAAAATATATCGAAAATCATCAAGATGATTTGCAATTTTTAAGAAGATTGGAAGAAGGGCCACTACTTGGTTCCAAAAATGTTGCAGCAGGAATTCTACCTGATTTCTATTTGATACCTGCAGTTCGCGACTTGACTGACGAAATAAAAGTTAAGACGACAACAACTTTTGGTAGACTATTGAATCGAGCTATACAGGAAATGGCTAAAAGAAATCCTGTTTTCATCGCTGCTAGCAATCAGCTTAAAGACGTGGTTAATAATCTAAACAATCGCAGTAACAAAGAAGGCGGGAATGAAATAGCAAACATTGAAAAATCTATTGAAGAAGAGCTTAGTTCGTGGGATGTGAAAGTGAATATAGAGGTTACCCCTCCGGAACTTGAGCGTCTTTTTGAGCTTGGTACTGATATTCAGGTCAATGATGGAGTTAAAACACCTATTGACCATAAGGGAAATGGGCTACAGCGGGCTATGATGTTTGCTTTTCTTCGCGTCTGGTCAAAAGTATTACATAGTGAGGAGAAAAATGATGATAACGAGCCTGCACCGCGAAAACAGTCTCAAACTATAATTTTCGCTATAGAGGAACCCGAACTTTTTTTACATCCACAAGCACAACGGAAATTAGCAAGAGTTCTGCGTGATATATCTGAGACAAAAGAACATCAGGTATTTATTTGTACACATTCAACAAATTTCGTCGATCTTGAGCACTACAAGGAAATTGCAATTATTGCTAAGGATTCTCCTGCTGGAAGCAGCCATGTCCGTCAATGTATTACAGATTTATTCGAAGGTACTGATAATGATGACAGAAAGAAAAGATTTCATATGGCTCATTGGATAAATCCTGATCGCGGTGAAATGTTTTTTGCTAAAAAAGTAATATTTGTAGAAGGTGACACGGAGAAATGCATTTTACCATTCCTAGCAGAAAAACTTGATATTTTCGATCATGATATTTCGATCATAGACTGTGGCTCTAAACACAATCTTCCATTATACATTGTTATTGCTAATGCTTTTAATATTCCATATTTGGTAATACATGATGAAGATCCTTTGCCGAACCCAATACCTGATGATTGGAACGAAGATAAGAAGAATGAGAAGAAGAGAACATTTGCTCTAAATACTGAGATAAGAAATCTAGTAAAATCAGATCTAGGTGAAGTAGAGGTTCTAGCGCCGGAGTTTGAGGGCGTAAGTGGGATATCGAAGAGGGAAGGTCAGAAAAAAGGCAAAGCACTTGCCGCCCTTGATTTTTTTGAGAATGCTGATGAATCAGAGATTCCTCACCGTTTAAAAGAATTGGTAGAGAAAGTTTATGATAAAAAGAATGTCAAAATATGATTACTCGATTGAAGTCTTCTTTACGCTGGGAAATTGCGTACAATTAGCTGCTTAAGGAAAAGAAATTGGGATGAAGATGAATAAGAAGACTATGAATTCAAATAAACACTTAGGATGTCATCATTATGAAAACAACTGATAGCGAAATAATGCCGCAAGGTTACAAGATGACAGAACTCGGAGCACTGCCAGAAGAATGGGAAGTAGTGAGACTGGGAGAAGTGGCAGAAACATATAGCGGTGGAACTCCAAGTCGAGAACAAAAAAAATATTTTGAGGGAAAAATTGGATGGCTAAGATCTGGAGAATTAAATGATAATTACATTTATTTAACTCAAGAGTGTATAACAGAAGAAGCACTAAAAAAATCTTCTGCAAAATATGTTGAAAATAATACACTTTTAATTGCAATGTATGGCGCTACTGTTGGGAAAGTAGGATTGGCAAAAGCGAAATTTACAATTAATCAGGCAATATGCGCAGTTAAGCTTAATGAAAAATTATGGTCTGAATTTTATTTTTTTGGGGCTTCAGGGAATAGTATGGGTGACATGACAGAAGGCAGGAATCTTGCCATACTTGAAGCATGGAAGACAAAGAACTCTATGAGAAGTTATTAGGAATA
>LNJB01000051.1 GCA_001587595.1 Candidatus Methanofastidiosum methylothiophilum
GGCTCAATGGGTGGTTTGGTACGGTTGCCGCTGTAATTGCAACACTAATTGTACTGACATTATTCGTTGAAATTGTAATTGGAGTTATTAACAAAGATGAAAGGAGGAAAAGATGAAACAGTATGAAGCAGAAATCTCATTTGTAAACAAAAAAGCAAAATATATTTTATATCCATCCGCTGATAATGAAAAAGAAGCAGAAAAAAAAGCTAGAGAAATACTAGCCAAGTATGAACCGAATTTAACCATTAAAAAAGTTAAATTGAGAGGAGGTATAAAATAATGTTTTATTTTTGTTCCTTTTTTAACCAAATTAAGCAAAAAACACCTAAAAAACAGCGTTATAACATACTTTTACAGAATGTAATTACATATATTATATATAGTTTTAATTTTGTTCCTTTTTGGAACAATGAATGTACTATACAAATGTTTAGTAGTAAAATGTAAAATATAGATAAAAATTGTAATTATCCTGTTGTAATATTATAGAAAAATGGTATAATTAAATTATAAGGAGGTTCAGAAATGATAAATGGAAGAGAAGCAAGGATAGAAAAATGTTGGATGACTTTTGCAAGAGCTGTAATTGAAGATGCTCTTAAAGAAAAAGATAGCCAGTTTTTTCTTGGTCCACGGTCGGTGTTTCCAGAATTGTCTAAAATGGCACAAATACCTGCAGATGATTTACTGCAGTATGTAAGAAATAATTTTTAATAGGAGGAAAGGAATATGTTAATACAGAACAATTTTCCGAAGGATTTTATGGATTTGGCTCAAAATATTGTAACTAAAAAAGCCAATATCTTCAGATTTGTTTGTAGTACAGGTGATAAACTTGTAGCTACAAATATGGATGAAACATTAGTACAGTGTGGGAACTATAAAGAAGGCTTTTACAGTCCCAAAGAAAGTGCTGTACTTCAAAAACTATATATTGAAAATGAATTTAAGGATTCTTATAAAAAAGATGATAAAGAACCCTTTGAATCATGTGTATTATATCAAAAAGATGTGTTCTTTTACAAAATAAATGATTCTATAAGGAATAAAATAAAAATTGCAGAATTATATACTTCGAAAGACCCTGCAAGAGAATTTATGCAAGGAGTATTCTTTGACAAAGAGGGTAAAATAGTAGCTACTGATGGGAGAATAATGTATGTAACTAATGGTATTCCAGAATTTCCAGTATGTCAAATAAAAGTTACAAAAATACTATTAAAAATCCTAGATATTGCAGATTATATCGAAATGGGAATAAAATATGCAAATAGTAAAAATAAGGAAACCAATCAAGAAGTAAGGGTAGCCAAATACATTATTTTCAATTTCAAAATTGGTACTTCAGAATTTACATATAGTTGTAAGTTAATAGAAGGTAAATTTCCTAATTGGAAAGCAGTAATTCCCGAAAAACAAGATTTTCATGTAGTACCTTTTGATAAAAAAATATGGAAAGATATATATTCAGCAAGTAAAAAATTGCAGCCAAGGTATGACAAAAATTTGTATTTTACAATAGAAGATTCAAACCATGTAACTATTAGTAATGATGATATTGTGTATGCTACTATAGAATGGAGTATTGAACCTGATATAAATAAAAGAAATGTACTTGTTTTTAATGCAGATTATTTGAATATTCTATTAACCAAAAGTGGCGAACTTATTGATATTGGATATACCAATTTCCTAAGAGCATTTACTTTTACATATAAAGACGGTTCAATTGCAGTAGCTATGCCAACACAAATAAAGGAGTAATAAAATGGATGTAAATAATTTTTATTCACTATCTATAACAATACCACAAAGAGCAATAAAAGAAGCATATATACGAGTTGTATTAGATAATTCATATATAAGTAAAGATACATGTATAGATTGTGATATGCTTCTGAAAGATTTGTTGGAAAGTTATGGAAATGGTACATACAGAATTATAAAAAATAATGTATACAAATATGAAAAAAATGATTATAAGTATACTAAAAAAATAAATGCTGTAATTCCAAATGATGTTATAAAAAAGACCATAGAAAGAGCTAAAATTGAAAAAGTGTATGTAAATGGAAATCGTGTTGACATAAAAAGACTAGCAANAGNNCTTTTTATACTCTATGCTCAGAATGCATTTATAATGGGAGGAAAGTAATGAAAAAGAAATTGCATGTTGGGGATTNTGTAACTTTGAAAAGCAAAGANGAATTANTAGNATTNTCTAAAAAATTTNTAACTACTGGAATNACTAANAANATGGCAGAATATGGAGGTGANGAAGCTATTATAAAAAACATTAAAACNTATGTCAATGAACCTGAAGGATATAAACTTGACATAGATAACGAAACATGGGTTTGGCCTAAAATAGCTTTTGAAGGATAAATAGGAGGATAATATGAACACAAAAGAAAATAGCAATATAGATACAATAAAAGATATTGCTACTATTACTTATACAAAAGTATA
>LNJB01000052.1 GCA_001587595.1 Candidatus Methanofastidiosum methylothiophilum
TTTCCTTTGATAAATCTGATTATCATATTTATAAACCGGCAAGTCAGATTAAACTTGTTGCAGGGAACAAACCTCTTTTAAAAAAGCCAATCTATTCCCCTGTTGGAATGATTGAAGTAAATTCAAATCTGACTGAAAAATGTAATCTTCCTCTTTCTCAGGAATTTGCAACATATGTTCCAGACGGAATTTTACCGGATATTTATCCAGGCATATATATTGACGGAAACAGAGCAGACGGTCTATTTGTAAAATCTGAGGATACACGATTTGCGCATTACAGTTTATACAATGCTCAGTATCTATTAAAGAAAAATCCGGAAACTCTTTTAATCGGCTGTGGTGGCGGATTTAATGTCTTTAAAGCCTATGAATTGGGTGCAAAAAATCTTACAATAGTTGAACCAAATCCGTTTATGATTTCTCTTCTGAAAGATGAATTTTCAGAAATGAACGGAAATCTTCTTAACAGAAAAGACCANACTATTATTGTAAATGACGGNAGGACNTTTGCTTTAAGAGAAAAGAAGAAATATGATCTCGTTGAAATTTCTGATTATGCAGTTTCTTCCCGTCAGGAGGAAAATTATCTTCTGACAGTTGAGGCTTTAAAAGATTATGATAATCTTTTAAAAGAAAAAGGGATTTTATCTGTAGGAATAGATGTTTCTGAAAATTTCTTTTACGCTTTAAGACTTGTTAAAACAGTGAGAGATTATATTTCTGAGAATGGAGATAATCCGAATAACAGAATTGTTGTTATCAAAAGTCTTTTTAAAATGCTTATATTGGTTAAAAAAGGAGATTTTGAAAAATCTGAAATTGATACTTTAAGTAAATTCTCTTCAGACTTAGCTTTTGATCTAATGTACTATCCNGGGATTACAGGTGACGGAGCTATTTACAACATATCTCAGTATATAAAGATTAAAGAAAATGATAATACAGATCCTATGGATATTGCTCCTGTGATTAAAATGAAGGATGACCAGTTATATTCTCTGGTTGGCGGTATTATTAACGGATCAGAAAAGCTTGATAATTGCATTTTCGATTTTCAGCCGGCAAGAGATAATTGTCCTTATTTNTATTCTCTATTAAAGCCTTCAAAGCTCAATAAAGCAATNTCTACTTATGAATTNGGCGGACTTCCTCAACAGGAAATCGGATCGTTAATANTNTTTTCAAACTTTTTTAATGTACTGGTTTCAGCNTTGATTGTTATTCTAATACCTTTTGCAGCNAAATTTATAATNAAAAGAAAAAAGCATTTNCATTTATCNCCGAAATTCTACTTAAAAAGCGGGACATATTTCATGTGTCTAGGTCTGGGATTTCTTTTTATTGAAATGATTCTAATTCAGAAATTAGCTCTGTTTCTTGGAGATATAATTTATTCTTTCTCGATTGTACTTTCTAGTATATTGATTTATGCCGGAGTAGGTTCTTATTTTTCAGAAAAATTTGTTAATAATCCAAAACGATGTGTCAGGTTTGCATCATTTTTTACTGTCCTGGGTGTTTTGTTTATTATATTTATTCTTCCTTCACTAATTCATTTTTTTAGTTTTGCTTCATTTCCTTTACGTATAGTTATCTCTTTGATTATTTCAGCTCCTGTAGCTATTTTTCTAGGTTTCTTTTTTCCTTTAGGTCTTGGNCAGNTAAANGGAAAAAAATCNGCTTTTGTTCCATGGGCATGGAGTATTAANGGAGCNTTTTCNGTAATTTCATCCGTTAGTGCAAAAATATTGTCTCAGATTGCCGGATTCAATTTTGTTCTGATTATTGCAGCAATTCTTTATATTGTTGCGGCTTTGGTTTTTCCTGAACATTCTGAAGCTGATAATAAAGAATAGAAAATTGATTCTTATTCATAAGGCTCTTTATANAAAGAGCCTTATATTAAGGNGCGTNAATGGAATANTTTTTACTATNTATTAGTATTTTTCTTTCTTTAACNTCTTTGCTTGTTTCAGCTTTTCTTTTTATTAAGATAGAAAGACTTTTAGAAGGTAAATTTAAGAAAGAGNCATCTTCTAANGCCAAAATAGATATATCAAATAGAACTTCTAAAAAGTCAAAAATAGTAGATCAAAAAAAAAACTATAAAGATATAATCTTAAAAGCTGAAAAAAAATANTTNAGAAATATAACTAATTTTATCGGATTATTTTTTCTTTCTATCGGATTACTGTTTTTTGCTGGATATGCCTTTTCTCAAATTTCTCCTTTTATTAGATTTATTTTATTAAACGCTTTATCNATATTGCTCTTGATAGCAGGGTTTGTTTTTCAGAAAAAAAGAAAGACTAATATAGCAAAAATATTAAAAACTTTATGCGGAGCAGTTTTATTATTTTCCGCAGTTGGTTCAGCTAAATTTCAAC
>LNJB01000053.1 GCA_001587595.1 Candidatus Methanofastidiosum methylothiophilum
CCGGAATAGTTGAGGGGTTTAGCATTTTATTTGGATTAAACTGAATATAAGATGCTGCTAAAAAAGAAAGAGAAAGAGATATCAGGTATAATATTGCTATATAAGAAATCTTCTTTCTGGTCTCATGATGAAAAAAGTCCTTAAAAATAGTAAGAACCGTGCCGCTGACACCGAATCCCATCAAAGCAATACTTATAACCATTGCTCCGAAAGACTGCCATGATGCTGCGGAAAAAAACCGCAGCATAGCAACTTCAAGAGAAATAGTAGAAGCACATATAAAGAACAGAGACCAGAAATAATTTTTCTTAATCATTTGTTATCCTTTTTCCCCTCATTAGCTCCCAGCATAGGAATAAACAAAGTACTTGCTAAAAGTCTCTGTGAAACAACTTTTCCTGTTTCAGGATCTTTCCATACTTTAAGCATCTGCTGATTTCTTGACCATGCAGGACCAACAGGAATAACCATTCTACCGGTAGGTTTTAGCTGTTTTATCAATTCAGGCGGAATATGATTTGCCTGACAGGTTACAATAATTATGTCGAAAGGACCTTTTTCTTCCCAACCATAATATCCGTCACCNGTTTTNGTTTCAATATTATCGTAGCCGACTGCTTTTAAAGTATGATTTACTCTTTCAGCAAGTTTTTCTCTGATTTCTATACTATAAACTTTTTTTACAAGACGTGAAAGTATAGCAGCCTGAATTCCTGAACCGGTACCGATTTCTAGTGCGATTTCATCTTTTTTCGGATTAAGATTCGCTGTCATAAAGCCCTGAATACTCGGNGCAGACATCGTAGAACCCCAGCCTAAATCAAGAATAACATTGAAATCATTTGTCTGCATCATTCTGCTTTCATTTTTTTCATAATTATAAGCAAAGAAAGGACGCGGAACAATTGACATTGCCTCTATCAATTCTGGTGTAGCGTATTTTCTGGTTTTTAAAGTAGTAATAACAGTTTCATTATAATTTTTAATCGCTGTTTCCCAATCTTCCTTGGTACACTCGAAATTTCTTATATTATTCGCTTTATCACTTTCTATAAGTTTGCTAATCTGNTCCCAGGTAAACTGTGATTTTCCNTCATTTTTTGATGAATCAGAAACGGAATTTTTATTATCTGTTATTTCCGCTTTTGAATCAGAACTATTGTTTCCGCAGGAAATAAAAAACAGAAGAAGTAATGCAGTAAAAAATCTCTTTAACATATATTTCATCCTCGTGGTTCAAAAATCAATTCAAATCATTAATTGTCAATTTCAAAATACTATTTAATATACAAGGAATTATTTATCTTTGATGTTTTTGGTAAATAAAGTTTTATTCTCAAACAGATCATTNTTTTTTATTATTTTTGCNATAATTGATAATTCATCTTTTAANGAATCCGCNCCGGAATAATCAGCTAAAGACAGAANCCANTGNCTNCCGTAAAANGGATCTTTNAAATAGATTACCTCTGAATACCANCCNTTACCGAATCCNGGTTTATTATAAAATNNAAAATCCTTANCGAATTCTTCNTTAAATATTTTTACTGTTTCATTAAATGTAAGTTTATCTTCAGATAANGCATTTGTTAGAATATTTCTATAATCTTCNTTTANATTATANCACTCATCTTGCGAAAGATCATTCTGAAAAATAAATCTATGCATGCATTCTCCAACATCATAAAGACTTGTTTGAGAATANCTTTTTTTATTAACCTTAAGGCTGGAATAAGTTACTTTTTTTCTNACATAATATTTCTTATCTCTTTGTACATAAACNGGAATCATTTCTGTAAAAGAAACGGGNGCNCNCATNCTTCTTTTCCATTNGCTGAGACCATATGCTTTAAAAAGCATCGTTTTCCTGAANCCGTTTTCATTCCANANAAAATTTCTATTCAANTAATCAAATCCCGANAATTGAACTAAAAAATTGTAAGAAATATTATCACTATTAATAATNGATTCNTTTATCAGATTTTCNAGAGTATCTGAATAAGTTCTCTTTTTAATTTTAAAATATATTTTNTCTTTTGGNGANATTTTTANTGTTTGNGCTTTTTTTAAAGCNGCAACTGAAGCAAATAATTTAACCGTAGAAGCCGGCCAATANGANGTATCATTTGCTGTTCCTTTATAATCAAAGCGGTATTCTTTTTCNATATGAGAATTTTCGCCGGATTCAGCACAAATNAGATATGCNTTAAATTTNGGACTTTCTTCATAACCGTATTTTAACATTACTTCTGAAAGAATATCNGATTGTATTAAGTTAAGATTTTCATTGTTAATCTTTTCGATACCCGTCAGACTTGGATAAATAATTCCGGAAATAAATAATATTGATAAAAATAAAT
>LNJB01000054.1 GCA_001587595.1 Candidatus Methanofastidiosum methylothiophilum
ATGGCAAATAGCAAGTGTCGTTGGATGTAAAGAGATTTCAAGAACTTTTGCTTTTAGTTTAGGAGGTGTATAAAATGGGTGGAGGAGGAGGAGGTAGTGCGCCAGCTTATACTTGGAGCGAAATTCGTTATGCTGGTTATATTGAAGCAAGACATAGTGATTTTTTACTTTCTGTTTATTCTGCGCGAATAGGAGCAATTTCAAATTCTCCTTTTGCAGATTATACTGACATAGAAGTTGATAATGCTTTCTTTGGTGCAGGATATACAATCTCTAGCTTTCCAAGTCTTTACGACATGTATGGAAAGTTTATGGCAGGACTGGATATTGAAGCTCTTTGGACTCAGGAATATAATGATACTATTGATTCTTCTGTTGTAAATGATCTAATAGCAGCTGAAGGAGCTTTAATTGATGATGAGATAGAAACTACTTCAATTCCAAGACTCCAGACTGGAATGAGAGATTTAAATTCTGTTATGAGTAGTAGTTTTGTTGTTGGAAAATCTTTGATTGAAGATACAAGAACNAAGATGGTTGCAAAGTTTTCTGCTGANTTAAAGTACNAGATTAATTCCAGTTGCTCAAAGTAGATGGCAAACACATCTAGATTGGAATAAACANGTTGTATCAATTTATGCTGAAGTNATGAANCTTTACTTCTCAGCAAANACAGATATTGATGAAGTNAATTATGCTATGGCAGCAAAGAATATACTTTGGCCTTTTACNGTTCTTGANTTTGAACGCGCGGCGCTAGGGGCTTTNCANGGNGCAACTAATNCTAAGACAGATGTAGCTGGAGCTAGCACAGCTTCAAGAGTTTTAAGTGGNGCGTTGAGTGGAGCTGCAATGGGAGCTATGGTGGGAGGAGCAATTAAAACATCTAGTGATGTTGGTAGCCTTGGTTCTGCAGTATATGGAACTGGAGCTAATGCTGCTAATGTAGTTGGCTATTCTTATGCTGGAGTTGGTGCTGGAGTTGGAGCATTACTTGGAATTGCTGCAGCAGCTACTTATTAGGAGCTAAAATGGGTGGAGGAAATTCAACTTCTGCATGGAGATCGCATGAGCAGCGATTTGCTCCTTATATTGAGAATAGACATGCAGATTTAATCAATACTACTGCTGCGTATAGAGCAAGTATTATTGCTGANTATCCTTANGCAGATTATGTTGATCAGAATTTTAATGAAGTNTTTTTTGGAGTAGGATATGCTATTGCAGANTTTCCAAGTCTCTACGATATGTANGGAAAGTTTATGGCAGGNTTTGATGTNGAGTCTTTGTGGAATAAAAACTTCTCAACTGCAACAACTTTGGAAGAATTAGATGAAAAAACTAGGAAAGTTATTGTTGACAAAGACGAAAATCTTATTCNTGAAACTCTTCCAGAGTTTAAACTTAAAATGCGTGAACTCGGAGCAGTTAATTGTAGTTCCTTTATTATTGGAAAAGCTCAGATTGAAAGTAATAGAACAAAAATCTTATCAACTATTTCTGCCGATACAAAGTTTAAAATGCTTAAAGAAGCAGAAAATAAGTTTGTTAAAGAACTTAATTGGAATCAAGATGTGATAAAAGGTTACTCTGAAATGATGAAGTTTTATTACATGACTGCAGCAACAGTAACAGATGCGAATTATACATTTGCTGCAAAAAATGTATTATGGCCTATGGAAGTACTAGATTTTGAACGCTCTGTTTTTAATGCTATGAAGCCAGGACTTGGCTTTCCAAAGACATATTTACAACGTGAAAGATCTACAGTATCAAAAGTGCTTTCAGTTTCATCAGATACTGTAACAGGAGCTTTTGTTGGAGGCACTGTTGGTAATTGGCCTGGAGCTATTGTTGGTGGAGTTATTGGAGCTGTTGTTGGGATAGCTAAGCTAATGTTTGAGTAATATAAACATAATTTACTGTTATGTTTTAAGATCAAAAAGGAGAATTTAAAATGGCAAATAGTTTATTAGATCTTTATACGTTTCCAAAGAAGAAGGAAGTTTCTGTATATCCAAAGAATGAAAT
>LNJB01000055.1 GCA_001587595.1 Candidatus Methanofastidiosum methylothiophilum
CTTATAATTAATTGTGTACTTGCCATTTTCGAATTCGTAAAGAGGGAATATCCCGCTCTCTGTAGCAAGCCTTCCTATCTCTAAACCAAGTTCTGATTGGCACCTCCATCCAGTAGGGCAAACAGAGTAGGCGTGTATATATGAAGGGCCTTTTATACTTTTTGCCTTCTCAATTTTCTTAATGAAATCCATTGGATATGAAGGATTGACTGTAGCTGCATAAGGAATATTATGTGCTGCCACTATGTCCATCATATTTTTTTTACTCCTAACTCTCCAACCACCCTTTTTGCCGACTGGATTTGTTGTTGTCGCAGCACCTATTGGAGTGAGGCTCGAAGTTTGTATTCCAGTATTCATATACGCTTCATTATCGTAACATATGTATATAATTTCATGACCTCGCTCTATTGCACCAGAAAGGGCTTGGATACCTATATCTGCAGTTCCGCCATCTCCGGCAAAAGCAACAACATTAATTTTTTCTTTTTTACCTTTTATTTTTAAAGCAGCTTCTATACCAGAGGCCGTAGCTGCACTAGTTTCAAATGCATTATACAACAAAGGTACTCCCAACGAAGTATCTGGGAATGTACCTGGAACTGCAGCAAAACAACATGGAGGTATGTTCATTATTGTATTTTTTCCAAGTACCTTTAAGGCATATCTAGCAACTAACATAGCCCCACACCCAGGGCATGCTGTGTGGCCTGAATACAGAAATTCTTCTACTGGGATACCTGCTCTTTTCATATTCACACCTTAATATCTATCCACTCTACGGGAACATCAACTTTTTTATTGTTTAAACAGTTAAAACAATTTTCATAGATTTTGGTAATTGTATCTGTAGTAATGTCTCTCCCTCCAATTCCTACAATAAAATTTTTGATCATAGGAACGCTTTTTCTTCCATATAGGGATGCTTTTAACTCTGTGAAAATTGCGCCTTCATGGCCAAATGAGAAAGAACGATCAATTACGCCGACAAAAGAGGCATTTGACAAAGCTTTACCTAAAGCTTCTGAAGGAAAGGGTCTAAAAATCCTTAATCTTATTAATCCAACTTTAATCCCCTTTTTCCTAAAAGTATCTACTGTTTCCTTAATAGTTCCAGAAGCTGCACCTGAAATTATTAGAATAATTTCNGCATCTTCAGTATTATATAGCTCTAAGGGACCNGTATATTTNCTTCCAAATTCTTTATAGAAATCTTCTTCAATTTGATTTAATTTAGGTAATACTCTTTCCATTGCCNCATAGATTTTATATCTGAATTCAGAGTACCACTGATTTGGCATTGAAAGAGATCCTATNCTTAAAGGATTTTCAGTATCTAANGGNTATGCAGATTCATAGTTTGGGAGAAATCTATCTACNTGNTCTTGATCTGGAATATCAACTATCTCAGACGTATGGGATAAATAAAAAGCATCNANACCTATCATTGCCGGTAATTGTATTTCTTTATCTTCACATAACTTATAAGACATTATTAAAGTGTCCAATACTTCTTGATTACTCTCAGCGTAAAATTGAATCCAGCCAGTATCCCTTTGAGACATCATATCCGTATGCTCAACCCAAACATTCCAAGGTGGGGCTAATGCCCTATTTACATTTACCATAACTATTGGGGTCCTAGCTCCAGACGCCCAGTGAAGCAGCTCATGCATTAATACCAATCCTTGAGAAGAAGTGGCAGTAAAAGCTCTAGCACCAGTTTGTGAAGCTGCAATACATGCAGCCATTGCAGAATGCTCAGATTCCACATGAATATATTCTGCTTTAAGATCTCCATTTGAAACAAACTGAGCTAATTTTTCTACTATACTTGTTTGTGGAGTTATGGGGTAAGCAGCGATTACTTCTGTCCTAGAAAGTCTTGCGCCCCAAGCAGCGGCTACATTGCCCGTCATTATTTTCTTTACCATTATTTTCCCTC
>LNJB01000056.1 GCA_001587595.1 Candidatus Methanofastidiosum methylothiophilum
GTTTGGACTTAATCATCTAGTGATTACTGATAAATTTGGCCCTAGAGTCAGGATGGCGGCGATAATCACTGATGCTCCATTTGTTGCCAATTCTCATTCTTCTGAATTTATAGATAGCCGCTGTAAAAACTGCAATAAGTGTATAGACGTATGCCCTGTTTCAGCTTTGTCAAGGGATGGAACAATTCAAAGACAGAAATGCAGAGATTATATGTTCAATGATCTTGGGGGCCTACGCTGTGGAATGTGTATCAAGGTATGCCCATTGTGAATAATATAAGAATTACAGAAATTATTTTTATTTATATACTAGGCTGAGTGATTTTGAATTAGAATGAAAAGCCCCGAGGGAGCCAATTTAATAAATACGAAATCCCAAGGATAATGTATATATCTTGACTACCAAATGCTAGGGTCATGGACATTCACAAGGGAAAAATAAGATATGAGAATCAAATGGCTCTGCTGGATAAATCAAACATCTGTGAAGAAAATAAAACTGCGATAAAGGAATTCAAGAGTTACCTAATAGCCACGAGAATTGGTCTGCATAGAACTATCAAATACATGTCTTCGCTAAGATTAGTTTGCGAGAGGTATAATGATAAGCCTTTTTCTGAGTGGGGATTAAAAGATACTACAGAAGTTCTAGAAAAAATTGAAATGCTAGATATATCCCTTCATACAAAAAATGAATTCCAGAAGGGCCTTAGAAGATTCTTCAAATGGTACAAGGGAGAAAAATGGGAAGGAATTGAACCCTTAAGAGGCAACAGAAGGGTTAATAGAAAACCTGATATCCTCACAAATGATGAAGTATTCTCGTTAATTGATTCAGCTAAGCATCCCAGGGATAAGGCCATGATTTCACTCCTTTATGAAGGTGGATTTAGGATAGGGGAGCTTGCATCAATTAAATTCAAGGACATAGAGTTCAACAAGTTTGGCGGCAAGGTCAAAGTTAGTGGAAAGACTGGGGAGAGGCTAGTTCCTTTTGTTTTCTCTGAATCCTACATTAAGAACTGGATGCAGATGCATCCTTGCCCNGGNGANGATACAGATCTTTTTGTTGGGCTNGGAATGAGNAATTATGGCAAANCCCTCTATTATGATGTCTATAGNCTCGTATTGAAAAAGGCGGTGAANAATGCAGGNCTAAAAAAGAAGATTACCCCACATCTTTTGAGGCATGCNCGTGCCACGCATCTGGCCTCAAANTTNACAGANTCAGAAATGTGCCACTACCTTGGTTGGCANATGGGCTCAGACATGCCNAGNATATATGTNCANCTNTCAGGGAGGGATATTGATAAGGCCATCTACAACAAGGTCTATGGATTTGAAACTGATGAAAAAAAGGAAAAAGAATCCTTAAAACCCTTAATATGCCCAAGATGCAAGGAGAACTGCGGCCCTACATCAGAGTACTGCTACCGCTGTGGCATGACGTTAGAGGAAGATAAAATCTTTGAAATGGAAAAACATGAAAAGGAATTAAAAAAATTCTTTTTTGAATGCGCTGAAAAAGACGTTGGACTCATAAAAGACCTCAACATTTTTCTAGAAATGATTGAGATTGTAAATTCTGACCCAGATTTGAAAGAAAGGATTAAAGAAGAAACAAGGAAGATAAAATAGAATCTGAAATATTATTTTTAATTTCTCATATAATTAAACGTTGATGTATATTTTTCTGGCCTTTAAAATAAGATCTAATTTCTGGCCCTATTTTTAGCTCTAGTCCATGACAAGGTATTAGTCCTGCCTTTTGCAGATACAATCAGGTGATGCAGAACGGCAGCAATTATTGAAATGAACGGGAAGAAGTTTGTTTGTGGAAATGAAATAATAGCCGCTTGGAAGAGCTCTACAGGCTGGACCTGGTTTGCAACT
>LNJB01000057.1 GCA_001587595.1 Candidatus Methanofastidiosum methylothiophilum
TTATAGATTTTCCTGGAGAGAAAAAAACAGTAACCGTTCCCTCCAACCTATTCTCAACATACTTAATCTCTTTTATAAAATCATTAGCCTGCACAGCTATATCTTTGTTAGAAATACCCCCGGTTACCTCTTCTTTAATATAATCATTGAGATTATTTTCCAACAGTATTTCCTCAAAAGACTTTTCAACCTTCTTAAGCTCTACTTCCATAACATACTTATAATCAAAGTTATTATACTTCTTACCATAAGGAGTCAAAAACTCATCCACAACTATTTCAGGATCCCTGCACAAATAATGCCTGATCTTACAAACACTACGAGATCCCATAATTTTTTGCCTTTCTGCTTCATCTATCTCTATTATCTCTTCTTTTTCCTCTCTCTCATCCTTACAAACAAGCTTCTTCTTAGAAGTTTTTACCCATCTCTTTGATATCCCAGAAGCAGTCTTCTGCTCCACTAATCTTATTCTGGTTTCATCATAACCATCTTCTGGATCAATATACCATTGAATTATTCCTTCTGACTTCAAAACACGTTCCTTATCTAACAAAATTTTTATTTTATCCTCTTTCAATATGTATTTTTTTTCTTTTTCCATATATATAATAATCATCTCCTTTCCATTCATAAATATTTTATCATATATACCAATAAAAAAACTTTACTTTAAAGCTTTATAACAACTAAATCACTCAAATAAAACAAAAATCTCCCCTTTAGGGGAGTACGGCTTTAGCCGGGAGGGATTTGCCTTTGTGCTTTTGACTTATTTCGAGTACTTGAACTATTCTCCCCTTTAGGGGAGTACGGCTTTGCCGGGAGGGATTTGCCTTTGTGCTTTTGATTTATTTCGAGTACTTGGTCTTATTCTCCCCTTTAGGGGAGTACGGCTTTGCCGGGAGGGATTTGCCTTGTGCTTTTGATTTATTTCTTGGAATTTAAAATCCAAGTTTCTATTGATCTTAATACTTCTTCCATATTTCTTTTTACATCTTCATCCTTAAACCTAATTATATGAAGACCTAAGGCTTTTAANTCNNTTTCCCTTGCTAAATCCTTTTCATACTTATTTTCATGACTTGCACCATCAATCTCAATTACNAAAGATNNTTCCTTACAATAAAAATCAACAATATAATTTAATAGCGGTTTCTGTCTATTAAAATTACAACCGCACAGCTGCCTTTTTTTTAAATGCTCCCACAACAATACTTCTGACAAAGTGCTTTCTTTCCTTAGTTTTTTTGATAATACTTTCATTTTCTTGTCATACGGAAAATTTGACATCTTTATCCTCTTTATTCAACACTTGGTCTTATTCTCCCCTTTAGGGGAGTACGGCTTTAGCCGGGAGGGATTTGCCTTTGTGCTTTTGATTTATTTCGAGTACTTGGTCTTATTCTCCCCTTTAGGGGAGTACGGCTTTAGCCGGGAGGGATTTGCCTTTGTGCTTTTGATTTATTTGGAGTACTTGAACTATTCTCCCCTTTAGGGGAGTACGGCTTTAGCCGGGAGGGATTTGCCTTTGTGCTTTTGATTTATTTCGAGTACTTGAACTATTCTCCCCTTTAGGGGAGTACGGCTTTAGCCGGGAGGGATTTGCCTTTGTGCTTTTGATTTATTTCTTGGAATTTAAAATCCAAGTTTCTATTGATCTTAATACTTCTTCCATATTTCTTTTTACATCTTCATCCTTAAACCTAATTATATGAAGACCTAAGGCTTTTAG
>LNJB01000058.1 GCA_001587595.1 Candidatus Methanofastidiosum methylothiophilum
GGTCTTAAAAATGATGATATAGAGATATTACATATAACACCAACAGGTATGGAAATAGGAGGAATGCCTGTAAACTCTCTTGTTGGATATAAAGGAAGAAATGTAAAGCTTAACTTTTATGCATCTTTTGCTCCAAGAACATATACAGAAGCTCTTAGAAAAGTTGCTTCCTCTCTTAATTTTGAAGTGCTTGGTATTGTATCTCAACCATTTGCAGTTGCAAGAGCTCACTCAGGAGGAAGAAATACAAATTTCTCAGCAATATTCCTTGATGTAGGAGGAGGAACTACTGATGTAGCAATTGTTAAGAATGGGAATGTTGCAGATACACAGATGTTTGCATTTGGAGGAAGAGTATTTACAAAAGAATTAGCAAGATTGACTGATTCTGATTTTAGGCATGCAGAGTTAAGAAAGATAAAATACTCACAAAAAGAATTACCTAAAGAAGTAATGAGGCAGGTTCAAAAGACCATGTACACAACAGCAACACTATGGATGAGGACATTAAAAGCTGCTCTTGAAAGCTGTGAAGATACAGGACCACTCCCTACACAAATATATCTTTGTGGAGGCGGTGCACTTCTTCCTGATATTAAAAGTGCATTAATGGAGTTTCCTTGGAAAAGATATCTCCCTATTGCAGTTGTACCAAAGATAGAGATGTTTACACCTGATTTACTCGGATCTGTAACTGATAATAGTGGAGATTTACAATATATATATGATATAACTCCTGCNTCACTTGCGAAATTCCTGTATGATATGGAAATGGACAGGAAAACTAAAAATATAAATTGGGAAGNATAATATGGAAGACAATACAATTATAGAAAAAATAGTAGTAGAACCATCTCATGANCTAACTGATTTAGTNAGNGCTATTCATAAAAGNAATGCAGAAAGAATAATTCTTACATTTACAGAACANTCAGATATTTTAATAAGCCCTATTAATCTAAAAGTCTTAAATGAAACAGCAGAAAGAGAGGGAAAACTCCTCATAACTCAAATAATTCANAATCCAACAGGTATTAGNAACTCTCTTTTNGCAGGAATTAAANCAATAGATACCCCATCTAATCCTACACCNGAGGATTGGGAAGAGGCAGCTGAAATGTTAGAAAANAAGAAAAAAGAACAGCTTGAAAGAAAGAAAACTTTAAAAAANATTTCTGCTATTAAAGAAAGTGAAAGTAANGCTTTTGAAGANAAAGTNGAAAGTGTTATAGAAAANGCAAGTGAAGAAGAAGTTAAAAAAACTGAACCTCCAAAAGAAGATAGTATGAGTCAATATGTGGATAGGAGGGGTCTTAAAACTCCCTCTCCCTTTATTTCAATTGANCAAGATATTCCTAAAATAGAAAAAGATGTAGTTACTGAAAGTATTCAGAGTGAATCTAAAAAAGTAAGACCAAAATTTTTTAAATTTAAACCGCCTTTTAATCAAAACAAGAATATTCCTACTACTGGTAAAAAGAAAATATCAAAAACTTTCTTAAGGGTTGTCATTCCTCTCTTTGCTCTATTAATAATAGGTGGAATTCTTTACAATCATTTTGCTACATTTGTAAAAGTAAAAATATTTGTTGAATCAAAGCCAGTTAGGATTGAAACAGTATTATCAGGAGACAAAAATGCAGAGGAGATAGATTTTGAATCTTCTAAGATACCAATTAAAACAGAAGAGAAGAGTAAGAGTCTA
>LNJB01000059.1 GCA_001587595.1 Candidatus Methanofastidiosum methylothiophilum
TGATATTCATTTAGTAGTGAATCTTGATGACAAGCCAATACTTGAAAAGATATTCCCTGCTACAAGGAATAGAACGGTTAAAATTGATGCAAGAAGCATCGTGGGTAATATATGAGAATAGCATATAATGATATAATCAGTAAATTGGATTCATCTAAACTTACTTGTGCAACAGTAAATCCTAATTATCCTATTTCAAATGTACAAGACCAACGGCTTGGTTTTTGTTCCATGATGGCCAGCACTTCATCCATTATTATAGATTTTACTGACCACGGATATAAAATAAATACTATAGCTTTACTTGGGCATAATTTAAGTCCTAGTGCTACAATATCAGTAGCTTTCAACTATATCAATGACTGGACAAGCCCTCCTGTAACACAGACATTATCATATAATAATGGTATTATACTGAAATTTCTTGATACTCCTGTCTATGTTGGTACAACTGAAATAGAAAATGCAAATGAATTAACAAGTAATGTAATAACTGTTGATTTTATTACTACAGAAAGTGGTGATTTATTAACTACAGAAAGTGATGATTTTATTGTAAGACAGGATAAATATGCTTATGCTAAAATTTCTATAACTAATACAAATACAATACAACTAGGTAGAATATGGATGGGGGACTATTTACAGATATCACCGTCCAGTCTTTTGGATTTCAAAGTTACTAAAAAACGGAGTGATGTAAATATTTATGGTAAAGATAGACAGAAAATATCAATACCTGGAGTTTCATGGAGAAGAATAGAATTATCATTCCCTACTACTTCAAATGATATGATAAACGGTATTTATACAATGTACAAGACTGTAGCAAACAGCAAATCCATTATATTCTGTAACTTTGATACAATCCGTGGGTATCCTCTAGTTGAACCACTTTATTGTAGTATAGATGGCTCCATAGTGTTTACTCATAATGAAAGTATGAAATTTACATACAGTNTGAATCTGGAGGAAGACAGATGAGAGTAACATATCCTGATTATATAGATAATTTGACAAGTTCAAATATTANTGCTTCAAGTGCTCTTACTGATTTTCCTGCTGTAAATGTTACTGACCAAAGATTNTCTACTTTATGGAAAACNNATGCTTCTACAACACAGAGTATAGTATTTGATTTNGGTTCTGCTCTTCCTGTNACTACAATAGCAGTATTAGGACANAATTTANCTTCTTCTACTACNATAAATGTNTATGCNAATACAAGTAATTCATGGNGTTCTCCTGCTTATTCTACTACTTTAACATGGAATAGTGATATAATANTNAAATTTATNNCATCANNAAGTTACNAGATATTGGAAAATAGAGTTTNTTGGACANGGTAATCTTGAAATTGGNAGAATATGGTTAAGTAATTATCTAACTATAGACCCATCCAGTTTACTTGATTTTACTGTAGAATTAAAAAATAGTGATATAAATCTGTATGATAAAGACAGGTATAAAATATCAGAAGCTGGAATTGTATGGAGAGCTATAAACTTAAAATTTCCTC
>LNJB01000060.1 GCA_001587595.1 Candidatus Methanofastidiosum methylothiophilum
TGGGAATAATCTCGGAAATCCCTTATATATTGGCTGCNNATNCTTAACGTTAAGGTGATTGTTATGAAGANAAATCATATAATTGGCCTTGCAGTCATTTTCTTGATTGCGATGGTGAGCATCGGTGCTGTCCTTTCATTTAGAGGTCAAGCGGATGCCACAAATACATGCCCAAATGCAGGCAACTGCATTAGAAATGGTACGTGCGATGGCAACTGTGACAAGTCAAACTGCATAGGAGAATGTCCAAATAAAACAGCTCAGCAGAAACAGACACGCACTTGCGGCAGAACATGCAGAGGATAAAATAAAATTATCTTTTTCTTTTTATTAAATTAATTTTCAGCCAAAATTATAATGATTAAATAATTTCCTGATTTTAAGAGAATAATTGGGCTTTAAAAAAACAATAGTTGTTATAAGTAAAATCCATAATAATTAATTTGTATCCTATTCTTTTGGTAAATCTTATATATTTACAATTTAGGCAAGTAATTGATCATTATGAGCGATTATAGGATACCTGGCTCTCTTTTAAATATAATTTTCAAGAGCGTTGAAGATCAACTTGGGGAAAGAGGCTTAAAGATGCTTCTCACTCAAACAAAGTTAACTGACTACATACAAAATCCGCCCCCTGATGATGACACGCCTACCCTAGATATGGATAGATTCAAAAGTGCGATGGGGGCTGTGATTGATTTATTCGGTGAGAAGGCTGCAAGGCCCCTACTTACCAGATGGGGAAAGCTTACATTTGACTATGCGCTTGAATCAAATCCGACATTGTTTGGACTTGCTGGATTTGCAACTAAGTTCATGAATGATGAAGGCAAAGCTAGATTTATTTTGAAGAGGGTCTTAAAAGAAAGTGAAAATCTTTACGGAGTCCCCCATGTTTTGACTGAAACTCCTGATGCCTTCAATATAGAAATACAGAACTGCTTCTATTGCGGCAATCATAAATCAAATCAGTGTATATGCTGGCCTCCAGTTGGGTTTTGGAAGAGTATGATGAGGTGGGCAACAGGAAAAGATTATGACGTACACGAAACAGAGTGTATCGCAATGGGTGCAGAGTCATGCAAATATGTTATCCCAAAAAAAGCAATGACATGAACAAAAGCAGTTATAGAAATATGCTATAGCTACAAATTAAATAAAGAATAGAAAAATTAAAATTAATTTTATGGGACTATGAAATCAAATGTTATNTTGTCAAAGACNCCTTTTTCAGAGTATGCGACTAGNGTAACNNGNTATTTGCCAGATGGCACATTTGGTCCGACTGTAAANGTTGCNGAGTATGTTCCNATTTTCTTTGCCTTAAGCTTTTGAGTTTCNGGTGTTATTGATACCNTCACTCCTTCTGGCAGCCCCTCAAATTTAGCTCTTGTGTCGTTTTGNGTGAACATTCCTCTGTTTTCAATCTGGACGAATGTCTGTTGTGTGCCTGGAGAAAGAGCGAGATTTGTCAGTAGCTTTCCGTCCTTGATTACTGTG
>LNJB01000061.1 GCA_001587595.1 Candidatus Methanofastidiosum methylothiophilum
TGTGGTGCATCTCATAAGGATTAGAAACTATTATCCTTGATTCATTTCTTATTTTTGGCCTTATTGCTGAGGGAGTGTCTCCATCATAAACATTGGGATTTACCCTGATCTCTGTTTCAGCCTCAAGNGCCCTTAANACTTTAAGCTGATCATTTGATAATGCTTTTGTGGGATATAGATAAAGGGCCGTTGCATGGCTGTCTTTTGATANGNNTTCAAANATNGGNAGNTTAAANGCNAGNGTTTTNCCNGANGCAGTNGGNGTTGTNATAACAATATTNTTNCCTTTTCNNANNTCNTCTAGNCTNTCNCNNTGNTGTTTGTANANNCTGATATTTTTTCTCTCAAGATAGTCGCTAAGATTTATAGGCAGCTCTTCTTTGATTTNNCCATATATTGGTTCTCTTTCTTCTAAAAGTTCAACNTGTGCAATATTTCTATCAAAAGAAGAATCTTTCCTTAATTTGAANAGTATATTTTCAATCACTTGCTCCATTCCTCATAAAGTTTTGAAAAAATCTTTGTAAGTGTNATAAGGTCATGTCTGTTGTGCTCAATTATTGGAATAACTGGNCCTATGTTTCCAGTTCTAAGATAAGTTTCATAAAATTCTGGAACAAGTGCACTTGGAACGTCGTCATTTCTTTCTATTCCAAAAAGATACTTTTCTAGAGTTACAAGTCTACAGTTTGGATATTTGTTTCTCCATACTTTCCTTGCAAAATGGAGCATATCAAAATGGGGGATTTCAATAATGGGCTTNATACCATAATAGGATAACCTTTCCCTTATGTAAGGGGTGTCAAAGGNTTTACCNTTATANGAAACTAAGACTGACTTTGGCCCTATGAATGANGAAAATTCTTCTAGTGCTGCAGGCTCTTGAGCTAAATCCCTTAAGAAATATTGATTGATTGAAAGAGTATCTCNGTTATATTTTGCAACACCTATTANTATTATGGGCCTATTAAATAATCCNAANGTTTCTATATCAAANAAAAGAAAGTCCTCCATCTCATGGAATCCTGAGCANCANTAGGCNAGCTCATCTGATTGGGACANCCAATAAGAAATTCTATTCATTATATTTTTAGTATCCCTTGATTCAATCAAGNCAAGGCAACTTTTGGCCTCTTTNGAAAAANGAGGGTGATTGATCAAATCCTCAATTGTAGTATACCCTCTGCTTCTAAGGTATTTTTTCTTCATATCCCCTATGCCGTAAATTAATTTCAGTTCTGANAGGATTTTTTCTTTTGCCTCGTCACTTGAAAATTTTTTTAGTTTTAANGGTATATCATAANTAATAGTAAATATGCTTCCGTGACCAGAATCATTTTCANGCCCTTTAATGACTTCTGAAATTTCCATATCCTTATATTTGTCCATTAAAACCCTCTTTAGATTCTGGGCATTAACATATTCATTTTGATTAAGTCCAAACGGCATACCATAAAAAAAATCATTTNT
>LNJB01000062.1 GCA_001587595.1 Candidatus Methanofastidiosum methylothiophilum
AATAGAACTTCTGTTCACTTCCAACAACATACAAAGAGAGATCTATCCTGAAATCCTCAAACTTTCTCTTAGCAAGNGCAAGGTCTTTTGTTGAATAAAGTGCCGTNCCNTCGCTTCTAAGTATTACAAACTCATCAAGGTCAAANTCCTTTAGATCGACTAAAACAGCCCCGTCTTTTACATCCGCTATNCCTTTATCCATAAGCTCTCTTGNTATCTTAATGCCTTCATCCTTTACCTCACTTTCATACAGAAATACATCAAAATTGATACCTAGCTCCATATAGATTCTATTAAACTCTTCAAGGCTCCACTCCCTTGTCATTTCCCAGATTTCCATTATTTTTTTGTCTTCGTCATAGAGATTCTTTAGTACAACTTTATACTCTTCCTGGTACTCTTCAGATTCCTGGAGCTTTTTATCGGCCTCAGAATAGACCTTACCTAAAAACTCTCCTTTGTTTTGTTCTGGGATAACCCCATCATAAAACTTCATATACGCCCATAGGCACTTTGCAACATGAGCCCCAACATCCCCGATGTAGTTTGCCCTGACAGTATCATAGCCGGAGAATTCCATTATATTGGCTAATGCATCTCCAAGGCATACATTCCTTAAGTGGCCAATATGAAAAGACTTATGGGTGTTGGGCTGGGAGTACTCAACCATTACTTTTTCTTTCTTATTCTCCCCTTTTCCGTAAAAGGCATCCTTTTTGATTACCTCTTCAACGGTCTTTTTGGAGAAGTATTTTTTATCAAAAAAGAAGTTGATATAACCACCAGCAGCTTCTGCCTTCTCTACTCCTTCTGGCAAGATGATATTTTTTACAACATCATTTGCAATCTGCACTGGAGGTTTCTTAAGTTTTTTTCCAAGCTCAAAGCAAAGAGGAGTTGCAACATCACCAAATTTAAATTCAGGGGGCCTAGAAAAAACTATAACAATGTCATCTAAATTAACAGCTCTTTTTATTGAGTCCTCTAATTCCATTTTTAAATTTCTGAGCAATATAGTCCCCACAGCAAAACATGGTAGAATCCTTTTATCGTTTTTGGTTAAAAATTTAATAATTAAAGAAAGTTTTTGTAACTGCCTCTTTTCCACCAAATTTGATATTTAGGAATGGAACTGTTCCATCATTTAGAACATAGAAAATCACTATGATGTTAATTATCACAAGAGCCACGACTAGCAGGATAAATAATAATTTTTTCCTTGNAATGCCCAACTTTTTTTTCGCGTCCCGCCTTTTGAGAGTCTTGCCCCTTTCAACAACTGCTCCCATGGGAGGTGTGCTGAATTTTTGCATATCACTCATTTGGGATGATTCTTCAGAGTAAAACTCAGTCTTCATTCTTTCTGGGATNTCCTTCTCAGTAACACCTTGCTTTTCAAAACTTTCTTCAACTGGNGACAGNGATTCACTTCCCTGTTCNGNNTTTACCTCTTCAACAAAGACATCCC
>LNJB01000063.1 GCA_001587595.1 Candidatus Methanofastidiosum methylothiophilum
TAAACTGCTCATCCTGGTCTGTNGATACTCTAGCATAAGCAGCTACACGNCTTTTNTGTGGCATGTTCATTGCTATATGAGTATGTGGATTAATTGTNGGTTTAATTACTGTTACCTTTGCCATTGNTAGCCCTCCTTAGTTTATGTTGTTCTAATGTTTTTTGTCNTGCTAATGCTTTCTTTTCTGGAGTCCAAGATAGACTTCTAGATTTGTTTTCCCATTTGATATCTTTTAAAGTTCCATCTTTAAAAACATAAGTAAGGANATTGTCATTTTTAACAATTATCTTTTCTATTTTCTTTTTAAATAACTTTTCATCAAAAGAAGTAGTANCTAGTATTTNATTTGNANNTTCAAATAANATTTCTTCAGGAACTTGTTTAGAATTGCAGGCTTTAATTCCTTTNTCNTTNTTAGTTCTACAAAGCCAAACATGTTTATATGGAGTGGTTTTTCTTGAATAGTGTTTGCCACAACATCCACATTCCANCATTCCACTAAAAGGAAGTATTAGAGGTTTTGTAACCTTCCAATTGATGCTTTCTNTTTTAGATTTAAGCATCTCTTGAACTTTATTAAANTCTTCTTTAGAAATAATACCTTCGTGTGAATCTTCAACATAATATTTAGTAAGCTCACCATTATTAATAAGTGTTCTTTTAGAAATAAAATCTTTGCAGTAAGTCTTTTGAAGTATCTTATCGCCAGTATAATATTCGTTTGATAACATTCCTCTAATTGTAGATTTAGAGAAGAAGATGTTGTTTCTGGTTTTTATTCCTTCAGCTTCAAGTATTTTAGTAATTGCTTGAACGCCATTACCTTCTAGGTATAAATCAAATATCTTTTTAACAACCTTAGCTTCTTCAGGAATAATCTCATATTGGTTGTTTTCATATTTGTANCCATATANGTGAGTACCCCAAGATAAGCCTTCTTCAAAATTCTTTTTNACTCTCCATTTCATATTTTCAGAAACTGATCTAGATTCTTCTTGAGCATATGAAGCAAGGATTGTTAGAAGAAGTTCACCNTCTTTNGATATNGTATGAATNTTTTGTTCTTCAAAATAAACATCAATATTNTTTTCTTTAAGTTTTCTAACAGTNTCTANNAGNGTAACTGTGTTTCTAGCAAATCTGGTAATNGATTTNGTAATAATTAAATCTATATTGCCAGACATGGCNTCATCAATCATTCTTTGAAATGAATCTCTTGATTCTGTTGTGCCTGTNATACCTTCATCAACATAAATATCTACAAGTTTCCATTTAGGATTATCTTCAATTAATTGTTTATAATAATCAATTTGAGCCATTA
>LNJB01000064.1 GCA_001587595.1 Candidatus Methanofastidiosum methylothiophilum
GCGAAACTAACAAAAGCATAATCAATGAATTCAAAAGCTATCTTATTGCCACAAGAATTGGAATTCTCAGAACTAACAGATATGTGCTTGACCTTAGATTGGTATGCGAGAGGCATAAAGATAAACCATTTCCTGATTGGACATCCAAAGATATAATAGAAGTCCTTGAAAAGGTCGAAATGACTGACATTGCCGCAAGTTCAAAAAATGAGTATCAAAAGACGCTGAAGAAGTTCTTCAGGTGGCTAAAGGGGGACGATTGGGAAGGCTTAAGGTATATCAAGGGAAATAGAAAAATATACAAGAAACCAGAGATAGTGACCAAGGAAGAAGTCTTAAGACTTATTGAAGCTGCAAATCACCCTAGGGACAAGGCAATGATTGCCCTTCTCTATGAAGGCGGATTTAGGATTGGGGAACTTGCTTCAATAAAGTTTAAGGACATAGAGTTCAATAAATTTGGGGGAAAAGTAAGGGTCAGGGGAAAAACCGGGGAGAGGTTAGTGCCGTTTGTATTCTCGGAATCCTACCTCAAAAACTGGATGCAGATGCACCCAAATAAAAATGAAAACTCCCATCTATTTATCAGTCTTAGATCTGGAAGTTATGGGAAACCCCTTCTTTATGAGAGATTTAATCTTATCTTGAAAANCGTAGTAAAAATTGCAGNAATAGATAAGAAAATTTCACCCCACACACTAAGGCACTCTAGAGCAACACACNTGGCTTCAAANCTNACAGANTCNGAGATGTGCCACTACCTTGGCTGGCAGATGGGCTCAGACATGCCAAGNGTNTANGTCCATCTTTCTGGGAGGGACATNGACAAGGCCATCTACAACAAGGTCTACGGCCTNGAAACTGAAGAGCTAAANGANGTCGATAAGATTCATCCAGTAATATGCCCCNGGTGCAAGGAGAACTGCGGNCCGACTTCAGAGTTCTGCTATCGCTGCGGCATGCCCTTAAAAGAAGAAAAAGTTTACGAGATGGAATCGAACATAAAGAAACTNAGGGAAGAGTTCATCGACATNTCAACNGAAAANGTTGANATGCTAAANGACCTAAAGACNGCATTAAAATTCATAGAGCTTGTAAAATCAAATCCNGANATNGCATCTCTTGTNGTGAATGATAAGATGAAGAAAAGATAGATTAATTCAGAACAATTTATTTTTAATTTCTTTCTGAATTTAATTTGTACCGATCTTGAAAGAAATGATTTTACATAAATCGCCACATTCCAATTAGAATGCTTTGTTGTATAATTCCAATCAAACGGCACTTATCTCTAGCTCGCCATTCTCTTTGCCTGACT
>LNJB01000065.1 GCA_001587595.1 Candidatus Methanofastidiosum methylothiophilum
AAAATGATGATATAGAGATATTACATATAACACCAACAGGTATGGAAATAGGAGGAATGCCTGTAAACTCTCTTGTTGGATATAAAGGAAGGAATGTAAAACTTAACTTCTATGCATCTTTTGCNCCAAGAACATATACNGAAGCTCTTAGAAANGTTGCTTCNTCTCTTAATTTNGAAGTNCTTGGNATTGTATCTCAACCATTTGCAGTNGCAAGAGCNCACTCAGGNGGAAGAAATACAAATTTCTCAGCAATATTCCTTGATNTAGGAGGAGGAACNACTGATGTNGCAATNGTNAAAAATGGTAATGTNGCAGATACTCAGATGTTTGCATTTGGAGGAAGNGTGTTTACAAAAGANNTNGCAAGANTNACTGATTCTGATTTTAGGCATGCAGAGTTAAGAAANATAAAATANTCNCAAAAAGAATTACCNAAAGAAGTAATGAGNCAGGTTCAAAAGACCATGTATACNACAGCAACACTATGGATGAGAACATTAAAAGCTGCTCTTGAAANCTGTGAAGANGCAGGNCCGCTTCCNACACAAATATATCTTTGTGGAGGTGGTGCACTACTACCTGACATTAAAAGTGCATTAATGGAGTTTCCTTGGAAGAGATACCTCCCTATTGCAGTTGTACCAAAGATAGAAATGTTTACACCTGACTTACTTGGATCTGTAACTGACAATAGTGGAGATTTACAATATATATATGATATAACACCTGCTTCATTAGCAAAATTTCTGTATGATATGGAAATAGATAGAGAAACTAAAAATATAAATTGGAAAGTATAATATGGAAGACAATACAATTATAGAAAAAATAGTAGTAGAACCATCTCATGAACTAACAGATTTAGTTAGGGCTATTCATAAAAGTAATGCAGAAAGAATAATTCTTACATTTACAGAACATTCAGATATTTTAATAAGCCCTATTAATCTAAAAGTCTTAAATGAGACAGCAGAAAGAGAAGGGAAGCTCCTCATAACTCAAATAATTCAAAATCCAACAGGTATTAGAAACTCCCTTTTGGCAGGAATTAAAGCAATAGATTCTCCATCTAATCCTACAGCAGATGATTGGGAAGAGGCAGCTGAAATGTTAGAAAAGAAGAAAAAAGAACAGCTTGAGAGAAAGAAGACTTTAAAAACCATTTCTGCTATTAAGGAAAGTGAAAGTAAAGTTTTTGAGGAGAAAGTGGAAAGTGTTATAGAAAAAGCAAGTGAAGAAGTTAAAAAAACTGAAACTCCAAAGGAAGATGGTATGAGTCAATATGTAGATAGGAGAGG
>LNJB01000066.1 GCA_001587595.1 Candidatus Methanofastidiosum methylothiophilum
AAATATATAGATTGCGATATGCTTCTAAAAGATTTATTAGAAAATTATGGAAATGGCACTTACAGAATTATAAAAAACAATATATATGAATATACAAAAAATGATAATAAGTATACTAAAAAAATAAATGCTGTAATTCCGAATGATATTATAAAAAAAGCGATAGAAAGAGCAAAAATGGAAAAAGTGTATGTAAATGGGAATTTTGTTGATATGAGTAAACTAGCAAAAGAACTTTTTATACTCTATGCTCAGAATGCATTTATAATGGGAGGAAAGCAATGAAAAACAACTTACACATTGGAGATTGTGTAACTTTGAAAAGCAAAGAAGAATTATTAGTATTATCTAAAAAATTTCTAACTACTGGAATCACTAAAAAGATGGCAGAATATGGAGGTGAGGAAGCTATTATAAAAAACATTAAAACATATGTCAATGAACCTGAAGGATATAAACTTGACATTGACAATGAAACATGGGTTTGGCCTAAAATAGCTTTTGAAGGATAAATAGGAGGATAATATGAATACAAAAGAAAATAGCAATATAGATACAATAAAAGATATTGCTACTATTACTTATACAAAAGTATATGAGGGGGCGCCTGAAGTTTTCAGGTGCAATCTATAGTGCCCCGTTCCCAAGTATGATTGTGATCTGGGAACCAGAGGAGGAGTGAGTATGGTTTCGGTAAGTACAAGGACGGATCGCTCGCATAGGTTTCTCTTCGTTACTCTGAAGGTTGAGTTTACAAAAATCGATTTGGGCT
>LNJB01000067.1 GCA_001587595.1 Candidatus Methanofastidiosum methylothiophilum
ATCCTACAAACGTTGCAATTTCCCTAGCAGGCGAACCTACACTTTACCCGGACTTATCTGGACTCATTGAAGAATTTAGAAAAAGGAAATTTTCAACTTTTCTTGTTACAAATGGGACCACTCCTGANGTNTTGTCTTCAATGGATAGTTATCCNGATAATCTTTATATTACCCTTCCAGCNCCTACAAAAGAGNTATATGAGCACATATGCAATCCTCAAATAAAAGATGGNTGGANNAAATTGAATGAATCATTAGAACTCNTCCAAAANATTAAAACAAAAAGAAGAATNCTNAGGCTGACNCTTGTAAAAGATTTTAATATGAAGGNCGTTGAGGAGTATTCTAAATTAATAGAAAAAACAAATCCTGACTNNATTGAAGCTAAGGCATACATGTTTGTTGGTTATTCTAGAAAGAGACTTGAAGTAGAAAATATGCCTATGTTTGACGATGTCTTAGAGTTCTGTAAAGAATTAGAAGNAAAAACAGGGTATAAATCTATTGATTTTGCAAAAGACTCTCGAGTAATTTTATTATCTAGAAATTGAAACTATAAGTTAATCTTATATATAATATTCNTTACATTTGNTTGATANTATGGGGGGCGTANTTTTAACTGGCATAGAAGCTAAAAGATTTATCCGAGTTGATGAAGGGGCCCCATCTGTTAGTATCTCAAGTAACTTGACTTTAACAGATGTGTATCCTAGCAATAATCACAATGTTTTTGTAGAATT
>LNJB01000068.1 GCA_001587595.1 Candidatus Methanofastidiosum methylothiophilum
TCTCAAACACTCGATTAACTATAAGCTTTACATAAGTATAAGGATTTGTAAAAAAACATGTAAAACATGTAAATTATTATGAAAATAACTCTTTTCCTTTATTAGTTAACTCGACAACCTTGTTTCTNCCCTTNACTGAAACTGTTAGATAANTTGATNTGACCAAGTGATTTATNCTTTTTCCTATAGTGGGCCTAGTAATATTNATATCTTTTCCTATNTCAGATAAAGTAGGTTTTATNCCANTAATATTTTTTTTATANACAAATTTTAGAATTTCTAACANAGNATCCGGNAGCTTTTCTTTTTCTATTANGGANATATTGGATGTTTCTTTTTCTACAAGCTTCATTTCAAAATTACTAAATAATTCAGAATCNGCGGATATNATTATTGTAATCCCTTTAAGNTNAGCCATTTCCCTTAGNTGATGTACAAANGATAAAAACTTACTAGAANTATTTTTTGAAAGAAGNTAATCCACTCGATCTATTAAAACAANGCTTTTTCTTGGGATACCNTNNAAATATTNNTCTATTTCANCATAATTGGGCATTANAGAATTNGGAATTTTTTTTTCTGAAATCCATATATATCTATAGTTTCCCTTAATTCGGTCAGAATAATCCGATTCTGAAGATCTAGTTAAAATATACCCCGGATACCCAACTTTAAGAAGATCATTAAANNCTT
>LNJB01000069.1 GCA_001587595.1 Candidatus Methanofastidiosum methylothiophilum
CGTCTTATAGTGGGGGTAAATTTATTTTAGGTAATGTTCCAAATGGAACTACTAATCTAACTTTTGATCTGACTCCAATGGGTAGTTGGTGTAGTGATTTACCTTCAGGAGTAGTAATCTTTGAACCNNNNTATCTTTATTGTGAAACTAATTTTTTACCTCCTGTTAAAATAGGAAGCTATTCAGTCACNGGTATNCCNTCANTNTCAGTATCCAAGACAGGTGCCCCAGGTTCAATGTATTTAGGNGGGACTATAACTTACAATATAGTGGCTTCTTACTCTGGACCANTTAGTTGTAACANCAGCACAACTTCAAACATNTTGGTAGTTGACACAATACCTGCTGGATTTTCTATAGTTNATAATGGAGGCGGCACTGTTAGTGGAAATAAAATAACATGGAACGTTGGCCCTGCNACAGGACTAAACACTANCGTTATTCTCCAATCGCCANANTATGGTAATTGCANCTACTGCTATACAACTGCCATTAACACCGTAAATGCTACCGTTACAGACTGTTGTGGATGTGTTAGGACAGCTTCATCCTCTCAGTCAACCTATCTAGAATGCTCAGAAACAGTTACTTCTACAAAA
>LNJB01000070.1 GCA_001587595.1 Candidatus Methanofastidiosum methylothiophilum
TATCTCTAACGTATTCTTTCAAATATATTTATAAAAATTATTTTAAAATTAATTTTATGAAAAGAATATGCTATTCTCCTATTGGGGTTGTTCACTCTGAATTTAAAGAAAAAATTAACGTTCCAATNCAATCNNTNTTTTCTAGTAAAAAAGGCATAATAGAAATATTTCCTGAGTTTGTTGAAGGTTTANATGATCTAGATGGATTTTCACANATTTTNTTGCTCTATCANTTTCATCTTTCAAAAGGANTTTCNTTGAAAGTAAAACCTTATCTCGATGATGTCGAAAGAGGANTTTTTTCAACTAGAGCNCCTAAAAGACCAAATANTATTGGTTTATCAATCCTTGGCATTGAAAAGATAGAAGGAAATAAGATATTTGTATCAGGTATAGACATCATTGACAATACTCCAGTATTGGACATTAAGCCTTATGTNNCTGATTTTGATNATAGACAGAATGCAAAAAATGGCTGGTTTTCTAACAAAATTGATAGAAAGGAATATTTATCGGATAATAGATTCTTGGATTAGATCATATGATGATAAAAGAGTTTGAGTTTAATTTAAGGGAACTT
>LNJB01000071.1 GCA_001587595.1 Candidatus Methanofastidiosum methylothiophilum
AAATCAATCTTTCAGGATTTATAGATCCTGGGCATGTTTCTACAATAATTGGGATAAAACCTTATGAACCAATATCCAAAAAATTTAAAATTCCNCAGGTAATCTGTGGATTCGAGCCAAATGATATNCTTATGGGGGTATACCTTTTATTAAAACAAATTAATGAAAAAAGAGTAGAAGTTGAAAATGAGTATGTACGTGGTGTAAGGGCNGAGGGTAATCTTAAAGCCCAAATATTAATGGAAAAAGTATTTGAACCTTGTGATATTAGATGGAGAGGATTNCCAGTGATTCCAAAATCAGGTCTGGCATTGAAAAAAGAATTTTCTAACAAAGATGCATATAANGAATTTAATATAGAAATAGAAGATATCCCGGAGGAAAAAGGATGCAGCTGCCCGGAAGTTTTAAGAGCAGAGATTACTCCTCGGGAATGTCCATTATTTGGNAATATGTGTACGCCTCAAAATCCGAAAGGCCCTTGTATGGTTTCTAGAGAAGGAGCATGTTATATATCTTTTAAATATGAAAAATCTTTTAGGTGAAAAATATGACAATAAAAGAAAATCCAGCTTG
>LNJB01000072.1 GCA_001587595.1 Candidatus Methanofastidiosum methylothiophilum
GAAATAAGCAAATCAATTAACATCCCTCCGCTTAAAAAAAGAGGAAGGAGTAAAACTAAGAGGACTATATACCCCCCACGTTCATCTTCAAAAGACTTCCTTGTTTTTTCTATCTGTTCTTCAAAGTNAGAAGGNTTGNTTAGANTATTTGTCGTATCTATCTGGATNTGTTCTTGGGTTATACCTTGGGAATTTTCATTTTCTGGGATTTCNTTGTTTCCAAATGGGGGTCCGTAAACTAACTCCACCTCAGGTTTTACAATCGAAAGNTTACTGATTCTAGATTCAATTGCACCATCTCTAAAACCAAGAATTATACTATTTAGTTCTGAATAGGCAGGGATGCTCTTTGGATTTTNACTATTAATGTATATTTTAACTGTTGAAGATTTGTAGCTTCTTAAANTATCCTCAAAATCCCGTTCTATCTCTAACAATGCTGAAATTCTGCCGCTTTCTAACAATTCAAATCCTTTCTTTTCATCAAGCCACAGGATTTCAATTCTTTTATTTTCAGAAATAATATCTGTGAG
>LNJB01000073.1 GCA_001587595.1 Candidatus Methanofastidiosum methylothiophilum
TTTGATAATTTGAGGGTAAATCAGGATAGAAATAATGCTTTCTTAGTATATACAAAGGCTTATCGCAAGCTTTACATCCTAGAAATAAACCAATTTTTAAGAGGTTTTCAAGTGCTTTTTCATTTATNCCCATTGGTTTTGATCCAGGTTGAGATGTGCATATAGGACAAATATTATTATTTGGAGGGGAGTTAATATAATCTGTTGAACATTCACAGAAAATCTTTTGTTCAGTCTTGAGNTGGACATGTATCTCAAGACCAATTTTTAAGTTTAAATCTTTNTATTTATCCTCGTGAGGCTGCAATTACATCCCNCCACANGCTATTTCTACAGCTCTCATACCTTTCAATAGCTTAGATTCACATAGACTATTTGCATGAAGTTGTAATCCAACAGNTAATCCTTTAATTTCACCAACAGGCTGGCTTGAGGCACATATCCCTGCAAGATTTGCACTTGCAGTAAGTATGTCTGAAGAATACATGGCAGGGGGATCAGTTATTCTTTCTCCAATCTTCGGAGGA
>LNJB01000074.1 GCA_001587595.1 Candidatus Methanofastidiosum methylothiophilum
TTTCTCCTGTTTTATTATGTTTATAAATTCCAGGATTGGATGGAATATTTTTTTCAAGCCAATCTATAAAATCTTGATGTAAACCACTTTCTGCATCATTAATGAAAACACTTGCAGTAATATGCATNGCATTCACAAGACATAATCCTTCATTTACTCCACTTTCTCTNAATACATCTTCAACTTTAGAAGTTATATTAACAAACTCAACTTTATTTTTTGTATTAAACCATAATTCTTTCTTATANCTCTTCATATATTGAATTAAAAANGGCNATTTAAATTTTTTATTATTAAAGTTTTAAAAGAATTATTAATTAAGGAAGTAATNTCAATNNCAANATATGTTTAACAAAAATAGCACTATCTTTTAGTTATCTTTTTGAAGATATATNATCTCTTTTATTGTATTATACTTAGAGAATGTTGATAGATACGCTTACTATTTATTACTTCATCTAACTATTAAAACTGATGCAGTGGCATTGTGTAATACTTTTTCTGAAACACTGCCTAAGAAAA
>LNJB01000075.1 GCA_001587595.1 Candidatus Methanofastidiosum methylothiophilum
CTCGATGGCATTCTNGAAGCNATAAAAAAGAATATAAATGTGATGTTCGATACCTCTGTTAGAGAGCTTTCTCTTGAAGGCGTGGCAAGAAGGGAAATATGGGATTACCCGCTCGATGCGCTNCGAGAAGCGGCAATCAATGCNTTGNTTCATAGGGATTACCTTGATACTTCCTCATCCATTGAGGTGCGGATATATGACGATGAACTCATNNTATCGAACCCTGGGAAGCTAATGCCNCCGCTCACTATNGAGCAGCTAANGNAAAAGCATTCGGGAAGGCAACGNAATCCGCTCATTGCAGCTGTATTTTATTATGCGAATCTCATTGAATCCTGGGGCTCGGGCACACTCAAGATGATTGAGTTGTGCAAACAACAAAATCTGCCTGAACCTGAATTTGTGGAANNAAAAGAAGGATTAGGACAATTTACCGTGGTATTTCATAAAGACATTTTTAATGAGGAAGAATTAAGAAAAAGAGGATTAAACGAAAGGCAGATCAAGG
>LNJB01000076.1 GCA_001587595.1 Candidatus Methanofastidiosum methylothiophilum
TATAGGGTAAGAGCCTAAGCTTCTCTTCAAGGCTCTTTGCTTTTGGTAGCTCATTGAAGAGATAGCATAGGTAATGGTAGGGCTCATGGCCATTTGCCTTCGCAGTCTCAATCATGCTATAGATACTCGCACTCGCATGGGCTCCTAAGGGGGTATTCGANAANAGCCAGTTCTTCCTGCCTATNACAAAGGGACGAATGGCATTCTCTACCCTATTCGTATCAGGTGTGAGGAGCTCATGATCAAGATAGTGGGTTATCTTCTCCCACTGGCTGAGNGCATAGCTCACNGCTTTGCCAAACGCAAGTGTGGGAGGACTTACTCCTGCATGNGCCATAAGCCAGGNATGCATCGNNGTNAGCNTNGGNGNNTGCTCNTTTCTTCGGAGGCTAAGAAAGCTTGCAGTATCAAGAAGCCCTT
>LNJB01000077.1 GCA_001587595.1 Candidatus Methanofastidiosum methylothiophilum
TATAGGACTTCCTTAGCTCNGCTTCTTTCTCATAGAGNTCAGCAATCATCGAGATAAAGATGCTTGCTTCCTTACTCCCTAGCTTCTGGGCTTCTATGAACTTCCGCCTTACATGGGCTAAGCANCCTACATGCCTAATCCCAGGAAAGCTTCCAGCCTCATCATAGCCAGAGTANCCATCGGTCTGAAGNTANCCTTCGTAGTCCTTCAAGAGCCTTAAGGGAATCTCTTTTGAGCGACTCGGATGATAGTGAAAAAAGATTATTGGCTTTNCTTCAGAAAAGCCTTCCGTCACCCACATGAAGTGCTTC